>NZ_QKNX01000001.1:0-600000 GCF_005239135.1 Natronomonas salsuginis
GTTCGGAGTGTAACCGTGGACGCCACGCCGACCTGAACGCGTCGGAGAATATCGCACAACGGGAGGGTGAACCATGCACGGCCTAACACTTTGGGTGAGGCGAACCGTGCTACCTCGCTGGTTGAATAGCCATCCGTCGCTGACGCCCGCTGTATGCGGGGAGGAAGGCCCCATTGACAGGGCTACACGCACTGAAACGCACATCGTTGGTCACAACTCGGTGGCAACCTTCGACGGGTCACGCGAAAGCGTACTTGAACCCCGAGGAAACGCGCAACCTGAATATCCACTTCGTGGAATCTTCGCCCTTCAGGGCGGGGAGGATGTCAATCGTCCTCGACGAACCAATCATCCGTCCGAGATCGCTCGAGCGCGTAGAGGAGCAAATACCCGACGAGTCCCAACGCGAACAGCGTCGCCGGAATGAGAAACGGGCCGAACGTTCCGAACAGCCATTCGGCGGCCGCGAGCAACGGGGCGGCCGGCTGGAACATACGACGCAGTAGGTGGGCGACGGCTTAAACTACAGGCTTCGCGTCGTCGCTCGTTCCGAGTGACGCCGATCATGTCGACTGTTGGACCGGCAGTTCCAGTCGGCGATGTGGACGGGCAGCTCCGCACGCCGTGACGATAGTTCGCCTCAGAGCCACGGAGCGCGGTCTCCGTCGGAGACGCCGGGGGAGCCGCGCTCGGACTCCTCGTTGGGTCCGACCTCCTCGTCGAGGAGTTCCTCGTCGTCGGCGTCGGGACCGCCGTCGGTCGCTGCCGCCGAGGCGTCGGGATCGGACACCGGGCCGCTGACGTCGATCGCGCCCTCGGGGTTGAACGCCAACAGGGCGGTCAACGCGAGGACGATGAGCGCCAGCGGCTCCTCGCCCGTGATCGGGCCGACCTCGAGGATGGTCAGCGGCAGGACGCCGAGCGCGACGGCGCTGCCGAAGCGGAAGCGGTCGATGTCGACGTTGCCGCGCAGCCACGGGCCCAAGAGGGCGACCGAGAGCGCGAAGCCGACGCCGATCATCGCGGCGCCCGTCCCGTAGAGGACGTACACCGGCTCGGAGATGAGCGCGATCTCGAAGCCGTTCGGCCGGAAGCTAGCGATCAGTCCGAGGCCGATGACCACGCCGGGGCTCGGCAGGTACTCGCCGACAGTTGCGCTCGCGGTCTTGGCGGCGATCGCGAGGATGACCAGGGCAGCGAAGCGCTCGAAGATCTCCATCGCCAGCATCGACTCGATAGTCGGCGCGATGGCGGCCTGCACCGCCGCGAGCGGGACGACGATCGCCCCGACCAACAGGACGTTGCGGGCGCGGTCGCGGCGGCTGCCCTCCATCTCGGCGAGGACGACGGCGAGCGTGGCGCTCCCGCCGAAGATCAACAGCCCGATCTCGATCATGCCGAGAATCGACGAGATCGCACCCGCGAGGACGAGCGCCGCGAAGATGCCGTCCAAGAGCGGCAGCGCCATGACGGTGGCGAGGAGCCGAGTGCCCTCGCCGACGCGTCGCTCTAAGCGGAGTGCGACCGGGTGTCTGGACGTGCTCATCCGTCAGGCCAGCGGTCCCTCACCGTAGGAGCGGTGGTGACGATGGCGATACCCCCCCGGGCGGCATCCGGATTCGAACGATTTGAGGGTATTCTCCGCGTTTTTCGTCCGCATCGCAACTGTAAATGTAATGCCGGTGTCGAGGGCGTGCTCGCCGGCGATGCGCTGTGCGATGGGACTTGCGGAGTCCATATCTATTGGTCTGTCCGAGACTATAATAAATGTTGTGTGGTCATCGTCCGCATACGGCTGACGATCGGTGGCTCATTTCGCAAGGATGTTGACGATCGGGGCGTAAAATCTCGCGGCTAGCTACGAATGCGCAGAAGCGTCGAGTAATGTATGTCTCTGGACGTTGCCGTCGAGATCCGACCGGCGAGACGGGGACGGCCGCGCTGAGCCCGCGAGCCGTGCCGGCGACCATCACGGAGTCGTGCTCTCGCAACGCTTTTGGGCCGGGGATTCCGACGGTTTACATGGCGAGCGACGAACCCTTCTCCGAAAAACTCCGCGTATCCGAGGCGCTGACGTTCGACGATGTATTGCTCAGACCGAAAGAGAGCCGCGTCGAACCGGACGACGCCGACATGGCAACCCGCGTGTCGACGAACGTCTCGCTGAACCTCCCGGTCCTATCGGCGGCGATGGACACCGTCACCGAGGCCGTTCTCGCGATCGAGATGGCCCGCGAGGGCGGCCTCGGCGTCCTCCACCGGAACATGACCGTCGAGGAGACCGCGGCACACGTCGAGCGAATCAAGCGCGCCGACGAGCTCATCATCCGCGATGTCGTCACGGCATCCCCCGAGCAGACGGTTCGTGAGGTCGACGCGATGATGGAGCGCGAGGGCGTCTCCGGGGCGCCCGTCGTCGACGAGGACGACGTCGTCCTCGGGATCATCTCCGGCACGGACATCCGGCCGTACCTCGAGGTCGGCGAGTACGATGCCGTCCGCGAGGCGATGACCGACGAGGTCGTCACCGCGAGCGAGGATGTGACGCCGCGCGAGGCGCTCGAGCTGATGTACGAACATAAGATCGAGCGCGTTCCGATCGTCGACGAGGGGAACCGATTGACGGGGCTCGTCACGATGGCCGGCGTCCTCGCGCGCAGAGAGCACGACAACGCCGCCCGCGACGAGGACGGAGCGTTGGTGGCCGGCGTCGCCGTGGGGCCGTTCGAACGCGACCGCGCCAGAGCGGCGGACGACGCCGGCGCAGACGTGGTGTTCATCGACTGTGCGCACGCGCACAATCTCAACGTTATCGACTCCGCCCGCGACATCAAAGCCGAGATCGACGCCGACGTGGTCGTCGGCAACGTCGGCACGCGCGAAGCCGCCGAGGCGATCGTCGACTTCGCCGACGGGATCAAGGTCGGCATCGGCCCCGGCTCGATCTGTACGACGCGGATCGTCTCCGGCTCCGGCATGCCCCAGATCACGGCCGTCTCGGAGGTCGCGGATGTCGCCGCTCGACACGACGTGCCGGTCATCGCTGACGGTGGTATTCGGTACTCCGGCGACGCGATCAAGGCGATCGCCGCGGGCGCGGACGCGGTCATGCTCGGCTCGTACTTCGCCGGCACCGACGAGGCTCCCGGCCGCGTCATCACGATGAACGGCAAGCGATACAAGCAGTACCGCGGGATGGGATCCGTCGGCGCGATGAACGACGGCGGCGGCGATCGCTACCTAAAAGAGGAGAGCGAAGACGAGGAGTTCGTCCCCGAGGGCGTCGAGGCCGCGACCCCGTACAAGGGGCCGCTCGCCTCCGAACTCCACCAACTCGTCGGCGGCATGCAGTCGGGGATGGGCTACGTCGGCGCGGCGACGATCCCGGAGTTCAAAGCGCGAAGCGAGTTCGTCCGCGTCTCCTCGGCGGGACAGACCGAAAGCCACGCCCACGACGTCGTGATCACCGACGAAGCGCCGAACTACAGCCCCGACAGCTGAGGTGGACCGTCCGCACGTCCCGGCCGCAACGGTCAGGCTTAGGACCCTCCGGCGCGGGTGTACGGCCATGGCCGACAATCGCGTCGTCGAGGGACGTATGGTGACTCCGGAAAAGCTCGCCGAACTGATCGAGGGCGAGCGAGTGATGGACGCCGAGGCGATCGAGGACGCCGACCGAGAGTGCCCCGAGTGCGGCGGCAACGTGCTCTCGGTGGGCTACATGCCGAGCGTCACGGAGTTCGTCACGGGATACAAGTGCCAGGACTGCGAGTGGCGCGACACCGATCGGTAGTCCGACTGAAAAGAACATCCGAACCGCGCCGCGAGGGCAGCACGGAGTCCGTGGGCGACGACTTCACCCCGGGTCACGGACTAACACCGGCAGATCCGTGTCCGGCATGACCTGCTGGCTGACGCTTCCGAACAGGGATTCCCGCGTCGGTGACCGTTTTCGACCGGCCACGACGAGCAGATCGGCACCGTACTCGTCCGTGAGTCGGAGGACGCCCTCGACCGGATCCTCGTGGCTGAACTCCTCAAAAATCACGTCAAATCCGGCATCTTCCAGCACCGAGCGCACCTGCTTGACGCCCGATCTCGGTGCTGATCGCCCCCGGCTACGATCGTGTACATGCCGCCTCGAACTTCGTTGATTAATAACATATATCTGCCGCGGGGCTTTCTCACCACGCCGTTCTCGGCGAGCGGTCGCGACGGCCTTCGGTACCGCGAATCGAAACCCCTTTACCCAAACCGGAGGTACGATGCATCGAGGGGACGTGGCCAAGCCAGGGATGGCGACTGACTCCAGAGGCCACGCGCCCGGTGACGAGACTCCAGACTGATATACCGAGCGGACGACTGATCATCGCTCCGCGTTGACGACCCTCTGGAGATCCGAGGCGCATACCGGAGATATCAGTAGACCGGGGGTTCAAATCCCTCCGTCCCCACTTCTCGGTCTTCGACCTCGAAAACCACCATACTGCGGAGCCGTGTGCAATTCCCCTTATAAGGGTACTACCGGGATCTCAGAACGGATCTGAACCCCTGATCGACTACGGCCCGCCGCCCTCTTGCGGTCAACCAGAGTCAATCGCTAACGGTATGGATCCATCGACGGCGCAAAATGGGCAAGAAGGAGGGCGGCTACTCTCCGAAGGGTTCCTTTGCGTTATATACCCGAGCAAGTTGTTGGCCAATTTGCTTCATAAAAAATGAACTCGCATTACCGTTTAGACGGCTGTTCCTATGATTCAGCTAATGTAAATGTTCGTACGACAGTTTCTTTTCCGTCTTCGGCAACCGCGACAACTGAATAATCACCAGCTCCATCAGCACTGCTATTAAGACTCACTGAGCCACCGACATTTTCGATAGTCCCCACATGTGTTCCATTAGTAATATTTAGTTTCTCGGACGTTCCCTCACTTGTGTACGTCACGGTCACATTTGACGTTTCATCGCCTTCAATAGATGCTCCTGCTTGGACTTCGGAATCAACGCTATCGCCGAGATTGAGCACGAAGGTCCCGATCACGGCTGCAAGAATCACGGTGATAGCGACCATGAGTATGACTCCTATGACAGGAGAAACTGCTCGATCGTCGTTTGTATCGAATAGCTTTTTAAGATTCATTTTTTCACCCGCAGCCAGAGGCCAGGTAGTGTTATTACATACTGGCTAGTTCTAACTGCGCTGCTCAAAGATTATCCCATACATATATATTTAGCCGGAGTAACTCACGATTTGATTCGGACGCTGAGCCTGGTCTGCGATAACGAATCGTGAGGTTAGGATTCGGGACCGTGTGACCGCAACGGGTCCAGCAGCTCCGATCACTCCAGGTCATCAACGAACAGGTCAGCTTTCAGATTCCACGACCACGGGGCCGCGTCGTCTGGATCGTAGCCCATGCCAGTCGGTTCGAGATCTTCGATATCACCGCCGAACAGCCGATCGGCCGGTGGGTCAGGCGCTGAGCGCCGAAACTGCGACGACCGATCGAGAATGAGGGGCACGACGCTCGAACCACTCCGGCGATGAATCGAGACCCTCGCCGACGAGGGAGTCGGATCGCGGATGCGGTCGGGAAGCCACCATCGGCGACCACGGAGATGGTACAGCGCCTCGAATCCCGCGGACTGCTCACCTACGAGCCGTACGCGGGGCGGCGCTCACCGAGGAGGGACGTGAGACGGCCGCGAAGCTGGCTAACACGTACGCGACGTTCGTGCGGCTCTTTCGAGACGTGCTGGAGCTCGAAGCTCCCCACCGCGAGACGTTGGCGGTTACGGGGCACGTCAGCCCGGAGATCGCCGACAGGCTCGCCGTATCGCTGCTCGATCCGTCCGCGGGAACTGATGCCGTTCTGAAAGCGGCTCCGTTCTCCATCCACGCCGATCCGAACATCGACCGCAATGTGTGATGCTGACGCAGTTGTGCCGAACCGCATCCTTTTTGTTTTAGGCACGCCTAAATGGCAGTAATGGCCGCCAGCACTCGACGCCGATCGGAGCGGACGACCGGCTCGACGTCCGATCGCTGTCCCGACATCACCCGCTGTGAGAGCTGTCCCGAGAAGTCGGTGTTCATCGAGTCCGGAAACACCGACGGATGGATCGCAAGCGACCTCACCGTCGACGTACGCCGATAACCCCATGTCCGATACGCCCGACACGACGGAGGAGCCAGAGTCACCCGAAGTCGATACCGATCGCACGGTGATTCGCGAGGGTCGAAACTTCGAAACGGAGTACCGACTGGACGCGCGCGAAGCCGGTGAGTTCCTCATCCGACTGGGCGAACAGCTCCGCGACGGCGACGAACTCCGACTCGTCACCGACGAGTGGGAACTGCCCTTCGCGTTCGGCGAGCCGATCGAACTCGAGATAGACTTCGAGGGCGTCGACGAACCGGAACTTGAAATAGAACTCGAACTGCCGGGACGGACCGACGAGACGGCACCCGACGTCAGGTAGATTCGAACGTCACCTCAGCTTGTCGCGGATTCGAGGACGAGCGTGTCGTCCTCGAGGTAGTGTTCGATGTGGTGGGCGTGTTCTTCGATCGTTTCGAGCTGTTCGCGGAGCATCTCGCCCGTCGAGTAATCGCCGAGTCCGTCGGCGAGTTCGATGTGTTGACGGTAGCTCTCGATCATATCGCCCATCATCTCGAGGTCGTTCTCGAGGGAGGTGCGGACGTCGTAGACGTCCTCGTCCTCGGCTTCGACCGTCGCGTTTTCGGCGAGCGTCGTCATGCTGGCGTGCGGAACCCCGCCCAGCGCTTGGAGCCGTTCCGCGAGTTCGTCGGCCGCGTCCTCGACGTCCTCGTACACCTCCTGGAGGAACCGGTGGATCTCGAGGAACTCCGCGCCCTCGACGTTCCAGTGGTGTTTGTGTAGCTGGTGGTACAAGACGTAAGCGTCGGCGAGGTCTGTGTTCAGCGCGTCGACGATCTGTTCGGCCTTCTCGGTGTCGAGTCGCAGCGCGTTCTCTTCGACGGTGCCCGCTTTCTGTTGGGTCTCTTTTTGGGTGCTCATTGCAGTCGGTCATAGGAGCGCCACGCACTTATAACTTATCAATAATTCAATAATTTTCGTGTCGCCTAGAAATCCGATTCGTAATAAATCCTTGCCACTATCTCCGATAGAATTTATAAATATGTCATTTAATCATCATTGATTGATCCGAGGAGAGCGCGACCGCAGCGCCCGCGAATCGAGATGGGCTATCGTCGTCTGCCGGCACGTATGCGGCCCGTTCTTCGGCGGCGGCGCTCGGTTCCTCGTGGAGGGAGTGCATGGATCCCTTCGGCAATCCAGAGGAATTCTCTATCGAAGCGAGAGATTGATAGTCTTCGTCTGCTGATAATGGTCGAGCGTCTCCGCGCCGAGTTCGCGACCGATCCCGGACTGTTTGTATCCGCCGAACGGGAGCCCCGGGATGAGATCGTGGTAGCTGTTGATCCAGATGTATCCGGCCTCGATATCGCGAGCCGTCCGATTCGCCTTGGTGATGTCGTCCGTGATGACGCCGCCGGCCAGTCCGTACTCGACGTCGTTCGCCAGCCGGATCATCTCGTCGTACTCCTCCCACCGGAACACCGTGAGGACGGGGCCGAAGATCTCCTCTTGGGCGGCCGTCGAGCCGTGATCGAGCGCGTCGATGAGCGTGGGTTCGACGTAGCACCCCTCCGAAAGCGCCCCGTCGTCTGGCTGCCCGCCGCCCGTGAGGAACTCGCCGCCCTCCTCTCGGGCTCGCGTCAGATAGTCGAGCGTCCGGCCGACCTGTTCGCGTGACACCTTCGGACCGAGGTCGGTCTCCTCGCGCAACGGGTCTCCGATCGTCATGTCGTCGACCGATTCGACGAGTCCATCGAGCACGCCGTCGGCGATCCTTTCGTGTACGAAGAGCCGGGAGCCGGCCTCGCAGCACTCGCCCGTGTTATAGAAGATCGCCGTCGAGACGAGCGACACCGCCCTGTCGACGTCCACGTCCGGGAACACGACGACCGGGCTCTTGCCGCCGAGCTCCAACGTCACGTCCGTCACGGTGTCTGCGGCGCGCTTCATCACCTGCTTGCCGACCGCCGTGGAGCCGGTAAAGGCGAGCTTCCGGACGTCCGGGTGTCCACTCACCGCCGCCCCCGCCTCCTCGCCATAACCGGGGACGACGTTGACGACGCCGTCGGGAACGATGTCGTCGATCAGTTCGGCAAGCCGAAGCGCCGACAGGGGCGTCTGTTCGGCCGGTTTGAGGACCGAACAGTTCCCCGCCGCCAGCGCGGGCGCGAGCTTCCAAGCGGCCATCATGAGCGGGAAGTTCCACGGGATGATCTGCCCGACGACGCCGTAGGGCTCCTTGACCACCTGACCGTACCGCGAGCCGCCGTTCATCGTCTCGCCCGGATTCTCCCGGACGATCCCCGCGAAGTACCGGAACTGCTCGGCCGCGCCTCGGACGTCGATCGTAGCCTCGGAGACGGGCTTGCCGTTGTCGAGCGTCTCCAACTGGGCGAGTTCCTCGGTGCGGGCCTCGATCGCGTCCGCGATGTCGGTCAGCACTCGCTGTCGGCGGCCGGCCGAGTACCCGGCCCACGTCGACTCGAACGCCTCCCACGCGGCCTCGACCGCCCCGTCGACGTCCTCGTCTCGCCCGCGAGCGACCGCTGTGAGCACTTCGCCGGTCGTCGGATCGATAGTCTCGAAGGTCTCGTCGGCCGCCGCCGGTACGAACTCGCCGCCGATGTAGATGCCGGTGTTCGACGGGCATACTTCGGCGGCGGTTTCGCGATGACGCTCTCGGACCGTGTTTTGCGTTTCGGTCTCCGCATCGGATTCACTGGACATGTCGTTAAATCGTGCGTCGACCCCAGCAGAAAACATTTCGGAACGCGCGCCGACGACGTAACTGTATGTAGTTTCTTCTATTGGAAGCTTCCAACCAATATAACTCGAAGTGGTTTCAACGAACTCGTGTCCATGTCGTACCCGCCGCCGGTCATCGTTCACCACGGCGCGCAATATCGCTCCGGCGCACCGGCTACGCGCCGATGCGTCCCGATAAAAGCATGCCCGGGGAGGGCTCCGAACCCTCGATCTCCGCATGTCCCAGGAACGAGGCGCAGGCAGCGCCTCAGGACATCGCGGTACCGCCTCGTACCCTATGAGTGCGGCGCTATGTCCAGCTAAGCCACCCGGGCTCATCTTCGGATTGCTCGCTCTCGCCCTTCAAGCTTCCTATCTCCGTCTGCCGATTAGGGGTGTCATCCGCCCGCACGATCACCCCATTTTATGCTTCGGTGCGAGGACAGCACAAGTATGCACGACTTCCCGGATCTGCTGTCGGATAGCGTCGACGACGCGGCGGTCACTGACGTTATCGAGGTCGGCGGGGGCGATACGATCGCGGTGACCGACCACGCGACCCATCTCTATCGCTCCGAGGGCCTTCTGAAGGACGAATCCATCGAGACGTTCGATCACGCTGTCGAGCGCATCACCGTCCGGACGAAACGCCGAAAGAGCTCGATCCACCTCGAAACGATCGACAGCGAGGCGAGTTTCACCGTCCCGTCGGAGATCACGGATTCCGTCGTCGAGTCGATGATGCGGGGCATTCTGCTGACGAACGGCGTCGTCTCCGACGACGAGGACATCGCGGCGATCTTCCGATTCAGCGAGCTGACCCTCATTGTCACCGATCAGCGTCTCTTCGAGCACGTCGGTAGCGCGGTCTGGGACGGCGATTTCGAGACCGTCGAGTACGCCGATCTGTCCGCCCTCGATTTCGAGCGCGGCAGCGTGGCCACACAGGTCGTCCTCGAGACGCGAGAGCGACGGCGGCGCGTCAAGGTCCCCAACGAACACGCGGGGACCGTCCGCCGCGTGATCCAAGACGCGGTGTTCGGCTTTCACGACGTCGGATCGATCGAGGAACTCCGCACCGAACTCGCGGATCCGGACGTCGAAGATCCCTCGGGCGAATCGTCGCCTTCGATGGAGACCGATCGCGACGTGGACGCCGTCGCTACCGGGTCGGACCCGGTTGACGACGATTTCGTCTCCGCGGGATGGTCGCCCGCCTCCGACGCCGGGCCGGTTGCCTCCAGCGACCGTGACGACGATCGCGACGGCGCACTCCGGTCGACGGTCGCGTCGTCCTCGGGGGAGACGCCGTCCGCGCCAACTGCGAACGAGCCGAGTGCGGAACTCGACGCGCTGGTCGATCGCGTCGACGAACTTTCCGAACGCGTCGACCGACAGACCCGACTCATCGAATCCCAGCGCGAACTGATCGAACAGCTCGTCGACGAACTCCGACGCGGCCGATAACCCAACTCGCTGTCATTCCCTCCCAGTCACCTTCCGAATACACGAAGATCCGAACGGCCCGTGCTCGCCCGCCTCGAGTTTCATAAAGTAGCCAGTCGAGATCGACGCCCCACACCGGCGACATTCGAACTCTCCCCCGCGGGTGACGACCTCGCTTTCGAAGCTGAGAAACTGACCCGAGACCGGTTTCACCGTCTCCCCGTCGCGGCTGATGTGGCCGCGTCGTTCCGCCTCTTCGAGGATTGCCCGCGTCGTCTCCGGGTGGGTGCTCACGGTTTCGATGCGGTCGATCAGCTCCGGTAGCGAGAGCTCCGCGTGCTCGAGTCGAGCGAGCAGTTGCACGCCGAGTTCGACCGGGTCGTCCGTCGACACACGTCGGCTATGCGGCGGTACATCATAGGCCTACGGGTCCTCTCGGGACCACAAGAGGTTTGCCCCCCGAGGCGGATCGTCCGAGCGTGCATCGCGCGACCGTCCGACAGCTGTTCGGGATCGTCCTCCTCGCTGCGATCGCCGCGATCGCGGCGATATCGACGTCGCCGGAGGCGATCCTCGGCAAGATGGACCTCCTCGCGGACCGACCGGCGTTGCTCGCGTTCGCGCTCGCCGCGCTCTACATCACGAGACCCGTGCTCGCGTGGCCGATCAGCGCCCTCTCTGTCCTTCTCGGCTACCTGTTCGGTCCTCCCGCCATCCCGGTGGCTCTCGCCGGCGCCGTCGTGACGACGTTTCCGCCGTACCTCCTCGCGCGGTACCTCGGTCACGACGCCGGGCTTCTCGCTCGTATCGGCGACGCCGGGAGGACTGTTCGCCGAACGACCGGTGATCTCCGCGGGGTCGTCGCCGTCCGGTTGGCCCCGCTGCCGACCGATCCGGTTTCGTACGCCGCCGGGCTCGCCGGCGTCCCGATCCGCCCGTACGTCCTCGGGACCGCGGTCGGCGAAGCGCCGTGGGTCGGAACCGCCGTCCTGCTCGGCGCTTCTATGGGCCAGTTGGTGACCACCGGACCGTCGGCGAGCCCGCTCCTGATCGGGACGACAGTCGCGCTCGCGCTCCTCTCGGCGCTCTCGCGTCCGGCCTACGAGCGGCTGTCGGACGATGCGGCGATCTAACTAGAACACGAACGGATCGCTACAATCGATTACGACCCCGTGCTGCGGACAGACGTACTTGCAGTGTCGCTTGTACATCTGTGTGTCGCACATCGGACACGGGCGGCCGTGAGACGCCTCGTCCATACTACGTTGGGGACTGAGGCGGACAAAAATCCTCCGGGGCGTCGACGGGCTCCGGAGCTCTGTCACGGCGAATCGCTACCGATTTAACACTCGGACCAGCCGCAGCTCTCGCAGGTCTTGCAGCCCTCCGAGTAGTACAGCGTCATGTTCCCGCAGTCGGGACACTCCGGCGATTCGCCGGCATCGATGAGCGACTGGGTGGTGTCGGTGTCGTCGTTGGGTGACGGTGCCGGCTCGCCCGCCGACACCGCGCCGCCGTCGGTTTCCGGCGGCGTCATCTCGGTCTCGACGTTGGATTCGACGTCGGCATCGTCGGCGATCTCGGTGAGATTCTGCTGTTGTGGATACGCCTTGTCGACCTCGCCGTCGAGGTAGCGGCGCATCGCCGTCCCGATCGCGTCCGGGATCGAGTTGATCTGCTCGCCCTTGTCCCACGCGACCTTCGGCGAGCGGATGCCCTGCAGCTCGTCGGCGATCTCTTGGGGATCGACGCCGGACCGAAGCGCCGTCGAGATCGTCTTCGCGAGCGCCTCGGTGAACGAGGCGGTGAATCCGCCGGAGTTGCCGATGTTGGCGAACAGCTCGAACGGCCGGCCGTTCTCGGGGTTCTCGTTGATGTTGACGTAGAGCTTTCCGTAGCCGGTGTCGATCCGCTGGGTGACGCCGTGGAGCACGTCGGGGCGCGCCTGCTTCTTGCCGAGTCTCGGCGAGACGTCGAGGAGCTCTCGAACGTCCGTCTCGAGGACTGCCGCGACCTCATCGCTGTCGAGGAATCCTTCGATCCCGCCGAAGATCTCTTGGATGTTCTCGACGATGGCTTCGGCCGCCTCCGCCTCGCCCATGTCGGAGAATTCGGCGTTCTGCGCGCGCGTCGTGAGCACCTGCTTCGAGCGCGTGCCGTCGCGGTAGTAGGTGACGCCCTTGCCGCCGTGGTCGTAAATGTACTCGAAGACCTCCTTGGCGTCCTCCAACGTCGAGTCGTTCGGCGCGTTGACGGTCTTCGAGATGGCCGAGTCGACGCCCTCCTGGCAAGCGACCTGGACGCCCGCGTGATCTTTCGCGACGAGATCGCCGGTCGTTACGAACAGTTCGCCGATCGCGTCGGGAACCGTCGAGAGGCCGTCGATGCCGTCGAACCGGTTGGTCGCCATTTGCTCTTGGGCTTCCTCTTTCACCGCCTCGACGTCGAGGCCGTTCTCCTCCAGTACGCGGAGGAAGTAATCGTCGAACTCGACGAGCATCTCGTCGCCCTGCACGTCGTCGGAGACGTTCTTGTAGTAGGCGACGTTGTAGATCGGCTCACAGCCGCCGGTCGTGTTGCCGACCATCGACGTCGTGCCCGTTGGGGCGATCGTCGTCGTGTTGTGGTTCCGCATCTCGAAGCCGTCGGCCCACTCGTCGGCGTCGAGCCCGGTCTGCTTTTCGAACCACTCGCGGTACTCGGTCGGATCCGCGTACTTGCTCTTCTCGAACTCCTCGAAGGCACCGCGCTCCTCGGCGAGCTCGTGGGAGGCCCACTTCGACTCGTGGTTGATGTGGCGCATCACCTGTCGGGCGACCTCGTTACCCTCGTCGCTGCCGTATCTGATTCCGAGCTGGATGTACAACTGGGCCAGTCCCATCACGCCGAGGCCGATCTTCCGCATCGCGCGCACTTTCTGTTCGATCTTCTCGACCGGGAAGTCCGACATCGTGACGACGTTCTCGAGGAACCGGGTCCCAAGTTCGATACGTTCGTCGAACTCCTCGAAGTCGATCGCTTCCTCGAGGAAGGCGTCGACAGCGTCCTCCATCCCGTCGTACTCGTCGCCGTGTTCGCCGTACCAGACCCGCCAGTCGGGGGCGTCTAGGTCGACGATCGTCGAGAGGTTGATGTGGCCGAGGTTACACGCCTCGTACTCCTCGAGCGGCTGCTCGCCGCACGGGTTCGTCGCCAAGATTCGGTGGTCAGGGTGTTTCTCGACGTCGAAGGAGTGTTCTTTGTTGATCCGCTCGAGATAGACGACGCCCGGTTCGCCGTTCTCGTGGGCGCCCTCGAGGATGTGCTCCCAGAGCTTTTCGGCGGGTACGGCGAGCACCTCGCCGACCTCGACGTGCTCTCCGAGTCCGAACATGTCGTAGAGCTCCTTCGTCTCGGGCGTGGCGACGTGCGGCTCTTCGGTTCGGGGGTTGGTGAAGACGAACTCCTCGCCCGCTTTGAGCGCTTCCATGAAGCCGTCGGTGACGCCGACGGAGATGTTGAAGTTCGAGAGATGCCCCTCGACGGCGTTTCTGAGGTGCTCGGGGACCTTCCCGTCCTCGTCGATGAGCTCTCGAGCTTCGTCCAGCGCGTCGGCGAAGGAGGTGTGGGTGAAGTCGTCGGGATCGTTCAGCCGGAGCGTCTCGGCCAGCGACACGTCCTTGTTCTTCGCGTGGATGAACTGGATGACGTCGGGGTGAGACACCCGCATGACGCCCATCTGTGCGCCGCGCCGCGCGCCGCCCTGGGCGATCGTCTCGCACATCTGATCGTACGTCCGCATGAACGTGATCGGCCCGGAGGCGATCCCGCCCGTCGAGCCGACCGCGTCGCCGTAGGGGCGAAGTCGCCAGAACGCGTAGCCCATGCCGCCACCCGACTGGAACACCTGTGCGGCCTCCTTTGCCGTCTGGTGGATGTCGTCGATGTCGTCGTCCGGCGAGTCGACGAAGCAGGCCGAGAGCTGCTGGAGTTCGTCGCCGGCGTTCATCAGTGTCGGGGAGTTCGGGATGAACGAGAGCAGTTCCATCTGCTCTCGGAAGGCGTCCGCGGTCGCCTCGACGTGTGCCCGAACGTCCTTGGGAAGCTCCGGAACGACCGTCTCGTAGGCGAACTTGTTGACGTTGTACACCGACAGCGCCGTCTCGGCGTCGGCATCGGCGGTGACGCCCGCGCCGAAGACCTCGGCGGCGAGTTCGCCGCGTCGGGGGTGCCCCGGCTTGAGCTGTTCGGGCGTGACGGTGACCTCGACGCCCTGCTTTTCAGCCTCGAAGACCGCTTCGGCCAACGCGACGTTCCGCGCGACGCGGACGAAGAGGTCCTCTTGGGTTTCGGTGAGCTCACCGTCGGCGTCCTTCCGGAGATACCGCGCCGGGAGAATGTTGTGATACGCGTTCCCCGTGAGCCGGTCTTCCAGCGTATCTCCGGTCGTTCGTTTGATCGGAAGCGTAATTTCGTCCGCGGAGAGATCACTCCCGCTCATTACTCGACTCTCCGGCTTGATACGATCATTCTATCCCCTCTCTGTCTCCCAACGACGTGTGCTGTGCGAATCATCTTGACGGAATCTGCGTACTGCTGCGTACCAAATAACCCTTGGCATCGGGGAATGTATCGGCGAATCGATGCTTTGCTGAGGGCACACGGTGCTGTGCTTTGTCTCTGCTGTGTGTGTGCCCCACGCGTACGAACGATACGAACAAACGGAGTATATATAAGGATTTGCGGTCCGGAGTGAAAGTGAAATTAAGATCCGTCTAACCGAATGACAGAAGCAGTATTTCCATTGGAAATATTCGGGGGTTCACCGCGGCACGATTCGGCACCGTATCGAGGCGGATGTCGCGACTCGACTGTCGAGGTGGCGTTCACTCGGCCGTCCGGTCGCAAAACGTCGCTGACGCTATCCGGCTGCCATGCTACTAGATGATTGACAGATCCATAATTCACGTATCTCAGATATTCCCCCCTCGAATCAGACGACCGTGCAGTCACCGCAGCCGACGGTCGGCTACACGCTCCGCAAGAAATTCTCGATGATGTCGTGTCCGGCCGCCGTCAGCACCGATTCGGGGTGGAACTGCACACACTCGATCGGGTACTCTCGGTGGCGGATCCCCATTACCAACGCTGTACCGTCGTGATCCGTCGTGGCGGTGATCTCGAAACAATCGGGGACGTCGAGCGCGACGAGAGAGTGATACCGACCGCCCTGGAATCCCTGTTCGAGGCCGCGGAAAACCCCCGATTCGTCGTGATCGACCGGGAACGCCTTGCCGTGTATCGGCTCCGGTGCGCGGTCGACCGTGCCGCCGTACTCGTAGACGGCCGCCTCGAGCCCCAGACAGATCCCAAGGGTCGGGACGTCCGGGCTCACCTGCCTGAGCACGTCCATGGTCACGCCCACGTCGCGGTCGTTCTTGGGGTGTCCCGGTCCCGGCGAGATGACGATCGCGTCGGGATCGACCGCTCGAACCGCTTCGAGTTCGACGGTGTTCCGCAACACTTCGACCGTCGTCCCATCGTGTTGGCTGACGTACTCGACGATGTTGTACGTGAACGAATCGAAGTTATCGATGAACAGCACCGTCGTCATCGCGACACCTCCGGCGCGCCGGTTTGGATCTCCCGCAGGGCCGTGACGACGCCGTCCATCTTCTTCTCGGTCTCCTCGTACTCGCGCTCGGGATCGGAATCGGCAACGATCCCGGCCCCGGCTCGAACCGTCACCCGATCGGTTCCGTCCGCGCCCCCGCCGCGCTCGACCGTGGCGGTCCGGATCACGATCGCGAAGTCAGCGTCGCCGCTCCAGGAGTAGTACCCGACGCCGCCCCCGTAGACGCCCCGCGGTCGCCGTTCGAGGTCGTCGATGATCTCCATCGCCCGGATCTTTGGCGCACCAGAGAGCGTCCCGGCGGGGAACGATGCGCGCGTCGCGTCGAAGGCGTCGCAGTCGTCGGCAAGCAGTCCCGTGACCGTTGACTCGATGTGCTGGACGTGGCTGTATTTCAGGACGTTCATGAACTCCTCGACGCGGACGCTCCCGGCCTCACTGACTCGACGAACGTCGTTGCGGGCGAGATCAACCAACATCGTGTGTTCGGCCCGTTCCTTGTCGTCGGCGAGCATCTCGCCCGCGAGCCGTCGGTCCTCGACCGGGCTCGTTCCTCGGGCGCACGTGCCGGCGATGGGGTTGCTCATAACTTCTCGCCCGCGGACGGAGACGAGCGTCTCCGGCGAGGCCCCGACCACCGCGAGGTCGTCGTAATCGAGGACGTACATGTACGGCGACGGGTTGATCGACCGCAGCGCCTCGTAGAGGCCGAGGGGATCGATATCGCCGTCGAGCTCTCTCGTTCGTGAGATTACGCCCTGATAGATGTCACCGTCGAGGACGTGCTCTTTCGCGCGCCGGACTGACGCCTCGTACTCGGCTTTCGGTCCCGCCCGCTCGTCGATCGGAGTGAAGCCGCCCGTCTCGAGCGGCTCCCGCGCCAAGAGCAGCGATTCGACGCGGTCGACTTCGGCTTCGAGTCCCCCGTAGATCTCGCGTGGGTCATCGTCGGGACGAACTAGCGGCGTGAATACGAGCGACACGGTCTCCGCGGCGTCGTCGAAGACCAGCGTCTTGGTCGTCAACACGAACTGAGCGTTCGGCACCCGTGATTCGGGCTGTTCGATCCCGACCTCCTCGAGCCAGAGATCGTAGACCGCGTCGTACGCCAAGAACCCGACGAGCCCGCCCTGTAGCTGCTGGCGCTCCGTCTCGGGAAAGTTGCGGAGCGACGCGTCCGGAAGCGTCTCCCGAAGCGTCGCGACCGTGTCGCCGCCGTTCGGCTCGAAGGCGCCCTCGTACCGATCGTCGAGGACGTCGACCGTCGCGCTCGCGTCGCCGTCGACGGTCACGACGGCGGCGGGATCGTAGCCGACGAACGAGTACCGCGCGTGGCGGTCGGCCCCGTCCCCGGCTCGAAACGCGCCATCTGGATCGCTCGATGCGACCTTGCCGGCGCTCTCGAGAAGGAACGTGTGGTCCGCAGGTGTCGCGTCCGTCGTTCGGCCGGTCAATGCCGCGTACGCATCTAGCGGCTCCGGCTCGACGCCCAACTCGGCGACGGTTCGGATCACGGCTGGCCCGTCGGCGGCCAACTCGACGAACTCCGATTCGGCGATCACGGTCGATCACCCGCCCGTGCGACGAAGGACGAAACGGCGCTCGGGTCCTTCCGCCCCGGCCACGCCTCGACCCCGCTCGCGACGTCGACGCCGAAGGGGACGACATTCTCGACCGCGTCGGCGACGTTCTCGGGCGTCAATCCCCCCGCCAGCACGATCGGCGAAGCGAGAGTCGCCACGAGTTCGCGGGTCCGCGTCCAGTCGTGACGCTCGCCGGTTCCGCCCGCCCCCGACGCGTCGAGCGAGTCGACGAGCAGCGCGTCGGCGGCCGTATCGTACCGTTCGGCGTCGTCGGGCGAGACGGCCTTTATTACGTCCGCTCGAACCGTCGCCGCGAAGTCGGCCAGCTCGTCCGGCGTCAGATCGCCGTGAATCTGCACGACGTCCGGCCGGACCGTCTCGACCAATTCGATCGTTCGCCCGATCGCCGTCGGCATCGTCACCAGGACCGTCGTGACGAACGGCGGCGTCGCGTCGACGAGTTCGGCAGCCAGATCGGCGTCGATCTTCCTCGGCGTCTCCACGGGAACGTCGACGGTGAACCCGACGGCGTCGGCCCCCGCATCGACGACGGCGTCGAGGTCCTCCCGCGTCGTGATCCCGCAGATCTTCACCCGGGTCATGGCGCGAACTCGCGGAGCGATTCCAACTGCCGTCTCGCCGCTCCGGAGTCGATCGCCTCCCGCGCCGCGTCGACGCCGGCTTCGATGCTCTCGGCGGATCCGGAGACGTAGATCGCCGCGCCCGCGTTCGCGAGGATGATCGCCCGCTTTGCGCCGTCGACCGATCCGTCCAGGATCCCGCGCATGTCGTCGGCGTTCTCTGAGGGCGACCCACCGGCGACCTCCGAGAGATCGTATCGCTCGAGGCCGATGTCGTCCGGTTCGACCGTGTATCGCTCGACGGAATCGCCGTCGACTTCGGCGACCGTCGATTCGCCGTGGATGCCGAACTCGTCGAGCCCGGAGCCGTGGACGACGATCGCTCGTTCGACGGCCATCCGAGAGAGCGCGTCGGCCAACACCGGGACCAGCTCGGGATCGTAGACGCCGACGACCTGTGCGTCAGCCCCCGCCGGATTCGTCAGCGGGCCGAGGACGTTGAAGATCGTCCGCATGCCGAGCTCTTTCCGCGGTCCTATCACCGCTTTCATCGCCGGATGGAACACGGGGGCGAGCATGAACCCCATCCCTGTCGTCTCGATGCAACGCTCAACGGCCGGCGGCTCGGCGTCGATGGTGACACCGACCTCTTCGAGCACGTCGGCGCTCCCAGAGGACGACGAGACCGAGTAGTTCCCGTGTTTCGCGATCGGCACGCCGGCTCCGGCGGCGACGAACGCGCTCGTCGTCGAGACGTTGATGGTGTCGTGGCCATCCCCGCCCGTCCCGCAGGTGTCGACTAGCGGCGCTCGATCCGGATCGATCGTTCGCGCGGCGGCACGCATTCCCCCGGCGAACCCGGCGATCTCGGCCTCCGTTTCGCCCTTCGCCCGGAGGCCGGCGAGGAGCGCGCCGACCTGCGCTTCGGTTGCGTTCTCGAACACGGCCGCTGCTGCTTCACGCGCCGCCGTTTGCGTGAGATCCTCGCCGTCGGTCACTCGTCGAATGTATGTTTTCATAGTGATCAACAATGATCAAGACTGCGTTACAATGTACAAATAAGTACATCTTTATAACGGTGTCGTTGCATCGGAATCCGTCGTACGAGTACGGACGGCCCCTCTCCGGTCGCGTGTTTTCCACCCACAGATCGGAACGCATTTCGAAAGGTTCAACTACGTCACCGGGGTACCGTAGAGTGCAGACAAGTGCCAGCGAGGGTTCGTGGTCTAGGCTGGTTATGACACCTCCTTGACATGGAGGAGGTCGGCAGTTCAAATCTGCCCGAACCCACTTCTTCACGCCCTCAATTCCCACAGTCGCCACTTTTGTCGACGCTCCTGCGTGATCCATCCCCCCTGACCGCTTCGACTCACCCGTCGAGTTCGAGCGAATTATAAAACCGGTCCGTCTCCGAGAATCGGATACGAACGATCGTTCCATCATATGATACGGGTCCCAAACGAGTTACGCGACGCGTGTGTCGGTTCGACGGTGAACCTCTTCGTCTCCGTCGGCACGACCTCGCGACGGCTGAAAGGCGAGGTCTACGAGACCAGAGACCGCGGGGAGAACGGCGACGTACTCGAGGTTCGAATCAGCGAGGACGTTCCCGGTGAGTCCGATATCCGCTTTTGGTTGGGAGTCGCCGACGAGTCGACCTACCTGTTGCCGTTAGACGCCTACGACGACCGACTCGTCTACGTCGAGTATCGCCACAATGGAGCCCGAATCGGCCTCAACGTGCGTGACGTCCGCGAAGTGGGTCTCCGTTGAGCGCGCGACCGGCAGAGAGATCGCCTGCCGCACGCCTTTTGTCTGCACTCTGCGTAGGTCGTGTATGCTTCGGATTCGCGGGTCGGCAGGCGGGACGGCGTTGACCGGTACGCTGTATGCACCCGGCGAGGAGCCGCCGACGTTCCGCGGCGCGCCCGATGACGACGCTCCGTACGTCTGGATCTGCGATTCGTTCTACGAGGTCGAAAGCGGCGGCCAGATCCAACGGATCGGCGGCGAGGAGATACGGGTCGCCTTCGAATCGCCCATGCCGCGCGGGTTTGCCGATCGCGACCGGGCGATCGAGGCCGCTCGCGAGCACATCAGGACGCAGTTTGCCCGCCTCGGCGTTCCCGAATCGGACGTCGAGATCGAACTGCTTGACGCGGTCGACGATCCGCTTCTGTGAGGACGACGACGCCTCTCCTCAGACGACGAGTCCCCACCGCTCGTCGTCGTACGTTCGATCGCGCTCCGCGTCGAAACGCTGCTCTATCGCCCGCGTCAGGGCGGCCTTCTCCTCGCGGTTGATGCGCGCCAGCTCGTCGGCCTTCGCCACCGCGAGCGGCGGTCCGATTTCGTGGGCGACGTCGCGCAGGATCTGCATCGTCAGCGCCTCACGTGTCTCGGGATCGCGCGTGAACACCGCCGGGGATTCGACGCGGAACAGGAGTTCGTTTCGCGGCTCGTACACGCAGAAGAACGTCACTTCGTAGTCCTCGAGCGTACGCGAACGCTCCAATCCGAGCGCGTCGCCGTGAGCCGATAGCGGTTCGTCGACGCCGCACCGGGAGACGAACCAGTTGGTGAACGTCAGCTGATCGGTCAGCGTCTCGCCGTCGTCGTCGGTGCGTCGGAGGACGCGCTTAAACAGGGCCGCATCGTCGGCCCATGGCGCGCGCGCTTTGCTGCGGACGGCGCGCGTGATTGCTTTCGAGCCGCCGTTTTTGATGAATCCACAGAGCGGAACGTTGCGCGCCGCGAACCGTTCGACCAGTTCGATGTAGCGCGCGATCACGTCCCGCGGACGCTCCTCCTCGACGAGGAGGTCTGCGAGTTCCGGATGACGGTCCGCCCACGCCAGCAGTCCCTTCGGATAGATTGGCCCGTCGAGGATCAACAGATCGTCGACGACTTCCGCCTGTAGCGTGGCGTGGGATACCTCCGCGAGATACAGCGAGAGGGCATGGACAACGGCCTCCTCGTAACGGTTGACGCGGGGGGCTTGGAGGACGCGCCCGCGGGAGTAGCCGCTGTCGAACCCCGTCCACTCGTCCTCGTCGCAATCGACCGTCGGGTCGTTCGAGTGCGCCGTTGTGACCACGGAGCGAGAGCGGTGCAGTTCGAGATCCGACGGCACCGCGGCCATCGCCGCCTGCGCCACGTCGAGGACGAGGCCGTTGGTGAACGTCGTTGGGTTGATCGTCCCCGAATCGAGGCCGTGTTGGGTCGAAAAAGGCGCTTCCTGTAGGGCGGCATCTTCGATGTCGATCTGCCGCCGTCGAACCTCATCGATCGGTTCGAGGATCGTCCGCCCGTCGTACCGCAACGGATCGAGGAAGTTCGAAAAGACCGTCTCGGCGAACGCGCCGTGGTCCGTCGTATCGACGTGCTGGTTGATCCGGCCCGCGAGTCGCGCGATGCCGTCGAAGTGGACCGGGTCGAGGGTCATACCCGGTGTCCGGCGCACTGTCGTATAAAACGTTGGCTACCCGGTGTCTGGTGCGCCGACAGCGCGCCGTCCCCAGTGAGGAACGGCCACCGGCCGGTCTGTACTCATTTTTCATGCAAAATCCGCCGCGATAGCGGTACGCCTTTGGCTGGCCCCCTCGAACGCGCTCAATATGGGATACGACAAAGTCGAGGTACCCGATCAGGGGTCGACGACCGAAGTCACGGAGGACGACGAACTCGTTGTACCGGACGATCCGATCATTCCGATCATCCACGGTGACGGCATCGGCACTGACGTGGGCCCCGCCGCACAGACTGTGCTCGACGCGGCCGCCGAGGCTACGGGACGGGAGATCAACTGGATGCGCGTCTACGCCGGCGAGTCAGCCCGCGAGCGCTACGATGAGAACCTTCCCGACGAGACCGTTGACGCGATCAAAGAGTTCAAGATCGCGATCAAGGGGCCGCTGACGACGCCAGTCGGCGCGGGCTTCCGTAGCCTCAACGTCGCCCTTCGAAAGAAGCTCGATCTGTACACCAACATCCGTCCGACCTATCACCTCGACGGCGTCCCCTCGCCGGTCAAACGCCCCGAGCAGATGGACATGGTCTCCTTCCGGGAGAACACCGAGGACGTCTACGCCGGCATCGAGTGGGAAGCTGGGACGGACGAGGTCGAGAAGGTCAAGACGTTCGTCGAAGAGGAGATGGGCTTCGACTCGACTATCCATGACGGCCCGGTCGGCATCGGTATCAAACCGATCACCGAGTTCGGCACCAAACGGCTCGTCCGCCGAGCGATCGACTACGCCCTCGAGAACGACCGCGACTCGGTCACGCTCGTCCACAAGGGCAACATCATGAAGTTCACCGAAGGCGCCTTCCGCGACTGGGGTTACGAGGTCGCAGAGGAGGAGTACGGCGACGAGGTCATCACTGAGGACACGCTCTGGGAGGAGCGAGACGGTGAACCGCCGGAAGGCGCAGTCGTGGTCAACGACCGCATTGCCGACAATATGCTCCAGCAGATTCTCACCCGAACTGACCAGTATGACGTGATGGCGCTGCCGAACCTCAACGGCGACTACCTCTCGGACGCCTGTGGCGCGCAGATTGGCGGTCTCGGCATCGCCCCCGGCGCGAACGTTGGCGACGGCCGCGTGCTAGCCGAGCCGGTCCACGGCTCCGCGCCGAAGTACGCCGGTCAGGACAAGGTCAACCCGAGCGCGATGATCCTCTCGGGCCGTATCATGCTCGAGTTCATGGGCTGGGACGACGCCGCGGATCTGGTTCGCGACGCCGTCGAGCAGACGATCTCCAGCGGGAAAGTCACCTACGACATCGAACGACAGATCGAAGGCGGCGAAAAGCTCGCGACCAGCGAGTACGCCGAAGCCGTCGTCGAGAACATCCACGAACTGGCCTGATCGGCCGAAAGGCGCTTACTCGGCCCAGTTGGGATCGGTTCGAGGCGGTGAGAACACGTCGATGCCCCGAACCGGAACGTCACCCGTATTCTTTGCCGAATGTGACTCGTCACTGGGGATGCAAAATGAGTCTCCGGCTTCAATAACGACCTCTTCGCCCTCGGAAACGAACGTCAACTCGCCCTCGTAGACGAAACCGGTCTGTTCGTGGTGATGACTGTGTTCGGGGACCGTTGCTCCGGGTTCGATCTCGAAGTGTTGCATGCTCGTCCTTTCACCGGAGGACAGCAGTTCGAGAGACACGTCTTCGACCGGTTCCGCTGCGTCGACATCGGACGATCTGACTCGGTCCATGACTGGCTTTCGCGCTCCGGGTAATAAAAATCGGTGCCAAAGCGGGACGCGGGCGTCAGTACGACTTGGCGAAGTAGGCGGTCTCCTCGGCCTCGTCGTGGCAGATCCCGCAGGTGTCGTGGACCGCCCCCTCGTCGTCGTCCAGCGGGAGCATGACGATCTCGGCGGCGATCTCGTCTTTGATGACGGCTTCACAGTCCTCGTCGCCGCACCAGCCGGTCTTGACGTAGCCGCCGTAGCGGCCGATCGTCCCCAGGATATCGCCGCGACCGTGGGCCTCGCGGACGTTCTCCGCCAAGTTCTCCTCGGCGGCCGCGTACAGTTTGGCGTAGACGGTGTCGAGGGCGTCGTCGACCGCATCGCCGATCTCGGCGCGCGAGGCGACCTCGCTTTCGCCGTCTGGCCGGTGGACCAACGTCGCCTCGCCGTCGTCGACCTCGTGGGGGCCGATCTCGATGCGGAGCGGAACGCCGTTGAGTTCGTGTTCGTTGAACTTGAAGCCGGGGTTGCGCTCGTCGCGATCGTCGTACTCGACGCGGAACTCCCCGTCGAGTTCGGCCGCGAGATCCGCCGCGTACTCCTTGACCGCGTCTTCGGTGTCTGCCTGCCAGATCGGGACGACGACGACCTGCGTCGGCGCGAGTGCGGGGGGGAGGACGAGCCCCTGATCGTCCGAGTGGGTCATGATGAGCGCGCCGAGCGCGCGCCAAGAAAGCCCCCACGAGGTGGTGTGGGCCGTTCGCTCGATCTCGTCCTCGTCGGTGTACTCGATGCCGAACGCCTCGGCGAAGGAAGTGCCGAGGTGGTGGCTCGTCCCCGCTTGGACGGACTTGCCGTCGGGCATCAACGCCTCGATAGTCGTCGTCGTGTGCGCGCCGGGGAACTTGTCGTGGTCGGGCTTTCGACCGAGCATGCCCGGTATCGCCATCACCTCCTCGTAGAGGCGCTCGTACTGGTGGAGTCGCGTCATCGTCTCCTCCCAGGCGTCCTCGTGGGTCGCGTGGGCGGTGTGGCCCTCCTGCCAGAGGAACTCCTTGGTCCGGAAGAACGGCTTCGTCTCCGTCGCCTCCCAGCGGACGACCGAACACCACTGGTTAAGCCGCATCGGGAGGTCGCGGTGGCTGCGGACCCACTGGGCGATGAAGGGCGTGATGATCGACTCGGAGGTCGGCCGGACGGCGAGGCGCTCCTCGAGTTCGTCGTGGCCGCCGTGGGTCACCCACGCGACCTCGGGGTCGAACCCCTCGACGATGTCCTTCTCGCGTTCGAGGTACGACTCGGGGATGAACATCGGGAAGTAGCTGTTCTGGACGCCGGTCTCTTTGAACCAGCCGTCGAGATGGTTCTGCAGACGCTCCCAGAGCGCGTAGCCGCGGGGGCGCGTAACGATGAAGCCGCCCATCGGCGCGTAGTCGGCCAGTCCTGACTTCTGTACGACCTCGGCGTACCACTCGCCGGGGTTGTGCTCTTTGCTTTCGGTGATTCCGAGTTCTTGTTCGGTCATGTGTTGTCTCGTGGTCGCGCTCGGTCTTCGCTGGTAATCGAACGGACGCGCGTCGGTGCCCGTTCGGCGGCGCGCCTTTATATTCTGTCGGGATTCGTCGGCGACGTGTAGGTACCAGACGCGGCGCGCGGTGTCGAGTCACCGCTCGACGCCGCACTGGGCGAACCCGAAACGCACTTTACTCCAGTAATTATATGTAATTACACATCATGAGCGAGTTCCCGGAGTACGTCGACGTATCGTACACCGACGGCGAGGGTGAATCCGCCGCGGACTACCCCGAACTGGAGGACAAGATCGAGAAGGCGATCGAGGTAGTCGCGACCGGGCTCGAGGAGTACGAGACCCCCGCGATCATGTGGACCGGCGGCAAGGACTCGACGCTGACGCTGTACTTCGTCAAGGAGGTTGCCGAGGAGTACGGGCTCGATCTCCCGCCCGCGGTGTTCATCGATCACTACCAGCACTTCGACGAGCTCCTCGAGTTCGTCGATCGGTGGGCCGACGAGTGGGATCTCGAGGTCGTGTTCGCGCGCAACGACGATGTCGGCGCGTACGTCGACGAACACGACCTCGAACCGGGCGACGACATCGAAATCGACGCGCTGAGCGAGCACAACCAACACCACGTCCGAAACATCCTCGAATACGAAGAGGAGACGTTCCCCTTCCTGCTCGACACGTACGTCGGGAACCACCTCCTGAAGACGGTCGCGCTGAACAACACGCTGGAAGCGCACGACATCGACGGGATCATCTCGGGCATCCGCTGGGACGAACAGGAGGCTCGCGCCGACGAGACGTTCTTCTCGCCGCGACACGATCCCGACATCTACCCGCCGCACGACCGGATTCAGCCGATCCTGCAGTTCGACGAGGGCGACGTCTGGGACGCTTTCTGGTACTACGTCGTTCCCGAAACCGTTCCCGAGTTCCCCGACGAGGGGTACGTGCCGCAGGACTACGACGATCTGCCGAACGGCCTCACGCACGACGACATCCCGGTTTCGCCGAAGTACTTCGCCGGCTTCCGCTCGCTCGGCAGCGAGATCTCGACCGAAAAGAGCGACGAGGAACCCGCCTGGCTGCAGGACCTCGACAACACGACCGAGCGCGCCGGGCGCGCTCAGGACAAAGAGGACCTGATGGAGCGCCTGCGCGACCTCGGCTACATGTAACCGTCGTCGATCGCTACTCGTTCTCCGAGCCGCCGGTGATCGTCCGCTGACTCGCGAGGAGGGCAAGCCCACTGAGAAGCAAGAGCGCGAACGCCGCGAGGTACAGCGCGTTCGCCGCCGGATCGACGAGTGCGACGAGTCCCAGCGCCGCCCCGAAGACGAGCCAGCCGGCACCGGCTCTCGGTTCGTCGCCGTAGAAGTGAACTCCGGCGGCGGCGGCCATGACGACCGCACCGCCGCCGACAAAGACCCCGTCGGGAAGTCCGGCGAACAGGTCCGCGAGCAACAGCGGTACCAGCCCAGCGAGGACGAGCAATCGGCTGTAGTGGGTGGGTTGGCGTTTCATGCGCTTTCTGGGGGCGAGCCCCTCAAATGGACACCGGATCGTCAACGGCGGTCAGTCGCCGCTCAGGTCGACCGCCACGTCATCACCACCAACGAGAGAGCCCCGAGCAGCAACACGCCACCGCCGGCCACTAGCGCGGTCCGGTTCGAGAAGGCGGTGCCGACGACGAGCAGCAGCCAGCCCAACGATCCGGCGGCGTGCACGAGTCCGAGCCGGCGCTTTCCCTTTCGGATGTAGATTCCGCTGCCGACGAACAGTCCGACCGCGAACACGACGGCCGCGAGGACGCCGAGTTCGACCGCCGTCCCGGAGACGGTGATCGGGTCGACGAGGGGATCGGCGAGAAACAACACGAGGCCGACGCCGAGGCAGGCCACGATGATCAGCGGGGCGGGGTCGAGCTCCCGCTGGGTCGGGTCGTTCCCGTTCTCGAAGTCCTCCGGGTAGAACTGGTATCCGTCGTCGCGGTCGCTCACGACCGACGCACCCCGTAGACCGCCGTCGACGCGTGTTCGGACATTACAGTCTGCGATAGACGCCCTCGGACCGAGTCACCTCACCCGCCAGGCGGAGCTTTTCGAGGGTTCGTTCGGCGTACGATTCGGGAACGCCGGCTGCGTTCGCGTACTCGAGAACGTCCTGTTCGGTCGGCGCTTCGAGCTCGGTCAGTCCGTCGAGAACTACTTGTTTCCGGCTTCGCGAGGGCTGTCCGCGTTCGGAGCGGTTTCCGGCGGCCGACACCGCTTCCGAGTCGATCCCGGACGCGGAGAGAAACTCGTCGTCGTCTATCCCGACCGCATCCACGTCGATCGACTCGGGGTCGACGAACTCGCCGTCGTCGGCACGCTCTGCGAGCATCGAACTCCTGACGCGCGTCGCCGCCTCGGAGCTGTCGGTCTCCGCGAACGTTCGTAGCTTCCCGAACTGATGGCGGCGCTGACAGCGCGGGCACTCCGTCGTCTCCGGCCGTCCCTCGACGATCCAGAGGGCGTGACAGTCCCGGCAGCCGACCACCGAATACATGTCCACACGTTCGTCGCCCGACAGTTGAATCTGCCGCTCGCGAGCCGAGCTACCTACCGCGGTTTCCGATACGCCGTCGGATCCATAACGATCCTTTATATTTACATCAATTACATAATATGTCCTTGCATGGAATAAACCTGCCATTATACTTTGAGGGGAAGCCTCTTGGTACAGCATCCACTACTCTGGCGTATGTCTGAGCCAACTGACCACCCCGCGGGCACCGCCGGGCTCGCGGATCCCGACGACTATCGCGCCAACTGCGGCGTCGGCGTCGTCATGGACCTCGACGGCGACCGGACCCATGGGACGGTGGCCGACGGTGTCGAACTCCTCGAAAACCTCGAACACCGCGGCACGACCGGTGCGGACGAAAACACCGGCGACGGTGCTGGCATTCTCCTGCAGACGCCGCACGAGTTCTTCGCCGACGAAATAGACGATCTCCCGGCCGCGGGCGAATACGCCGTCGGTTCGATTTTCATGCCGAAGGACGCTGACGCCGCCGCCCACTTGCAGGATCTCACCGAACGCGTCCTCTCTGATCACGGACTGGACGTGTTCGCATGGCGTGACGTTCCGACGGACCCCGAACCGCTCGGCGAGACTGCCACGGAGTCCGAACCCGCCGTCGTCCAGTGTTTTGTTCGCTCCGATCTGGACGACGACGCCTTCGATCGAGCGCTCTACGTCGGTCGTCGCGACCTCGAAACGACGCTCGAGGATCGGAACCCTGAGGGCGCGGCTCGGTTCTACATCTGCTCGCTCGACCGCAAAACGGTCGTCTACAAGGGGCTCCTGACGGCCGAACAGCTCCCGAGCTACTACCCGGATCTACTGGACGAACGCGTCCGATCGACGTTCGCGATGGTTCACGCCCGCTTCTCGACGAACACGCTCGGCGCGTGGCACCTCGCCCACCCCTACCGGACGATCATCCACAACGGCGAGTTCAACACTATCCAGGGCAACATCAACTGGATGCGGGCCCGCGAGAACGACCTCGAACACGCCGATTTCGGCGACGACATCGACACCCTCCGGCCGATCATCAACGATCCCGACCAGTCCGACACCGCCTCCGTCGACAACGCGCTCGAACTCTTGATGGCCGGCGGCCGTGAGATGCCACACGCGCTCCGCATGCTGATCCCCGAGGCGTGGCGCGTCGACGCCAACCGCGTCTCCGAGGACCGACGCGAGTGGTACGACTACCACGCCTCGCTCGTCGAGCCGTGGGACGGTCCCGCCCTGGTCGCCGCGACCGACGGCGATCGGATCGGTGCCGTCCTCGACCGGAACGGCCTCCGCCCCTGCCGGTACGACGTGACGAGCGACAACACGCTCGTGATGGCCAGCGAGGCCGGCGCGCTCGAGTACGATTTCGGCGAGATCGAACGCCGCGACCGCCTCCAGCCCGGTCAGCTGTTCGTTGCCGACCCCGAGGAGGGACGCGTCATCCCCGACGAGGAAATCTTCGACGACCTCGTCGACGAGAAGTACGGCCAGTGGGTCGCGAGCGAACAGGTCGGGATCGACGACATCGCGGACGACGCGGACGCCGAACCCCGTGGCTCGACCCCGTCGCTCCGCTCGCATCAGGCGCTGTACGGCTACACCGAAGACGAGATGAAACACCTCATCGAGCCGATGGCGAGAGACGGGAAGGACCCCGTCGGTTCGATGGGCGACGATACGCCGCTCAGCGTGCTTTCGCAGTTCAACCGACCGCTTTTCACCTACTTCAAGCAGCTGTTCGCACAGGTCACGAACCCGCCGCTCGACTACATCCGCGAGGAGCTCGTGACCTCGCTCGAATCGCGGCTCGGCTTCCAGCGAAACCTGCTCGACGAGACGCCCGAACACGCCCGACAACTGGTCCTCGACTCGCCGATCCTCACGGACGCACAGACGAGCGCGATCAAGGAACTCGACGGCGATCTCTCGACGTACGTTCTGGACATCACGTTCGATCCGGAATCGGATCTCGAAACGGCCGTCGAGGACGTTCGCGCGGAAGCCACGGAGGCCGCGCGCGAACACGACATCATCGTCCTCTCCGACCGCGACGCCGGCCCCGACGCGATCCCGATCCCGGCGCTGCTCGCGACGGCCGGCGTCCACCACCACCTCGTCCGAAACGGGCTCCGAAACCACGTCGGTATGGTGCTCGAATCCGGCGATCCGCGGGCGGTCCACCACGTTGCGACCTGCATCGGCTACGGGGCCGGCGCGGTCAATCCGTATCTCGCCTACCAGTCGATCGCCGACATCGTCGCCGGCCCCGACGGAGCCGACGAACAGCGCGCAATCAGAGCGTACGTCAAGGCCGTCGAGGACGGCCTCCTGAAGACGATGGCGAAGATGGGTATCTCGACGGTCGAGTCCTACCAGGGCGCGCAGATCTTCGAGGCGGTCGGGCTCAGTTCGGACTTCGTCGCCGAGTACTTCGAGGGAACGACGGCCCGGACGGAGGGCATCGACATCGAAGACGTCGAATCCGACCTCAGAACGCGCTACGAGGTCGCCTTCGGCGAAAATCCCGAACTCGAGTACCAAGGCGAGTACGAGCACCGCTCCTCGGGGATGTTCCACGAGTGGAACCCCCAAACGGTCGGCACGCTCCAGAAGGCGGTCCGGCAGGGCAACTACGAGGAGTATCTCGAGTTCGCCGAGATGATGAACGACCAGACGGAGAACCTCCAGACGCTCCGGGGGCTGCTCGAGTTCGACTCGGATCGCGACCCCGTCGACGTCGAGGACGTCGAGCCGATCGAGGAGATCGTCGAGCGCTTCTCGACGGCCGCGATGAGCCTCGGCAGCATCTCGCCGGAGGCGCACGAAAACAACTCCATCGCGATGAACCGCCTCGGCGGCAAGTCGAACACCGGTGAGGGTGGCGAACCGCCCGAGCGGTTCGACACCGAGAAGAAGTGCAACGTCAAGCAGGTCGCCTCCGGCCGATTCGGCGTCACGTCGACGTACCTGACGAGCGCCGACGAACTGCAGATAAAGATGGCGCAGGGGTCGAAGCCTGGCGAGGGCGGCCACCTGCCCGGCAAGAAGGTCAACGAGATGATCGCCCACGTCCGATACTCGACGCCGGGCGTGGGGCTCATCTCGCCGCCGCCGCTGCACGACATCTATTCGATCGAGGATCTCAAGCAGCTCATTCACGATCTGAAGGCCTCGAACCCGGAGGCCGACATCAACGTCAAACTCGTCTCGGAGGCCGGCATCGGCACGATCGCCGCCGGCGTCGCGAAGGCCAACGCCGACGTGGTCCACATCTCCGGGCACTCCGGCGGGACCGGCGCGTCGCCGAAGACCTCGATCAAGAACGCGGGCCTGCCCTGGGAGCTCGGGCTCGCGGAGGCCAATCAGATGCTCCGCTCGACCGGCCTCCGATCCCGGATTCGCGTCAGCGTCGACGGCGGGATGAAGACCGGATACGACGTGGCCGTCGGCGCGCTCCTCGGCGCCGAGGAGTACGTCTTCGGCACGTCGCCGCTCGTCACCTCTGGCTGTGTGATGGCCCGACAGTGTCACGAGAACACCTGTCCGGTCGGGGTTGCCACTCAGCGTGAGGACCTCAGAAAGCGTTTCCCCGGCGAACCGCAGCACGTCATCAACTACATGACGTTCATCGCCCAGGAGCTGCGCGAGATCATGGCCGAACTCGGATTCGAGAGCGTCGAGGAGATGATCGGCCACGTCGAGGTACTCAAACAGCGCGAGGACATCCAACAGGAGAAGGCGCGAAAGCTCGACCTCTCCGCGGTGCTGGCCGAGCCGGCCGGCGACGCCCGGCATAAGACCGAGCCACAGACCCACGAAATCGACGACGCGCTCGATTGGGAGCTCATCGACGAGGCCGCCGAAGCGATCGAAACCGGCGAACCGGTCCACATCGACCGGGACATCTCGACGGTCAACCGCGCCGTCGGCGCGACGCTCTCGAACCGCATCTCGAAGCGCTACGGCATCGATGGCCTGTCCGAGGACACGATCCGGGTCGACTTCGGCGGCACCGCCGGGCAGAGCTTCGGCGCGTTCCTCCAAGACGGCGTCACGATGCAGCTCACCGGCACCGCGAACGACTACGTCGGCAAGGGACTCTCCGGCGGCAAACTCGTGATCAACACGCCCAACGACGCCCCCTACGAGCCCGAGAAGAACATCCTCATCGGCAACGTCGCCCTCTACGGCGCGACGCAGGGCGAGGCCTACATCAACGGGATGGCGGGCGAGCGCTTTGCCGTCCGGAACTCCGGCGTCAAGGCCGTCGTCGAGTCGGTCGGCGACCACGGCTGTGAGTACATGACCGGCGGCGTCGTCGCCTGTCTCGGCCGGACCGGGAAGAACTTCGCCGCGGGGATGTCCGGCGGCGTCGCCTACGTCCTCGACCGGGACGGCGACTTCGAGGAGAAGGTGAACCACGGCATGGTCTCGACGAGTGACGAACTCGATCGCAGAGACCAGGAGATGCTCCGACGGCTCGTCGAAAACCACGTCGCACACACCGACTCGGATCGGGGCGAGTACATCCTCGACAACTGGGACGAGGAGCTCGAGAAGTTCGTAAAGGTGATGCCGGACGCCTACGCCGATATCATCGAAGAACACGAGGAAGCCGACGTTCGAACCGAACTTCCGAACTCGGCGACGCCGACAGTCGGACACGATGCGGCCGGCCACGTCGTCTCGGACGACTGATAAAAAGCGGACCGAATCTTTATTGCGTCTGTGCTTCGTACTCGTCGGGCGAGATGAGGTCGTCGAACTCGGCCTCCTCGGTCGGCTCGACTTCGAGCATCCAGCCGTCGCCGAACGGGTCGTCGTTGACGAGTTCGGGCGCGTCCACGAGGTCGTCGTTGACCGCGACGACTTCCCCCGAAACCGGTGCGTACAGGTCCGAGACCGCCTTAATCGATTCGACGACGCCGAACTCGGTGCCCGCCTCGACGGTCTCTCCCACGGCCGGAAGTTCGATGAAGACGATATCGCCGAGCTCGTCCTGTGCGAAATCAGTGATGCCGATGTGGACGCTGTCGCCGTCACGACGGGCCCACTCGTGAGTTTCCATATACCGACAGTCTTCAGGTATTTCGAAGCGCATGACTGTTGTATTCACTGTGGGGATTGTATGGTTATCGGCTTCCCCGAGGGCGCGAGGATCCCCGAATCCAAACGCAAATCGGTGTTCGAGAGCGGTTATTCGACCGACGTCGACGGTACCGGGTTCGGCCTCAGCATCGCCCGGGAGGCCGCCGACGCCCACGGGTGAACTATCGCCGCTGTCGAGAGGAACGACGGCGGCGCACGGTTCGAGATTCGCGGTGTCGACGTGGTCGACGATCAGTAGAACGGGAGCTCCTCGACGACGGCCCGTTTCGATTCGCCGCGGATGACGATCCCGAGTTCGGTCCCGGGATCGCTGTGGGATTCTGGCACGTAGCCGAGCCCGATCGGCTCCCCAAGCGTCGGACTCATCGTTCCGCTCGTGACGGTTCCGATCGACTCGCCGTCGGCGACGATGTCGTATCCGTGGCGGGCGATCCCCCGCTCTGCGAGTCGGAAGCCGACGAGTCGCTCCTCGGGGTCGGTCGCGGCCGCCAGCGCGTCCCGACCGACGAACCCCGTGTCGAGATCGACGACGAAGCCGATCCCGGCCTCGTAGGGGGTTCGCGGGTTCGTCTCCGGGTGGAAGTCCTCTCCGGAGAGGAGAAAGCCCGCTTCGAGTCGGAGCGTGTCGCGTGCGCCGAGTCCGCAAGGCTGACACTCGAGCGCGTCCCAGATCTCCGTCGACTCGTTTGCGTCGAAAAGCAACTCCACGCCATCTTCGCCCGTGTAGCCCGTGCGGGCGAGGAAACAGTCGACGCCGACGATCGTTCGGGGCTCGACGGTGAACCGCGAGACTGTCCCCGGATCGTCACAGCGCGCTCCGAGGTGTTCGATCGCGTCCGGCCCCTGGACCGCGATCATCCCGTAGTCTTCGGTGGCGTTCTCGACGACCGCGTCGAGCCCCCACCGATCGGCGTGCTCCGCCCACCGATCGGCCATCGCCTCGTCGTGGCCGGCGTTGGGGATGAACAGGTAGTCGGCTGCCGTTCCGTCCCACGCTGGGAGGCGATATACCACGGTGTCGTCGAGGATGACCCCGTCGGAATCGGTGATCGTCGAGTACTGCGCGTCGCCGGGATCGAGCTCGGCGACGTCGTTCGTCGTGAGTCGATCCATCAGCTCGGCGGCGTCGGGGCCGGAAACCTCTAGTTCGCCCATGTGGGAGACGTCGAACTTCCCGACCGACTCACGTACTGCGCGGTGTTCGGTCCGGATCGAATCGAATTCGACGGGCATCTCCCAACCGCCGAAGGCGGTCATCTTTGCCCCGGCGTCGGCGTGCCGCCGTCCGAGCGGCGGCGTTCGGTGTGACATGCGAACTCATCGGTGACCCCGATGTAAGTATTTATTTGTCGAGGGGACGCCGATTCGACGTATGGGACTAGTCGAGCGACTCGTCGGCCGCGGTCGCGACCGCGGAACGCGGGTCGGAATCTTTGTCGACGGTCCGAACGTCTTTCGCCCCGAATTCGACGTCGATCTCGACGAACTTCGGGACATCGCACGGGAAGAGGGAACGGTTTCGGTCGCGCGTGTGTACGTGGACGCCAACGCCGGTTCCGGGCTGATCCAGGCCGCCGAGGCCCGCGGGTTCGAGGTCGTCACGACGAGCGGTGATGTGGACGTGAAACTCGCGATCGAGGCCGTCGAAGCCGCCGTCGACGAGCAGATCGACACCGTGATCGTCGTCTCCCGCGACACGGATTTCAAACCCGTCCTGGAGATCGCCGCCAAGCGCGGGCTTCGAACGATCGCGGTCGCCCCCGGAACCCACGGTCGATCGGACGCGCTTAGAAACGCGGCGCACCACGAGATCACCCTGGAGTAACACATGGCAAGTGTTCCCCTTCTGCTCGGTCTCGGACTTGTCGGGACGATCGTCGTGTGGATCGGCTCCTCGGGGCTCGAACGTGGCTCCGGTGTACTCGCGCGTCACTACGGTCTCCCCCGGTTGGTACAGGGAGCAATCCTCGCGGCCGTCGGCTCTTCGGCACCGGAGATCGCGAGCACGATCATCGCGACGCTGCGATACGGCGAGTTCGAACTCGGTGTCGGCGTCATCGTCGGCTCGGCGGTGTTCAATATCCTCGTCATCCCCGCACTGTCGGCGCTTTTAGCTGACGGACCGCTCGACACCGGCCGAGACGTGGTTTACAAGGAGGCGCAGTTTTACATGCTGTCGGTCGCCGCCCTGTTCCTCATCTTCGCGCTCGCGGTGATCTACTACCCGATCGAGGGCGCGGGGCTTCGGGGGAACGTCACTCGACCGCTGGCGCTGTCGCTTCTGTTGTTGTACGCGCTGTACGTCTTCGTGCAGTATCTCGACGTGAGCGACGCCAACGCGCCGAGCACGACGCTCGACCGTCGATCACTCCTGGTCGAGTGGGGGGTCATGTTGGGGGGCGTCGCGCTCATCATCGTCGGCGTGGAGGCGCTCGTGTTCTCCGCGATCGGACTCGGCGATGCGTTCGGAACGCCGTCGTTCCTGTGGGGACTCACCGTCGTCGCCGCGGCCACCAGCCTCCCGGATGCGCTGATAAGCGTCGCCGCCGCGCGGATCGACGAACCCGCAGTTTCGCTGGGGAACGTCTTGGGGAGCAACGTCTTCGATCTCCTCGTGGCGATTCCGGCCGGCGTCATCCTCGCGGGTGCGACGCCGGTGTCGTTCACCGCCGCGGTCCCGATGATGGCGTTTCTCGTCGTCGCGACGATCATCCTCTTTGCGTTCGCCCGGACCGGCATGGAGATCTCGAATCACGAGGCCGGTACCATGCTCGTCCTCTACGGCGCGTTCGTCGGCTGGTTGCTGCTCGAAAGTATCGGCGCCGTCGACGTGATATAGCGGTGCGGTTTTCAAACAGGCGGTCGAACTGTCGGGCATGTACGACGGTCCGGTTCTCGACAACCACCTTCACCTCGATCCGGTCAACGGTCGCGGCGTCGAGGCTGCCGAGGAGTTCGCGCGCGCCGGCGGAACGCACCTCAACGTCCTCAACAAACCCTCCTGGCATCTCGTCGGCGACGTCGACGACGAGGACGGTTTCCGCGAGACGTTCGAGCTGACGATCGACGTGACCGAGAAAGCTGACGAACGACTCCCCGGGCGCGCGTGGCCCGTCCTCGGCGTGCATCCGGCGCTCATCTCGCAGTTGCTCGATCGGGGCTACGACCCGGACGAGGCCGCCGAACTGATGCAAGCCGGGATCGACGTCGCCGCGGCGCACGTCGCCACCGGTCCGGCGCTCGCGATCAAATCCGGTCGGCCGCACTACGAGGTCGACGACGCGGTCTGGGAGGCGTCGAACGCGGTCATGCGTCACGCGTTCGCCCGCGCCAGCGAGGTCGGCTGCGCCGTCCAACTCCACGCCGAGGAGGGCGAGGACTTCGAACCCGTCGCCGAGTGGGCCGAAGCCGAGGGCCTCCCTCGCGAGCGCGTCGTCAAACACTACTCCGGCGGGTACGTCGAGGGCGTGATCCCGAGCGTCATCTCGCACAGAGACGAGCTCGAACGCGCCTGCGAGGGCGAGTGGCCGTTCTTCATGGAGACCGACTTCATCGACGATCCGGACCGTCCCGGCGCGGTGTTGGGTCCGAAGACCGTCCCCAAGCGGACCCGGTGGCTCGCCGAGGCGGGCCACGAGGAAGCACTCCGACGGGCGCACGTCGAGACGCCGGCGCGGGTGTACGGGGTCGACACGGAGGCGACGTTGCGTCGATAGCTCGTTTGACGGGTCGGTTCAATCCAGTATTCTCCCGACTGACGCTACTCGAAATACGGCATCACCCGTTCGGCGAACGCATCGAGTTGTTCGTCCGCTTCCTCCCCGGTGAGCCCGACGCTTTCGAACGCGATGTCGAACGCGATAGCTTCCCCGCCAAGCACTTCTGAGATGTGCGCGAGCCGGTCGATAATGTCCTCGGCGTCGCCGGCGACGTAGAGGTCCCGTTCCACCAACACCGCCGGATCGAGCTCTCGGAGCTGCTCGATCGGGTGTCGACCCTCCGCTCCCGGCAGTCCCTCGGCGAAGCCGAAGAATCCCAGATACTGCCAGTACGCTTTGATGCCTTGCAGCCACCGCTCGTACGTTTCTTCGTCGGCGACTTCGGTGTTGAACACGGGCACGTAGATCGAAAATCCGCGCTGCCGCGTTTCGTCCCACGGACGCTCGAACGGCTCCCCGTCGTATTCCGGCCGACGATCGGGCCATCCTGCCTCCTCGGCGGCCGAGTAATACATGTCGACAACCTTCTTGATGTCCGTCGGGTCGCGCGCACCCGCCAGGTACGGATTGATGCCGTTCCGCGCGGCGAAGTTGATCGAGCGCGGCGATCCGACGGGTTCCCACAGTTGGGGATGCGGCTCCTGAACGGGGCGCGGGAACACCGAGATGGCCCGAAGCGTCGATCCCCCGGCGGTGACGACGTTCGGGTACGCGGGATCAAGATCCGTCTCTGTCACGGATCCGTCCTCCCAGTCGATGAAATCCTCAACGTCGTACTCGCTGACCGAATCGTCGAGGTAGGCCCGTTCTTGAGGGTGGTGCCAGCGGGTCCACGTCGGCGGCACGTCGTGAAACTGATCGTGGTGCGTTAGCACGTCTTCGGTCCACGCTCGGCGGAGGATATCAAGCTTCTCTTCGAACGAGGCCCGGTTCTTTTCGTCGTCCTGTACCGTGCCGCCCCAGTACTGTCCGAGCGTCTCGTTCTCTCGACCCTGATAGCCGCGACCGACGCCGACTTCGACCCGACCGTCCGAGATGACGTCGAGCAGCGCGGTCTGTTCGGCCAACCGAACCGGATCGTGCCAGCTGAGAATGTTGGCGACCTGTCGAAGTTTGATCTCTTCCGTCCGTGCGGCGATCGCAGTCTGCGATTGGAGGGGGTTCGGCGAGAGCTCTATCCCGGTGAGAACGAAGTGGTGTTCGGTGAACGTCAGTCGTTCAAAGCCGCGTCGTTCCGCCAGCACCCCGTGTTCAATGCGTTCTCTCGTGACTCGTTGACGATCTCGGTGCAGTCCGCGCACTGACGCATCGGGGATGACGAGCCCCTCGTCCGTCTCCTTCAGTGGCACGTCGGTTGTTCCATTGTGCCATATGCCAAATTTCATATCAGTAACAGGAAGGTGCATTTGATAAACGCTTCGTCGTTTGAGATCTGCCTCGACCGTCGGCGCGATCGTCTTCACCGTCGACGTCGGCGGAGCGTCCGGGGCCCAGACCTCGTCTCGGCGATCCTCATCGCCGGGCCCGTCTATCCGGTCGCGTTCGGAGCGATCGGCGGCGTGATCGCGTCGGTGACCTCATCGAATCGGTGACGATCGGTCGGCTGACGACCGCCTCGGATCACTCCTCCCGGCTGAGGGGCGTCTGCAACCGCTTTGCCGCGAGCGCGAACGCGCCCGTGAGAACGACGTACAGCTGCCACCCTCCAACGGCGATCGGAAACCGTCGATCGACCGGTCCGGGTTCGGGGTCCGGCGAGGGCTGGGCGGGGTTGGACACGTGCGTCTCGACCCGCGTCCCGCCCCGGCCCGCATCGATTACGCTCGACCCCGTCTCCGGATTCCGCGAAATCTCGACAAACGTCTGGACGAACCCCTCCGTCGCGGAGAGGTACAACTCGCCGTCGAGCGTGTAAAAGCGGTCGGTGAACGGCCAGAAGACGTTGATCCCCGCGAGGTGTGACCAATCGAGCGCGACGTGTGCGAACGTGTGGACGAAGAGCCCGACCCACGCGATCCGGACGCCTCGCTCGCCCCACCGCCCTCGAATAATCGAGCCGTCGCGCGTCGTCTCCCAGTACAGCAGCGGGGTCGCGACGACGGAGAGCATCATCGTGTGGAGGACCGTCCGGTGCGCGCCGGCCATGACCCACCCGATCGCGGTGTCCACCTCCGGGAGGAGGACGATCGCGAGGACGACGACGAGCGCCCGGCGATCATAGTATCGCCCGAGTAGCCCGACCGCGAGCAGCAACGCGAGCGCGGCGTGGACGACCGACGAGGGCATCAGTCGGTCCTCCCCCGCGACCGACCGGCGCGCTCGATCAGGCGTTTCGCTGGGACGGCGGCGGCCGCGGTCGCGACGAGGGCCGCCTGCCAGCCGGATTCGACGAGCCTGACTCGCCGCGTTCCGTCCCGCGATGCGAGCGGCGATTCGACGACGTACGTCCCGACCGTGCCGGGGGACTCGACCTCCAAACCCCCGCTGCCGAGTGTGACGTACGTCTGGACGAGTCCGTCCTGCGTCGAGACAACGAGCCGCCCGAGGATCGCGTAGTACCGATCGGAGACCGGATACAGCAGCGCGACGGTTTCGGTGCTGAACGCGTCGAGGCCGATTCCCGCGACGGCGTAGGCGGCGATCGCCACCCAGACGACCCTGACGCCGTAGGCACCGTATCGATCCACGAGCCACGACCGCTCTCGAATCCGGGTGTCGCAATACAGCGCCACCGCCGCCACGATCGGAATGATGACCGAGTGAAATGCGGCGTTCGTCACGCTGACGCCGATGAGTACGAAGAGGGCGTCCAGATCGGGGAGCGCCGCCGCCACGGCGACGACCACGAGCGATCGACGGTCGAAGGCCGCACCGAGGAGAACGACGCCGAGGAGAACGCCGACCGCGACGGTGACGGGTGTCGGCGGCATTGTCGTCCACTCGGGGGAGGGTGAGCATAAATTCGGCGGCGATCCGGGGGCCGCACACGGACGATCGCCGCCTCTCCTCCGGACGGACCGTTTATACCGACCGACCTCGACGTTCGGATATGCGCGATCCGCGTGCGGAACTCGCCGAGCGAATCGCCGGCGAGGTGACGCTGTCCGACGACCCGGGAGCGACGCTCCGGAAGTGGCGCGAGGAGTTCGACGTAGCACAGACGACGCTCTCGAACGAACTTGGCGTCTCCGCCTCAGTCGTCTCCGACTACGAGAGCGGCCGCCGGGAGAATCCCGGGATACGCGTCGTCAGCCGCGTCGTCCGGGGGCTGTTGAACATCGACGAACGACGCGGGGGCGACCGCGTCCGCCAACACGCCCGAGTCCTCTCCGCAGGCTTCGATCAGGACGTCGTCTACGATCTCCGCGAGTATTCGGCGACCGTTCCGCTCTCGCGGTTGTACGCTGCGATCGGGGCGAACACCATAGTTCAGGGGAGCGCGGAGACGATTGCCGGCCACACCGTCATCAACAGCGTCGAGGCGATCAAACGCCTCTCGAGCGAGGAGTTCTACCGCCTCTACGGGCAATCCACCAACCGGGCGCTCGTTTTCACCGACGTGACGCGCGGCGAATCCCCACTCGTGGCGCTGCGAGTCGTCACGCCCACGCCGTCGGCGGTCGTCCTCCACGGGCTCGATCCCGACGATCTCTGGGAACACGCGCCCGCCTTGGCCCGCGCCGACGGCGTCTCGCTCGCGACGACGATTGAGCCGATCGACTCGCTCCTCGACTCGCTGCGGGAGTTCCCCTAAACACAGCGTTATGCCGCGTGCGTCCGTATGCCAGGTATGGAAACGACGACCGTCAGCGGCGTCGAAATCCCGTCCATCGGGCTCGGAACGTGGCGGCTGACCGGCGACGCCTGCGTCGACTCGGTCCGGACCGCTCTCGACCTCGGTTACCGGCACCTCGACACGGCACAGGAGTACGGCAACGAACGCCAGGTCGGTGACGCCCTCCGAGCGAGCGACGTCGACCGCGAGGACGTGTTCGTGACGACGAAACTCGGGAGTCGAAATCGGACGTACGACGACGTGGTGCGCTCCGTCGACGAGAGCCTCGCCAAGCTCGACACGGCGTACGTCGATCTCCTCTTGATCCACTGGCCGAACGTGACGACGCCGCTTCGGGAGACACTCGCCGCGATGAACGAGCTCGTCGACGAGGGAAAGGTCAGACACCTCGGCGTCTCGAACTTCGGGATCGACCGTCTGTCGCGCGCTCGCGAACTCTCCGAACACGGGGTCGCGACCGATCAGGTCCAGTACAACCCCTACTGGTCCCAGACGGAACTGCTCGATTACTGTCGGATTCACGGCATCGTACTGACCGCTTACTCGCCGCTCGCTCACGGCGGCGTGCTGGACGATCCGGTCCTCGAATCGATCGGCGACGCCCACGGCAAGAGCGCGGCCCAAGTCGCGTTGCGGTGGCTCGTCCAGCAGGCAAACGTCGTTACGGTCCCGAAAGCGACCAGTCGAGACCACCTCGAAGCAAATCTCGACGTCTTCGACTTCGAATTGACCGACAGGGAGATGGCTCGGATCTATCGCCCCTCGAAACCTCGCGCGCTCGCCGGCTTCGTCCGGAGCCGCGCCCGAGAGATCGGCTGTCTGTAACCGCGAGTCGGGACACGGTCGCTCGGAGCGTCCTTCTTATGCGCCCGGCGACCGAACGGGCGGTATGTCACTCACCGACGACGAGCGATCCGAGATCGATAGGAACCTCTTCATCACGGTCTCGGGGCCGCCGGGGTGCGGTGCGACCGCCCTCTGCATCCGCCTGTCGGAGGCGATGGAGTGCCCGTACGTCTCCGGCGGCGACATTTTCCGCGACCTCGCGGAGGATCGCGATATGACGCTGACGCAACTCTCGGCGAAGGCCCAAGAGTCCGACGCGATCGACCGCGCGCTCGATCGCCGACTGCTCTCGATCGCAGAGACGTGGGGGACGACGAACGCGCCGTTCATTCTCGAATCGCGGCTGGCCGGCTGGCTCGCCGGCAACCGTGCGGATCTGCGAATCTGGCTCGACGCGCCCGAAGAGGTGCGGAAAGCGCGGATCGGCGATCGAGAGGAGACAGCCGCCGAGATGAGCGTCAGGGAGGTCAACGAGACCGGTCGCTACCAGTCATACTACGACATCGACCTCGATGATCGGACGTTCTACGACCTGCAGATCAACACTGCCCGATGGAGCAAGGAGGGCGTCTTCGAGATCGCCCGAACGGCGATCGAGGCGTACGATTCCGAGGAAGACGAGGGCGCATTCGAGACTGCGGCGGTCGAACTCTCCGAGTAGTCCGGCCGTCGTTCACGCTATCGGATGATCGAGAAACGCAAAGATCGGGGCCACTCGGATTACTCGTCGAGGAGAACGGCGTTGACCTGCCCGTCCTGTCCGGGTCGCGACGTGACGCGCGCACGGCCGAGGTCGGTCTCGATGATCGCGCCCTTCGTGATGATGTTCCGCCGGACGTAGTTCGGGTTCGAGGCGTTCTCGACGACGTCCTCGATGGTCGCGCTCTCGACGCCGCCGTTGGTGGAGACGCTCGCGACGTCCGTCGTGACGGCGCGTACCTTCGTGTTCCCGCCCTGCGTCTCGACGGTTTTCAGCTTCTGATCGCCGACCTGCGTCTCCGTCGGTGCGGAGCCGAGTTCGTGCTTGCGCTTCTTGCGGACCGCCCGCCGTCGACCACCCGTTCGCTTCTTCGTGGACCGAGCGTGGTTCATAGAGGCAAATGTCCGGGCGCGTACTTCAATGGCTCGGGTTGGAGCCGTCCGAACCGTCGGATCGAGCCGGTGACACCTACCTCTCGCCGCGGTGTCGACGGAGCGCCTCCGGGATGGACAACTCGCCGAGCGCGACCTGTCTGGCGAGCGACTCGTCGATCGTCCGTCCGCCGTCGCTTCGCTCCCGCGAGCGGCGCTGTATCGTTCTGAGCTCGCCGACTGTCGGCTCTATCTCGCGGGATTCGATCTCCTCGCCCTCGGTTCGAGCGATGTTGACCGCCGCGAGCACGTCCCCCATCCCGCGGACGCCTTCGCCCTGATACGGCGTCGTCCCCGTCTCGTCGACGAGCTCGATCCGGCGCGCGTCGAGCGCGTCGATGATCCGCGCGCCGCGGAGCCGCGCACCGTCGCCGATCCGAACGACCGGATCGCTCGCCCCGTCGAGTTCGCGCTCGACGACCGCGGCCGTCCGTTCGATCGGCACCTGAAACGTCGACACAATCGCTCCCCCGGAGAGGACGGCGATCCCCGGCCGATCCCCGGGATCGATCCCGACGATCGTCCCCCCGTCCGCCCCACGAAAGATGGCCAACGCCTCCTCAACCGCCCGTCGGGGGTGATCCGGGCTCGCGCGAACCGTCGGCACGTCGCGCCGAGGGTCCTCGGGACCGACGACAACGATTCGCGCGGCCTCCGGCAGATCCTCGTCCGGTTCGATGGTGGTGAAGCGAACGTCTCGGTCGCGTAACTCACCTACGACACCGTGATACACCTTGAAGTCGGACGTTGCGACGACGATCACTGCGCTCGGGTACGCGGCTCGGAGATTTAACGGCGACGTTTGAACTGACGCTGCCGTCTTCGTCCGATACCTTGCGTGGGTTTTTAACCGAACGCGCCGAACGGATCGGTGTGAGTGAGCCGATTCCGACGGGATGTGGGTCGATCGACGCGCTGCTCGGCGGTGGCACCGAACGCGGTGTCGTCACCCAGATTTACGGGCCGCCGGCGTCGGGAAAGACGAACATCGCGCTGTCGTCGGCGATCCGGACGGCCGCCGCCGGCGGAATGGCGCTGTACATCGATACGGAGGGGATCTCGCTCGATCGATTCGAGGCGCTCGCGACGGCGGCGGCCGACGGCGACGAGATCGACGCGATCACGAGTCGCGTCATCGTCTCCGACGCGGTCGATTTCGACGAACAGCGCGAGGCGGTCCGCGACGCCGGCGACCTCGCCGAACGGCTCGACCTCATCGTCCTCGACAGCGCCACGGGCTTCTATCGGCTCGAACGCGACAACGACGACGACGGCCGAACGCTCCGGACGGTCGCCAAGCAGATCACGCACCTGCTCGCGTTGGCTCGCAGACACGACATCGCGGTTCTCATCACGAACCAGGTGTACGCCGACCCCGAAGCTGATTCGGAACGCCCCCGACCGCTCGGCGGACACACGCTGACACACTGGTCCGGCGTCGTTCTTCGACTCGAACGGTTCCGAGGCGGAAACCGGCGGGCGACGCTCGAAAAGCACCGTTCGAAAGCCGCCGGGGAGACGGCGCGCTTCCGGATCACGGCCACCGGCCTCGAGGGAATCGAGGACGCGAGTTAGTCCGACGCCGGTTCGCCGCCGCGAGCACCGGAACGGTTCCGATTCGCGCGAGAGGGCGGCGGATACTGTTCACCGAGTGACGGCTCGGACGCGTCGTCGATGGATGGACGCACACAACGATCCTGCTCGCGGTTGACGTGCGCGTACTGGTCCGGCGTGTTCGCGAGCGGGTGCGCCGGGTTCTCGCCGCTGTCGATCCGGGCCGCTCGAAGTTCGTCGAATCCGGCGATCCGCGCACGGATCCCCCGCCAGTGACGGGCCGTCCCCTCGGGGATCGAAACGGGGTGCGGCGGTCGAGCGTCCGGGCCGCGCGCCGCGAGGATTGCCCGGTTGACGTTCGCCGCGAGGTCGTCGTGGTCGACGAGGATTCCGACGCGGGCGCGCTGCGGCGCGCGGACCGCGAGGACGTCCAACCCGAGGTGGAGCGCCCGATACTCGGCGACGTTGTTGTTCGGCACCGAATCTGGGACCGAAAGCCGAGCGACGCTCTCGCCGTCGCGCGTCTCGATGACGACACCCAGCCCGCCGTCGCCGTCGTGACGATACGAGCCGTCCGTGGCGATATAAAGGTCCCGACAATGCGTGTGCGGAGGATGCGCGATGTGCGGGGTGGGCGACTCGTCGAACAGGTTCCGCAGCGCCGGCCGGCGGTAGGCGGCCATACGATCAGTTCGGTATCGTCAGTATATAAATCCACGGTCGATCCCCGCCGCGTACGACGCCCCGTCTCAGCCACCGTAGTCGTGCCGCCGCACAAACACCTAAGGTATTTCACGTCGTATGAGCCGATGGTAAATGGTCGACTCGACTCAGCTTGCGGAAAGCAAATCCATACACCGAGAGACCGGGAAGACCTTCTATTACGCGACGCGGCTCCTCCCCGAACGCGTTCGACATCCGACGTACGTCCTGTACGCGTTCTTCCGAGTCGCGGACGAGGTCGTCGACGATCCGGACGGGTCGAGTCCCGTCGAGCAACACGAGCAACTGATCGAGATTAGGGATGCCGCGCTCGGCCGCGAACCGACCGACGATCCCGTGTTGGCGGCGTTCTCGGAGGTCAGAGATCGGTACGGAATCCCCGACGAGGAGATCGTTCAGTTCATCGACGCGATGCGGACGGACATAGAGAAGTCGCGGTACGAGACGTACGACGAACTGGAGGCGTACATGCGCGGCTCAGCGGCCGCGGTCGGCGTCATGATGACGATCATCATGGACGCCGACGACGCCGATTCGGCGATCCCGAAGGCTCGGCGTCTCGGCGAGGCGTTCCAGTTGACCAACTTCCTCCGCGATGTCGGTGAGGACATCGCCGACCGCGACCGGATCTACCTCCCAGAGGCGACCCTCGAAGCGTGCGGGGCCGCCCCGGCAGACATCGAACGTCGCCGCTTCACCGCCGAGATCGGGGCCGCGGTCGAACGAGAGATGAAGCGTGCGGAGGGGCTGTATCGGGAGGGCGTTTCGGGGATCAAATATCTCCCGGTCGATTGTCAGCTCCCCGTTCTCACCGCCGCGATCCTCTATGCGGATCATCACCGGCTCATCCGTCAGCTCGACTACGACACGATCACCGAAACGCCCTCGATCGGCACCGTCCGAAAGCTCGTGCTGGTCGCGAAGACGCGGTGGTACTGGGCGTGGAACAAAGACCCCGAAGCGGTGTTCGCGAAGGTGAGCGAGATCCCGATGGTCGAGGACGGGCCAACGCCGAGATCTCATCCCGATGATCCGCTTCCCATGGGCTGAGGCGATCATCGAGTGCGCTATTGACCGTCACCGAGCCGGGATGTCGAACCGGTCGGTCATCCACAGCCCGTATCCGAAGGCGGCGGCCAACGCCACTGGAACCCAGTTCCCGAAGTAGGCGTTGACGACGCCCCACAGGATGACGAAACTGACGAGATCGTCGAGCATGAACCGACAGCGATCGAGTCGCGCGAAGACTGCCTTGCGATCGAAGCTGGCGTCCAACACCGTCACCGCGACCGTCGCCGACAGGATCCAACCGGCGTAGTTCATCCAGGGAACGCCGTAGTAGCTCCCGCCGCCGTCGTACGCCCAAAAGCCGAGGGAGACGGCCGCGGGGTCGAGCGCAAGGTCCATGCCGACCACCGCGAGGACGACGATCGGGACGCGAACGAGCGCCCGGCGGGCGCGTCCACCCAACAGCAACAGACACAGTAGATACGCGTTCACGACGAGCGGCAGGAAAAACAGCGGTAACGCCGCCGGAACGTGCCCGCCGATCATCGGCCCGAGATCGATACCGTACTCGAACGAGCCGTACGGGTATCCGGTGAACACCCCGACGAACTCGATCGCGTAGGTGTACGCACAGAGGATGACGACCCCTGCCGCGGCCTTTCTGGTGAGAAGCGGTGCGACGCCGGCGACGAGCGGCAGTCGCATCACGGCGATCCCGAAGAGCAGCAGGTACGGGTTGAATCGTAGCGGCTCGGGGAAAAGCGCCTCCGCGGAGGCGAGAAGCGCCACCGCGCCGATCGCTGGAAAGACGACGGCGATGGTGAACCGGTTCTCCGTGACGATCCCGTCGAGGTGTCGTTCGAGGCGGCCCCTCGCCGGTAACTCGACGCTAGCCATACAGCATCACCCACAGCGCGCCGAGCGTGAGCGTCGCGCCGGCGGCGGTGTTGAGCGCCGGGAACCACCAGTAGGCGCGGTCGACGTCGACGTTCGAGAGCGCGACGCCCCCGACGAACACCGGGTAGATCCCCAAAACAGCGGCGAAAAACGGGTGGACCGTCCCGAATGCGACCGCAGCTGCGAGCCAACACAGTCCGCAGTAGACGTACGTCCGGAACTCACCAAGCACCGTCGCCGTCGTGTCGATCCCCGCCGCTTGGTCGGATTCGATGTCGGGGATCGCGGAGAAGGTGTGCATGCCCATCGTCCAGAGCCACCCGGCGGCAACCGCTGCCGTCGGTGGCGCGATGCCAGCGACCGCGACGTAGGCGACGACGCCCGGGAGGACGTACAGCCCATTCGAGATCGAATCGAGAAACGGCGTCGTCTTGAATCGCAGTGGTGGGGCGCTGTACTCGATCGACAGGAGCAAGAATGCGACCATCGCCGCCGCCCCTGCTGTCGGCAAAGCCGGGAGGAACGCGAGCCCAGCGAGTCCCGACAGCGCGACGAGTCCGGGGACGAGTCGGTCACGTCGGTAGCGGACCTCGGGACCCTCTTTTTTCGGGTTCTCAGCGTCGATGTCGGCGTCGAAGACGTCGTTGACACCGTAGAGGAACACGTTCGCGGGGACGAGAAAGTACGCGAACAGCGCGAGCGCTGCGGGCGCGAACAGTTCCGACGGCACGTCGGCCGCGTAGGCGACGCCGACGACGACTGGGCCGGCCAGATACAGCCAAAAGCGCGGTCGAGAGAGGCGGAGCAGATAGCCGACCGTGGTTTCTCTCGCCGGCAGTGCGCGATCGATGGCTGACTCGGTCATGCTACACCGTATCGTCGATGAGCGCGTTCGCGGTGTGTTCGCCGCTGATCAGACACATCGGGACGCCGATTCCCGGCGTCGTGTACGATCCCGTGTAGTACAGCCCCGGACAGGCATCCGAGCGGCGGGCCGGGCGAAACAGCGCGGTCTGTCGGAGCGTGTGCGCGAGGCCGAGCGCCGTCCCCTGCATGCTGTTGTACCGATCAGCGAACTCCGAGACGGTGAACTGCTCCTCGAAGACGATCCGATCGCGCAGGTCGACTCCGGTGTGGTCGGCGATGTCGTCGAGGACGAGGTCGCGGTACCAGGTCCGGACCTCGTCGGTGTCGTCGAGGCCGGGCGCGATCGGGACGAGCGCGAAGAGGTTCGAGTGGCCCGCCGGTGCCACGCTGTCGTCCGTCTTCGAGGGGACACAGAGGTAGTAGGCGGGGTCTTCGGGCCACGTCGGATCGTCGAAGATCTGTTCGAAGTGCTCGTCCCAGTCGGTCGGCAGGACGAGCGTGTGGTGTTCGAGCGGCTCGACGTCGCCCTCGACGCCGAGATACAGGAGGAACGCCGAGGGCGAGTACGTCCGCGACTCCCAGTAGTCGTCGTCGTACTGCCGTTCGTGCTCGGGGAGCAACTCGCGTTCGGTGTGGGCGTAGTCGGCGTTGCTGACGACGTAGTCGGCGTCGACGTCGCCGGCTTCGGACTCGACGCGGAAGCCCTCGCGCCGGTTGACGATCTCCGTGACCTCGGCGTCGGTGACGTACTCCACGCCCAGTTCCTCACCCAACTCAATGCAGGCGTCGACGACGGACCGGAGTCCGTTCTCGGGGTAGTGGACGCCGAGGTTGAAGTCGACGTGCCCCATCATGTTGTAGATCGCGGGCGTGTTGTGCGGCGCACCGCCGAGGAAGACGAGCGTGTACTGCATGATCTGGCGCAGTTTCGGGTGGTCGAAGTAGCCGGAGACGTAGTCGTCCATCGTCCCGAGCAGCTGGAGCCCGATCGGCGCGGCGCGCATCACGTCGAGGTCGACCCAATCGCGCATTCGGGGGCGATCGGTGTAGATGAACTGCTCCATTGCGACCTCGTAGTGCGACTCGGAGGTCTCGAGGTAGTCGTCGAGCGCCTCGCCCGCCCCCGGCTCGTAGGACTCGAACAGCTCGCGCATCTCCTCGCGATCGGTAGTGACCTCGGCCACGTCGCCGTCCTTGAAGAAGATACGATAGTGTGGATCGAGTCGTTCGAGTTCGTAGAAGTCGCTCGGTTCGCGGTCGAAGTGCCCAAAGAATCGTTCGAACACGTCGGGCATCAGATACCAAGAGGGGCCCATGTCGAATCGGAATCCTTCTGTTTCCAGCACCGACGCGCGTCCACCCAACTGTCTGTTCTTTTCGAGGACCGTCACATCGAAGCCGGCGTCGGCGAGATAACACGCCGAGGAGAGCCCGCCGAAGCCGGAGCCGACGACCGCGACGGAACGGGGGTCAGACATATTCATACGTATGGCGGGATGCCACATTAAATCGGGTGTGGTTGACGCTGCCACGGGGAAACGACCTTGGCCCCGCCGATCGAAACGTCCGCATGGACACGGCAGTCATCACGGGAGCTTCGCGCGGCATCGGTCGCGCCGTCGCAACCGAATTCGCTCAGCAGGGGGTCCACGTGGTCGCGTGCGCTCGGGACGGGGAGGCCATCGACGATGTCGCGGTGCGCATCGAACGCGACGGCGGATCGATAACGGCGATACGGGCCGACGTTCGCGATGAGTTCGATCTCGAACGGTTGATGGAAACCGCCGCCCGCGTGGGTGACAGCGGCGGTATCGGCTGCGTCGTCGCGAACGCGGGCGTCTACCACGGCACGCCCGGAGAGACCCCGATCGATGGCGTCTCCTACTCGGCGTTCGACGACATGATCCGAACGAACGTCAGAGGCGTGTTCGGTACGATTCGAGAGTCGATACCGCACCTGCGCGCCGACGCGCGGGTGCTCGTCCCGTCGGGATCGATCGCTCGCCAAGCGATCGCCGGCTACGGCGCGTACGCCGTCTCCAAGGCGGCTGCCGAAGCGGTCGTCCGGCAGTTCACCGCCGACACTCCGCTGACGGCCGCCGTTCTCGATATCGGGCAGGTAGCGACCGAACTGACGGATCACGCGGGCGGACGTACGCCCGAAGATATCGCCCCGATGTTCTGGTGGGCGGCGACCGAAGCCGATGCAGACGCGATTCGCGGGACCGTCGTCGAGGTGACCGAGTGGCGGGAAGTAACACGATGAGACCGTGTTCGACTCGCCGATATAAATGAACAATATTTTACAAATATATGGTAGGGTTTTGTTTATATACTATGGAGAAAACGATAAACTGGTATCAATAGGTTTTTTCTTCCGATACGTCTTCGGAATACGCTTTATAAATCGACTATCGCACGATATATTTGGATATTAGCTCACTACAGCCGTCGCTTTTTATAATTTTTCTTACTAATAATATTAATATATACTGTCATTACTATTCTCGAAGCCGGGGAATCCGATACACGATTATCGGCCGACACGCCGTCATTTGAGCGAGACGCGATGACTTCGGCACCCGAACTCCACTGGGAACGGCTGAAGCTCGGATTGGACGCGCTGTCGCCCATCGAGCGATCAGTCGACGACGGACGATTGCGCGAGACACGCGAATTTCGCGGAATGACGCTCGAGCAGGCCATCGGATATCTCGAAAACCTCGGCGGGAACCGCACCGGAACGCACGAGATCGACGGCGACCGGTGGCACGCGAGGCTCTCGGCTCGAAAAGTCCCTGTCGGCCCGTCGTATCGATTGACCGAGATCAGGATCACGTGGACCGGAGAACGCGACGTCCTCGAGCCAATAATCTATCGGTTTCGACTCAAGACGTTCAGAGCCTCGGGGTGACACACTCGAACCGTTACTCGGCATGTGATTCCGAGTGAATCACTCACCTCGCCCGCGCGACGGTCTCCGTTAGATGTTGGAGATCCGGCGATATTCGTCGGACAGTGCCGACGCGTCCTCGGGCAAGAGCGCGACGACCAGATACTCGCTGAACCCCTCGACGTACTCGATCAGCGCGGCGATCCGGTCGGAGTCGATCGCTTCGAGTGAGTCCAACAGCATGAACGGGACCGACTCGTACACCCCGTGGGCCAGATAGCCGGCCAATGCGAAGACGAGGCCGGTGACCTCGCGCTCGCTCTCGCTGAGGTGGTCGATCGTGTCCTCGTACGTCACGCCGCCGTCGGTCTGGCGGATGATGTGAAGTTCGAAGACGCTCTTTGTGACCTTGCGGCGACCCTCTCTGACCTCGCGTTCGACCCGTTCGAGCCAGATCCGTTCAAGATTACTGTAGCCGAGGATATCGAGCACGGAGTCCATGTGTTCGTTGAACCCCTCGATCGCCTGCTCTTCGATCCGGTCGATCTTGGTCCGCAGATCCTCGACGTCGGCGCGGATCTCCTCGCGCCGCTCGTTGAGTTCCGACTCGGCATCGAGGCGCTGTTCGATCCGTGTGATTTCCGACTCGACGTCGTCGAACTTGCTCTCCAGGCGGCCGAGTTCGTACTCGAGTTGATTGGCCTCCTTGTGGATGCCCAACACCTCTTCGTAGCTGTCGTCTTCGAGTTCCTCGATCTCCGATTCGAGTCCCTCTATTTCCGCCTGCAGATCCCCCCGTCGGTCCGTGAGGCGTTCGATCGACGATTCGATCCGATCGACCTCGTCGTCGAGGCTGGATCGGCGACGCTGTAACTGCTCTCGCCGTCGCTGTTTTTGTCCGAGCTCCCGAACGTCGTCGGTGAGCGTGTCCAACTGCGTCTCGATGTCGCTTATTTCGCCGAGTTTGCTCTGACTGAGTTCTCGTAGTCGGGAGACGGTTGTCTCGATCTGCTCGTGGGGGACCTCGCTGCCACAGGTCCAACAGGTGACCTGATCGCCCCCGAGGAGCTCGTCAGTGAGTTCGCTCTCCCCATCTTCGGCGGGTGTTTCGAGCGCTTCGAGGAGGTCCGCGTCGTCACCGTCGAGCATGTCCTGATTGAATCTGATGACGCTTTGGACCTCGTTGATCTCCGACTCCAGCGCCCGCTTTTGCTCTCTGAGCCGGTCGATCTTCGCCTCCAACTCCTCTATCTCCCCGACCGGAGCGTCCGGCAGTTCGTCGAACTCCTCGTCGAGTTCTCGCTTCTGCGTTCGCGTCGAATCGAGGCTCTCGCGTTCGGTTTCGAGCTCGTAGCGGATGTCCTCCAACTCGGAGCGCTTCGACCGGAGTTCGGCGAGCCGTTCCTCGAGGTCGGCCTTCTCTTCGCGGCTCTGCTCGACGTTCGCGTCGCGATCCTCCAGCTCCGCCTCCTTCTCGGCGAGGTCCTCTTTTGCCTCCTCGATCTCCCCTTTGAGGCGGGTTCGGTCCTCCTCGAGGGCGGGGAGTCGGTTTTTCAGCTGGTCCAACTCCTCCAACTCCGATTCGATCTTGTCTCGCTTCCGAAGCCGTCGGTCGATCTTCGCCTGTATCTCGTCGGTATCGACCGGACGCATGATGAGGTCGCGGAGATCGGCGTTGGTCGCAACGGCGCGGCGCGCCTCGTTCGACTCGAGGAGAAACGCGAACAGTTCCGCGAGCGTGGGGTCTTCCAGGTACGGCTCCCCCTCGGACGTGATGCTCGTCCCCTGTCTGGTGAGTTCTCGTTCGTGCGTTTCGCCGTCGATCGTCAGTTCGACAGTCGCGCTGTCCGCGTCGCCTTTCATAGAGACGTTGTCGCTTCCGAGTGCGGCCATGATAGCCTGCAAGAGGGACGTTCGATTCGTCGCGTTTTCCCCCGCGAGAATTGTCACCCCCGGCTCGAATTCCACCGACGTCTCGTCGATCCCGCCGATGTTTCGGACGGATAGTTGGGCCTGCGCTACTGTCTGCTCCGTGTTCATGATTGCGCCATTGAACGTCTCGGGAAATAAATATGATGAAACACGGCGATCCTGCCTTCAATGGTACTCCCCGTGTAGAGCCAAAGACGGGTCTCGCTACCATTCGAACACAAAATACTAACACACACCCGCCGTTTCTGGCCCATGAACGACGCTGACGACCGCCCTGGATCGGGACGGGGGCGGCGAAGCAAGGTCGCTCGTCTGCTTCAGGAGTACGATATCGAGGACCTCGGGGCCGAACTCGAGCGACGTTGGACCGCCGACGAAGACCGCCAGAGCCTCAGGGAACTGGCGGCGTATTTCAACCAACGGATCCTCGAACGCGCCCTCGAAGACGCCGACGTTCGGCCGCTCGACGGGGAAGTAGAGAACATTTACCGGCTCCTCACCGACGACTCCAGCGGCGCGGATCGAACGCGCATCCGTCGTCGCCTCGAGCGCGACGGACTCGACGTCGACGCGATCGAGACTGACTTCGTCACGTATCAAGCGATCAGGACCTACCTGAAGAAACACCGCGGCGCGGAGTATACCCCGGACGAAACCGACCCGGTCGAACGCGAGATCACGAACATTCAACAGCTCCGCGGTCGTGTAGACTCCGTCACCGAGGGAAAACTCGAGCAGTTGCGCGCCAGCGGCCACCTCGAACTCGGGACGTTTCGGACGCTGGTCGACGTCCGCGTCGTCTGTGAGGACTGTAACACGCAGTTCAGCGCCGTCGAACTGCTCGAACGCGGCCACTGTAACTGCTCGGAGTGATCCGGCCGTCCGATTTCGTAACATGACTAAATGTGTTATGAGCACCACCGCGCGGCGTCCGTTCGACCGCGGCGATCATCGCTCGACGGGCTCGTCCGAACATTATATTTTCCGTACCGTTAAAATATACTATTTGTTATATATTGCGGTCGCTGAGATCGGCTCCAACGCCGTCTCAGTCCGCCCGATTCGGTCGTCGGTGGGGATCCTCGTCTCGGATCGCCGCGCGTAGCGTTCGGAGCGTTTCTGCATGGCTTTTATTCTCTATTTCGCGCCATCGGCGACGAGCCGACGTTCACGAGTCGCTCGGATATCGTCGTCATCGTCGGTCCGCAGCCGCACGCTCGTCGCGATCACGCTTGGGACACAGCCCGTAATCGGACGTTATATTCTATCGATATATTTTATATTTTTATCTTTATATATAGGCGTTGACTCCCGCGTTGCACCCTCCGACCTCGGACAATACCGCAGGTTTATCATCGTGCTGGTTATTCGGCCCCCACGGACTGTTCGCTCTCGGGGAATGCATCCGAATACCTCGATGCGCTCTACGGGAGTACGAGGACTTCGACGTCCAGCAAACGACGCTCGGCGTCGATTCGGACGAATTTGCCGTCATCGAGGATCGTCTCGAGGGGGTCGCGGGGCGTGTCAGAATCGATAGCGACGACGGCGTACTGGCAGTCCCCGATGGCGACGGATGGGCGCTCCCTGGTGGGGTCGTCACCGCTGATCCGACCCGCGAAACCGTCTCGACGTTTGCCGAGGGGTGGACAGGCGTCGAGTGCGCCATCGACGGTCTCGAATGCGTCTCTCTCGTCTGTCTCCAGTGCGATCCTTCCGCCGAGGAACTGTGGACGGTATCGGCGGAGTTCTCCGCCACGGCAACCGGTGAGTCCCCGGAGAACGGCGTCGTCTGGTGTGACTGATCGGTGCAGATAGCCGCTCCGTCGGCGCTGTAGGATCTCGAACACGGACGCTTGGCGGCCTCGGCGGGCGACTGCGTACCCGACATAGCCAAGGAGCTCCCGTCCCGAATCCGGACATGGGTACGCTGCTCGATACACGCGACGAACAGGTTGCCGAGACGCTCGACCGACTCTACGACCGCTATCCCGATCCCGAAATCTCGCTCGACTTCTCGAACCGACTCGAACTGCTCATCGCCGTGATCCTCTCCGCGCAGTGCACCGACGAACGCGTCAACGGCGTGACGGCCTCGCTCTTCGAAACCTACGACAGCGCCGAGGCGTTCGCCGAGGCCGACGAGTCCGACCTCGCCGAGGCGATCAGCTCGATCACGTACTACAACAGCAAGGCGGGGTACATCAAATCCGCCTGCGGAGACATCGTCGATCTGCACGGCGGTGAGGTCCCGGATACGATGTCCGAACTCACCGATCTCGCTGGCGTCGGGCGAAAGACGGCCAACGTCGTGCTGCAGCACGGCCACGAGGTCGTCGAGGGAATCGTCGTCGACACGCACGTCCAGCGGATCTCGCGTCGGCTCGGACTGACCGAGGAGCGATCGCCGGAGCGAATCGAATCCGATCTCATGGGGATCGTCCCCGAAGACGATTGGAAGGAGTTCACCCACTTGCTGATCAGCCACGGCCGCGAAACCTGTACCGCCCGAAATCCGGACTGCTCGGACTGCGTCCTCGAAGACATCTGTCCGTCGTCGAAGCTCGATAGCGAGATCGATCTCGCCGACGGGAGCGAGTGGTAGCTCGTCCGGGCGTTCGCGACCCACGACCTTTTATTCGGATCCGCCCGAGGTCGGGGTATGGAAAGTCTCAATCGGATGGCCGTCGAGTTGGTCGACGAGGCGATCGATTTCGCCGACGAACTCGCGATCGAGGTCCACGAGCTCGACAACGGGGCCGTCGTCTGCGATTTCGGCGTCGACGCCGTCGGCGGGGTCGAAGCCGGATTGCTGCTGACCGAGATCCAGACCGGCGGTTTGGCGACCGTCCAGACGGGCGTCGGGGAGCTCGACGGGACGCCTCGAACCCACGTCGAGGTCTCGACCGATCACCCCGCGATGGCGTTTCTGGCCGCACAGAAGGCCGGCTGGGAGCTCTCCGTCGACGGCTTCGAGGGACTCGGTAGCGGCCCGGCCCGCGCGCTCGTCGCCGAAGAGGAAGAGTACCAGCGGATGGGTTACCGCGACGCATCTGACTTCGCCGTGTTGGCCATCGAGAGCGACGAACTCCCCACCGAGGCGGTCGCAGAGCACGTCGCGGATCGGGCGGGCGTGCCGGCCTCGGGCGTCTTCTTGCCGACGTTCTCGACGGCGAGCATCACCGGCAGCGTCGCGCTCGCGGCGCGGGGCGGCGAACTCGCCGCCTTCCGGCTCTCCGAACTCGGCTACGACCCGCTCGATATGTTGACCGCCACCGGCTCCGCCCCGGTCGCCCCGGTTCCAGACACGGACGACGTGGCGATGGCGCGGACGAACGACGCGCTCGCGTATGGCGCTCGCGTGCACATGACCGTGGACGAACCGTTCGAACGGTTCGACGAGGTCGCCTCGACGGCCGGCGAGACGTTCGGCACGCCGTTCGAAGCGATCTTCGAGGAACACGACTGGGACTTCTACGAGCTTCCGGTCGACGTGTTCGCGCCGGCCCACGTCACGTTCGACGTCGTCGGTGGCGGCGTCGAGGTCGCCGGTCGAACCGACGACTCGATGCTCGCTGGGAGTTTCGGACTGCGATAGGTTTTCGCGCTCGCGACTGAAACAGCGGCCCGCTCGCGGATATCCAAACCGTTTATACTGCGCCGACGGGAACCGGTGGGTATGCCGAAACAGCAGAGTGAAGTCCGAGATCTTCAGGAAGGAAACTACGTGATGATCAACGACGTCCCCTCGAAGATCACGTCCTACAGCACCTCGAAGCCCGGAAAACACGGTAGCGCGAAGGCCCGCGTCGAGGGGACTGGCGTCTTCGACGGCCAGAAGCGAAACTTCACCCAGCCGGTCGACGCAAAGATCTGGGTGCCGATCATCAACCGCAAACAAGGACAGGTCGTTTCGGTTTCCGGAAGCGATATGCAGGTCATGGACCTCGAAACCTACGAGACGATCACGATGCGCATCCCGGAGGATCTCGAGCCCAGCCCCGACGACGAGATCGAGTACCTCGAGTTCGAAGGCCAGCGTAAGGTCGTCTGATCGAGCGGCCGATGACCGATTTTCCTGGCGCGAATGCGGCGTTGGACACCGCCGCGTACGCGATCGTGGGCGCGCCGCTGGACGTTTCGACGACGTTTCGTCCCGGCGCGAGGTTCGGGCCCGACCGGATTCGGACGTTCGGCCAACCTTTCGACGAGTACGATCGCCGGACGGGAACGCACTTCGGTGCACTCGTCGCCGACGACGGCGACCTCCCCGCCTGGGACGACGCCGCCGAGTATCTCTCGTTTCTCGAGGGCGACCTCGCCGAGCACCACACAGCCGGCCGAATCCCATTGCTCGTCGGGGGCGAACACACCGTCACCGTCGCCGGCGTTCGAGCCGCAGCCCCGGACGTGTATGTCTGTCTCGACGCCCACCTCGATCTGTACGACGCCTACGCCGGCAACGAGCTCTCACACGCGACAGTCACGAGACGCGCGCTCGAAACCGTCGACGAGGCGATACTGCTCGGCGTTCGGACGGGCAGCGAAGACGAGTGGAATCGGGCGGCAGCGGCTGACGTGACCGTCGTCGAGGCGGATGACGTCGGTTCGTGGGAGCCGACGTTCGACGGCGACGCGTATCTGAGCGTCGACATCGACGCCGCTGATCCGGGCTTCGCGCCGGGGACCGGAACGCCCGCGCCGTTCGGACTGTCCCCGAGAGCGCTTCGGAACGTCGTTCGGGCGGTCGCGCCGAAGTCGGTCGGGTTCGACGTCGTCGAGGTGAACGACCGCGACGACGGACAGGCGGCTGCGCTCGGGGCCAAACTGCTCCAGGAGTTCGTCTTCTCGCACGCCGACGCCTGAGTTTATATACGGAGGCGGGGCCACCTCGGTGTGTCATGCCCGGACGCACCCTCAATCGACGGACAATGCTCACGCGCGGAACCGCTTTTGCGGCCAGCCTCACGGCCGCGTTGGGGCTCGGATACGCGGGATCTCGTCCCGCGGCAGCGATCGAAACCGACGGCCGGTTTCTCGCCGACGACGTACGCGTCGAGCGCAACGACGGCGAGCTTCGGGCGGTCACCGTCGAACCGACGGTCGACCTTCGATGGGTGGATTTCGGCGGCGGCGTCGCCTCGATCGACGTGACGATCTCCGCCGCACTCGTCGGAACGCCTGGCTTCGACGTGTTGTTCGACGCTTCGGTCGCCGACGATTCGATCGCCGTCGAGACGGACGGATTCGACGCGACCGCTGGGACCGCGTCGCTCACCTTCGATCGCCTCGACGTGACCGCGATCGGAACGCACGTGACGCTCGACGATTTCGGCGGCGACCTCGCCCCCGGCGAGTCCGCGACGACTGAGGTCGAGTTGACGATGCGGATCGACGTCGTCGGGACCCAAGACGAGACGGTGACGACCGTGGAGACGGCCCGGTTTGGCGTCACCGTCCACAACCCCGAGGGTCGAGCGACCACGAGCGGACGGGCGAACACCCACGCCGAGTGAGGTGTCCCGGTCGTCGCATACAAGTCGATGCCGTGAGTCGGTCAGAGCATGCAGCTAGCCGACTTCGTCGATCGACTGAATGATCGTCTCGACCACGACGCGTACGCGACAGTCGACGCCAGTTCGAACGGGTTACAGGTCGGGGCAGGCGGGACCGAGCGCCCGATCGACCGCGCCGCGTTCGCGGTCGACGGCGTTGAGGCGACCGTTCGCGAAGCCGCGGCGTTCGACGCCGACGTGCTCGTCGTCCACCACGGCTTCGTCTGGGGAGGGCTGGATCGCGTCACCGGGATCGAGTACGACCGCGTCGCGGCCTGCATCGAGAACGACGTGGCACTGTACGTGTCGCACCTCCCGCTCGACGGGCACGAGACGCTGGGCAACGCTGCGAGACTGGCGTCGTTTCTCGACGCCGAACGTCGCGGTTCCTTCGGCGATCACGGCGGCGTCACCATCGGACAGCGCGCGCGCCTGCCGTCTCCCCGGTCGGCCGAGGAGATCGAGGCGCGCCTCTCGAAACTGGACACCGGTGATCGTTCCGTACGGACGCTCGATTTCGGCCCCGATTCGATCGAGGAGTTCGCCATCGTCACCGGTTCCGGCACCGATTGGATCCGCGAGGCCGCCGACGCGGGCGTCGACGCGCTCGTGACCGGCGAGGGAAAACAGCAGGCCTACCACGAGGCTCGCGAGGCGGGACTCACCGTTTTCATGGCCGGGCATTACGCGACGGAGACGTTCGGGGTCCGAGCGCTCTGCGATCTCGCCGACGAGTGGGGGATCGAAACGACGTTCCTCGACCGTCCGACAGGGCTGTAAGCGTCACCGGCCGTCCGATTAGAGGACGCCAGTCATCGTCGCCGCCTCGATCGCCGCGGACTCCTCGATGCCGTCGCCGAGGATCGTGTATCGGTCGCGGATTTCGTGGGCACTCGTCATCGCGCAGACGAACTGCTCGTCGTCAATCCCCAGCCCGGCGGCGGTCGTCGGCGCTTCGATCCCGGCCAGCGCGTTCCTGACTCGCTTCCACTCGCCGCCCTCGCCGCTGTGGAGGTACTCGGTGACGATCGACGCGACGCCGACCTGGTGGCCGTGGAGCGCAGTGCCGGGCGCGAGCCGGTCGAGTTGGTGTGAGATGAGGTGTTCGGCCCCGGATGCGGGCCGCGACGACCCCGCGATCGACATCGCGACCCCGGAGGAGACGAGTGCCTTCATCACGACCCACGCCGACTCCTCCAGCCCGCGCTTGATCGAATCCGACCGCTCGACCAGCATCTCCGCGGTCATCTGTGAGAGCGCCCCCGCGTACTCGCTGTACTCGACGTTCTTCAGCCGGTGGGCGAGTTGCCAGTCCTTGACCGCGGTGTAGTTCGAGATGATGTCCGCACAGCCCGCCGTCGTCAGCCGCCACGGCGATTCGGCGATGAGTTCGGTGTCGGCGACGACTGCCAGCGGTGGGTGGGCAGCGACGGAGTGCCGCGTGTCTCCGTCGGGGACCGATCCGCGCCCCGAGACGATCCCGTCGTGACTGGCGGCCGTCGGGACGGATATGAGTCCGCAGCCCCGCTCGTCCGCCGCCATCTTCGCGATGTCGATCGGCTTGCCGCCCCCGAGTCCGATGAGGTAGCCCGCGTCGGCGGCGTCGGCGGCCGCCAGCACGTCCTCGACGGCCGAAAAGGTAGCCTCCTCGACGATCGTCACCGCGGGGTCGGCTCCGATAGCCTCGAACCCCGCGCGAAGCCGATCCGCGGCGAGGTGGCTGGGCGTCGGGCTCGTGACGATGAGGGGTCGCCCGTCGAGGTACAGCTCCTCGACGACGTCGAAGACCCGATCGAGCACCCCGTGGCCGACGACGACGCTCCGGGGAAGCCGGATCCACGTCGATTTGTCGAACATACCGCCTCTGCGTGAGGCGGAGGTAAAACCGTTCTCCCCTGTCTCGTTCCCTGGCGCGGTGATGGCGACTACGCCACGGTTTCGAGGATCTCTATCAGCCGCGTCTCGGCCTCCCGCTCCGGTCCGAGTTCCCGCCCGGTTCGATCCGCGTTCCGGTGCTCGGCGACGGTTGGGGGAATCGTCTCCGCGTGCGGCGTCGGCTCCCATCCGAGCCCTCGGAGCTTCGTGGTATCGAGGAGGTGCGGATAGCCGCGGTAGAGCGGAAACTCGTCCGTCGAGAGTCCCACCGTCCCCAGTTCACGTTCGCTCGCGAACACCGTCTCGACCGCCGTCTCGCACGCCGCGGCGACGAGATCGACCCACTCACGGAGAACGGGGGCGTGGCCGTCGCCGACGTTGTACGCCTCGCCGGCCGTCCCGCGCTCGGCGACGATGCGGAGCGCGCTGGCGACGTCGTCGACGTACGCGAGGTGCCACAGATCCGAGCCGTCGCCGGGAACGACGATCCGGTCGTGGCTCTCGACGCGGTCGACCCAGTAGGCGAACCGCTCCGTGTAATCGTGGGGGCCGTACACGACGGGCGGCCGGACGGCCATCGCGTTAACGCCGCGGTCGGCGGCGGCGAAGACGGCGCGGTCGCCCTCCGCTTTGCGCGCGCCGTAACTCCCCTCGGAGTCGTCCGTCGCCTGCTCGACGGAGCACGATTCGAGCGGCGTTTCGCCCTCGCGTTTCGGGATTCGCTCCTCGCCGTAGGCGGCCCCGGAGGAGACGTACACGTACGCGTCTGCGTCGGCGAAGATCTCCGTGGCGGCGTGCACGTCTCGCGGTTTGTACGCGACGCAGTCGATGACGACGTCGGGGTCGACCCGCAGCCCCGCCCGACGGAGGTCCGACTCGCTGGTCCTGTCGCCCTCGATGTGTGCGACGCGGTCGTCGTCGGCAAACGGGTTGTCGTGGTCTCCGCGGTTGAGTATCGTGACGTCGTAGCCGGCGTCGAGGAACTCGCTGACGGCGTGACGACCGATGAAGCGAGTCCCGCCGATGACGAGCGCGTGAGTTGGCATACGACGACTTCGAAAGCCACGGCGAAAAGTAGTGTGGAGATCGGGCGACGCCCCGCGGTTCGATCGCCGAATCGATTCACTCGCAGATCCGGGGACGCTCGCCCCGATGGATCTCGAGCAACGTTTCGGTTCCGGCCCGATCGAACTTCATCGGCCGTCGCCACCACGGTCCCTTCCCCGAATCACCCGATAGCTCCGTCACCAACGGATTGGCGTCGACGCCGCCGTCGGGGCTCGAAAGCGGGATCGCCGTCTCGTAGATGGTCGATCCGTCGGGGTCGCCGCGGAGGAGCACCTCGGCGTCGAACGGGTCGCGCTTGAGGTGTGCGTTCTCCGCGAAGGACGATCGCTCGTCGGCGGAGAGTTCGGAAAACGCGTCCGCATCCAGCGGCTCACGCGCGAGTCGGAAGTGGCCGATGACGTACGCGCCCCACTCCGGCGCGATCCACTCGGCCGAATCGTCGTCGACCGTCGACAGCGTCGCGTAGAAGAAGACGACGTCGCCCTCATCCAACTCGAGGAGCGGGCGTGCCTTCACCCCGTGTGGGTCCCCGTAGGTGTACGACGAACGATCGTGCACGCCCGCGAACGTCGGATCGAGGTGCACGGGCGTCTCGGCGACGGTGCCCACGTCGGTTTCGAGCTCGAGGTCCGCGTACGTCGGTACGTCGGCGTTCGAGCGGGTCGGCTCCGATTCGGGGATCGGGATGTATTCGAAGCTCCCGTCGTCGAAGATCGGGCCTCGAAAGCCGGGTTGATTCGTGTTCGCCCCGACGTTGATCGCCACGCTTCGCACGCAGTTACCAGTACGAGCGGGGGTTCGCGAGCCAGCGTCGGTTCCGCGCGCCGACGGCGATCGCAGCGAGGAGCACGACCACAAGCAGGGCAACCGTCACCATGGCGGGCGTCACGTTCGCGCCGACCGAGAAGGTCGTCACGAACAACTCGACAGTCGCGCCCGCGCTCCAGAGAACGACGAGCACCACCAGCGCGGCCGACAGCGGTCTGATCCGGTCCATACCGGATGCTGCACACGGCTCCATATAAAAACCACTACCTTGCAGCGTGCCACGTGCCGATGGCTGTCTCGCCGCACCTGCTTTCGCAGGGCCGATATAACGGGCCGACGAACACCCGTGCATGACCACTGTCGCCGTGCTCGCTGACCCGCCGCATCCCGACGTAGCCCTGCCCGATCTCGTCGCATCGTCGCCGCTGTCCGGCTCTGAGGCGGCCGATCTCTACACCGCCCTCCTCCGGGACACGGTGCTCGCGGTCGATCGAAGCGGCGGCGAACTCCTCGTGAACTACCGACCGGCCGACGCGCTCGGCCTCGACGTCGACTCGGAGGCACAGATCCGATCGGCGCTTGACGGCGTCGTCGACGCCGACTCGCCGCGATTCGAAGTGCAGGTCGGCGAGACGTTCGCCGGACGGGCCGGGAACACGGCGACGCACCTCCTCGAAACCGAAGGCGTCGGCTCGGTGGGGGTTGTCCGCCCCGAGGCCGCGCTCCTCGCGCGCACTGACATCGATGGGGCGGCGATGAAACTTCGGAGTTCGCCAGTCGTGCTCGGTCCCGCCCCGGGCGGGCGAGTCACCTACGCGGCGTTCGCGGAGCCGATCGACTACGCCGATTGCTACGCGCCGCCGGCGCTCGAAACGCTCACGGATCGCGCGCTCGACCGCGGCTTCGACGTCGATTTCCTCGATACCAAGCCGTTTCTTCGGACCGCGACGGATCTCGCGGAAATCCTCGTTCGGGTCCGAACTCGGTCGAAAGCGGAGGCGATCGTCCCGCCACACCTCGCGTCGTGGGTCGCCGACTCGGACCTTGCGGTGACGGCCCACGCCGACGGGTCCCTGACGCTCCGTCGATAACCGACAGATCTTATACGGTGTCGGCGACAATCTCGTGACGTGGTGGGATGGCAGAGTGGACTATTGCGTCTGCCTTGAAAGCAGATGGCGCAAGCCTCCTGGGTTCGAATCCCAGTCCCACCGTTGCTGTCTCGTTAGTTGTGGATTCGAGCCCTGAGAGTCGCAGCCCCGAGCGAAGCGAGGGGATCGTCTCTCTCCGGTTCGAATCCCAGTCCCACCGTCGCTGTCTCGTTAGCTGTGGATTCGAGCCCTGAGAGTCGCAGCCCCCGAGCGAAGCGAGGGGGATCGTCTCTCTCCGGTTCGAATCCCAGTCCCACCGTCTCTCGACGTACGGCTGACGTACCACGGCCACAAATCGGCCCCCGGCACGGACTTTATCACCGCTGAATCCGTACTATCGGCCGTGAGTACGCGAACGAGCGCCCTCGATGACCTCATCTTCGGCGTCGACATCCAAAGCGGCGATATCCGCGGTGACGCACCCGCATACGCCGTCGTCGCCTACGACGGGGAGTCGATCGACCGGGACGTCGTTTCGTTGCGGAAACTGCACCGCCGCATCGACGGCGAGCAGCCGGCGATCGTCGCGACGGACAACACCTTCGAGCTGGCCGAAGACAAAGCCGCACTCGTCCACTTCCTGCGGGGACTTCCTTCCGGAACGAAACTCGTGCAGGTGACCGGCGACGAACGGCCGGAGCCGCTCTCTCGGGTCGCCGCCCGACACGGCGTTCCCTACGGCAAGGCGCCGATGAAGGAGGCCGAGGCGGCCGCCAGACTCGCGGCGCGAAACGTCGGCTACGAGGTCTCGGCGTTCACGAACACGACGACCGTCAAGGTCTCCCGAGGGCGCTCGACGGGGAGCGGCGGGTGGAGCGAGGACCGATTTACGCGCCGCATCCACGGCTCGGTCAAGACGACTGCCCGAGATGTCGAATCGAAACTCGACGAGGCCGCACTGGAGTACGAGCGCGAGGTGACCGAGAAGTACGGCGGCTACTCGCGGGCCGTCTTCGAGGTCGAGGCGACGCCCGACGAGATCCCTGTCTCGGCGCGCCGGTCCGGCGACACCCGCATCGAGATCGAGCGCGAGCGCCGCGACGGGATCGAGTACCGCCCGCTCGCGAAGCGGCGCGATCACGTCGTGGTCGGCATCGATCCCGGCACGACCACGGCGGTCGCGCTGACCGATCTCGACGGGACGGTGCTCGACGTGTGGTCGAGCCGAACCGCCGACACCGCGACCGTGATCGAGTGGATCATCGAACACGGTCGACCGATCGTCGTCGCGGCCGACGTCGAACCGATGCCCGAGACCGTCGAGAAGATCCGTCGGAGCTTCGACGCGGCGGGGTGGATCCCCCAGCGCGATCTCTCGGTGGACAAGAAGCTCCATCGGACGCGCGAGGAGGCCTACGACAACGATCACGAGCGGGACGCGATGGCCGCCGCGCTGTTCGCCTTCGACGACCACGAGGATCAGTTCGAACGGATCGCTGCGAAGGTCCCACCGCAGTTCGATCGCGGGGAGGTCATCGCCCGTGTCGTTGCCGGCGAGGAGAGCGTCGAGGCCGTCTTGAATGCGATGCGCGACGATGACGACTCCGAGGAGGAATCGACGGCGCACGATCCTCGCGAGCTGACCGACGAGGAGCGAACGATCAAGCGGCTCAAGACGAGGGTCGAACGGCTCGAAGGGCACGTCGATCGGTTGAACGACACCGTCTCGCGGAAGGACGACCGGATCGCCGAGCTGGAGTCAGAACTGTCGGACGCCCGTCGCGAGGAGCGCCGCGAGGCCAGAGAGCGCCGCGAGGTGACGCGACTGGAGCGCGAGACCGAGCGTCTCAAACGCGAGCTCGCCGAGGAGGAGGGGAAAAACGAACGCCTCGACGACAAACTGGAGCGGCTCAAGGAGCTGTGGAAGCTCGATCACTCGAACTTCGCGGACGTGGCGGAAAAAAAGCGCGGGCTCGTTTCGGTCAAGCCGATCGAGCAGTTCACCAAGGACGCCATCGAGCGCGCCGACGACGCCTACGGGATCGCCCCTGACGACGTGATCTATCTTCGCGACGCGAGTGGTGCGGGTCGAGAGACGGCCGAGCAACTGGCGGCGTACGAACCGCGCGTCGTGCTCCGCGACGGTGGCCTCTCCGAGCAGGCCGACGAGATCCTCTTCGAACACGGGATTCCGGTCGGCCCCGCCTCGGACGTGTCCATCCAGGAGATCGACGAACTCGCGGTGGCTCGCGAGCGCGAGGTCGAGGCGGTCATCGAGGCGTGGCGCGACCGCGCCGAGGAGCGCCGACGCGACCGGAAAGCGGCCGAGATCGACCAACTGATCAGCGAACACCGGGCCCGAAACCCCGAGGAGAGCTGATCGATCCCCGTGTGCGCAACCCTGGGACGTACGGCGTCCGGTGGTTCTCGTGTTGTTCTCCTCGGCTATCTGCTGGTGCTCGTGAACGAAGCCGCCCCTATCGAAACGCGATAACCACACGTAGAGCTATTCAACTGTCTGACGCCCGTCTCCGGTGTACGAACCGACGCGGTTTCGTCGCGCTCGTCGGGACCACGTCCATCGCCGGGTGTGCCAGGCCGCTAGACGACGACGCGCCCGGGCAGCTCCGACTGGCCGTGCGCAACGAGCGGCCCGAACCGGTCTCGGTACGGGTGGTCGTTACCGGCGACGACGGAACGGTGTACGACGAGGAGGCCGACTCGATCGCGCGTGGCGTCGCACGCTCTTTCGAGGTCGAGGTCGGATCGACTGGTCGCCACGAGGTGACCGTCTCCCACGACGACTGGCGCGGACAACTCGCGTGGGACACCGGGACGTGTGCCTGCTTCGAGGGTACCGTCGTCGTCACGCCCGACAGTATCGACGCCGCCGGCGAATGTGTCGAACAGCGCTACGGCGTTCGATCCGGTATCGATCAGCCCCGTCCCACCGGCTCACCGCTCGAGAACGACCTGGACAGCGTTGGCGTTCCGGAGAGCGCGATCGCGACCGCAGCGAGACCGAACGCGACGACGCCCGCGAGGCCGACCGGGCTCGCGACGAGTTCGCCGAGCACCGCGTCGTCAGTCGCAGCGTACGCGACGACGAATCCCGCAGCGCCATTGAACACACCGTGAACGAGCGCCGCCGCGATCGCCGACTCGGCGCGGACGACGACGTACGTGTACACCGGCGAAAACGAGACGCAGGCGACCGTCATGGCGACCACGCCGACCGTCGGAAACGACGGATAGTTGTACCCCGCGACGATCACCGGCGCGTGCCAGATTCCCCAGAGTGCCCCGATCCCGACGGAAGCCTTCCAAAATCCCAACGGAGCCAACTCCCACAGCAGGTAGCCGCGCCAGCCGAACTCCTCGCCGAACGCGAAGAGCGCGTTCACCGTTGTTCCGAGCGCGAGGACGAGTCCGAACGTCACGGCCACGCCGGGCAGTCCCGCCGGCAACGCGACGCCCGGCAACGGATCGACCGTCGGATCGAATCCCACGCCGGGTACGGCGACTGCAAGGGGCAGCGTCACCCCCACCAGCGGGAGAGCGACCACGGCTGAGGCCGCGAGGCATCGAGCCCGACCGATTCTGAGGCCGACGTCCGACAGCGGAATCCCCCGAGTGAGACAGACGACGAGCCCCGCGACCATCGGCGAGAACATGTAGATCGGTGCGAGCGCGATCGGGCTGATCTCGATGGCTCGCGAGACGAGCGTGAGCCCGACTGCGGCGGCGGCGAGCACACCAACGAAGAGAGTCAGGCGGTTCGGATTCGGATTTGGACGCGTCATGTGGGCGCTCCGGTGTGCGGTTACTGCGACAGGTACCAGCCGAATAAAAGTGGCGAGCAAAGCAGGGTGAGCGGAACGGCGATCCAGACCCGTCCGGCCAGAACGTCGTACTGCCCGATCGTCGCCGAAACCGGCGTCCCCTCGACGTATCCGACGACGAACTCGAAACCGACCGTGAGCACGGTCCACAGCATCCCGACGAACACGAGCTCCCCATACGCGTACTCGATCGGAGTCCACCGAAAGTAGAGCGCCGAAATACCCCCGATCGCCACGACCAACAGCCCCGTGCTCAGGACGTGCGCGGCGTACTCGTCCATACGGGGGATCAGTAGTAGCTCTCGAACCCCGCCGTTGAGAACCGCGACGACGGCCATGACGACCCAGACGGCGAGCGGATAGCCGAACGTGTGTGCCCGAACCCCCACCTGTAGCCAGCTCAGCGGAGCCATACTCACCCTTCCCTCGCGGCGGTACGAAAAAACGGTGTGGGTCGTTTGCAGTCCCCAGGAACGCCACCGCGAGTTCGCGGGGTTCGGCGGGCGGTTAGCGCCCCGGTCGTGGGGCGGACGCTGGCGAACCGGCTCAGGCCGCAGTCCGATGGTCGATGGGATCTTCGAGTTCCCCCATCACCGATTCGAGCACGTCGGTCGCAGTGAGCAGTCCGACCGCCTCGCCGCCTTCGAGGACGAGCGCAAGTTCCTGCTCTTCGGCCTGAAACTGATCGAACGCATCGCTTGCGTTCGTCTCCGCCGCCATCGTCATCGGCGGCGTGGCGATCGCCGCGAACGACAGCTCACCCGAACGCAGGTCCTCGAAGTGGTCGATGATCGACGGGGCGTACACGGTCCCCTCGAAGTCGGTCAGCGTCTCACCGACGAGCGGAAACCGGGTGTGCGGCGTGTTTCGAATCCGTTCGAAGTTTTCCTCGGGAGCGCTCGTCGTCGAGAGGGCGACGATGTCGTCGGCCGGAACGATGATCTCGTCGATCGGGAGTTCGCCCACGTCGAGCGCGCTGAGCACCTCTTCGCGCCGCTCCTCGGGGAGTTCGCCCTCCTCTAAGAGCGAGTTGAGACGGGTTCGCAACTGCGCGCGCGATTCGAGGACGTCCTCCTCGGTTTCGAGCCACGCGCCGGTCATCTCGATGCCGAACAGCTTGAGCGTGGCCTTGGCGATCCAATCGCCGAGCGTGATGAGCGGCGAGATGAGCCGGTTGAACCAGTACAACGGAGCCGCACCGTAGCGACAGACCAGCCGAGAACGCTCGACGCCCAGGTAGGTCGGCGTCTGCTCGCCATGGGTGAGATGCAAGAGGTTGATGATCGCGAACGCGATGAGTGCGCCGGCCCCGATCGAGGCGAGCGGCGTGTCGGTAAAGTACGGCTCGAACAGGGCAGCCAGCGCCGGTTCGGCCACGATCCCGACCGCGATGCTCGACGCCGTGATGCCGACCTGACACGTCGTCAGGTAGATCTCCAGATTCTGCGTCATCTCCCATGCCCGCTCTAGGGCCGCGTTTCCGTCAATGAACTCCTGTTTGCTGAACTGACGGGCACGAGTCAGCGCGAACTCGATAGCGACGAAGAAGCCGTTCGTCAAGATGAGAGCGAGACCAGCGATCAAGCGAAGGCCGAGTTCGATCGGGGTCATGGTGCCTCGCTACTTACTCTCGAAGTAAATACGCACGGAAGTCCGCTGATTTTGGGTGACATCTGGGCCGGGGCTTTCGGGACGATCGATCGCCTCGCGAAAGTCTCGCTGTGGGCCATCCACGCTCCACGAGCCGAGGATTTGGTTGCGTGACAGGGACGAGTTACTGACGAATTCGCCGATACCGTTGTCGGTGCAATAGCGATGTGTTTCCAGTAATGCGAGATATACGCCCGGAACACTACCGGGTGAAAATCTACTAGTAGGCTCTGTGGAAGTGTATTAGATGATTTGAGGTGCTTAAACTTGTGAAATCAACGTCTCTGCTCAAACCCATGGATCGAGTTCCTCACGTCCACCGAACGAATTTCGACTCTGGTACGCGTCGGTCATTGTAATAAGACCGGCTGCAACCTGGTACGCAGGCATCGTATCGTCGTAGAGGAGAACGAGACCAGCGTGAGCCTCTGGTGATAATCCGCCGAAATCTTTCACGTCACTCGTCACGATAATCAGTTCGTGGTCTCGGGCATACGGAAGGACATCGGCTTCATCGTCAGCCCCTTGCCAGAGCGCGTCACGGACGTGCTCGGCGTAGATCCCTTCCTTCTCCAAATACGTCGCCGTCTTCGGATCGATGTTCTCATCCAGTAGAAAGCGCCACCCGCTCATTTCAGGCGGCATCGGGATCGACGCCTTCGGGACGATCGATCGATTCGCGGAAATGTTCCATGGCGTCGTCGCGCTCCTCTGTTACCTCACGCATCTCTCGTGGGTGGTCGTGGTAGTACGCCAGCGCGTGATACACGTCGGCCACGTCGAGATCGTACCGATCGGCAACAGCCTCGGGGTCTTCCCCGCGTTCTTCGACGAGGGCGTACACCTGACGGACGCTGATCCGGCGGCCACGCACGTGCGGTTCGCTTATGAGATCGCGTGCGATCCGTCGGGAATCTCCCTCGGACATACCTACACGTTGCTGCTACTCCCGCAAAAGCATACTGCTGACTGGGATGTTGAGATATGAAGAATACACAAATCATTCTTAATGAGTTGATTTCAACTCGAATACGCTGAGTCAGCCGTTCGGTGAAGTCTGCTTATTGCTCAGCAGATTTCATCGCATCCCAAAGAAAACCAACCCCACTGAGAGCAACACCCCCTCCAAAAATGACATAGAACAGAGACCAAGTTAGACTATCCTGTGTGAAAGCAGTAGCCGCTTGAATTAGACCTAATACAATCATTCCAATTGCAAGGAATTTCCGAGTTTGTACTGACATCATAACTGATGCCTAGGCCGCTTTATCAAAAACGCACCGTGAGACTACTCGGTGTATCCCCTATACCGATTGATCTAGCTGGCGGATCATATAACCCACCTAAGACGAGCATTAAATCATAGGGCTAGTATAGAATATGCGAGTGCATATGTTCCGCCGGGAGACATCATCCCAATCATCCATTGTCAGCTATTCGTCGATAATACGATGGTAGAACAGCTCTCGGTAGGTATCTTGATTAACCCCTACCTCAGCAGAAATAATTTTGATATTATTCAAAAATATTTCTCATAACATACTGAAAATGTACGCCCGGAACACTACCGGGCGCGAATCTACTAGTAGGCTCGACGGAAGTGAAATTGGGTGTTAGAGGCCTTCTATCCGTCGGAAAGACTACTAATCGGCTTCAGAGAGAATCTTTTCGTACAAGTCATCAGAAATCCAGAATCCAACTTCACGGAGGGCCTCCAGTTCGTGCTCCAGGTTCACTACGCCGGTCTTTGCTCCGCGAAGCAGAATGCCGATCACGCCCGTGACGTTCAGGTCGTGTCTGCGGGCGACGCGCCGTCCGTCGCGCTCGTCGAGGAGCACGAGGTCGGCATTCTGCTCGACAGCACAGCAAATCGCCGCTGTCTCACCGAGGTCGAGTTCGTGGAAGAGTTCCACGAACAAGTCCGAGCGTTCCACCTCCACGAGATGTAGAAGTCCGTCGTCGCGCAACTCACGGAGCGCCTCCAGTCCATCTTCCCCATCGGTAAGTTCGTTCCAAACCTGCTGTGGAACCGTAACCTCGGAGAACTGCGATTCGAGGAGCTCAAGCCGCTCGATGAGTGCGAGATTCAGGAGTGGCGACGTGTCAGAAACGACCAGCCCGCTATCGGGCATAGTCGAGGTCTTCTTCGAGTTCCTGTTCGCCGTAGTGTCGGGCGATTTCACGCTCGCCGAGGAGTTCCTGAAACTCCCGTTTCGACATCTCCGCCAACGTACGGGCTTTCCCGAACGAGAGGATATCACGGGCGTACAGCGAGACGGCCAGCTCCCGCTTCATGGCGAGCGAGCGCTCTCCTTCCGGGAGCTGTAACGCCTCGTAGACGTCGTCGTCAATCTCGATTGTCGCCATACTCGATGTAGGCGTACGCGATTCTTGAGTGTTTGGCTAGGGCTTCCAAGCGGGCGACGTGTAAAGCGGGCGCTGCAAAAGGTCGATGTACGCCCGGAACACTAACGTCCGACCTCACTCCAGGCGGCGTGCCACGGTCGGTCGGCTAACCCTCGTGCCGGGCGGGAGACGCGACGCGTCTCCGATTGCCGAAGCGGCGTGAACCGCTGCGGCGGGCGTATCACACACCTGGGTTCTCCGAGGTTTCATCGCCGCCCGAAGGGGCTGCTCGATCGGGGACTGATGGTGTGTACCCGAACGTACCTCCTCGAGGCCTAATCCTCTTTCGGCATGGGGCGACTCCGTCGGGGTTAGACCGAGTACGCGTCCTCGAACACCTGTGCGTACCGGCCGTTTCGGTGGCCGAACTTTCGCCACGTGTACGCCGCAAAGAGCTTCGTGCCGGCCCAACCGCTTTGGAGCGCCTCGCGTGGACGGATCCCGTCAGCGCTGACGATGTTCCCGGCGAGTCCGAACAGCCGGTCCCAGTCATCCGGTTCGTACCCATCGACCATGTCGGCGAAGATGCAGTTCCGCCGTATTTCGGACCCGATCGCCCGGTGCCACTCCGCGTTGTACGCACGCATCGCACCGAGCGCGGCGAGTCGCCCGGCGATCGCCCCGGTTCGGATCGCGACGTGGTCACCTCCCTCGTGGAACGCGGAGGTAGCACCCATCGCCCCGCCGACGATCGCCACGTTCGCCCGCGTCGGCGATTCGATCGGCCGAGTCGAGGAGATCGGGTACGTCTCGGTCCCGCGGGCTTTGCCGCGGTCCTCGAGGATCGGGAAGTCGTCGAGCTCGTACTCGGGGTACACCGTCTCGATCAGCCGTTCGAGATAGACGCGACCCTGTGGGATTCGCTCGTCCTCGGGCCGGAGCAGTCGGTAGCTGTCGCGGTGCTCGACCGAGTCGATGTCGAGATCGATCGGCATCGTCAGGCCGATCCTGGCGACCGAACCGTCGTTCGGGAACACCCACGGGTACGCCGTGTGACCGGGCATGTACCCCCACCAGAACTTGATCCGGTCGTTCTCGAACAGCTCCTCGGGCATCTCCCGGTACTCCTGGTAGGCGATGTGATTCGTTCGGCGGGTTTCGAGCCGTTCCATCCGGTCGTCGGGGAGCCAGCGCTCGATGACGCGCCCCGTGATCGTCCGCTGTGGGCCGTCGGCGAGGATGAGGTGGTCGGCCTCGATCTCCGTTCCGTCGCGGAGGGTCAGCGTGTGGGAGGGCGCGCCGGTCAGCTCTGACTCGACGTCCGCGACCGAGGTTCCGACCCGGTACTCCGCGCCCGCACTCTCGGCGCGCTCGCGGAGCCAATCGTCGAACCGCGCGCGGTGCATCGTGAACCCGAAGTTCGGGTACGTGGCGTCGATCCCCGTCTCGGTCAACTCCAGCGTCTCCGAGGGACCGATGAACTCCGCCGCGTGGAGTTCTCGGTGTTTGACGTGCTCGGGGATGGGCTCGCCGAGGTCCATGATGTCGACCCAGTAGTCGAGGATCCCGGCCGCGTCCGTCGAGTCTGGGCCGAGGCCCTCTCTGTCGGCCCGCGGGACACCCTTTTCGATGACGACGGTGTCGGCACCCTCGCTGGCGGCCGCGTAGCCGGCCGACGAACCGGCCGGTCCCCCGCCGACGATGGCGACGTCTACGTGGTTCATATCCATTTCCGCGACCCGCTGGGGCTTAAAACGATTGAACGAAACTCGGTCGCGTCCGTCGGTCAGTACGACGGCGACTCCTCGCGGACGCCCTCGCGCTTGTTCAGCACGCGCGCGAACACGAAGAGCGCGTCCGAGAGGCGGTTGAGGTAGGTGACGGCGGCGTCGTTGACGGGTTCGTCGGCGGCCAACGCGACCGCCCGGCGCTCGGCGCGTCGACAGACTGCCCGCGCGTGGTGGAGTCTCGCGCCCACGTCGCTTCCGCTGGGGAGGATGAAGTTCTGGAGCGGTTCGAGTTCTTCGTCGAACCCGTCCATCCATTCTTCGAGCGATTCGACGTGGCGTGCCTCGATGTGTGGGGACTCCTCGTCCTCGGCGTCGGGGTTCGAGAAGTCCGCCTGAATGATGTGGAGGTGGTTTTGGATCGCGCCGAGTCGTTCGTCCACGTCGTCGTAGCCCGACGGGCGCGTCAGCCCGATGAGACTGTTCACCTCGTCGACGGTTCCGTACGCCTCGATTCGGGGGCTCGTCTTGGAGATCCGCGACATGTCTCGGAGGTCGGTCATCCCCTCGTCGCCGCGGCCGGTGTATATTTTCATGACTGCTCGGGGGTTCGGGCCGCAGTGATGTAAAACCGTGCGGCTACTCACCGCTCGGATCATCCTCGCCCTCGTCTGTCGGTCGGATGAAGAGATACGCGAAGACGCCGAACGCGGCACCGAGCGCGAGTCCCCACCGAACGCCCGTCTCGATATCGCCGATCAGTATGCCGCCGATCAGCATGAGGGCGAACGCGAGCGTGAAGAACGTCGCCGCGCGGATCGGGCCCTCGGAGACGAGTCCGTCGGCCATCGAACGACGTTAGAAGCCTTTGCCCTGCAGCTCGCGAGCGATGATCATCTTCTGTATCTCCGTCGTCCCCTCGTAGATCTGCGTGATCTTTGCGTCCCGGTAGAGCCGTTCAACGTCGAAGTCGTTGACGTAGCCCGCGCCACCGTGGATCTGCAGCGCCTCGTTGGCGACCTCGACCGCGACCCTGGAGGCGAACTCCTTCGCCATGGAGGCCAGCGTCGTGTTCGGCGCACCGCCCTCGTCGACCTCCCAGGCGGATTTCAGCGTCAGGTTGCGCGCCGCTTCGGTGTTGGTGTGCATCTCCGCGAGTTTGTGTTGGATCGCTTGGAGGTCGCCGATCGGCCGGCCGAACTGCTCGCGCTCTTGGGCGTACTCCAGCGCGCGCTCGGCGGCTCCCTTCGCGATCCCGACGCCCTGCGCCGCGACGCCGGTTCGAGTCGCGTCGAAGAAGTTCATCTGCTGGAGGAAGCCGGCGTCGGCCGTCCCGATCAGGTTCTCCTCGGGGACCCGGACGCCGTCGAGGATGAGTTCAGCGGTGTCGGAGGCGCGAATCCCCATCTTTCCGGTGATCTTCTCGGCTTCGAAGCCGTCCCGGTCGGCTTCGACGACGATCTGCGAGAAGCCGTTGTACCGACCCTCCGCCTCGGGATTCGTCTTGCAGAACACCACGAAGAAATCACCGACCGTCCCGTTGGTGATCCACATTTTGTTGCCATTGATCACCCATTCGTCGCCGTCCTTCTCGGCGTGCGTGCTCACGCTCGACACGTCGGAACCGGTGTCCGGCTCCGAGATCGCCGCCCCCGAGATGGCCTCGCCCATCGCCACCGGCTCCAAGAACCGCTCCTTTTGCTCGTCGGTGCCGTACTCGACGATCGCCTCCGTGCCGAAACTCGCTGCCATGATCGACAGCGCGATCCCCGGATCGGCCGCGAATAGCTCCTCGGCGATGAGCACCGAATCGACCGAGTCGTAGCCGGCCCCGCCGTACTCCATCGGGATCGTCACGCCACACAGCCCCATCTCCGCGGCCGCGTCCACGATCTCGCGTGGGAACTTCTCCTCGACGTCGTACTCGCGGGCGTTCGGGCGAACCTCGTTGTCGGCAAAGCGCCGAACTTCCTCTTTCAACTGCTGTTGCTCGTCCGTAAGGCCGAACTCCATGCGTTCAACACCGGAGCGGCATCACATAACACTTCGCATCAAAAATAACATAAACTAAAACATCGTTCAAACAGTTGGTTTGTTGTACCACCCAATCAGGCCATCGAGATGAGTCCGCGGTTAGCTTTATTCGGCTGCTATCAGTCATTTTGACGGTCGTGTGGGCTGTTACACACGAAGAGGGAAACGTTGAAACAGGTTCCGAGTGAGGGATAAAACGCTAACAATGGAAATCGACGACATCGAGACAATCGCGGTACTCGGGGCCGGCAACATGGGCCACGGCATCGCGGAGGTCGCCGCCCTCGCGGGGTACAGCGTCAATCTGCGGGACATCAAAGAGGAGTTCGTCCAGAACGGCTACGAACAGATCGAGTGGTCCCTCGAAAAGCTGGCCGAGAAGGACATCATCTCCGACAAGAAGGCCGAGAGCGCGCTAGAGAACGTCTCGCCGTACGTCGGCATCGAGGCGGCCGTCGGTGACGCCGACTTCGTCATCGAAGCCGTCCCCGAGAAGATGGAGATCAAAAAAGACGTCTACGACGACGTCGAGAAGCATCTTCCCGACCACGCGATCATCGCGTCGAACACGTCGTCGCTTTCTATCACCGATCTCTCAGAGCAGACGAACCGACCCGAGAAGTTCTGCGGGATGCACTTTTTCAACCCGCCGGTACAGATGCAGTTAGTCGAAGTCATCTCGGGCGGTCACACGGCCGACGAGACGCTCGACGTGACCGAGGCGCTGGCAGAGGACTTGGATAAGACGCCCGTCCGCGTTCGCAAGGACTCCCCCGGGTTCATCGTCAACCGAATCCTCGTTCCGCTGATGAACGAGGTCTGTTGGATGGTCTCCGAGGACGATGCGACTGTCGCCGAGATCGACTCGACGACAAAGTTTGACATGGGCCTCCCGATGGGCGTCTTCGAACTTAGCGACATGACCGGTCACGACATCACCTACCACGTGCTGGAGTACATGCACGAGGTACTCGGCGATGTCTACGAACCGGCACCGTTCCTCGAAGAGCTCATCGAGGAAGAGCGCTACGGGAAGAAATCCGGCCGCGGCGTGTACGACTACGAGGATGGTGACGGTGTCGATATCCCGGCGGACGCGGGACGCGAGGATATCGCCACCCGACTCATCGCGCTGATGGCCAACGAGGTCGGCAACCTCGTCGGCGACGACGTCTCACACCCCGCCGCGATCGACGAGGCAGTCATGCTAGGTGCTGGCTTCCCGGACGGCCCGGCGAAGATCGCCGACGACGCGGGACTCGAGACGCTCGTCGAGACGCTCGAATCGCTCCACGACGAAACTGGCCACCCGCGATTCGAGGTCTCCGACGGACTTCGGGAGGCCGCCGAACGGGGCGGCTTCTTCGGTGGCGAGTCCGGCGACGACCTCGAGTTCACCAACATCGAGGTTCGGTATCCAGGGGACATGGTCGGTCAGATCGTCCTCGACCGCGAGGCTCGGATGAACACGATCAACCCCGAGCTGCTCGAGGAGTTCGAAGCCGCCGTCGACACGCTCGAAGCGGACGACGAGGTGCGGGCCATCCTCATCACGGGGAAGGGCGACCGCGCGTTCTCTGCCGGGGCCGACGTCACGTCGATGGCCGGCAACGCCGAGCCGATCGACGCGATCGAACTCTCGCGGAAGGGCCAACGGACGTTCGGCAAACTGGAGGAGTGCGACGTGCCGGTCGTCGCCGGCATCGACGGCTTCGCGCTGGGCGGCGGCTTCGAACTCGCGCTCGCGTGCGACTTCCGTCTCGCCTCCGCACGCTCCGAGCTCGGCACCCCCGAGCACAACCTCGGCTTGCTCCCCGGCTGGGGCGGCACCCAACGGCTCGGGCGCATCGCCGGCTTCGGCCGCGCGAAGGAGATCATCTTCACCGCCGAGCGATACGACGCCGAGACGATGTACGACTACGACGTCGTCACCGAGGTCGTCGACAACGACGCCTTCGACGAGCGCGTTCACGAGTTCGCCGCGGATCTCGCCGGCGGCCCGCCGATCTCCCAGAAGCTCACGAAACGCGCGATGATCTACGGCTGGGAGGACATCGACGCCGGCCTCGAACTTGAAGCGCAGGCGTTCGGCCACCTGATGCACACCGACGATCTCACGGAGGGGATCACGGCGTTCATGGGCGACGACGAGCCGGAGTTCGAGGGCAAATAGCCACTCTCGCACTCGGCCGAAACGGTCAACAGAGGTCGACGCGTACCGGCGACCAATGGTCGGCTCCCGCACACTGACCGCCCTCGTCGGGATCGTCGGGAGTCTCGCGTTGAGCGTGCTCCTGTACGCCTACACCGACTCACTTCTGTTTTTTCTGTTCGTCCCGTTCATCCCGTTCCTGTTCGCGCGTCGCGACGAGGGGACCAATCGACCGCCCATTCGCGAGTGCTCACGATGTGAATTCACCACGCGAAACCCCGAGTTCGAGTACTGTCCCCGGGACGGGAGCCGGTTGTACGAGCGGACTGACAACTGAGTCGGTCGTCTCTGTCCCGGCTACTGGAGCGCGTCGATCGCGCCATCGGCACTCAACACCGTCGCGAACTCCCCGCGCAACTGTGCCAGCGCCGTCCGGTGGATCGTCGCGGCGTCGAACCGCTCCTCGCCGAGCGAGCGCGGGAACGTCGCGGTCGCGTCCGAGACGACGAAGACGTCGAAGCCGCGATTTTCTGCCATCCGCACCGTCGTTGAAACGCAATGGTCGGTCGTCAACCCGCAGACGACGAGCGTGTCGTATCCCCGCTCGCGCAGCCACGGTTCGAGCTCCGTGTCGACGAACGCCCCGTTGACTCGCTTGACGAACTCGGGTTCGTCCCCCTGTGGGTGGAGCCCCCGTTTGAATCCGAACCCCGGCTCCTCGCCCCGGAGCGGCGAGTCGGGCTCGGTCGAATCGTGTCTCACGTGAGCCACCGGGAGCCCGCGTTCGCGCCACGCAGACAGGAGCCGTCTCGCGGTCGACTCGGCGTCGAGGTTGTTCCGCTCTCCCCAGCCAGGGTCGTCGAAGCCCCGTTGGAAATCGACGAGCGTCAGAACCGGCGACCCGGCCGCGAGCGTCGGCTCAGGCATGCGGCTCAACGGCCTCCCGCTCGTCGATCAACAGCGTAGACTTCGGATGCTCGCGGGTGACGTTGATTGGACATACGTCGGGTGCCTGGCGCTCGTCCGCCGACAACATATACTGCGGCCACTCGCGATCGCCCTCGACGCCCCAATCGCCGAGGTCGGCGTGGGGGCAGACGCCATCGTACTCGCCGAGTCGGTCCTGGATGACCTCTCTGGCGTGTTGGCCGGCGACCGTATCGGCGGTCACGTTCAGGCTCTCGAACAGCGCTCGGGGCTGGAATGTGATCTCGAGGCCGATCGGGCAGTAGCGACTCTTTCGAGCCCCGTAAAAGGGCGCTCGGCAGGTCGGGAACATCGGCTCGCCGCCGAACGAAAACTCCCATCGCGAGTCGTCGGGGTCGGTCGGGATGGCGTCCGGCCACGGCTTTGGATCGTGAACGTGGAGGAACTGCAGGATGTGCCACAGCGCGTCGTGATAGTCGGCCTCGGACAGCTCGCGTTCGGGCGGTTTGAAGAAGGTGACGAGCGACGCCCGATCGCTGTGCTGTCGCCAGCTGTCGAGGTACTCGAGGAGCGTCTCTCCGAGGTCGAGGAGGGCGTCTTTGTCCGTCATCGACGGAACGGCGGTGTACAGCGGGTCGCCGTTGGCCACCGACTCCACGCCGAAAAAGCACGGAAACGGCGAGCCGTTTCGCGTGCCCAACAGCCCCTCGCGAAAGGACGACCAGTGCGCTCGGACCCACGGTGGAGCGCTCCCGGACTCGACTCGGGCCTCGAGTTCCGCCTGCGTCCGCAGCTCGCCGACGACGGGATCGGTCATTGTCGCCTAGACGTCCGCTGTTCGCATTTATCCAACGGTTTCGGCAGCATCGTCGGACTGTTCGATCGGGCGCGGCGACGAGCGTTTATCTTCGTGCGTCTCGTAACTGAGCGTATGCCAGAAGAAGTCCTATTTAAATCGGAAGGCTCAATGTCCCGTTCGGAGATCGCCTCGTATCTGCGAACCGTCGCGGATTCGCTCGACGCCGGCAAGTCGATCACCCTGACGGCGGGCGATCAGTCGGTGACCATGGAGCCACCCGCCCGGCCGACGTTCGAGGTCAAAGCCGAGCGCGAGGGTCCGACCGACGGCGCGGGTGAACTGAGCGTCGAATTCGAGCTGGAGTGGGACGAGGACGGCGGGGACGGCGCGACCGGTGGCGAACTGTCGATCGAATAGACCCCGTATCTCCGGCTCGAATATTGCGTTCGTGAGCGGTCGTATCGCGCTCGTTGGCGACCGCGTATAAGTGGACGCGAGATCCCTGAGCTGGTTCCGATCGAGATTTAAAAACTATTGTGAGGAGCGTGCGTCGCCGCCGCAGTCGATTGTATTTAAATAGTGCCCGAATCTGATTTAAATAGTATATAAATGAATACCCGTCTGGTTTACCGATCCACCAGTCGCGTGTATAAACCCATCCGCCACATATATAAAAAAACTGTCAGCGTGACCGACCCGCCCGTCGACCCCGCTCGATCTTGGTACGATGGCCCTCTCACTCGATCTCGATTCGATGGCTGATCTTCTCGGCCGCATCCTCGGCGGGGAGACGGATTTCGAGCACCCCGTTGCGGTAGGTAGCCTCGATGTCCGCTTCGTCCACGTCTCCGGGGAGTCTGAGCTGTTCGTGGACGCTTCTGCTCCACGCTTCGCCGTCGTCGGATCCCTCGTGGAGCGCCTCGATCGTCAGAACGCCGTCGTCGAATCGGAGGTCAATCTCGGACGTCTCGAACCCTGGAAGATCCGCGTGGACGACGTAGCCATCCCCGTCGATCTCGGTGCGAACGGGGATGGACCGCCCGTAGCCGACGTCGAAGTGACTCTCGGACATGGCGTGTCGCATCTCTTCGAACAGGCGGTTCATCTCGTCGAGTACGGTCATTCGTTTCATGACTATCGATCCGTATAAAGGGGCGCTCGGAGGTTAAATATCGCTGGACGCGTGATAGCAAATCGCCGCCGGCTGTCCGTCACCCTCCCGTTTCGGCCCCTCGCGGTACCATAATGACCTTGTCGTTCCGCATGGATCTCTCTACTGTGACCCCCTCGCTCACCTCCCTCGCTCCGATACCGGCCGTCGCGCCCGGAACGTGGCGGCTCGCCCGCGTCCCGCTGATTCTCGCCGTCCCGCTGCTCGTCGTGAGCCCGCCGCTCGCGATCGGCTGTCTTCTCGCGGCGGCGATCACGCTGTGGTTTCACCGCGATCCCCGGCGCTCGCCGCCGCCGTCGGGCGTCGTCGCCCCGGCCGACGGACGCGTCTCCGCCGTTCGCCGAGAGGGCGACCGCGTCCGCATCGCGGTGTTCATGAACGTCACCGACGTGCACGTGAACCGCGCTCCCGACGCCGGCACTGTCGAGGCGGTCGAACACACGCCGGGAAAACACCTGCCCGCATTCAGTAAGGAGTCAGAGCGCAACGAGCGCGTCCAGATCGACTGCGGCGCGTACGAGGTGACGCTCATTGCCGGGGCCGTCGCCCGCCGCATCCATCCGTACGTCGAGTCCGGCGACGAACTCGATCGCGGCGATCGGATCGGCCACATCTCGTTCGGCTCGCGAGCCGACGTGCTTCTCCCCTCGTCGTACGACCTCGACGACGTCCGGGTTCGGGAGGGCCAGCGCGTTCACGCGGGTGAGACGGTGGTCGCGTCGGCGTGAGCGACACCGCGGCTCACTCGTACACTGTCGGTCGGAACGTGATACCCGTGATCTCGAAGCGGGTTCCGCCCTCCTCGGATTCCGTGAGGTCGATCGTCCACCCGTGACCCACGAAGATCTGTTTGACGATGTTCAAGCCGAACCCGGTGTTGTTCGCGTTCGTGGTGTATCCCGATTCGAACACCTTCTCGCGCGTGTCCTCGGGGATCCCCTGCCCCGTGTCCTCGACGTAAATGCCGCCCTCCATCGTGCCGACGCGGACCGTCAGATCGCCGTTCGTGTGCTCGATCGCGTTCGCAAAGAGGTTCTCGAACGCCTGCTGGAGCGCGCTCGGGTCGGCGTCGAGTTCGCGCGAATCGACGATGTGTAACTCCGCCCGCTCGGTCTCTGTGCCGACCATCCCCCAGGCGCGCTCGGCCACGTCTTTGAGCGGTACCTGCTCCGTTCCGTCGACCGTGCGCTCGTGTTCCGCCATCATCAGCACGCGATCGACCAGCGAGTCGATGCGTTCGATCGCCCGCTTGATCCGTTCGAGGTGTTCGTCGTCGTCGGTCTCCTCGTACAGCATCATCGAGTTGGACGCGACGCTGAGGGGGTTTCTGATGTCGTGTGCGATGACCTTCCGCATGTCCTTGAGCCGTTCGTTCTGCTGTTCGAGCTCGCGCTCGCGCTGTTTCAGCGCCGAAATGTCCCGAGCGTTGGCGACGAACCCGTCGATGAGGTCGTCTTCGAACATGTTCTTTCCGCGCACTTCCAAGAGGACGTAATCGTCATCCGCCGTTTTGAACCGGCTCTCGATGACCGGTTCCTTCTCGGGGTTCTCGATGGCGTCGAAAAACTCCTCCATCGCGTGTTTTCTGTCGTCGACGGGCATGTAATCGAAGGCGCATTCGCCGATGAGTTCTCGCTGTTCGTAGCCGAGAATCTCCTCACAGACCGGCGAGATGTACCCGAATCGGCATTGCGAGTTGACGATGGCGAGCATGTCCGTCGAGTTCGTCACCAGTTTGCTGAACTTCTGCTGGGACAGTTTGAGCTGTTCGCGCGCCTCGTACTGCTTGAACGCGTTGGCGATTCGATTCGCCAAAAGCGAGTACTGGCTGGAATCGGTCCCCTTCTGGAGATAATCGTTCACGCCGTTCGAGATGGCTTTGCTCGCGATCTCCTCGGAGCCTTTCCCGGTGAAGAGGATGAACGGGATCTCGTAGTGCTCCTCTCGAACGGCCTCGAGGAATTCGAGGCCGTTCATCTGTGGCATGTCGTAATCGCTGACGATCACGTCGATGGTCTCCGTCCGGAGTCGGTCGAGAGCGTCCTCTGCATTCGGCTCGGCCTCGACGACGAACTCGTCTCGCTCCCGTTTGAGAAACGACGCCGTCAGATCCAGCAGGTCCGGATCGTCGTCGACGACGAGAACCGTTATCTCCGCTTGGGCCCCGATGCCAACGAAGATCGGTGCGAGATCGTCGTCTGCCCCATTCCCATCCGAGATCGCGGTTTCGTAGATACCCTTCATCTCCCCGTACGCTCCAGAATGAATTCGTAGTACGGCACCAGCACCTCGATGCCCTGCTCCCAGTGTCGTTTGGTGTTCATGTCGTGTAACTCCGAGGCGAGCACGTACCGCATCGGCTCCGGCCCCGGTCCAGATCGTCCCCCCCGTCGTTTCTGTGGGTATTCGGGATCCCCTATCGCCGCGCGGATCTCGTACATCTGCGCTCGCTGGTAGGGCGACCAGTAGTCGCCGCCGGCCTTGTGCTGACGCCACGCCTCGACCTTGTTGGTGGCGTAGTGTTGCTCTGCACCGACGACGTGTGCCCGCTGTCGGAGGCACGATGAAACCCGACTGTAGTCGGCATCGAGTATTCGCTCCTCGCTGATCTCGCCGCCGGTCAGACACCGAAATTCGACGTCGTCCTTCGCCCAGAGCGCGTCGATGAGCGCCGTCGACGCGAGCTCAATATCCTCGTCGTCGAGATGGGGGAACTGGAGTTCGTCTACCCGTCGACACGCCTCGATCGCCCGCTGGCGTTCGCCCTCGTCGTGCGCCCGGAATACGTGAGCCAACCCAATCGCCATCTCCCTAGCGGTCGATCGTCGGTCCGCGTCCCCCCGACCACCGTCGCCTTCGTCGATTTGTTGGCTATCCATTCTGTTTGTTATAATGACACATGGTTTATAAAGCTTTGCGCCTGCGACCGCACGTACCTACCGAAAACGACGCGACCCGTCGACGAAAACCCGGCGACAGCGCCCGGGTCAGCCGTCCAGCGCTCGGATGAACGCGAGGGTGGGCCGCTCGGTACGGGAATGTATGTTTAACCACAAGACATTTCCTTATATTCCTATAATTGTATGGTGGGTGCTGCAATGCGGGGCGCTCGAACCAACCATGATGGACCCTGAATACGACCCGAACGCGGAGAATCCGTACGAATGCTTCATGTGTGGAACGGCCATCGAGGCTCGAAACAATCCGGACTCATGCCCGAACTGCGGTGGGGAGATGCGAAACCGGCTCATCCCGGTTGAATAGCGATGGATGCACACGCTGGCGGTGAGCGGTCGTCGAGCGATGGTGACGCGGCGGCGGGATCGACGTCCGAGTCCACGTCCGCATCGGAATCGGCGCTCGAAACCGCGAGACGACAACTCGACAGAGCGGCAGGCTATCTCGAATTGGATCCGAATGTCGTCGAGCGGCTCCACCACCCGACCAAGGTGGAAGAGGTGACGATCCCAGTCGAGCGCGACGACGGGACCGTCGAGGTGTTCACCGGCTATCGCGCACAACACGACAGCGTCAACGGTCCCTACAAGGGCGGGCTCCGGTATCACCCCGACGTCACTCGGGACGAATGCGTCGGGCTCGCGATGTGGATGACGTGGAAGTGCGCCGTGATGGGCCTCCCGTTCGGTGGAGCTAAAGGGGGTATCGCGGTCGACCCGAAGCAACTGTCCGGCGACGAGAAAGAGCGTCTGACGAGACGGTTCACCCAGGAGATACGAGGGATCATCGGTCCGACGCGTGACATTCCCGCCCCCGACATGGGAACCGACGCACAGACCATGGCGTGGTTGATGGACGCCTATTCGATGCAGGAGGCGGAGACGATACCCGGCGTCGTCACCGGCAAACCGCCGATAATCGGCGGTAGCGAGGGGCGCGAGGAGGCCCCCGGTCGAAGCGTCGCGATCGTCGCCCGCGAGGCCTGTGCGTACGACGATCGATCGCTGACCGAGACGACCGTCGCCGTCCAGGGGTACGGCAGCGTCGGCGCGAACGCCGCTCGACAACTGGACGAGTGGGGCGCCTCAGTCGTGGCGATCAGCGACGTGAACGGTGCGATGTACGATCCTGACGGGATCGACGTCGCGTCGGTGCCCTCACACGACGAGGAACCGGAAGCCGTCACGCGCTACGCGGACACCGTCATCTCGAACGACGACCTGCTCGAACTCGACGTCGACGTGTTGATCCCCGCCGCAATCGGCAACGTGATTACCACCGAAAACGCCGACGAGGTACGGGCACCCATCATCGTCGAGGGTGCGAACGGCCCGGTGACCTCGGGTGCTGACGAGATGCTCGCCGAACGGGACGTGGCCGTGATCCCGGATATCCTGGCGAACGCCGGCGGCGTCACGGTCAGCTACTTCGAGTGGCTCCAAGACATCAACCGCCGCTCGTGGTCGCTCGACCGCGTCAACGAGGAGCTCGAAACCGAGATGCTCGAGGCGTGGCGCGCCGTCCGCCACACCTTCGACGAGCGCGATCTCACCTGGCGAGAGGCCGCCTACATCGTGGCGCTTTCGCGGGTCGCCGCCGCACACGAAGCTCGCGGTCTGTGGCCGTGAGCTGACCGGAGAGACGACTGCGCCGACAGCGGTGGGGATACACCTTTTTCATTCGGTGATGTGTGTGCGAGTACGGATCACCCGACGAGCATGAAAGACGCTATCCGACACAACTTCGATCTGAGTCCCGACGCCTACGGCGAGTACGAACGGATGACCGGTCGGTTCGGGACGCTCGCCGACCGACTGTACGAGGCGATGCGCGCGCGGTCCTCAACGCCGATCCGGAGCTACCTCGACGCGGGTGCCGGCTCCGGCATCAGCACGCGGCGGCTCCTCGCGTCCGGCTGCTCCCCCGTCGCGTTAGATCTCAGTCGGTCGATGCTCCTGGAGAACCCGGCCGACCACCGCGTGCAGGCGGATTTCGATACCCTCCCGTTCGCGGCCGATACGTTCGACGCCGTCGCCTTCACCGCCTCCCTGTTCTTGACGCCGGAGCCGGACCGGGCCGCGCGCGAGGCCCGCCGGGTACTGCGTTCCGGCGGGGTCGTCGGCGCCGTCGCTCCCATCGGCTGGACGGCGACGGACGGGTCGGACGTGTTCGAACCGCTCGATCGCCAGTCGCGGTCGCCGACCGGTGCGGAGGCGGTCGGCGACGCGCTCCGACTGTCGTTTTCGGTCGAACACGGTCGGTGGACGTTCGAGACGACGGCGGAGAATCTGCGGGCGCTCCACGCGATCCCCGCGATGGCCGCTCGCCTCTATCCCCGACTCTCCCCGAAAGAGCGGATCGAGCGGGCGCAGACGCTTCTCGCCGATGTCGACGGACCGCTCGAACAGCACTGGCGGTGGTTCGTGGGCGTGTAACGCTCGTCACGCCTCCCGGCCAGCCTCGCCACCCTCAGGACGCCACCTTCTCGATCTCACCCTTGAGAGCCGCGGTGTCGAAGCCGTGATCCGGCCGAAGCCCGACGAAGTCGAGGAAGTCGCGCGCCTCGAGGAGCACGTCGGCCGAGTACGATTCAAGGGCTGCCTCGACGGCGGAACTCACCCCGATGTGTGGCTCCAGAGAAGCGAGCGCACAGGCGATGTCGTACGCTTTGGCGTCGCCGATGGCCTCGTCGCTGACGCGGGTCGCATCGATGAAATACAGCGTCTCGACGCCGTCGGCGTCCGGTGCCACCAAGACGTTCTCCGCTCGGAGGTCGCCGTGTGCGAGTCCGGCCTCGTGCATCGACGCGAGGTTGGAAAACAGCGTCGGTGCGAACGACCGAACCGCATCGGCCGACAGTTCGTCGAGCGTCCGGAACGCGGCCAGATACTCCAACACCAACACGCCGACCCCCTCGAACTCGAACGCTTCGATCGGCTCGGGCGCGGCGATCCCGAGCTCGCGGATGTGCGCCGTCGCGTCGAGTTCGTGCTCGGCCATCTCGATCGGGGTGGAGAACCGTTCGAAAAACCCTTCCGTCCCCGAGGAGAACGCGCCGATGTTCCGCCCGGTCGTCAACAGCGCGTGGACGAAGGTGTGCTGTTCGGCGATGATCTTCACGAACCACCGCTCGTTCACGACGCAGGGGACCGAAAGCCAGTTGTCGGCGTCGAGTCGCTCCACCTCGACTGCCTCCGAGGGGTCACCGAAGCGACGACAGACTTCGGCCGCGACCGCCGAGACCCGCGACTTCGGAACGCTCGCCTGGAGGAGTCGGCGGATGGCCATACGACACCGTGTAGCCGTTCGCGCGTAATAAGCTGTGGCCAATCGTCCGGCGACAACGGTGTGGCCCACCGGCCGACCACAACCCCTATCGGGTCGGCCGACCTGCCGAGTTCCATGAGCTATCGGACGTTCGCCGACGTGACGGTCGGCGACACCATCGATTGCGGGACGGCCTCCGTCACCCGCGAGGAGATACTCGAGTTCGGCGCGCGATACGACCCGTTGGACATTCACACCGACCCGACCGCCGCCACCGAGACGCCGTTCGGCGACGTGATCGCGAGCGGAATCCACACGTTCGCGCTGACGCAACCGCCCGTGGTCGAACACTTCTACGCGAACTCCGATCTGGTCGCGGCCGGACACATCAAGGAGCTCCGGCTGCCGGCCCCCGTTCGCCCCGGCGACACGCTCGCCGTTTCGCTCGACGTCGTGGACAAACGGACCTCCGTCGCTTCCGACGGCCGAGGCGTCGTCACGACCCGTCGAACCGCGACGGTCGACGGAGAAAGGGTCTTCGAGATGCAAAACGACTCCGTCTGGTCGGTCCCCGAGGAGTGAGCGCACGGACAAACGTTGTCCCCCCGCGATCAGTCGTCCGCGACGCTCGCGCGCACGTCGCCGATGTCGGGCCGGGTGACCTCGCGATCAGTCGATTCGTCCTCGATGTCGTACGGGTATTCGCCCGTGACGCAGCCGAGACAGAGATCGGCTCGCGACCTTTCGAGCGCCTCGGCGACGGCGTCGATCGAGAGGTACGCGAGTGAGTCGGCCCCGACGGTCTCACATATCGCCTCAGTGTCCCGCCCGGCGGCGATCAGTTCCTCCCTCGACGCCATGTCGATCCCCATGTAGCAGGGGGCGACGATCGCGGGCGCGCCGATCCGCATGTGGACCGACTCGGCCCCCACGTCGTTGAGCAGGTCGACGAGCTGCGTCGAAGTCGTTCCGCGGACGATCGAGTCGTCGATGACGGTGACGGTTCGCCCCTCGACGACGTCCTTGATCGGATTGAGCTTGAGCCGGACGGCGCGCTCGCGGGCGTCCTGCGTCGGCATGATGAACGTCCGGCCGACGTAGCGGTTCTTCATCAGCCCCTCGGCGAACTCCACGTCCGAGCCGTCGGCCTGGGCGGCCTCGGCGTACCCCGACGCGAACGCTCGCCCCGAGTCCGGAACCGGCAACACGACATCGCTCTCGACGCCGGACTCCTCCCAGAGCTTGCGGCCGAGTTCGCGCCGAACGTCGTAGACGAGACTCCCGTCGATGCGCGAGTCCGGCCGAGCGAAGTAGACGTGCTCGAAGAAGCAGTGGGCCGTCCGCTCCCGTTCGACGAGCTGGTAGGAATCGAAGCCGGCTCCGTCTTCGTCGAGGACGACGAGTTCGCCGGGGCGAACGTCGCGGACGAGTTCACCGTCGAGCACGTCGATCGCGGCGGATTCGGAGGTGAGGATGTACCCGTCGTCGAGTTCGCCGATACAGAGCGGTCGGTTACCCTGCGGGTCGCGGACGCCGAGGACCGTGTCGTCGTGGGCGATCGTGAGCGCGTACGAGCCGTGAATCCGGTCCATCGTTCGCTTGACCGCCCGAATGAGATCGGCCTCGAGCAGGTTTCGCGCGAGATCGTGGGCGATCACCTCGGTGTCGCCGTCGCTCGTGAACGCGTGGCCGTTCGCGGCGAGTTCGTCGCGCAGCTCGTCGGTATTGACGAGGTTGCCGTTGTGGCTCAAGCCGAGCGAGCCGGATTTGAACGACACCGAGAACGGCTGCGCGCAACTGGCGTTGACGCTGCCTGCCGTCGGATAGCGGACGTGTCCGACGCCGGTCGACCCCTTCAGCGACTCCAGATCCTCCTCGTCGAAGGCGTCGCCGACCAGCCCCATCTCGACGTGGCTGTGCTGTTGGAACCCGTCGTGGGTGACGATCCCCGCGGACTCTTGTCCCCGGTGTTGCAGCGCATACAGCGCGTAGTACAGCGGCTGTGCCGCGTCTCGCCCGTCCAACGAGACGCCGACCACGCCGCATTTCTCCGTCGGCCCATCCGAGTGCCGCCCGTCTGGCATACCTAGCGGTGGGAGGTCCAACGACAAAAACCCACTCCATCGTGCGTGATGGCACGATCAACAAGCGTCAATTAATGCACGTTCGTGCACATATATCGGGGGCGAGCGATGGCGGCACCGCTCTCCGTTCGAGTGTCGAACGAGAACATCGACGATCGAAGCGTTATTCGCCCTGCTTGGACTGCCAGGCGTACCCACGGCGCTTGGCGGTCTTGCCGAACCCGCAGGACGCACAGACCTTCTTTCTCGAGTGGTAGGACTTCTCGCCGCAGCGTCGACACTTGACGTGCGTCGTCTTGTTCTTCTTCCCTTGGCTTGGGGTCCCAGCGCCGGTCATGGTTGTATCGAGACGACGTTATCGCCGCGGATAATGGTTACGTTGTCGTTCTCCTCCAACACGAGGTTCATGTGCTGGTCGTAGCCCGAGAGCACGCCTTCGTACACGGTGTCGCCCTTCAGCGTGACGCGTACGTCGTCTCCGAGCGTCTCCTCGAGAACGTCGAGCGGACGGCTTGTCATATAAATACCGGCACGCGCGAACCGTATAAACGCACCGACCCGTCGCGCTCCCCCTACAGGTCGACGCCGAACGGCGCGAACTCGTCGAGTCGAACCGCCGTCGCCGCGAGCAGCGCCGCCGCCGAGTCGAGATCGTCCCGATCGACGACCTCGACGGGCGTGTGCATGTACCGGTTCGGGATCCCCAGGTTGAGCGAGGGGATCCCACCGCGCGACGTGTAAAAGGCGTCGGCGTCGGTGCCGGTGCGGGTCCCCGCGGCCGCCAACTGGAGGTCGATCTCCGAGTCGGCCGCCACCGCCCGGACGGCGTCGACGATCGCCGGGTGGTTCGCGCTCCCGCGAGCGACGACCGGCCCGCCCCCCAACTCGACGTCGCTCCCCCGGACGCTCGGCGAGTCCGGGTGGTCGGTCGCGTGGGTGACGTCGACCGCGACGACGGCGTCCGGCTCCAGTTCGAAGCCGACCATCTGCGCGCCCCGCAGGCCGAGTTCCTCCTGCACGGTCGAGATCGCGTACACCGTCGCATCAGGATCTGTCTCGACCGCCCGTCGAAACGCCTCCGCGGCCGTCCAGGTACCGACTCGGTTGTCCATCCCCCGCGCCGCGAGCCGGCCGTCGGTGAGCTCCGTGATCTCGGTGTTGAGCGTCACCGGGTCACCGACGTCGACCAGCGCTCGGGCGTCGTCGCCCTCCTCGACGCCGATGTCGACGTGCTGTTCGGCGATCTCGTCGTACGTCTCGTCGTCCGACTTTCGGAGGTGGATCGCGACCTGCCCGATGACGCCGTCGACCGGCCCGTCGTCGGTGTGCACGGTGACGTGTTGCCCGCGGGTGACGGTCCGGTCCGAGCCGCCGATCCGCGAGAGCTGCAAGAACCCCTCGTCGGTGATCGCTCTGACCATCATACCGATCTCGTCGCCGTGACCCGTGATGGCGATGCTTGGCCCGTCAGGGGCTCCCTCGTGGACGGCGACGGCGTTCCCGTAGGCGTCCGTCCGCGTCTCGTCGGCGTACTCGGAGACGTACGACAGCCAGCGACGCTGGCCGACTGTCTCGAATCCGGAGGGCGTCGATACCGAGAGAAGATCCCTCAAAAACGACCGCTGCGTTTCGTCCATACAGTGGGGTCGGCCCCCGAATACATGAACGTCTCGGCGGCGATCACTCCCCACCTGTCGAGAACCGTCGATCGATATAACACGCTCCGGAGAGAACGTGTGCTATGGTCGAGTTCACCTTCCTCGAACTGCACTTCGAGAACTCGGATCTGACCGCGAACGCCCCGTACAGCCACGGCGAAAAGAACGTGGACGCGAGCGACGAACCGCCGGCCGAGGAGTCCGCCTCGGGTTCGAAGAAGAGGCCGGTCCTCGCGCTCTTGATCGGCCTGTGTTTCAGCGTCGCCGTCGCCTACCTCGTCCGAAAGCGCGTGTTCGCGGGCGGGGAGGACGACGTGGTTGACGAAGAAGACGCGATTCCCGTCTAGACGCCGCCCGCTCAGCCGCCGCTGCGAGCCGATTCCGCACCAAGTTCGAGTGCCGGAAGAGCTTTGTCGCGCGGTCAGCTACTTCCCCTGTGAACCTGTTTCGCGCCGCCCGCGCCGTCGCCGGATCGGACGGCGACGGCCCGGTCGACTGGACCGCCGTCGGGGCCGCAGCCCACGCCGCGACCGATCCCGGCGACCTCTCGCTCTCGCCAGCCGAACGCGACGGATACGCCGACGACGTCGCGGACGCGAGGGCCAGTATCCGGGCCGCGGCGGGCGTCGACTTCGACCTCCCCGAGACGATCGAGGTCCAGAACCGACACCACTGGATCGACGCGAACATCGAGACGTTCCGTCGGCTGCTCGCGCCGCTCGAGGGGCAGGTGACGCTCGCCCCCGCCCTCGCTCGGACCGCGAACACCGGCTCGATGGCCGTGACGCTCGGCTTTCTGGCCAACAACGTCCTCGGGCAGTACGACCCGCTGTTGCTCGGCGACGGGGATGACGACCACGGCCTCTACTTCGTCCACCCCAACATCGTTGCGGTCGCCGACGCTCTCGACGTCGATCACGATCGATTCCGGCGGTGGATCGCCTTTCACGAGGTCGCCCACGCTGCGGAGTTCGACAGCGCGCCGTGGCTCGCACCGCATCTGGAGTCGAGCATGGAACACGCCGTCTCCGAGCTCGCCGCCGGTCGGTTCGATCGCCGGGCGCTCGACGACCTCAACGTGACGATGACCGCCGTCGAGGGGTACGCTGAACTCGTCATGGACCGCGCGTTCGACGAGGAGTACGCCGATCTGCGCGAAAAGCTCGACGAGCGACGGGGGAACGTCGGCCCCGTCTCGAGGATCATCCGACGGCTGCTCGGGATCGGGCGGAAACGCCGCCAGTACGAGCGCGGCAAGGGCTTCTTCGACGCGGTCGCCGACGAGCGCGGCGTCGCCGGGGCCGCCGTCGTCTGGGAACGCCAAGAGAACCTGCCGACCGACGCGGAGTTGGACGACCCAGACGCGTGGCTTCGACGAGTTTCGTGAACACCGGCTCGATTTAGTTATCAATTTTTGAGGTGTTTCGAAGGGTGAGCGATACAGCCCGCGTCTCGCTCTCATCTATTTAGGTGGCGATTAAAAATTATAACTGTACCTCCCCTCACCCCCTACGACCGTTACTCGGCTTTGAAGTGCGGCGTAACGTACCCGTCGTCGTCCTCGTCGAAGCCGGCGAGTCCGACGCGCGAGCCGATCCCGACGTCCTGATCGACGAGCCGACCCAACACCCGGGCGTCGCCGAGCTGGACGACGGCGACCTGGTAGCCGCGCTGGTCGATCCCGATCGGCGGGACGTTGATCGTCGTCTCGGTGTAGACGGTGCCGCTCGTCGGCAGCTCGATTGTTTCGAGCTCTCTCGATCCGCAGTGCGGGCACGCCGCCTTCGGTGCGCCGAGCGTGGCGTCGCAGCCGCCGCACGCTTGTCCGAGCAGTTCGCCGTCTTCGAGGGCCTCGCTCCACGCTCTGTGTGTCAGATCGCTCATTGTCGTGCCTCCATGACGCTGACGACGGTCGTCGCCGAATCGCCGCCGAGGTTGTGCGCGACGCCTCGCTCGACGCCCCCGAGCTGGCGCTCGCCCGCGTCGCCACGGATCTGTTCGGTGAGCTCGACGATCTGGGCGGTCCCGGTCGCGCCGATCGGGTGGCCCTTCGCCTTCAGGCCGCCGGAGGGGTTGATCGGGATGTCGCCGTCGCGGGCGGTTCGGCCCTCCTCGGCGGCGACGCCGCCCTGGCCGTCCTCGACGAGGCCGAGCGCTTCGATCGCGAGGATCTCCGCGCCCGTGAAGCAGTCGTGGACCTCGGCGAACTCCATCGCGTCGGCGGTGGTGTCGGCCTGCTCGTACGCCTGTGCGGCCGCGTCGCGGGCCGCCTGCGTGACACCGATCTCCGCCTTGTCGCCGATCGGGATCACGTCGGTCGCGTGGCCGACGCCAGAGACGTCGACCGGCGCGTCGTAGGACGCGGCGGCGTCCTCGGAGACGACGACGACCGCGCTTGCGCCGTCGGAGAACGGACAGCAGTCCATGAGCCGGAACGGGTCGGCGATCACGGGGCTGTTGAGGGCCTCTTCGACCGTCACTTCCTTGCCGAAGTGAGCGTTGGGGTTCAACGCGCCGTTTCCGTGGTTCTTCACCGCGACGTGAGCGAGTTGCTCCTCCGTCGTCCCGTGGACGTGCATGTGCCGTTTCGTCAACAGCGCGAAGACGGCGGGGAACGTCAGCCCGGTCGGCTGTTCGTACTGGCGGTGGGAGGCGGAGCCGAAGATCCGCGTCATCTCGGGCGTGTCCTTGCCTGTCTTGGGGGTACATCGCTCGGTTCCGCCGACGAGAACGACGTCGTGAACGCCGGCCTCGACGGCCTCGACGGCGTTCTTGAAGGCGTTCGAGGAGGTCGCACACGCGTCCTCGAAGCGCTGGACCGGGATCCCGGACATGCCGACGTGAGCGGCGATCTTCGGGCCGAGGTGCGTCTCGTTCTCCGTCGACCCGCCCATCGCGTTCCCGAAGTAGAGGGCGTCGATATCCCCGGGCGAAACCCCCGCGTCGTCGAGCGCCGCGAAGGCGGCCTCGTCGAAGAGCTCTTGCATCGGTGTGTCGTGAACGCTGAACTTCGTCATGCCGGCGCCGACCACGGCTGCTCGTGGCATGCGTACACGTGGACATCTCCGGTTATAATCGATACGGATTCGCGCCGCTCTCGCTCGGGCGATCAGCGCCGGTAGCGATGTCCCCCGGCCGGCGCGATATCTTCGGCGCTCGGAAACAGGTACCACACCAGCGCACCACCGACGAGCAGCCCCACGAGCACTGTCACGCCGACGAGTTCGAGCGGGGCTCCCCCCTGAATCGAGATCATTCCCGCCGACAGACCGACGAGTAGGACCACGCCGACCTTCGCCCATCTGAGCGTCTGCCTTCGATCGTCGTCCGTGATCGGGTCGACCACTACCGGGTCCCTCCGGGCGCGGAGACGTGCATGCCGACGAAGCGCCACGGAGTACCGATTCCGTCGTCGCCCGTTTGGGCTTCGGCGCGACGCTCGATCGTCCCGCTCCACCGGCTGTCGAACTCGTACTCGGTCCCGTCCTCGAGGTCGGTCCACGCCATGAGCACGTCGTCGGAGAACCACGCGTGCTCGTCACGCTCGGTCACGACGAGCCGCGAACTCTCGACTCGCCAGTCCGTCGTCGTCTCGCTCTGCGCCGTGAGCCCCTCACGAACCTCGTTATAGCCGGTCAGCCGCTCGCCGATCCCGAACTTCACGACCGACTCCTCGCGGGCGAAAAACGGCGACAGCGGGTCGCCAGTTCGGAGTGCGTCGTAGTACGCTCGGACGGTCGATTCGGCGTCCATGGCCCGGCTTCGGAGCGCTCGAACTTACCGCTACTGGATGACACGGCTTCGCCGTTCGTCTCCGGGCGGCGACTGGTCACTCCGTAACGGTGATACGCCCGCTCTCTCCAGTGACGCCATGGAACGACACACGGAGCTCTCGAACGACCACCTCGACGTCCGGCTCTCGGCCGACGAACTCGTCGTTCAGGCGCGGATCGACCGCCCCGAGCGGCGAAACGCGCTGAGCGAGCTGGTGATCGACGGGCTGCTCTCGGTCTTCGAGTTCGCCGACGGGGCCCCCGTCCGAGTCGTCGTCGTTCGGGGGACGGACGGCGTCTTTTGCGCCGGCGGCGACATCGAATCCATGGCGGGGGCCATCGGCGAGGACGCGACGACCCACCGTCGGGAGTTCGAGGGGATGAAACGGTTGATCGAGGGCGCGGTCGACACCGCCGCCCTCACCGTCGCCGCTGTCGAGGGGTACTGTCTCGCCGGCGGGATGGGGCTCGCCGCCGCCTGTGATGTGATCGTCGCGAGCGAGGACGCGACGTTCGGCACGCCCGAGGCGAAGATCGGGCTGTTCCCGGCGCAGGCGCTCGTTCCGATCATGCGGACCGTCACCGAAAAGCGGGCGCTCAAACTGCTTTTCACGGGCGAGCACATCGACGCGGCGACCGCTCACGAGATCGGCTTCGTCACGGATCTAGTCGCCGCGGATCGGTTCGACGAGAACCTCGATTCGATCGTCGACGACCTCACTTCTCCCTCACCCGCGCTCATCGCGCTCGGGAAGGAGGCGTTCTACAACCAGCGGGAGATGGGCTTTCGGGAGGCGCTCGACTACATGCACGACGCCGTCACGCTCATCTCGATGAGCGACGAGGCCGAAGCCGGGATCGAGGCGTTTCTCGACGACACGGAACCGGACTGGAAGGGTCGTCCCGAAGAGTGACGCGCCTCGCCTCGCCGGGCGCGCTCAATCGGCCCACTCGAGCATCCGGTCGTAGAACGGCACGCTTTCGAGCGCGCGCCGATCGCCCACGAGGACGAGCGCCTTCTTCGCTCTCGTGAGCGCGACGTTGACCCGGCGGTAATCATCGAAGATTGGACTCGTTAGCTCCCCGGTCGCCACGAACGAGATGACGATGACCTCCTTCGCGGAGCCCTGAAACCGATCGACCGTATCGACGGTGGCGTCGGAGAGGCGGCGGGTAATCTCGGCGACCTGCGCTCGGAACGGGGCGATGACGCCGATGTCGTCGGGATCGACGCCCGAAGCGACGAACGATTCGACAATCGAGGCGACGCGGTCGGCCTCGATCGCGTTGGTATTGCCCGTCGCGGTTCCGTCGGGATCGACGAAGGCGACGCCGCCAGATAGCTCGGGCGGAAGCGCGTCCGGGTCGACGCCGTCGAGGTCGGCGAGCCGCTGGGCCGCGACCTCGGCGTTCGCGGGGCGCAACTCCCCGTCGTAGAACTCCTGACTCGAAAAGTATTGCACGCGCTGGCTCATCCGGTACTGCCGGTCGAGCATCACCGCCGCCTCGGGGGCCTGTTCGATCAGACGTTCGAACAGCGATCGTCGGAGGTCGTTCTCGGCCCTGACGACCGGTGGGAGCTGTTGGTGGTCGCCGACCAGGACGAACCGCTCGGAGAGCGTCGTCGGGAGGAAGGTTCCGGGTTCGGTAAGCTGGCCCGCTTCGTCGACGACCGCGACGTCGAACGACTGGGACTTGAGCACCCGCGAGCCGCACGCGGCGGTCGTCGCAGCGATTACGTCCGCGTTCGATAGCGCCGCGGCGCGCTCCTCGGGGTCACCGGTTCGTTCGAGCCGGTACTTTTGCATGTCCTCGCGGACGCCCGTCTCCGAGCCCCACCGGACCACGTCGGAGAACCCCTGCGATTCGAGCGCCTCGACGGCGTTGTCGACGGCGCGGTTGGTGAACGCCGAGAGCAACACCCGGTCGCCGCGCTCGACGAGCGCTCGTACGGTTCGCGCGAGCGTGTACGTCTTCCCGGTCCCCGGCGGGCCGTGGATCAGCGCGAAGTCGTCCGCGGTGACCGCGGCGTTGACCGCGGCGTTCTGGGCCTCGTTGTTGTCGATGTACTCACGGCGGTCGCCGGAAAACGACGGCTCGCGTCGGTCGAAGAGCACATCCTTTCGATCGGCGTCCCCGGTGAGTATCGCGTCGTGCAACGCGGTCAGCTGGCGATCGACGCCGATCTCCGATGGATACTGATCCAGCCGACGCAGTTCGATCGGCTCGTCGGCGACGACGACGATCTCCTCGCCGAGTTCCGTGATCGTCGCGAGCTCGGCCATCCCCCGCGTCGGGTGGCCGTCGCTCGCGAGGGCGCGGTCGCCCTCCCGAAGCTTCGAGACCGCGTCCGTGGTTCGGCGCGCGCGAAGCTCCCAGCGCCCGCCCGAGATCGGCGTTCTGTCGACCGGTTCGAGGTCGACCAGCGCCCGGTCGTCGTCGGCCCGTTCCCTGGGCGATTGCTCCCAGAGCTTCCGATACTGTGCGTGGACCTCGCGCCGTTCCTCCTCGATCGCCCGGTAGAACCGCTCGAAGTACGCCCGTTCCTCCTCGGGTAGCGGCCGGCCCATCTGTCCGGCCTTCGACTCCTGCCCGAGTCGTCCGGCGACGACCATGCACGTGTCGCGCTCGAAGCAGTACTCGCAGTTCGCCCCGGCCTCGAACCCCGTCGGCACCGACAGGTCGTACTCGGCGGCGGCGATCTCGTTTCGCACCCGGAGGACGTACTTCAAGAAGCCGGGACCGATCGAGAACTCCTTGGCCGGTGAGAGGTCGCCGGAAGCGTCGCTTCTATCCAGCGCCGTATTCTTCGTGTACAACAGCGTCCCCGTACCGGGCGCGCTCTCTATGTCGTCAGCCAACAGCAGGGCGTAGCAGGTCGCCTGCACCTTGTCGTGGAATCGCGGGTCGCGCTTGAGGTTCTTGCCCGTCTTCAGTTCGACCGGCATCCCCCGACGAACGGCATCGGCCCGGCCCTTGATCCCGAACCGCTCGGAGATGAGCGTCTGCTCGGAGCGCCACGAGTCCTCGCCGAAGCGGCCCTGCTGGAGCCACCCCTCGATCGCTGCGGCGTTCTGTCTGACGTCGTCGGCGACGCCGTCGGCCGTCTCGCCGAGCAACCCGAGATCGAGCGCCGCCTCCGACACCCGCTCGTCGATGCTGTCGTCGATATCCCGGCCGCGGAGCAGGTCGCCGAACACGTCGTGGACGACGGTCCCCTTGACCACGGGGTACTTGAGCGGGAGCCCCGTGATCTTGTTCAGATAGTAGATCCGCGGACACTGGACCCAGCCGCGAACGTCGGTCACGTCGACGAGGAAGTCCGGTTCGACGACGACCGCGGACGCGCCGGTCGTCGAGTACTGCGTTTCGCCGTTGAACTCCCGCTCTTGGAGGTCCGTGGCGAGCAGTTCCATCCCCGGTTCGAGGACTGTCGCGGTTTCGGTCCACTTGCCCCACAGCGTCAGCCGAATCGGATCGCCCGCGCCGCGTTCGGGACGAAGCGTGACCTCGGCGAGATCGCTCGTTCCGCGACTCGTCTCGACCGTTCGGGACTCCCCCACTTCGAGGACCGGTCCACGCAGATTCACGTCTATCCTACCCGAGCGTCCTCGGGAGAAAAACGCTGTCGGTCATCCCCTCTCAAAACCCGATACCTTCTTTTTCCTCTCGCCGAAATAAGGGGTATGCGCGTCCGCGACTGGCAGGACATACTCGAAGACGTCGTAGAATCGGGCGCCGAATCAAGCGACTGGCGAGCCGTGTCCGGGGACCGACGCGGTGGCGTCGGCGAAGATCTGTTCATCGGCCACCCCTCGGTCGGCGTCTTCCAGCTCAAGACCTTCGCGAAGAACCCCTACGAGGTTCAGGGCGTCGGCTCGCGCGTCGCTCGAAAAATCGACGACGACCTCGAGCCGCTGTTCCCCGAAGCCGACAGCGCCGGCCGCTTCGGCGTCAACCGTGGCGTCGGAGACTCCGACGAGGCGAAAGCGCGCGCCAAGCGACTCGAAACCGTCCTCGAAACGCACGCCGACGCGCCGACCACGGGAGACGCGCTCTTCGAGGACGTGATGGACGCCCTCGATAGCCCGGCGTTCGGGCCGATGGAGTACGACATGTACGATCGCCCGGCCCGACTCGACCAGCTCTCGGACACCTTCGAGGAAGCCGAAGCGCTCCTCTCGAGCGAACTCGACGATCTCATCGAGGAGGACGTGGGGCGCGGGTTCCACTAGCGGCGTTGAGCGGTGATATACACGCACAGCCGTCCGGATAAACCCCACGCCAAACACGAGCTTCTGGACGCGATCGATGCGCAGTTTTGTGAGTGCCCTCGGGGCGTCGATCGAGGGCGTCGTCGCTGGATCGCAGCCGAGAACCGACCGTCGTTTCATCGACTCTTCGATCGCCATCGGCCAACAACATTAATGTAATAATAGTTCGTGGCATATGTTGCATGGCAGGGATGGGCAGTTATCATACGCCGCGCGGTTGTCCGCAAGAGGACCCCGTTTCTTTCACCGGTATAGATTGGTAATGTCTAGCAAGGATTTATATACGACGGGGGCGGACGGGTATACATGGTAGAACAAACCACACCCTACGAGTACGGAGACGTCGAACTGGAAGCCGTCGGGGAGAACCCGCCCCACGAACAGCAACACGGTGCCGACATGGTCATCGTCGACGGATCGACGATGAGCTACAGGAGCTACGCGAAGATCGAGACGGAGTAGCCCGCTCGGGCCGACGTCAGTTGGCCCGGTTCCGGTCGCCGACGACGGCCGGGGCGAATTTAAGACGCCGCGCGACGAACACCTAGCTTATGGAGTACGACGACTTCCTCGACGAGTCGTACGAACCGACCGAGGACAACCTCGTGTGCGCGTTCCGTCTGGTTCCGGGTGCGGGATTGTCCGCGGCCGACGCGGCGGCGCGGGTCGCCTCCGAGAGCTCGAACGGGACGTGGGCGGCGCTGTCGCCCGATTCGGACGTCCGGCGATACTCCGCGACTGCGTTCGACATCTCCGGCGTCGGCGAACACGGGTTCGACGTCCGCGTCGCGTACCCGCTCGAACTGTTCGAAGAGGGGAGTCTCCCGCAGATCCTCTCCTGTATCGCCGGGAACATCTTGGGCATGAAGGCGGTCGAGACGATCCGGTTGCTCGACTGTGCGTGGCCCGAAGCGCTCGTCCAGTCGTTCCCCGGTCCGCAGTTCGGCTCCGGCGTCCGGAGCGAACTGCTCGACGCCGCGGATCGACCGCCGCTCGCCACCGTCCCGAAGCCGAAGGTCGGGCTGTCGACCGCCGAGCACGCACAGGTCGGTTACGAGGCGTGGGTCGGCGGCGTCGACCTCCTAAAAGACGACGAGAACCTCACGGACCAGTCGTTCAATCCCTTCGAACAGCGGGTCGTCGAATCGCTCGAGGCGAGGGACCGCGCAGAGGATGAAACCGGCGAGCGAAAGGAGTACCTGATAAACATCACCGCCGAGACGGACGAAATGGTTCGACGCGCCGAGTTCGTCGCCGACCACGGCGGCTCCTTCGTGATGGTCGACATCGTCACGGCCGGCTGGAGCGCCCTGCAGACGGTTCGTCGGCGGACCGAGGACCTCGGCGTGGCGATCCACGCCCACCGCGCGATGCACGCCGCCTTCGATCGCCTCCCACAGCACGGCGTCTCGATGCGCTGTCTCGCCCAGTTCGCCCGGCTGGCGGGCGTCGACCACATTCACACCGGTACGGCCGGACTCGGAAAGCTCGAAAACGAGGACACGGCGGGGATCAACGCCTGGCTTCGATCGGACCTGTACGGGCTCAACGACGTCCTCCCGGTCGCCTCCGGCGGGCTGCATCCGGGGATCGTCGATCAGTTACTCGACGCGCTCGGTCCAGATATCATGGTTCAGGCGGGCGGCGGTATCCACGGCCACCCAGACGGAACTGAAGCCGGCGCACGCGCGCTCCGGGCGAGCGTCGAGGCGTACCGCGACGGGGAGTCCCTACAGTCGCGGGCGAAATCGGTCCCCGAACTCGAAACCGCACTCGACGCGTGGGGCACCGAGGGACCGCGCTGACGGACCTTCCGTCGCCTCAGCCGTCGAGGTGGACCTCGACACCGCGTCGCTCGAGCTCCGCGGCGAACGCCTCGACGTCGGTTTCGATCGGCTCGAACGTGTCGTAGTGGATCGGGACGACGAGATCAGGCTCGAGCGCCGCCGCGAGATCGGCCGCCTCGTGTCGGTTCATGGTAAACGTGCCGCCGATCGGCGGGCAGAAGACGTCGATGTCGAGGCGCGCGTGGCCGTCCAACACGTCGGTGTCACCGGGGCAATACACCGACACGCCGTCGACCGTGACGTGGAAGCCACAGCCGAGCCCCTTCGGATGATACGGCTCGCCGTTTTCGCGGACGTGTGGGCCGTCCGGCTCGTTGTACGCCGCGGTGGTCCTGACGATCGCATCGCCGACCGCGATGTCGGCTTCGGCGTCGACGCGCCGAACATCGAACGGCAGGTCGGCCAAGCGTTCGACGTCGCGGTCGATCCGGTGGGGATTGATCCCCTCGAAGGCGACGATCGTGGCGTCATCGTCGGCAACCGCCCGAATGCCGTTCGTGTCGTAGTGGTGCTCGTGCGTCACGCAGACGACGTCCCCGTCGCCCCCGTCGTAGCCGTCCAAGACGCCGTAGCGCCCCGGGTCGACGTAGACGACAGGCCCGTCACCCGCGACTCGAAGCGTCGCGTAGCCAAGCCACGAGACGCTCACGCCATCGTATTCGATCATGGTCGGCGTAGGGTATCCGTCGATACAAACCCGACGATCACTCGACGAGTCGCTCGACTCGTTCGAGGTCTTCGGCGTCATCCGGATCTTTGTCCTCGCGAACGCTCACGAACCGCGGGAATCGGAGCGCGTACCCGGACGAGTACGTCGGCGAGCGCTGGATTTCCTCGTAGCCGACCTCGAAGACGATCGCCGGTTCGATCTCGACCTCGGTTCCCGACTCCGAGCGAACGTACGGATCGAGCCGTTCGTGAAGCTCCTCGAGCTTCTCGTCCGTGATTCCCGTGGCGACCTTGCCGATCGTTCGGTACTCCTCACCGTCGCGAACCGAGAGCAGAAACGTCCCGAGCAGGTTCGCTCGACGTCCCTCCCCCCACTCCGCGCCCGTGACGATCACGTCGAGCGTCTCCACGTCGGGTTTTCGCTTCAGCCAGTTCTTTCCACGGTTCCCGGGCGTGTACGCGGACGCCGGGTCTTTCAGCATGATCCCCTCGTGGCCGGCCGCCAACGCCGACGCTTCGAGATCGGCAATTTCCTCGGGAGCGTCGGTCAGCCGAATCGTCGAGATTTCGCCGTCGAAGACCGTCCGCAATCGGTCGTGCCGGTCGACGAACGGCGCGTCGAGTAGGTCCGCACCGTCCGCGTGGAGGCAATCGAATGCGCGGAGTTCGACCGTCACGTCCTCGCGGGTCGCCTGGATATCGTGTTTCCGGCGAAACCGACGAAGCACGTCCTGAAACGGTCGCGGGCTCCCGTCCCCGTCGATCGCGACGACCTCACCATCGAGGATCGCGGGGACGTCGAGTGCGCGTTCGACGGTCCGAACGATCTCGGGCAACGGGTCCGTCACGTCCTCCAGATTCCGCGAGAACAGCCGAACCGTCTCGCCGTCGTAGTGGACCTGCACTCGCGCCCCGTCGAACTTCGTCTCGACCGCCGCGCGCTCCCACGCGTCGAGGGCGTCGAGGGCGGTCCCCGCCTGTGCCAACATCGCCTTGACCGGCCGGCCGACCGCCAATCGGATATCGTTCAACCCGCTCTCGCCCCCATCGCGTGCGGTTTCAGCCACGAGACCGCAGTCGTTCGAAACCTGGAGTGCGCGCTCGACGGCCTCGGTGGACACGTCGAAGGCCGCGGCGATCCCGTCACGAACTGCCCCCTCGCCGACGCCGATCCGCATGTCTCCCAGCACGAGACGGGCGAGAAAGCGAGCCTCGGTCGGTTCACAGCGGTTGAACAGGCCGAATAAGGTGTCGAGTTTGGTGTCGGTGCTGCCGCTCCCCGCTGCCGCCGCGAGGCTTCGCAGTTCCGCGTCGACGCGTTCGACCGTGAGCGTGTCGTCGTCGTTCCCGCCCCCGAACGCGGCCAATCCCCGTTGCCCCCCGAGATCCAACGCCTCCGCGACGCCGCCGATCTCGCCGACGGTCGCAAGTCGTGACTCGATGTCCCCGGACGTCACGTTCGGTCCGGCCGCCTTCGCGAGTGCCTCGTAGCACAGCGCCGGGCCGATGTCGAGTTTCGTCCCGTCGTTGGCGGGGAACACCCGGCCCTGTACGAATCGCGCGACGACATCGAGTGAGCCCTCCGCGTCATCGAGGAGGGCCGCCACGAGTTCGACGGTCTCCAAATCCGCCGACTCCGATTCGATCGCCGCGGCCCGGTCGGCGAACGTCGCGAACTCCATGGACATGTCTGTCGGATACCGAGAGCCCGTGATTAAATGATGCGAATCGACCGGCCGGCGTTACAGCACGTCGTCGAAGTCTTTGTGACCCTTGATATCGACGCCTTCGTCCGTGATCGTCGCGAGGAACACGCCGTTACCGGAGCCAGTGTCGCGTTCGACGGCCGCCTTGATGCCCGACGCGGCGACTCGCTTCGCCTCCTCGTTGGTCATGTCGTCCTCGTACTCCCGTTCGAGCGTGCCGTACGCGACCGTGAGTCCGGAGCCGGTGATCGTGTAATCGTCTTTCATCACGCCGCCCGCGGGATCGATCGAGTAGACGTGGTGTCCCTCGTCGTCGACGCCGCCGAGGATCGGGTTGATCGCGAAGAACGGACCGCCGCGGGCGAAGTTCCCCGCGAGCGTCGCGAGCGCGCTGATCGGGATGTCCTCGCCGCGGCGAGCCTCATAGAGGTTGACCTCTGCTCGCAGCGATCGGATGAACGACTGGGCACCGCCGACGCTGCCGACGAGTGTCAACGCACCGGTCGGGTGGATCTGCTCGACCTTCTGAACGTCCTTGTTCGAGACGAAGCGACCGCCCAGGGACGCGCGCATGTCCGTCGCAATGACGACGCCTTCGGTCGTAGAGATCCCGATCGTCGTCGTCCCCGTCTTGTTGACGGTGTCGAGGTCGTCGACCGAGAGGTCGTTCGAGGGAACCTCTCCGAGTTCGGGCTCGTACGGCGAGCGTGTGTGATCCTGTCCGGTACGCGGCAGGGAGGAATCCGGTTGTCGCATTATCATATTGTACAGACCGACGCTGATAAAACCTTCCGGTTACCGCTCCGAAGCTCGTCGGTGCGCGGTTTCGAACCGCTCGACGAGCCTCCCGATCGGGAGCGAGATGCCGGCGCGGTTCGCCACGAGCGCGACCGGCAGGAGGACGATGCCGAGGACGATGCTGAACTGGTACAGCGCGAACACCGATGCCCGGTACAGGTGTGTTGCCATCGTACCGCGTTGGGAACAAGTGGAAAGATATATACTTTCCGTTCACCGTCGATTTTCGAATGTCGAATTTTATGCGGGTAGCGGGCCTTTAGCACCGATTTCATATTTAGTTGTAGTTCACGCAATTGGATCGTACATCCGACGGTTCGCTCCCGGATTACGCGGGTACGTCCGGGCGTCGATACGCATAACTTATGACGATAATGGACGTCACGTGCGCGGCTCTGGATCACGAGATCTGCGACGCCCCCACACAGCGGCACCGAAACAATAGGGATATCCGTCGGGCTTCGTTTCGTTGGAACATGAGTAACTATCTCGTTGCGATGGAAGCCGCGTGGTTGGTCCGCGATGTCGAGGCGATCGACGACGCCATCGGCGTGGCGGTGAGCGAGGCCGGTAAACGGCTCAATCAGGCCGATATGGACTACGTCGAAGTCGAGGTCGGTTCGACGCCGTGTCCGGCCTGTGGTGAACCATTCGATTCGGCGTTTATCGCCGCCGATACGGCGCTCGTTGGATTGGGGCTCGAGATGAAAGTGTTCAACGCCGACAGCGAACAACACGCCTCGCGTATCGCAAAGAGCGAGATCGGCGGCGCGCTGCGAGACATTCCGCTGAAGATAGTCCAGACGTTCGACACCGGCGATGCGGACGAGGACGAAGACGCCTAACGACTGCGGAGAGCACTTTAGGAGACGTGGGCGGCGACGTCCGCCTCAGTGATGATTCCGCGTAACTGACCGTCGACGACGACCATCACCGCGTCCTGGTGGTTGAGATGGGCATTCACTTCGTCCAGCGTGGCGCCCGGCTCGACGGTCGTGATCGCCTCGCGCATGGCGTCAGCAACCGGCAACTCTCCGGCGTTATCCCGATCCAGTTGTCGGATATCCGAGTTGGAGATGATCCCCTGCGGCCGGCCATCTCGAACGACCGGCAGCTGCGAGTACCCCTCCTTTACCATCACGTCGATCGCCTCCCGGACGCTGTCGTCCGGCGCCACGTGAATCACGCCCTCATGCATGATGTCGCCGGCGTGTATCACCGCGCTCTCGGCCTCGTCGAGGGCAGTGACGATCCGCCGGAGCGTCGAAAGCCGCGGGTCGACGTCACCGCCCTCGATTCGGGCGATAAGCGGCTGCGAGACGTCCGCGCGCTCGGCTAGCTCGCTCTGTGTCAGTTCCAACGCCGTCCGACGCTCCTTGAGATCGGCGGGTGTCGGCAGATCCATTCCCATATTCGGTAATTACCTCGAGTTATACAAAAGCCTTCCCCCGGCCGCACCTTTATATACGAATCGGCGGCCAGATCCCCCGTGACGTGACGAATCGTGGTCGGCCCCCGAGGCGGGAGCGCGGGGCAGGGTCGACCAATCCGGCGCCCCGTCTGTTCGCTTACAGCTTCAGTCCGCGGATCGAAACGCCGCTGCCGGACTCGACGCGTCCGATGATCCGTGCGTCGTCGAGCTCGTCGGAGACCGACTCGGCGTCCGCTTCGGGGAGCGCGGCGACGAACCCGGTGCCCATGTTGAACGTGCGGTGCATCTCCTCGTCCATGACACCGCCTTCCTCCTGGATGAACTCGAACACCGGCTGCGGCTCGAAGGGATCATCGACGACGTAGCGGTTCTCACCCATCCGCTCCAGATTCGTCCAGCCGCCGCCGGTGATATGTGCGGCCGCGTGCGTCTCGACCGCCTGGAGCGGACCGAGCACGTCCCGGTAGATCCGCGTCGGTTCGAGCAACACCTCACCGACCGTCCGATCCTCGTCGTACGGGAACGGGTCCGTGTACTCGTGGTTCTGCGTCGCGGCCTCTCGTGCAAGCGTCAACCCGTTCGAGTGGATCCCCGACGATGGAACCCCGACCAGCCGGTCGCCGTCTCGGGCTTCACCGTCGAATAGCTCGGCTTCGGTGGCCAGTCCGGCACAGGCTCCTGCGAGATCTAACCCGCGGATCACTTCGGGCATGACGGCGGTCTCGCCGCCGACGAGCGCGACCTCGGCGCGTTCGGCACCGGCGGCGAGGCCCTCGCCGACTCGCTCTGCGATCACGTCGTCCGGCGTCTCGACCGCGAGGTAATCGACGAACGCGACCGGCGTGACCCCGGCCGCGACGAGATCGTTCGCGTTCATCGCGATACAGTCGATGCCGATCGTGGAGTAGTCTCCGATGGCCTCGGCGACGAGCAGTTTCGTCCCGACGCCGTCGGTCGCGAGCGCCAGATATCGGCCGCCAATATCGATGAGGCCGGCGTAATCCCCTTCAAATTCGCCGACCGCGCCAATCAGCGCCGCGGTGGCGGCCTCGCTCTCGTCGATGTCGACGCCGGTCGCGGCGTAGGTCAGCCCCTCATCGGGGTTTTCGTCGCTCATACTTCATCCGGTGGCCGACCGGAGCAAAAACGCGTCGGTTGGTACCGTCGCGGTCAAAAGCTCGGAAAGCCGACGACAAGGATCGCTCCGATCGCCACGAGCGCCGAGCCAACAAACGTAGCGCCGAACACCGGCTTGCTCCACGACATGACCGATTTCCCGTCCAGCGGCCCGAACGGGAGCATGTTGAACGTCGCGAGAAAGGCGTTGATTAGCACGCCGAGTTGCCCGACCTGCCCGACGAAGCCGTCGAACACGAGTAGCGGGAGAAACACCGCGACGAGCGCAACGTTCGTCAGCGGGCCGGCGACCGATACCAGCCCGCTCTGTCGCTGCGTGATCCGCCCGCGGTGGTACACCGCCCCCGGCGCGGCGAACAGGAACCCGGCGAACGCCGCACCGATACACAGCGCGAGCATCTGATAGTCGGCTTTGAACGATGCGACCTGGCCGAATCGGACCGCGACGACCTTGTGAGCGAGCTCGTGGAGCAAGAATCCGACGCCGACGGTTAACATACTGACGAGGAAGACGCGGGCGAAAAGCGGAGTGAGTATCGCGCCGGTGATATCCGGAAACACGCTCCGCCCGGTCGAGACGAGAATGAACACGCCGAACGCGATTCCGAGAGCGATCCACGCGACCGCGAGATCTCGGATCTCGTCCGGATAAAACCGGATCCCATCGATACGAATCGCGCTCATCGAAGCACCTCGGTGAGTATCTCGAGGCTGTTGCGGGCCGCTTCGAGCATGAGGCGTGCGACGCCGCCGGCCCCCTCGATTCCCGAGCCGGCAAAGAGGTACGGCAACAACACCGTCGCGAACAGAACGCTGCCGATGAAGCTCCCCACGTTGGTCAACGCAACGATGATAATGAGCTTGAACAGCGGGACTGCGGTGAGGTCGTCCCAAAGCTGTCTGAGCGGCGCCTCCTCGTCGGACATGATCTCGTTGAGTGTCGCGATATCCCCGACGTTGACGTCGAGGTAACGCAACTCGACGTAGCCAGCGAACCAGCCGGGAGCCAACAGCGGATTGACGCTCGTCAGCCACGCGATGCCCCCGCCGACGCCCGCCGACTGCCAGTGCGCGCCGGCGAGTTTGGCCAGGCCGAACGCGAGGACACCGTTGATGAGGAACCACGCGGCGAACAGCCGAAAGAGCAGTTCGCTCGACGCGCCTTCGACGCCGGTGTACGTCGCGATCGCCAACAGCACGAAGAACACGAGAAAGCCGAGGGTAAACAGGTAGCCGAACGTCTTGTACAGCGAGATTCGGCTCCCGGACGATCGTCCCGTGATCGAGTCCATCGTCGGCAGCAGCGACGGCGAGTCCAGATACCGTTCGATGCCGTCTTTGTGTCCCGCCCCGACGATGGCGACGATGTCGTGTCCTTGGTCGCGCAGGGCGACGAGCTGGTGGGCGATGTAGGCGTCCCGCTCGTCGATGAGCGCTTCCGCACCTCCAGGGGAGAACCGGCGGAACTCTTCCATCATTGCGCCCACGACGTCGGTGTCGGTCATCCGGTCGATATCGATCTCCTGGAGGTCGTCCTCCGCAGGTGCGAGCCACTCCAGCGCGAGGACGATCCCCCCGCCGAGCAGCAGTCCGAGCGTGAGCGCGACGAGGAGCGTATCGACGATGCCGACCAAGAATCCGGAGCCGAGCGCCTCGGGGACGATGAATGGGCCCCCGACCGCCCCGGCGAGTATCGAGAGGACGAGCGCGATGCCGAGGCCGACGCCCAGCCCGAGCTCGCGCGGGTCGCCCAGCCCGACGGCGAGGCTCCCGGCGAGTTTGAGCTTTTCGACGAACGAGAGCCGCGCCCAGAACCGCTGAATCGTGACCTGAATGTCCCGATCGACCAACGCGACGTTGAGGTCGAGCGCTTCTGCCGTGTCGATCGCGGCTTTCATGTCCGCTCCCGGTTCGATATCGAACCGGTCGCCCAAACGCGCCTGGACGTACGAGAGCATCCAGTACGCGAGGAACTGATAGACAGTGTTCCCCTTCAGCAGATCGCCCGCGTCCAGATCCTCCGGCGTCTCGCCGCGGATTTGGCGATATCGCCCCTCGTCGAGCTCGACGGCGACGATGTCCGGACGCTCCTCGTCGATGACCGACTCGACCTCCTCGACGCTGGCCTCCGAAACGTGGGCTGTCCCGACGACCCGAACCGACCCCGATTCGGCGTCCCTACTCATTGTCGACACGAGTCGGGCGAGCGGTTTACGTGTATCGGGACGGACTGCGCCGTCCGGCGGCCGAAGAACCTTGGTATCGGCCGCCGTCGTGGTCCCCATGGCAACACTGTCGGATTCGATGACCGAAATGACCGAAATACTACTGCCGAACGAGACGAACACGCTCGGACGCGCGCTCGGTGGCACGGTACTTCACTGGATGGACATCTGCGCGGCCGTTGCTAGCATGCGCTTTGCGGGTCACCAGTGCGTGACGGCCTCGATGGATCACGTCGATTTCGTCACTCCGATCGATCTGGGTGAAGTCGCCGTCATCGAGGGGTACGTGTTCGGGGCCAATCGGACGAGCATCGACGTTCGCGTCGATGTCCATGCCGAGGATCCGACGGCCGGGAACCGACGCCTCGCCACGACCTCGTTTTTCACGTTCGTCGCGCTCGACGACGAGGGGCGTCCGACGCCCGTGCCGGAGCTCGAATGCCCGACGGAGGCCGAAGCAGCCCTCCGGGAGGAAGCCGTCGAGGCTCGTCACAAACAACTCCGTCAGGTCACGGAGCGAATCGGCGACTCAGGGTGACCGTCCACGGCTAGCGGACCACCGTCACCGGAACCGGCGATCGACGGACGACCGTCTCGGCGACGCTGCCGAGCAGGATTCGCGAGAAGCCGTCGCGCCCGTGACTACCGATGACGACGGCGTCGATGTCCTCCGTCTCGATGTATTCGACGATCGCGTTCGCGGGCGGGCCGACGACGACCTCCGTCTCGACGTCGGCCTCGGTCTCGATCGCGGCGGCCGCATTCTCCAGTAACTCTTCCGCCGACGACTCCGCCTGCTCGTACCACTCCTCCCAGTATCCGGCGAGCGCCGCCTCCGGTGCCGCGCTGTACCCCGCCTCGACGAAGTCCAGCACGTGCAACAGAACGAGGTCGTCGCCGGGGTGTTGCGTCACCGCGTACTCCAACGCCGCGTCGGCCTGTTCGGAGCCATCGTAGGGAACCAGTATTCGCATACGCGACAATGTTCGGCCACCGCTTTAAGTGTTGCAGACAATCCCACACGGTGAAACCCGTGTACCGCGATTATGTCTGCTGAGTGACAATCAGCTGTTTTATCCGAACAGCGATCATACTAGGTCCCGTGTACAGGGCGTGTGTGATCCTCCTCGTCGTTCTCACCGGATGTTCCGGGGTCGGTTTCGATTCGGACAGCCCGACGGACAGATCGGTCGAGCCGGTGACGCCGGTCCCGGTCCCGGCGGCTGACCCTGCAACGCTTCGGACCTCCGGAATCGACGACGACGGCGTCTCGGATCCGGCGGCACTCGCCACCGCACACGGCCAGTGGCTCGCGAACCGATCGTACACGCTCACCTCGAACCAGACCGTTCGGTACGAGAACGGTACCGTCCGCTCTCAATACACGGTGCACCTCCGCCTCACGGAGGACCGAACGTATCACGCCGCAGTCCGCACGGGCGGCGTCGACGGTCCGAAGGTGCTGGGCGAACCGCCCGCGTACGCGGAGTTCTGGTCCGATCGCGAGACGTACGTTCGGGCGTTCGGCGAGCCCGATCCGCGGTACAACGAGTTCTCTCCCACCGCCTCGGGCGTGGGGACATGGTACTTTTGGGCGATGACCGGATCGTTCACGTTCCGGATGACTCCGGGCGTCATGATCCAATCGAGCTTCAGCGAGGTTCCCACCCGAATCGAGACGCGTCGGATTGAGGCAGGGGTCCCGCGATATCGACTGACGAGCCCCGAGCCGACGACGGCCAGTCTCCCGTTTCCGGATGCCGTCCCGGCACGAAACGTCTCGCTCACGGCCGAAGTCGACGGGACCGGGTTGGTCAGACAGCTCCGACTCGACTATCGCGGACGGATCGACGAGGAGCCGGTGGTCGTGACCCGGAGGATCTCGTATACGAACGTCGGGAGCACCGACGCGGACCGCCCCGAGTGGTTCGACGAAGCGGCGGACTCGACGTGAGAGGCTTTTATTTTCCGGGGGACTACGGGACGGTATGGGACTGAACGTCGATCCGCCGGCACCTCCGAAACTCCCCCGTCACGACGCTGACGAGTACGACGACGTGGAAGTGCTGGGAAGCGACTACCGCCGTGCGGAACTTGAAGCGTTTCTCGAGAACGGCGCCTGGGTGGAAGCCTTCGAAGCGTGGGCGGAGACGACCGATCTCGACGCCGACGAGTTCGCGATCGCCGAGGACCTCGGTATGTTCGACGCGTTCGATTTCTTCTGGGACGACTTCGCCGATCGCGTCGGCTATCACGCTCCCGGCATCCCCGAGGATTGGAAGGAGCGAAATCTCCACCCCGAACTCACGTCGTGGAACACAGTCTCCGGAATCAACGCGGCGATGGCCGAGTTCGGCGACACGGTGAGCCGCACGCTAAAAACGGAATACGTCGACTGGGAAGCGGAGTACGAGGCCCCGGACGATCTCCCCGACTTCTGATCGCTCAGCTCGCCCGTACGGCAGCAGTTTCGACTGCGTGATGACGACATCGTCGCGACGCGGATCGACGGCGCATGGTTGAATACGGTCGGGAACGATCGATGGGTATGAGCGTAGAAATCGCCCCACCGATGCGGCGACGCTGCGAACGCTGTGGACGGACGGACGAGTGGAATGAGACGGCCGATAACTGGGTTATCGCCGAGGAAGACGGGGAGCGTCTGGTCGGAAACATCCACTGTATCCACGAGTGGGACATCAACGGCCGGTACAATCCCGTCACCGGCCAATCGAACGGCGAGGACTGAGAAATGCGGCCGCCGACCGTGCGTTTCGCCGCTTTCCGGCGGTCGATGGGGACGCGTCATCGATCTCGCCCGACGGTGCGCCCCCAACGATGAGTTCGATCGTCACCGCGTACGTGACCGCCCCGTCTGAGTTCGCTTCGGAACTCGCCGAAGCGCTGGTCGACGAGCGGTTGGCCGCCTGTGTCAACCACTTCGAGTGCCGATCGACGTACCGGTGGGACGGGGAGGTCGTCCACGACGACGAGGTCGTGCTTTTGATCAAAACGACCGCCGATCGGTACGGAGCCGTCGAGTCCCGCGTCGAGACGATCCACCCGCACGAGGTTCCCTGCATCGAGCGATTCGACGCGCGTGACGCGTTCGCCCCGTTCGCAGACTGGGTCGAAGACAGCGTCGAATAGCGTCTAGACGCCGGAAATCGGCGGCGACCAGCCGTGTCGCTCCGCGACGAAATCGATGAATCCGGGGAACTCGTGTTCGTGGCCCAGTATCTCGGCGGCGAATGCGGACTCCGGTTGGTCCGAGAAGCCGCCGGAACCGACCATTCGACGCAGCACTTCCTCGATCTCGGCCGAACTATCGGCGAAGGCGTCGATGAACGCTTCCGGCGTATCACCGAAGCGATCCCCGAACGCGTCCCTCGCGTCCGCGTAGGCGTCAGCCAACCAGCGCTCCCGGTGGTTTTGATACGCGTCTTCGTACGCCGAGTGAAGCGTTTCGAACTCGCCGGCGGTGAGTGGATCGGTCGCCGAGAGGAACGTGACGAACGTGGCTGCAGCCCGTTTCGCCGCCGGATCGTTCGGGTCCGTGCTCGGGAATCGGCGTTCGTCGAGCGGTTCGACGGCGGCGTTCGGCGAGGTCGAAACGGCCACGGCGTGCGTCCCGTCGGGCTTCGTGCGGACGTACGCGGTGTACTGGAACCGTTCGTGACGGAACTGCCGGACGACGTCGTCGCCGTGACTGCCGCCGAGTCGTCCGTACCACCGCTCGACCCCGAGCTCGGCGAGCGGCGGCGTAAACGAGGTCGGCGAGAAGACGAGGTCCACCAGTTCGACGCCGGTCAGTCGCGGCGTACAGGGGATCGCGGCGAGCTCCTTCAGCACCCGCCGTCGGTTGTCACCGAGTCGGGCGCTTCGGCCGCACGACTCACAAACGACGCTCCGACCGGTCGTCGGATGTTCGGGGGTGACGGTCGGAACGTGATCGCCGACGGGGACGTCCGGTAGCTCGTACTGTCCGCAAGGGATCGCGGCGAGTTCCTTCAACGCCCGCCGGATCGGGCCTTCGGCCGTGACCGAGTACGGAACGGTTACCCCGCAGGACTCACACCGAACGAAACGCTCGCGTGAATACAGGGAGGGCGTGTGGCCGCGAGCGACGAGTGTCGGGTCGACATCGAAATCCCGGAGCGTCGTCGATCGGGCGTCCTGCGTTGCCATGTCGGGGCGTTCGACACCACGTATAAAAACGGTGTCCACGATGTGCGGTTCTGTTTCGAACACTGAAACCACCCGAACACACCGCTCGAAATCGAGCCGGCGTTTATACGCACCGTCGTCGAACCATCGTGTCATGACCGGCCGACTGAACCCCCGCCGATACGATCTGGGCGAGCTTCGAGATGCGGTTCGGAAGCCGCCCCGCGAGCGCACAGTCGGCGACTCCGCCGCGAACACCGACCGCGGTGCTGCTCGGTCGCCTCGCGACCGATCGTCTCACGCCTCCGAAGACGCCGGCCGAACGGTCCCGGTCGAGCCGATCACCGAGACGCGACCTCCCGAAGCCGCGACCGACGCGTCTCGGCCACGGTCATCGGACGACTCGGAAGCGTCGATAGAAAACCGGTCGCGGCCGGCGTCCGGCGGTGCCAGCGATAGATCGGCCGTTCGCGGAACCGGTCCGATGTCCGATTCTCACTCGAGGGAGCCGTCCGGAGACAGCACAGCACGGACCGCGAACCGAACGCCGCCCGCGGACGCCGCCGACGTCGAGGCGTACCTTCGCTCGCGTCATCAACGCCGAGCCGACGGACGTACCGCCCAGGAGGTGCAGCGGGACTCGGATCGTCGACCGTCCCGCGGAGATGCCCGAAACGGCGACCGGGAGCAGCGGGCCGAGTCCGCGTCGGCCGAGTTCAACCGGACACCGAACGCGACAGCGCTGTTGGCTGAGCTATCCGGGCCGGCGGTTTCAAAGCCGTATCTCGATCGACTCCCGGACGCGTACACCGCACAACTCGAGATCTTCGAGTGGCTCGAGTGGATGCTCGCTGCCACCGGTCACGACGGGACGCTGACCGCTCTCGCGTACTACGAATCGATCGGATGGCTCTCCGAGCGGAGTCGGGAGGCGTTGGAGGACGTCGTCGCCGGGCTGTCAGCGCCGCAGGCGACGGGGCAAACGCTCAGTATCGACGATCACCGCGAGAGTCTCGTACACGTCGCCCGACTCGCGGGCAGACTCCGCCAGTAAGTCACTCGGCCGCACACCGATTTGGACCGAGCTCCAGCTCGCACGATTGAGTCGTTGCGTTCGAGGCCCGTGGCGGCGGTGAACGTATCGAGATCGAACTCGTGGTCCGGCTTGTACACGAACTGGATCGCATCGGCCAGTCGCCACCCCTCGAAGTTCTCGTCGTCACGCGTGTCGACGAGTTCGAACGTCTCCTCACCGTCGATGAGCCGTTTGAGCTGTTCGGCTGAGATATCCGTCGGCAGGGACGCTGTCGAATCTCCCATACGGACGCTTTCGGGGGCGCGATATCAATCGCTGTGGCGACACCGGGCCGAGCGTTTCGTCCCGATGCGGTTCAGCTCCCCAGTGCGGCGAAGGGGCGAAGCAAGAGCGGGACGTACTCCCGACTCGGCTCGTACGCGGCGAACGCGAGGCTGTTCGACATGACCGAAACGCTCGATGCGGCCATCGCCGCGCCGGCGAGTGCGGGATTGAGCAGTCCGAGCGAGGCGACGGGGATGAGCACCGCGTTGTACCCCAGCGCCCAGAAGAGATTCTGTCGGATCTTCGACAGCGTCGCCTCCGAGATCCGAATGGCCTTGAGCACGTCCGCGGGATCCGAGCGCATCAGCGTCACGTCGGCGGCCTCCATCGCGACGTCGGTTCCCGAGCCGATGGCGACGCCGATATGCGCCGTCGTGAGCGCGGGCGCGTCGTTGACCCCGTCGCCGACCATCATCGCCCGGGTTCCGTCGGCCTGTATCGACTCGATCACGTCGGCCTTCTCGTCCGGGAGCACCTCGGAGCGGACGCGCTCGGTCGGAATGCCGACCTCCGCGGCGACCGCCGACGCGGTTCGATCGTTGTCCCCAGTCAGCATGTACACCTCGTAACCTCGGTCGTGGAGCGCCGAAACGGTCGCCTTCGCGCTCTCGCGGACCGTGTCCGCCGTCGCGACGACGCCGATCACGTCCCCGTCGAGCGCGACGAGCATCGCCGTCTTCCCCTCCCCTTCGAGCCGCTCCATGGTCTCCGTCGCGGGCGTCGAGTCGATTCTGCGGTCGTCGAGCAACGCGCGATTCCCGACGAGCACGTCGCCGTGCTCGGTGGTCGCTTCGACCCCCTTGCCGGGGACGTTCTCGAACGTCTCGACCGTCGCGAGGTCGATACCGTGCTCGTCGGCCCCGCGGACGATGGCTTCCCCGAGCGGGTGTTCGGAGCCGGATTCGGCGCTCGCCGCGACGGCCAGCACGAACGACTCGTCGACCGCCTGTGCGGCGACCGCACCGCCGTCGGCTCGCACGTTGCGCTCGACGGGTTCGACGTCGGTCAACTGCATCTCGCCCTCGGTGAGCGTCCCCGTCTTGTCGAAGACGACGGCGTCCGTCTCGCGGACGCGCTCGAGCACGTCGCCGCCCTTGAACAGGACGCCGTTCTTCGCCGAGATCGTCGAGCCGACCATCGTCGCCGCGGGCGTCGCGAGCCCGAGCGCGCAGGGACAGGCGATCAGGACGGCCGACGCGAACACGATCATCGAGAACTCGAAGATCGGAACGCCGCCCACGATCGGGCCGCCACCGACCTGTCCGATCGGCAACTGACCGACGATCGAGTACAGTTGGCTCGGGAACGCGTACCAGAGCGCGGCCCAGACGACGGCGTTGACGATCACCGCCGGAACGAAGTAGCCGCTGACGCGGTCGACCTGCCGCTGGATGTCCGGCTGCCTGGATTGGGCCTCCTTGACCCGGCGGACGATCTGTTGGATCGCGGTATCCTCGCCGACCTTCGTCGCCTCGACGAGCAGGACGCCGTTCTCGTTCACCGTCGAGCCGACGACCTCGTCTCTCGGCGACTTCTCGACGGGGACGGACTCGCCGGTCAGCATCGACTCGTCGACGGCCGACTCCCCCTCGGCGACGATCCCGTCGGTTGGGATCCGCTCCCCGGGTCGGATCTTCATAACGTCGCCGACCTCGACGTCCGACAGCGGTACCGTCCGCTCTTCGCCTTCTCGGATCACGACCGCCTCGTCGGCCTCCATCCGGAGCAACTCCCGCAGGGCGTCGGACGCCGTGGCCTTCGAGCGCGCTTCGAGCCAGTTGCCGACCGTGATGAACCAGAGGATGAACGCGACGGCCTCGAAGTAGAGATCGCCGGTGATCAGCCCGAAGACGACCGCCGCGCTGAACAGGTAGCCGGCGCTCGACCCGGTCGCTACGAGCGTGTCCATGTTCGCGGTCCGGTTTTTCACCGCTTTGTACGCGCCGACCAGGAACTCCCGGCCGAGCGTCGCCATCAGCACCGTCGCGAATCCGAACTGCACCCACCCAAACGGGATCGAACCGATCGACTCCGGATGCGAAAGCGGAGTGAACATCGCCACCATCAGGTAGACGAACGGCAACGCGAGCACGCCGCCCCCGACGACGAGTCGACGCTGCTTTCGCAGTTCGCGCTCCGCGGCGGTCTCGCCCTCGGCGTCGCTGCCGTCGTCTTCGTCTCGGTGCATCGGCTCGTACCCCGACTCCTCGATCGCGTCGTAGGCGTCCTCGAGCGAGAACGACTCCGGATTGTACTCGACGGTCGCCTCGTCGGTCGCGTAGTTCACGTCGGCCCGGAGCACGCCCGGAAGTTCCGCGAGAGCGTCGGACACCGTCTTCGAGCACGTCGAGCAGTGCATACCCGAGACGGCGATCGTTCGCGTCTCGCGTCGGGGATCGTATCCCGACTCCTCGATCGCTGTGTAGATCTCCGAGAGCGGCACGTCCGTGGGATCGTACTCGACGGTCGCCTCGTCGGTCGCGTAGTTCACCGACGCGTCGACGACCCCGTCGAGTGATTCGACCGCGTCGGCGACGGTCTCCGAACACGTCGAACAGTGCATCCCGCCGACGCCGATGCGTTCACGTCTGATCATGGACGTACGTACGGCTTCCACATTGATTGGGTTTGTCGTTTAGAATATTCGATACGATCGCGCAGATACTTTGGTTTCAAATATCGAAGGCGACTTCGACCGGATCACCGAAAGCACAATCGACAAAACCGTCCCCCGCGTACGAGAACGCATGTCCACGACACTAACGGTGAGCGGGATGGCCTGTGACGGCTGTGAACGAAACGTCGAGGAGGCGGTCGAATCGGTTCCGGGAGTCGAGCGGGTCGACGCGGACCACGACGCGGGACGCGTCACCGTCGAGGGCGACGCCGACGTCGACACACTCGTGTCGGCCATCGACGAGGCCGGCTACGAAGCCACCGCCTAGAGGCCGACCTTACGCACCCTCGCTGAGTTCTTCGTACCGCTCCTCGAAGCGCGCCCGACAGGACCCACAGCAGAACTCGTACCGCTCACCGTCGATGACGGCGCTGACGCCCTCGGCGGTGACGCTGTTGCCGCACTCGACGCACTCGAGCCCGAGCGTCGCCTCCCCCAGGGCGGGATGCCAGTCGGACGCGACGAGCGGCGTGACGTCGACGGACTCGATAGCTTTCGTCTCGAACGCGGGTTGCAGCGGGGATTCGATGTCCGCGTCCGGGAACGTACCGACCACCAACAGCCGCCCCTCGGCGGTCACGAACACGTGTTCGACACCAGTAACGTCGGTGAGCGCCTCCCTCACGGCCGTCGACTCTCCCGGCGTGACGACCAGCGTTATCGCGACGCGAACGCCCTCACGAAGTCGCGATCGGTCGACGTTCACGGTGAACCGCTCGATGACGCCCAACTCTCGAAGCCTGTCGACGCGATCGCTCACCGCCGGCGGCGAGAGATCGACTGTCTCCGCGAGCTGCTTGTAGGACGCGCGGCCGTCGTCGAGCAGAAGTCGGAGCAGTTCGCGGTCGGTTTCGTCCAGTTCCCGCATACGATCCACTTTCGTGTCGCGTTCAAAAGGATTGTCGACCCGCTGCCCGCGGCCGTTGCCCTGCTTTTTAGCCGCCGAACCGAAGCGCGCCGACGGCGTTAGGTTCGGGGGGGCAGTATCGGAACTATGGACGATCACACCCGCGACGAGTCCGTCGGGCCACCGATCTCCGGTACCCCGGCCGGGTGGGACGCCGACCGCGGCCCGTCGAACGGGTGGGAGCACGGCACCCTCCGCCGGGCGACGATCCACGGCGTCCGGCTGTTCAACTCGAGCGCATATCACGAATCGCACGACTGCTTCGAGGCAGAGTGGTACAACTATGGCCGCGGGACGACTGAGAGCGCCTTCCTCCACGGGATGGTGCAGGTCGCTGCCGGGGCGTACAAGCACGTGGAATTCGAGAACGACGACGGGATGCGGTCGCTGTTCGAGACCGCGTTGCAGTACCTCCACGGCGTCCCGCGTGATTTCTACGGTGTCGATCTCCCGGACGTCCGAACGACGCTCACGAACGCGCTCCGCGATCCGACGGTCGTCGACGGCTGGGCGATCACGCTCGACGGGACGCGACCGACGGCGCGCGAGATCGATTACGAATACGCCGCCGAGCTAGAATAGACCGGGCGACCGAACCGACCGGTTCCGCTACAGGTCTTTGGCGATGCCCCGAAGCCCGTTCATCCGTTCGCGTTGCGTTCGTATCCCGTCGACGCTCATCACGTCGGCCAGCCGGCTGTTCGGTACCCATTGTGCGTTTGCAGAGGTAGGCCCCGTTTGGATGTGTCGGCGTGAGAGCCGGCGATTCGCCCTGTTCTCCGAACGAGACGCCCATCTCCTGCGAATCGTCCTCCCCCGGACCGAAACCGGTGGCTTAAATCCCATGAGGGTGTTATGCCGAACTGCGTGCGAGGGTAGCCAAGCCCGGAAACGGCGGCGGACTCAAGATCCGCTCCTGTAGAGGTCCGTGGGTTCAAATCCCTCCCCTCGCATGGCGAGGCGCGAACGAAGAGAGCGCCTCGGATGCGAAACGGCGAACTCGAGTGAGCCGTGAAGCGCATCGTCGGGGTCCACCCCCGTGATGCGGGAAGACCGCTCTCGGAGCGGCTTTCCCTCGCAACAACTCTCCATCGTTCGAGAGCCGCCGCTATGCGCTGGGAACCGCTCCACCGCTAGCGGCTACGACAACCGCTCGGCGAGCGCGTCGAACCGACGTGAGTGTCTACACTCTCGCCGTATCGTCGCCGACTCGCTGTATCGATAGCCGTCGTCGTCGAGGTACAGGACGGCCCCTTCGTGACGACCGGCTTCGGGGAGTACGTTCGGATCGACGACGCGTTGATCGGTCGTCTCCCCGGATTCCGCGAGGAGTAACACGGCGTAGTCGCTACCGAGTCGGTCCACGACGGCGGTTCGACCGGAATTCGAGTCCGCGACCGTCACCACGACGAGCAGTACGAGGACGGCGAGGAGCACGCCGACGAGCATGTATCGCATCGAGACGGGATGGCCCCGTCATGGTATATAAACGGTCGTCCCGGACGTCAGTTCTCGGCTCGATCGACGTCAGCAACTATGCCGGCGGTTTGCCACCCGTCGTCAGTCTCTTTCCCCGCGACGAGCGGGTCGTCCTCGCCGTCGGTCACGAGGCGGTACGTCGTGCCATCGCCGTCAGTTCCCTCCGCTTGGAAGGCCTCCTGAAAGAACTCCGCGGATCGCATCTCGAGGACGACCGTGGACCCATCGTCGAACGTGAGCCGCACGTCTCGGGGCGTGATGTTGTGGATACGCTTTGCGAGCGTGTGCATGTCCGTTCGGACACGCGGAACGGACAAATCGGTGGCGCTTTGACACCGGGGGCGCCCAATCGAGTATGGACACGGGTACGCGCGCCGATACCGCGCTCCGGGCGGCCGAGGCCGGGGCGGAACTCGCGGCCGAATCGTTCAGGGGAGAGCTCGTCGTCGAAACGAAATCACAGAAGACGGACGTCGTGACGCAGGCCGATCGGGACGCCCAGACGCGCGTTACGGAGGCGCTTCGCGAGGCGTTCCCCGGCGAGCCGATCGTCGGCGAGGAGGACGAGACGCCGAACACGGTCCCGGACGACGGGCCGGGGTGGATCATCGACCCAATCGACGGGACGACGAACTTCGTCCGCGGGATCCAGGTGTGGACGACGAGCGTCGCGGCCACGGTCGACGGCGAACCGGTCGCCGGGGCGACCGTCTGTCCCTCGCTTGGCGACACGTTCGTGCTCGATTCGGGAACGGCGTTCCGCAACGGAGAACGGATCTCGGTCAGCGATCGAACCGATCCGGAGGCGTTCGTCGTCGTCCCGACGCTCTGGTGGGAGTTCGACCGGCGCGAGGAGTACGCGGCCACCTGCCGCGGGATCGTCGAGTGCTTCGGGGACATGCGGCGGTTCGGCTCCGCACAGACCGAACTCGCGCTGTGTGCAAGCGGTGCCGTCGACGCCGTCGTGACGAACGTTCGTGGGCATCCGTGGGATACGGTCACCGGGGTCGGTCTGATCGAGGCGGCGGGTGGTACCGTAACCGACGTGCACGGCGAGCCGTGGCGACACGACAGCCGAGGACTCGTCGCCTCGAACGGGGCGGCACACGACGTCGTCCTCGACGCCGTTTCCCAAGCCGAGACGGTCGCACGATAGTGTATCCCGGGCGCCGTCGACCGGAAACGTGAAACCGCGCTGGGCCGGGAACTTCCGTATGGAGTTACCCGATGGAATCGATCCGGCTCGCGCGTGGCTCGCGGCGTTTCTCGGCGGACTCGTCGTCGTCGCTACCGCCGCGGTCGCCTTCCCCCGTCGCGTCTACGACGGATTCCTGTGGCGGTATTTTTGGGGCCCCGTCGACGCCGACGCACACGGCGCGACGTGCGCCGTCAGAGCCGGCGGCGCGACAGAACGGCTCTACTCGCAGACGGCCTGTTCGGCCGCTGACGGGGTCTCCGCCGTCCCCGGTTACACGACCGTCTCGACCGCCAGCTACGCCATCGTTCTGGTGTTCATGCTCGTCGGTGTGTTGCTGTTGCTCCGGCGGTTGAACGTCCGACTGACGCCGCAGTTCTACGTCGCGCTACTGCCGTACATGCTCCTTGGCGGTGCGCTTCGGGTCGTCGAGGACACGAACGTCGCCTTCCTCCGCGCCGACGCTGGGATGTTGCTCCCGTACCCGCCGGTCGCGCTGATCATCAGCCCGTTCATCTACTTCGTGATGTTCGCGTTCACGCTCGCCGCGCTCGTGTTCGTGTTCCTCCTGTCGCGGCGCGGCGTCCTCGACGAGTACGAACCGTCTCTCGCGGCCATCGGCGCCGTCTCCCTTTCGGCGACGATCGGCTGGCTTCTGTACATCTCGGCGACGTCAGACATCGTCGACTTCGTCCCGGCCGTCACGATCATCACGCTCGGCGGCGCGACGCTCATCGCTGCGGTCTTCTGGTGGGCGAGCGAGCGATACGCGCCGGTGATAAACGAGGGAACGGGCTACATCGGCGCGCTGATCGTCTGGGGACACAGCGTCGACGGGATCGCGAACGTGTTGAGCCTCGATTGGACCGACGCGCTGGGGGTCAGCGTGACATACAGCTCGAAACACGTCGTCAACGAGGCGACGGTCCGGATCACGGAGGGCCTGCAACCGGCGTGGCTCTCGGAGGCGATCGGCACCGCGTGGCCGTTCCTTTTGATCAAGGTCGCCGCCGCCATCTTCGTCGTCTGGGTGTTCAACGACGAGATCTTCGATGACAGCCCCCGATACGCGTATCTCCTCCTTATCGCCATTCTCGCGGTCGGACTCGGCCCCGGAACGCGAGATATGATCCGGGCCACGTTGGCCATATAGCCCTCCGAACCACGATTTGAGCCCGTATTCGCCGAACGTCTCGGTGTCGCCGTCGAATGATTTTTACTACCACCTGCCGCACATTCGAGACGACTTATGGTAGACAAAGACGACCTTCGCCAGCAGATGATCGAGGCGTTCGAGGGTGCCGACTACCCGATCAATAGTCCGATGGATCTCGTTCCCGCGCTCCCGCAGGGGCCGGGGACGAAGTTCGAATCCGGCGACTTCTCGATGACCGCGATGGAACTCAACACGAAACTCGGCGGCGACTTCCCCTACGACTCCGTCGACGCATTCGTCGATGACGTCGTGGAGCAACTCGAAGCGCAGGATCTGCTGTAGACGGCTTCCGCCACTCGCTCTTTCGGCGGCGTCCGACTGTATTGGGCGGGCGAAGCCGAACGCTATTCTTAGACGATCTCCGCGAGCGTGACCACTTCGGCGATGTTGCCGCCGTATTCCGCCGTCCGTCGGATACTTTCGAGAACTTGCCCGTGTAGATAGTTGTCGTCTCCCTTGGCCTCGTAGAGGTCCCGATCGAGCGTTTCGACCCGCTCGACGACGCCGTCGAGTCGGTGAAGCGCCGTCTCCGTCTCGCCGTCGATCGCCGTCCGAACCACGTGTCGTGCGTCCGTGGCGATCGACTCGAACTGCGCTTCGAGATCGGCGTTCGGCGGCTCGCCCTGTCGGATCGCAATGTCGGCGATTCGCTCGGCGTGGTCACCGATCCGTTCGAGCTGTCTCGCGGTTCGAAACCGCGTGAATGCGACTTTTCGCCCCGTTTGGAGTTTATCGATCTCACGCACGTCCGTCAGCGCCCGATAGAACTGCCGACTGACGAGCGCGAAGAGGCGGTCCGCGTCGTTATCGCGAGAGACGACGTGTCGAGCTAGCTCCTCGCTCTCGTCGTTGCCCCCGAGAACCGCACGGATCGCGTTCTCGTGCATCGATAGCGCGATCCGCCGAAGCTGGTCCACCGTGGCGTCCAAGGAGATCTCTGCCGGATCGAGGAGGCTCCGGGCGACGATCTCGTGATCGCTCTCCGTCGAGATTTCGATCCCGACGAGTCGCGTGATCGACTCGCTCGCGATTCTGCGCTCTGTCGAGTCGAACCCCGTCTCGGAGTCGATGACGACCTCGTCGGCCCCCGCTGCGTAGGCGGCTTCGATCCACCCCGACAGCGCCTCACCGCCGACGGCATCGACGTTGATCGATGCGCGCCGAATCGGCACGTCGGCGTCCGGCCGGGCAACGACCAGACGATCGTCGAACGGGTACAGGTGGAGCGGCGATCCGGAACCGATCTCGCGGTCGTTGGCCCACGCTTTCGGGATCGACACCGTGTACGTCGACCCACCGGTCACCTGCACCTTCCGCTCGATCGGCCCGTTTCCGTTCGTGATCGTTCCCGTCATCGTCAGTCGATCGACTCCGTGTTGTGAACTGTCATCGTCAGTAGATCAATCCCGTGTCGTGGTCCGTCATGTACACCGTTCGTGCGCAGATGTTCACCGCGTGGTCGCCGACCCGTTCGAGGTCGCGAACGGTCAACAGCAGCCGGGACACGTCGTCCATCACGTCCGCTTTCTCGCCGCCATACTCGGTCCGGAGCAGGTCCTCGACGACCAGCTCGCTCGCCTCAGTGCAGAGACGGTCGATCTCGTCGTCTCGGTCGGCCACCTCGAGTGCTAGCGCCGAATCGTCGCGTTCGTACGCCGCCATCGCCTCCGCCACCATCCGTCCGGTTTCGTGGCCGATGTGTGCGAGGTCGATTTCGGGATATCGCTCACGCTCGGCGTCGAGCGCGTATCCCGCGAGATTGGTCGCGAGATCGCCGATCCGTTCGAGGTCGGTGACGATCTTGAACGACGCGGCGATGAATCGAAGATCACCCGCGACCGGTTGCTGGAGCGCGAACAGATCGATGCAGTCACCCTCGATATCGAGATACTGATGGTTGACGTCCCCGTCCCCGTCGATGACCTCCCCGGCGAGCGATTCGTTCTTCGTCTCCAGCGCTCGCAGCGCCGTGTCGTATCGGTCGATGACGAGGTCGCTCATCGAGACGACGTTTCGCCGAAGCGCGGAGAGCTGTTGTTGATACTCGCTTCGGGTCATCGGTTAGCGTGCTCGTCTTTCCGTTCGCGATCGGTCCGATCGCCGGTAGGTCGATCCCGATTGGTCGTAGACCATCGCGAAGTACTATCGATGACCGATATAAATTAGATGCTATGAGCACTGTAGAATCGGGTGTACCGATACGTTTGTCTCTAGCGTTCTATATACAACTCCATAGATTGCGATCCGATGGCGCATCCCGCCACGAGCGTAATACGATTGTCTTCGACGCTGCGCGAGCGGTATATACGTCTATATATCGTCGTTGTCGAGTAGATATTCCTATTACAATCGCTTATGTCCTGGTCGTCGGACCACTCGATCGACATGGCCACGTGTGCAAGCCCGACAAACCCTGACGACCGATTGGCCGAAGCGGTGGCCGAACTCCGACGGGAGCATCGGCGGACGGCAGACGAACTCGAAGCACTCCGAGGATTCGAGGACCGGGTGCGAGCCATCCCCTCCGAGGAGCACACCGCGCGGTCCCGACCGGCGATCGGCGTCACGACCGCGACCGTCGGCACGACGACCGGACTCCAGCAGGTACAAGCGGCATACGAGTCGACGCTGATGAGCGTTCCGCACTACCTCGAGGAGTACGACGATACCTATCCAGAAAGCCTTGCAGAGGAGTTCTCGCCGGATATCGCCTCGGCACTGACCGACGGAACCGAATTCAACGGCCGATGTAAACGGGCCGTTCTGTCGGCGATTTCGACCTCCCAATCTGCCCGAAAGCTGCTGCTCGGTGTGACGGATCGCGAGCGTGACTCGATTCGGGCGGCCCAAGATGACATCGTGTCGCTGGCCGAGGAACTCGACGATCTTGAAGCCATGTCATTCACCGAGGAAACGTTTGGTGCGCTCGATGCCTACCGTGCGCGTCTCGAGGTCATGCGAAATCGGTGTGGGGAGATATCCGACAGGCGGCAGCGCTCGATCTTCGATCAGCGCCGCATCCAGCGGCTCCCCTCGAACGTTCCGGACGTGACCGCGTATTTTTATCAGGACATGGATGTCGAGTATCCGGTTATGTCGATCGTCGCGGAACTGCTGAATCGCATCGGTGCCCTCCAAACGCGCGTCGAGCGCGAGATGGCGTTTTGCCACGGATAGTCATCCCCTCCGAGTGGGGGTGAAACGCAGTCCCAATCCCTTCGGTCCGTACCGATATATAGTCCTCTTAGTTCGTTTTAAACGTTCTCGCGGAACGCACTCGAACGTATGATACCCTCATTCCACCCGGACGTGAAAGCCGATCACCTCCGCGTCGATCTCTCGGGGTGGGCCGACGTCTACGTCGTCGGCGATGTTCACGGTTGTGCGGATGCGCTCGATCGACTCCTCTCTGTCCTCGACATCACCGACGACGATCTCGTACTGTTCGTCGGCGATCTGATTCGAAAGGGTCCCGACAGCGCCGGGGTCGTTCGTCGGGTCCGCGCCGCAGACAACATGCGCAGCGTCCGCGGCAATAACGAGGAGAAGGTCCTCCGGGGCGAAAAGACAGTTCCCGGTTTGGACGATGACGACCTCACGTGGCTCCGATCGCTGCCGGTCGCGATCAGCTGGGACGGCGGCCTGATCGTCCACGGCGGCGTCGATCCGCGGCGGCCCCTCCGCGAACACACGGTCGACGACCTGCAGAACACCCGGTCGCTCGCCCCGGATGGTGGCTACGACGCCCCGTTCTGGTACGAACGATACGATCGGTCACCGCAGGTCTTTTTCGGCCACACGGTATTGGACGCCCCCGTCGAGACCGAGTCGGCGATCGGGCTCGACACCGGCTGTGTGTACGGTGGGTCGCTCACCGCGTACGATCTGCGGCGTGATCGGTTCCGCGACGTCCCCGCCCGACGTCCCGGACGGTCGCGCAGCGAGTCGAAGATCGTCACCAGATGTACCATCGCTGAGTGAGATGGACCGAACGGAATCCGACGTTGACGCCGATACCGAAACCGACGTTGACGCCGATACCGAAACCGACGTTGACGCCGATACCGATGCTGAGCCTGCGTGCGTCGACGCCGACCGACCCGATACTGCGGAGGACGAACACAACGGGACCGACGCCGAACGGGTGCCCTCGGAGACGGCGGAAATTGCCCAGCGTAAGTTCGAAAACGGCGTCGCCGCTAGAACTCCACCGATCGACGAATCGCCCCCCGATTCCGACACTCCGCTCGAGTCCCCGGGGTGGTATCTCAATCGCGAGCTGTCCGAGCTGAGCTTCCAGTGGCGCGTCCTCCACGAGGCGCTCGACGACAGGAACCCACCGCTCGAACGGCTCCGGTTTCTCAGCATCCTGACCCGCAATATGGACGAGTTCTTCATGAAGCGGATCGGGGGCCTCAAACAGCAACTCGCCGCCAACGTCACCGAGCCGACCGTCGACGGACGGACCCCGCAACAACAGTGGCAATCGGCGCTCGACACCGCAGGGGAGATTTTCGAGACGCAGTCGGAATGCTTCGCCAACGACGTCCGTCCGTTGCTGTCCGACGCCGGGATCGAGATCGCAGATTACGCCGACCTCTCGGACGCCGACGCCGAGCGACTGCGGTCGTACTTCGAGTCGTCCGTGTTGCCGACGCTGACGCCCTTGACGTTCGATCCGGCCCAGCCCTTCCCGTTCATCTCGAACCTCTCGTTGTCGCTCGCGGTACTCTCGCGTGGCGAGGACGGAAACGAGCGTTTTTCGCGGATCAAGATCCCCGCGAACCGACCGCGGCTCATCTCGGTTTCCGACCCCGGAACGCCACTGGAGTCGATCCCGCCCGGTCATCGCGTCGTCCCCATCGAAGACGTCATCGAGGGGAATCTCGACTTGCTCTTCCCGAACATCGAGATCCGTCACTCCTCGACGTTTCGAGTCACGCGGAACGCTGAGGTCAGACGAAACGAAGATGTCGCCGAGGGCCTCATCGACCGGATCGAAGACGTACTCAGACAGCGCCGCTTCGCCACCGTCGTCCGCCTCGAAGTCACGGAACACGCTCCCGACCCGGTGCTCGATCTCCTCGTCGAACACCTCGACGTGGACGATTCGGAGGTGTTCCGACGCTCCGGTCCGCTCGCGCTGGGCGATTTCGCCGAACTGTGCGATCTGGAGTACCCGGAACTGACGCTCGAACCGTGGCGGCCGAGACAGCACCCGCGGTTCGCCGGACTGTCGCCCGACTCGCCCGACGAGGTGTTCAAGTCGCTTCGGGAGCGTGACTGTCTGGTTCATCACCCGTATCACTCGTTCAGCGAGACCGTTCAGACGTTTCTCGAGGCGGCAGCCCACGATCCGGACACGCTCGCGATCAAGGTCGCGGTCTACCGGACGGCTCCCGATTCGAAAGTCATCCGGAGTCTCATCGACGCGGCGAAAAACGGCAAGCAGGTCGCGGTCATGGTCGAACTCAAGGCCCGGTTCGACGAGGAGAACAACCTCCGCTGGGTCAAACGGCTCGAAGAGGAGGGGATCCACGTCGCCTACGGGTCGATCGAACTCAAAACGCACAGCAAGGTCGCCCTCGCCGTCCGAGAGGAAGCAGAAAGCGTCCGGATCTACTCGCACGTCTCCAGCGGTAACTACCACTCAGGCACCGCGAAGGGGTACGTGGATCTGGGGCTGTTCACCGTCGATCCGGACGTCGGTCAGGACCTCGTCCAGCTGTTCAACTCCTTCACCGGCCACTCGCGTCACGGTCGGTACCGGAAACTACTGGTCGCTCCCGAAACGCTCCGAACGCGACTGTACGAACTGATCGACCGCGAAACGGAGCGCGCCGAGGCGGGCGACGGCGGTCGAATCGTGGCCAAAATGAACGCGCTCGAGGATCCCGACGTGGTCGAGAGACTCTACGGGGCGGGGTCTGCCGGGGTCGAAATAGATCTCATCGTGCGCGGTATCTGTCGGCTTCGGCCGGGGATTCCGGGGGTCAGCGATTCGATCCGCGTCCACAGCGTCGTCGGTCGGTTCCTCGAACATTCGAGGATCTTTCGCTTCGGCGAGGACGATCCGGCGTACTTCATCGGGTCGGCCGACTGGATGACGCGAAATCTCGACCGTCGAGTCGAAGCCGTTGCACCGGTGGAGGATCCGGAGCTTCGAACGGAACTCGATTCCATCCTCTCGATACTGCTGGCCGACAATCGAACGAGATGGACGATGCGACCGGACGGGAGCTACGTTCAACGGCGCCCTCGGCCGGACGAGCCGTCGCGGGGAACACAGAGTGTGTTGATGAAGCGCGCCCGACGGACAGCTCCCGACGAGCGACCGCGCTCCGGCGACGACGCGGGTCGCGAACCCAGCATCGACCTCGACGAGGTGTACACGACCGATCCGTTCGACGGGTAGCCCAACGGTGTCGATCGTCGGTCTGATTGGCCGATGTCGGCCACCGGATATATATATAGCCGAACGTCCCCGTCGGAGCCGCTATCGAGGGTCACGGGGGACTCATAGCAACGGCCTTTGGTTCGCTCCCGAAGACGCAGATGATGGCCGTAGATACCTCCCGCCCGTTCGGCGAGCGCCTGGAAGCCACGACCGACCGGTACCTCGATCGGTTGGATAACTGTGTTACGGCGCTGCCAACGCTCGTCGAGGAATACAGTACAGATGCGGGGTACGGGTCGACCGTGGACCGGATACAGAGCCTCGAGAGCGACTGTGACGAACTCAAACTGGCGCTCGGCAAGCTCGTCACGACGGCGGACGCCAAGGAGGTCGGCCTCAGACTGACGTGGGTCCATCTCCACGCGGATCGGATGTTGGAGCTGTACGGCCACCTCGATACCATCGCGAACGTCTCCGAGCAGTTTGCCGAGGAGCTCGCCGCCATCGCCCCAAAACGAGTGGACGATTGTCTCGACGGGATCGCGAGGATGGCCGAACTCGCTGTGGCGGCGATGGCCGAACTGGAAGTCGTCGTCCAGGAGTTCGTCAGGACGCTGTGTCGCCCGGAGTACAGCGCCTCGATCACGCAGGGGGTGAGCGCGATCCGCGCGTTCGAGGGCGACTCGGACGCTGTTCGAACCCGGGTTCTCGAAACGGCGTTCGATCGAGAACACGACGCGACCGCCGTCGCGTATCGACAGCTCGCGGTCCTGCTCGACGGCGTCCTCGACGCGATGGAGGATGTGACCGATCAGATGCACCTAATGACCGGCCCCGACACGTGGCTCGATATCGAGATCTATCCCGAATATCACTATTGACCGCTCGGGAGGGCTATAATCCGCTCCTAGCAGCGATCATGTGGGTTCGGAACCGATCGCCGATCGCGATAAGCGATGTCCGAGAGAGCCCCCACACCAACTGTTCGGCCCCTCGCGATGGGCCTGTTCGCTCCGATCGTCACGGCCGACGTATCGGCAGAGATCGTCTACCCGGATCCACACCTCGTCGTCCTGCTGTTCCTCTTCGGATTCTGTCTGCTGTACGTCCTCGTGATCGTCGCCGACGCGCTGTCGCGGTCGCGAGAGGGCGTCGCCGACGCTACCGAGTGGTCCTCCGATCGAGGCTAAGCAGGGAAGCGAGTCGCGACGCCCCGCTCGCGGTGCTCGGCGAATTGTTCCTCACAAAAGCGGGCCGAGGGGGATTTGAACCCCCGACCGTCTGGTTAAGAGCCAGATGCTCTCCCTGGCTGAGCTATCGGCCCCGCGACCGAACGTATCCGCGGTTGCCTGAAATAGGTTGCGTTCCACGCATCCATGGAGACGCCGTGGCATACCGAGGACCGGACGGTCGAATTAAGTGTCCGCACCCCGTCGTCGTCGGTATCATGAGTACCGCCATCTCGATGGCGTCGATGTCGACGTATGCGATTCTTGGATGCGGCAGCGTCGGTCACGCCGTCGCGGAAGAACTCGTCGAGGAGGGCAAGGACGTGCTCATCCTCGACCAGGACGAGGGTCGCGTCGAGGCGCTCAGAGATCAGGATCTCGACGCCAGGGACGCCGACATCAAGAACGAGGCGGCCGCTGAGGCCGTCGCCGACCGCGACGTCGTGTTGATCCTCTCGCCCGACGTCGACGCCAACGTCGCGGCGGTCGAGAACCTCAGACGCCGGAACGGTAATCGATTCCTCATCGTTCGCGCGTCCGATCCCGTCACGGCCGACGAACTCAGGGAGGCGGGCGCGGACGTCGTGATCAACCCCTCAGCAGTCATCGCCGACTCGGCGCTCCGGGCGCTCGAGCAGGGTGAACTCGAGTACAAGGCAACACAGCTCGCGGAGCTCATCGATGGAGGGGAATCACTCGCGATCCTCGCCCACAGATCGCCTGGCCCTGATTCGATCGCTTCGGCCGTCGCTTTGCAAGCGATCGCCGACTCGCGGGGGGTGGATGCGGACATCCTCTACGAGGGCGAGATCGGCCATCAGGAGAACCGCGCGTTTGTCAATCTCCTCGGTATCGAACTCGTCTCGCTCGCCGACACCGACCTCGACGAGTACGACACGCTCGCGCTCGTCGACTGTGCGAAGGCGACCGAGCCGGTGGTCGACGGCGATGTCGACATCTTGATCGACCACTTCGAGCCCGAGGTCGATTACGGCGCGTCGTTCGTCGACGTTCGCTCGAACGTCTCCTCGACGTCGACCATCCTGACGAAGTACGTCCAGGAGTTCGATCTCAGTCTTCCAGAAGAGGTCGCGACGGCGCTGTTGTACGGTATTCGCGCGGAGACGCTCGACTTCAAGCGCGACACGACCCCAGCCGACCTGACCGCGGCTGCGTATCTGTACCCCTTCGCGAACCACGACACGCTCGAACAGGTCGAGTCGCCGTCGATGAGCCCCGAGACGCTCGACGTCCTCGCCGAGGCGATCCGGAGCCGCGAGGTCAAGGGGTCACACCTCGTCTCGAACGCCGGATTCATCCGCGATCGGGACGCGCTCTCACAGGCCGCACAACACCTGTTGAACCTCGAGGGAATCACGACTTCGGCGGTGTTCGCCATCGCCGACGACACGATCTATCTCGCGGCGCGGTCGAAGGACATCCGGATCAATATCGGCAACGTGTTGCAGGACGCCTTCGACGAGATTGGTGACGTCCGCGGTCATTCGACGGACGCCTCGGTCGAAATCCCGCTCGGGATCTTCACCGGACTGGAGATTACCGGCAATAACCGAGAGACGCTGTTGCAACTCACCGAACAGGCGGTTCGCTCGAAACTCTTCGAGGCGATGGGCGTCGAGGGAGGAAACAGTAGCGACGGATCGAGTGGTAGTTAGACCGCCGCCTCTTCGCTCTCGGGCTCTCGAAGCCGTTCGACGATGTCGTTGACGAGCACGATATCCCCCACCGCACGGACCCATCGGTACGGAACGATAACGCCCTCTCGCCCCGAGACGCGACTGTCGAACAGCTCTCGGTTGATATCCCCCAAGGCGAGCCCCGTGACGGCTTCGCGCTCCAGATCCAGCCGGATGTCCTCGACCTCGCCGACGAAGATGCCGTTGTTCGAATACACTTCCCGGCCCACGAGCGACGTGATCTCCTGCGATGCGGAGTCGGTGTCCATATCGAAGGATTGTGTGGATTCCCCCTTAACTGTTGTCGGTGGGGCTCGGCGTGCGGTCCGCACACCCCCGAAGGAATTAATCCGATCACCGACGTACGACAGGTATGAGCGACGCAGACGACATCGATAAGATCAGAGCACAAAAACGCGAGGAACTGACGTCGAAACTGGAATCGCCGGACGCCCCGATCGACGTACAGGATGCGGCACACCTCGACGAACTGCTGAGTGAGAACCGAGTCGCGCTCGTGGACTTCCACGCGGACTGGTGTGGCCCCTGTAAGATGCTCGCGCCGACGGTTGAGGAGATCGCGGCCGAGACCGACGCCGCGGCGCTGAAGATCGACATCGACGCCAATCAGGATCTGGCCGCCGAGTATCAGGTTCAGGGCGTCCCGACGCTGTATCTGTTCGGCGACGGCGAGGTCAAAGAGCGGATGGTCGGCGTGCAGGACAAGGCGACGCTCGTTCAGAAGATCGAAGCGGTGGCCTGATACGGGTCGTTCGACCGACGGTCGCCGTCACTCGACCAACATCGCGTCGATATCGGCGTAGTCGTCGAGCAACTGCCGCATCCGCTTGACCGTCTCACCGTCCCTCGTTCGCCGTTCGGTCGCGACCGTCTCCGCCCTGTCGAGTGTCGTGACCGTATCGGTCTGGACCAACAGGACCGGAACGCCAGCCGCCTCGGCCCGTCGCAACACGGCGTCGGGCGGATGGAACCCACCGGTCAAGAGCAGACACTCGACGCCGGACGCTTCGAGGGCAACGGTCTGAATGTCGCTTCGATCGCCGCCAGTTATCAATGCCGCATCGCGGACCCGCCGGAACTGTCCCAGCGCTTTCTCGGCCGACATCGCGCCGACGAGGAAACGACGGACCCGGCTGTCGGTCGGCGTGTCGGCGGTCAGCACCTCCGACCCCATCTCCGAGGCCAACTCCGAAACGGTGACGCCGGCCAACTTCTCGTCTCTCGGGATCGTCCCGTAGACGCGGATCCCGCGGCCTTCGAGGAAGGGCACGACGTCGCTCGCGAGCGAGTCGAACGCCGCGTCCGGGACATCGTTGAACAGAACGCCGCCGAGTCGGTCGCCGAGCAGGTCCGCGGCGGCGAGCACATCGTCCACGTCCCCGGCGTTCTCGAAGCTCGCGACGAGGACGACGGTCGCCTCGAACAGATCCGCCAGATCGGCGTCGGTCAGATCGACGATCCCGCCGGTCGTGAGCGATCCTCCACCCTCGACGATCAGGCGGTCAACGTCGGCCGACAGCGCCTCGAACTGGGTTCGAACCTGCGCTCTGAGCGCCTCGGGATCTTCGCGTCCGCGGATCGCCTCCTGGACGAACGTGGGGGAGTAGACGACAGGCTCCATCTCGTGGATCTCGGCGTCGAGGTCGAGAACTTCCCTCGCGAGCATCGGATCGTCGTCCAGCGTCTTCCCCACGGCCGACTGGAGGCGCGTTCCCTTGGGTTTCATGTAACCGACCCGCTCGCCGCGCTCGCGGGCGACCGCGCCCAGCGCCAGCGCAACAGCGGTCTTTCCTGTGCTCTCTTCGAGTGATGTGACGAGTACGGTCATAGGATCTCTGGGTCGACGGTGAGTCGGATATCGACCGCGACGACGCCGTCGGGCGTCGCCACGAGCGGATTGATGTCCAGTTCGACGATGGCGGGGAAGTCGGTGACGAGCTGTGAGAGCCGCTGGATCGTCTCGACGATCCCCGCTTCGTCGACCGGCGGGCTGCCGCGGGCTCCCCGCAGGAGCGGGGCCGAGTCGACGTCGTTGAGCATGTCTCTCGCCTCGCGTTCGGTGACGGGGGCGAGCCTGACGGTCGTATCGTCGAAAATTTCGACGAAAACGCCGCCGAGACCGAACAACAAGAGCGGGCCGAACTGCGGATCGCGGTTCATCCCGACGATCGTCTCGACGCCGTCGGCGAGATCGACCAGTTCCTGGACCTGGACGCCGAACAGTCGGGCATCGGGCTGATAGTTGTACGCTCGCGAGACGAGTGTCTCGTAGGTGTCGGCCACTTCGTCGAGCGAGACGCCCACTTCGACGCCACCGATGTCGGTCTTGTGGAGGATGTCTGGCGAGACGATCTTCATCACGACGTCACCGCCGATCCGCTCGGCGGCCGCCGTTGCCTCGGCCGGCGAATCGACGATCTCGCCCACCGGTGTCGGGATCCCATAGGCGTCCAGCAGCCCCATTGCCTCGACGCCCAGTCGGTTGTCCCGCTTGGATTCGACCCGCTCGAGGATCGCCCGCGCCGCCTCCCGATCGACGTCGAAGGTTGCTGGAGGGTGGTCGACGCGATCACGTATCGAGCGATACGACCGAAGGGCGTCGAGGCTCCGGACGGCCCGTGCCGGATCGAAGTACGTCGGTATGCCGGCCGAGGAGAGCGTTTCTGCGGCGGCGTCTATCGACGATCCGCCCATCAGACAGACCGCGAACGGCACGTTCGTCTCCGCCCGGCACTCGACGATCGCCCCGGCGAGTCGGTCGAACGAGAGCACGGCAGACGGACACGCGATGACGATAGCTGATCCAACTTCGGGATCCGAGAGGACGACTTCGAGGGCGTCGCCGAACCGATCGGCGGACGCGTCGCCGAGGACGTCGACGGGGTTGTGGACGCTCGCCGTGGACGGGAGCACTCCCCGGAGCCGCCGTTTGGTCTCGTCGTCGAACGCGGTCAACGTTAACTCTGAGTCTCCGACCGAATCCGTCGCGAGCACACCCGGCCCGCCCGCGTTCGTGACGACCGCGACACCGTCGGTCTCCGGCGGCGGGCCGCCGGCGAGCATCGTGCCGAAATCGAACAGTTCCTCGGTCGACTGCGCTCGGAGTACGCCCGCCTTCTCGAGCCCGGCCTTGTAGGCCGCTTCGCTCCCGGCGATCGCCCCCGTGTGCGAGGACGCCGCGCGCGCCCCGGCCTCGGTTCGTCCGGATTTGAGCACAACCACGGGCGTTTGGCGGGTGACCGCCCGTGCGGTCTCGACGAACTCGGTTCCGCTCTCGATGCCTTCGAGATAGCCCAACACGACGTCCGTGTCCGGGTCGTCGCCCCAGGTTTCTACGAAATCGACCTCGTCGAGGACCGCTTTGTTCCCGAGTGAGACAACATCTTTGAACCCGAGGTTCCGATCGCCGGCCCACTCGAGGATCGCGGTGACGAGCGCGCCGGATTGGCTCATGAACGACATCCGACCCGAAATCGCGTTTCTCGGCGCGAACGTTGCGTTAAGACCGGACGACGTCGAGATGATGCCGAGGCTGTTCGGCCCGACGATGTCGAGATCGTACTTCTCGGCGAGGGCCTTCAACTCCGCTTCGCGCGTCGTGCCGTCGTCTCCGGATTCGCCGAAGCCCGCGGTGATGATCACGAGGTTTTCGAGTCCCGCCTTTCCCGCGTCTTCGACGACCTCGAGGACCACCTCTGCCGGAACGACGACAATCGCGAGGTCGGCGTCAGTTTCCTCGATCCCGTCGTGGCACGGCCGTCCGAACACCCGTTCGACGTTCGGGTTCACTGGGAGCACGTCGCCGTCGAAATCGGCGAGCAAATTCCGCAGTATCGCCGCCCCGATCGACCCCTCCCGATCCGTCGCCCCGACAACCGCAACGCGCTCGGCGTCGAACATCCCAGATGCACTGGCCATCCACGATGACCTGTGCTCCACGGGGAAAAATACTCGTCGGTCGTCCCCACTGTCCGAGAGCCAACGCGAACGACCGCTGCTCACTCGCCGTCGTCGCCGTTCGAGATCGGGGCGGATCGAGCACCCTCAGAGCGCGTTCGTCGGGCGTCCACCGGTCGCCGTCGGATGCGGTTGGCGACGGCCGCGGCGAGGTAGGCCGAGATGGCCACGAGCACGATCGTCCCGCCTGCGGCGACGTCGTAGACGTACGAGAGCGTGACGCCGGTGATCGTCGCGAACTGCCCGACCGCGACCGCGGCCGCGGCGGAGCGCTTGAACCCGCTCACTGCCGTCGTCGTCGCCACGGGGATCACGAGCATCGCGGCGACGAGGATGACGCCCATGATCTGCATCGCCCCGACGACGACGACGGCGGTCAACACCGCGAGCAGCCGATTGTATCGCGCCACGTCGAGGCCGGCCGCGCGGGCCCCGATCTCGTCGAAGGTCACGTACAGCAGCGGGCGGTATGCGAGGGCGATCGCAGCGCCAACGACGATCGTCATTCCCAACAGGAGTGCGGCGTTCGTCCGCGACACCGTCGCGAGCGAACCGAAGAGATACGCGTTGATGCCGACCGAGATCCCGCCGTCGGTCGCCGTGATCAGTACGCTGCCGATCGCGAACGATCCCGTCAGGACGATGGCCAGCGACGTATCCCGATAGGCGCCGGCGTAATCGATGAGCATCTGAACGAGCAACGCGGCGAGCGAGGCGACCACGAGCGCCACGAGCAACGGCGGGAGGGTCACCGCGAACACCGCGTTCGCGAACAGTCCGGCAGCGACTCCGGCGAACGCCGAGTGGGCGAGCGTATCGCCGATCATCGCCATCTCCCGATGAACGAGGAACGTCCCGACGAGCGGACCGATGAGTGCGATGCAGATCGCGGCCAAGTACGCTCGCTGCATGAACGCGAAGCCGAGGGCGTCGATACCGCTCACCTCCGCGACGAACCGCATCGCGCCGCCCCAGACGCCATCGAGAATCACGTCCCGTAGCTCCCCGATGGGTCCGGCGACTGTCAACGCGGGATCGACCGCTCCTCTCGGTGTGTCGTTTGGATTCATCAGTGGTCGTGGTGGACGACGCCCTGTGCGCCGCCGTACGCGTCTGCCAGCGCATTGGTTTCGACGAAGCGCTCGGGGTCGCCGTGGAAGAACAGCTCCCGGTTGAGACAGGCTATTTCGGACGCGTGAGTGGTCACGACGCCGATGTCGTGCTCGATAAGCACGATCGTGAGTCCCTCGTCGTTCAGTCCGTGGAGCAGGTCGTAGAACGTCTCTCGGGATTCGGCGTCCACGCCGACCGTCGGCTCATCGAGCGCCAACAGGTCCGCCTCCGAGGCGATCGCCCGGGCGATGAACACGCGCTGTCGCTGTCCCCCCGAGAGACGCCCGACACGTCGATCGGCGAGGTCCGTGATTCCGACGCGCTCCATCGCTCCGTCGATCGCTCGACGGTCCCCATCGTCGAACCGGCCGACCCATCGGTACGGATAGCGGCCCATCCGGACGGCCTCCCGAACGGTGATCGGCATCTCGCTTTGGGCGGTCGTCACGTCCTGCGGCACGTAACCGATACGCTCCCCGTCGTCGAAGGCGTGGGCGGGCTCGTCGAAGAGGGTCACCGTGCCGTTATCGGGTCGGTGAAGGCCGATCATTAGCTTGAGCAGCGTCGTCTTCCCGGAACCGTTCGGTCCCACGAGGCCGAGGAACTCCCCCTCGTCGATATCGAGCGTCACCCGCTCGACGACCGGCTGCTCGCCGTAGGCGAACGTGACGTCGTCGACCTCGACCGCTGTCATTATGCGTTCAATACCCGCTCTATCGTTGGAAGGTTAACGTTTTCCATAACGTCGAGGTAGCCCCACTCGTCCCCCGCCCACTCGTCGGTCAGTCCCGGCATCGCGGTCAGTGGGAGCACTTCCTCGGCGTCGGTCTCGGCGACCAACTGTTCGGCCGCCGCCTGCGATTCAAGGGGGTCCGCACAGATGTATCGAAGATCGTGTGTCGAGATGACCTCCTGGGCGGCCTCGATATCCCGGGGCGTCGGAATGTCGTCCGGGGAGACGCTCGTGAGCGCTTCGATCCGCACGCCGTAGCGGTCGGAGAAATATCCGAACGAATCGTGGCCCGCGATCAGGATGACGTCGTTGGACGCATCGGCGACGATCGTTTCGATTCGTTCGTGGAGATCGTCGAGGCGGCCGTTGAATGCCTCCGCGTTCTCGGCGTACACGTCGGCATCTTCGGCGTCTACCTCCGTGAGTCCTCGACGGACGTTCCCAACCGCCTCTTTCACGCGAAGTGGATCCATCCAGAAGTGAGGGTCCATCCCTCCGCTGTGGTCGTGCCCGTGTCCCTCTTCATCTTCGTGGTTGTGTTCGTCTTCGTGGTTGTGTTCGTCTTCGTGGTTGTGTTCGTCTTCGTGGTTGTGTTCGTCTTCGTGGTTGTGCTCGTCTTCGTGGTTGTGCTCGTCTTCGTGGTTGTGCTCGTCTTCGTGATTCTCTTGGTGGTCGGAGTGCCCGGCCTCGATCAGCGAAATCCCCGCGCTGGCATCGATCGGCACGACGTCGGAGCCGTCCGCATCGAGGTCGCGCTTGATGTCGTCGACCCACGGCTGGAAGCCGTCCATGCCATGGACGAAGAGGTCCGCCCCGTGAATTTCCTCGCGCACCCTCGGGCCGGGCTCCCAGCCGTGGCCGTGCTGGCCCACCGGAACGAGGAGGTCGGCGTTTGCGGCGTCGCCCGCGACCTGCGAGGTGACGTCGCCGAAGACGAAAAACGACGCCTGCGCCGTCGTTCCGGTCGTTTCCCCTCCCGTCTGTCCACCTGAGCGGTCGAGACAGCCGGCGACACCGCCGGAGAAAGCGGTTACGGCTCCGGCGGCCAACAGTCGTCGTCTGGTAAGATCCATCTCTGATTATCAATTTGTGGCAAAGATATAATAAAATTACTATTCTACGCGCCTTCGAATAATAATATGTGTCATGTATGGTGGCTTTGATAATACCCTGCCCACGGTCGGCGGCCTCTCCATCGCCCCGAGGCCGGACTACTGGTTGACGTCGATGAGGGGTGCGTCAGCGAGTTCTGCGAGCGTCTCCGGCTCGATCTCGAAGACCGCCTTCGGCGTTCCGGCAGCGGCCCACACGGTCTCGAACTCCGCGAGCGTCTCGTCCATGAACACCGGAACCTCGGTGGCGTGACAGAACGGCGGGACGCCACCGATCGACCAGCCGAGCGTCTCCTTTATCGCGTCGGCGTCGGCCATCGATACGTCGTCCTGCTTCACGCCCACGGTAGCGGCGATCTTCGCCATGTCGACGCGGTTCGCACCGCTCGTGACCGAAACGACGAGTCCGTCGCCGGCCGAGAGAACGATCCCGCTCGCGATCTGTGCGACGGAACAGCCGACTGCCTCGGCGGCGTCGGCCGCCGTCTTCGTCCCCTCGGGAAACTCCCGTACGTCGACGTCGATGCCGTACTCGTCCCTCGCGGTCCGTGTGAACTCTTCGGCTCGTGGATGCATGGTCCCGGATGCGTTGCGGCCGCGTTTCAAGATCACGGTTCGGCAGTCACCGAGCCGAGAGCCCGTCCGAAAGCGCTCCGAGCGCGCGGTCACCCCCGCTCGAAAGAGGAGTTCCATGACCCATGCATGCGGCTTCGAAGCGTTTCCCGGCGATCCGGGCGATGCTCGCTTCGATCCGATCGGTGTCGTACGAATCGATCCACGGCGGCGGGACGAACCCGGTCGCGGTGTTCCACACGAGATCACCGAGCATCGCGGCGTCCAACTCCTCTTGAAGATACACCGTGTGACCAGGGTTGTGTCCCGGCGTGTGAAACGCGTCGAATCCGCCGATCCGGTCCCCGTCGACGACGGGGCGAAGCTCGATCCCCGAAAGCGGGTACAGCCGTCGCACGATCCGGTGAAACGCCCCCTTGTGATGCCGCCACGACGGCGACCACGCACGACGAACGAGGCGGCAATCCAGCGCGCCAACGTAGACCGGCGCGTCGAGGTCGATCCTGGCCAACCCCCCGACGTGATCGATGTCGTAGTGCGTCAAGAGCACGCGATCGATCTCAGAGACGGCGTATCCGGCCGCTCGTATCTGGCCGGTCAGCGAGCGGCGGGGGAGCGGCACTCCGGCGTCGACGAGCGTCACCTCCCCATCGTCGACGAGGTACGCGTTCGCGCCGATCGGCTCGGGCCACGCGATCTCAAGGAGCGTGACGCCGTCCGTGACCCGACGAGCCATGTTCCATATTGTCTGGCCACCCTCTTCACGGTGACGTGTCGCTGCTCCGAGCGAAGCATTTCGGCCAACAAACCCATATGTATCACGTGCCCAGGTACGCCGAATGAGACGAAGAGCACTCCTCGCCGGGGCGGGCGGACTCACCGTCTCAGCGCTCTCTGGCTGTCTCGGAACCGCTGGATTGGACGAGTACGAAGCGACGCCGGCCGGGGTCGACCCCGCCGTTCGTGAGGAGACGGGGTACGAACAGACCGACGTCCGGGATCTCGTCGTGCGGGAAACCGTCGGGTTCGGAGGGGTCTCCGAGGAGATCGTCGTCACGAACTACCTCACGGAGCACGAGAAGTCGATCAGTCTTGGCCCCTTCGGTAGCGTTCGAGTGGCGGCGTTCGTCCTCCTCACCTCGCCACAGATCTCGATCGCTGGGCAGGCGTTCAATCCGATCGCCGAGATGTCCACGAGGGAGTTGGTCGACCTGCTCGAAGCCGACTTCGAGGGGATCAACAACGTCGAGCACGTCTCCGACGGCGAAGTCAGGATCCTCGACCAGGAGACGGTCGAATCGATCTTCGAGGGGAAAGCACAGGTCAACGGGACCACCGTGGACGTGAACATCCACATCACCGAAAGCGTGCAGACGACCAACGATCACCTCATCACGGTCGGCGTCTATCCGACCCAGGTTGGGTCCTCTGAGGAGGAGAACGTTCGCGCTCTGATGGGTGGCGTGGTCGAACGGACCGATTGATCTCCCCGCCGGACTCTTCACCTGTTGTCGGTTCCAGTCAACGATCTTCGGCGTACTCCGGGACGAGTTCCTCCAACAGTTGCTCCGCGATCCCGGAGAGGTGAACCTGTCCGAACGCCGCGACTGCGAGCGCGCCGAGCGAATTGAACATCAGATCTCGAACCGTGTCGTCGAGGCCGTGCTGTGCGAGCGGCATGGTGATCCCCGTCGCGTCAGCAGCGAGATCCAGCCCGAACTCGAACAGTTCCCAGATCACGCCGAAGGAGAGGACGATGACGAGCACGTAGGCGAAGTAGAACTGACGGGGGAGATAGATCCGATCGCTGTGAATGTCGATCGCGCGGGCGAACGTGTAGCCCACACCCGCGATAAGTGATGCCGACATGGCGTGTGTCAGGTGGTCCCACCAACCGAGGCGCGCGTAGAGGACGGCCGATCCCACCGTGTGCAAAAAGACGGTGAGCGTGATCCACAGGCCCAGCCACGGGTCGAGCGGGAGCTGGTAGTTTCGCTCCATCACTGCCGGCGCGAACGTGATCAAAAGCGAGATTGTTCCGTTGGTGATCGCCTTCGGCTCCCCCACGACCACTCCGTAGACGACGAGCAGGATCAACAGAAGTTGTATCCCTCGGGTGAGGCGCCGTTGGTTCGGAACCGATGGTCGGGGCAACAGCGTCATCGCTGTATCACCCATCGGAGCCGATGGCCGAGCAGCCGTCCGCGCCGTTTGAAGTACGCGTCGAAGAGTACTCCCGCAACGATTCCGGCCAGCGTCACCCAGACAAACTCGGTCATGAGCATCGCGTTGGCCTCCTCGCCGGTCACGCTCGGCGTCGAGAGAAACTCGGTGCCGAGCAGCCGGTCTGCGTTCCACCGCACGACGGCCCACGCAGCCGCCGAGGCGAGCGTCGTCATCACGACGAACACTACGGCGAACCAGTGGGTCATCCGCATTCGGGTGAACATGTGCAACTCGACGGTGACGATGAGCGCCAATCCCGCGACCGAGAGGTAGTACGCGAACGTTCCAAGCTCCCCCCCGAAGAGCCCGCGGACCAACACTGGCGCGAGCGCGAGCATGAGAACCTCCCAGGGGAGCATCACCCGCCAGTCTCGGTAGGCGATCGGCGGGATGACCACGATGAGGCCAATCGTCGTCACGAAGAGGATCCACAGGCGGTCGAAATCGAGGAAGCTCTCGACCAGAACGAGGCCCAAAACGCTGACGAGAGGCCACGCGAACATCGCGTTCGCCCGCCCGCTTCGAAACAACGTCGCGAGCAGGTCCTCGGGCCCGTCGGGCGGTTCCGTTCGAGCCTCCCCCGGCGAGTTTGGGTTGGCCCCCGCGTCCTCTTGCATGTATCTGTACCAGCGCTCTGAGGATGTTAAACCTCGGTACTCGGACAGGGCCGGCAACGGGAACCGTCACCGTCGCCACTCCCCGAATCACAACGTTAAACTAAGTGTATGTTGAATACGTGGCTACGATGGTAGACAAAGACGAGCTCCGAGAGCAGTTCACCGAGGCGTTCGAGGGCGCAGAGTACCCAGTCAACAGTCCGATGGACCTCCTCCCGGCGCTCCCGCAGGGGCCGGGGACGAAGTTCGAATCCGGTGACTTCTCCATGACAGCGATGGAACTCAACGCCAAAGCCGGTGACAGTCAGGACTTCCCGTACGACTCGGTCGAGGAGCTCGTCGACGACCTGATGAACGGGCTCGAGGACGCCGACCTGCTCTGATATCGCGACCCGGTTCGAACATCGATAGCATTTTTATTCCGTGGAACCGACGGCGATCAGACAGCCGATGCAGCAGGCCACGTTCGTGAAACTCTCCGCGCTCGCGTTCGGCCTCGTGGCGTTGAGCTTCGTGATCCGCGGCTTTTCGAGGCTCGTCGTCACACCGGAAACCGCCGCGATGTTCTCCGCGCCGACGATGCTCGCTGGGGGTGCGCTCATCGCGTTTCTCACGCTCAGGTCGGTGCTCGCGGTCTCCGGGATCCGGCCGCTCGAGTGACGAGTCAGGCTTCGGCTTCAGTCGCCGGCGTCGTCTCGATCAATCGGGCGATCTCTTTCGGGAGGCTCTGATCGCCGTTCAGCGTCCGAACGGTGACGAGTCCGAACGGGGCGACTTCGAGGACTTCGACCTCGGTTCCCGGTTCGATCCCCGCGTCCGAGAGGTACCGGAGTTCCTCGTCTCCTTGGTGGCGAATGCGTCTGACGATGGCGCGGTCACCCTCCGATGCGTCCGAGAGCCGCGACCGCCCCCTTTCATCTGGGAGTTTGAGGTCCGCGTCGGGAATCGGATCGCCGTGGGGGTCGACGCCGGGGTTGTCGAGCGCGTCGGCGATTCGCGCCGTCAGCTCCTCGGAGACGTGGTGTTCGAGCCGGTCGGCCTCCTCGTGCACGTCGGCCCAGTCGTAGTCGAGGTGGTCGGTCAGAAACGACTCCAACAGGCGGTGGTGACGGAGAATCTCGAGGGCGACGATCTCGCCTTCCTCGGTGAGCCTCACGCCGCGGTACTCCTCGCGGTCGACGAGCCCGCGCTCTTCGAGTTTCTTCAACATACTGGAGACCGTCGGGGAGGTGACGTCCAGATACTCGGCGAGTTCGGAGGTCCCGACGCGCTCACCGGTGTCGTTCCCGATGGCGTATATCGCCTTGATGTAGTCCTCCATGACGGCGCTCAACATTGCCTTTCGATAGGCGACGGGGAGGCAAAGTGTTTTTCCTCATCCGTGGGGCGAGTCGGACGCCTGGGAAGGAAACCGCTTTGCACGTCGCGGTCCAACATCGGCCATGAACGTGAGAGCTGTCGCCGACCTCTCCCCGACGGAGCGGGCGGCGCTTTTCGACCGCGACGCCGGCGTCGATGACGCTCGGTCGGCGGTGCGCGAGATCATCGACCGCGTCCGCGAGGAGGGTGACGTCGCCCTCCGCTCCTATGCCGAGGAGTTCGACGACGTGACGATCGGCAATCTCGACGTCACCGACGACGCCGAGCGCGCGCACGATCGGGTCGACGCCGACGTCCGCGACGCGATCGAGACGGCGGCAGAAAACGTCCGCGCGTTTCACGAACGGCAGGTCCCCGACGACTGGCGCGACTCCTTTGACGGTCGCGAACTCGGTCGCCGGTATCGACCGATCGACCGTGTTGGAGTCTACGCACCCGGTGGCACGGCAGCCTACCCGTCGAGCGTCCTGATGGGTGTGATTCCAGCGAAAGTGGCGGGCGTCGATCACGTCGCCGTCGCGACGCCGCCCGCCGAAGAGCTCAATCCAGCCACCATGGCGGCCGCCCACGTCGCCGGTGCCGACGCCGTCTATCAGATCGGCGGCGCGCAGGCGGTCGCGGCGCTCGCGTACGGGACGGAGACGATATCCTCCGTCGAGAAGATCGTCGGTCCCGGGAACAAGTGGGTGACAGCGGCGAAGGCCGAGGTCCGCGGGGATGTCGAGATCGACTTCCTGGCCGGCCCCTCCGAACTGCTCGTCGTCTGTGACGACACTGCGGATCCGGACCTCGTCGCCGCCGACATGCTCGCTCAGGCCGAGCACGATCCGAACGCCTCCGTCGTCTGCGTGACCGACGACCCCGAGACCGCCGAGAGCGTGGTCGTGGCCTGCGAGGCGCAGGTGTCGGAACGCGACCGATCCGAGACTATCGAGGCGGCCCTCGACAACGACGCGTCGGGCGTCCTTTCGGCCAGATCGATGTCCGAAGCCGTCCTCTTTGCCGAGGAGTACGCCGCCGAGCACCTCTCGATCGTCGCCGACGACGAGGAGGGGCTCTTGGATCGCATCGGCTCCGCGGGGAGCGTGTTTCTCGGCGACAACTCTCCGGTCGCCGCTGGCGATTACGCCTCCGGTCCGAACCACGTGCTCCCGACCGGGGGGCTGGCGAAAGTCGCCGGCGGCCTCTCGGTCGACCACTTCCTGCGGTCGACGACGGTGCAGAAACTCGACCACGATGCCCTCGCCGAGATCCGCGCGACGGTGACCACGCTCGCCCGGACGGAAGGACTCGAGGCCCACGCCGAGAGCGTCGAGAAGCGCTTCGAGTGAGCCGTCGTGACGGCCAGTTGTTAAGGGGTCGGCCGTCGATCGGGGAGTATGGCGTACGAAACTCTCGAGTGTACCCAGGCGGACGGCGTCGGAACGATCGCGTTTGATCGCCCCGACGCGCACAATTCGATCAATGCGCGGATGGGCGAGGAACTCCCCGACGCCGCACACGAATTCGTGAGCGACGACGAGATCAGGGCGATCGCCGTGACGGCGAACGGTCCGGCGTACAACACGGGTGCCGATCTGACGGAGCTCTCTGCCGACGGCACCGACGAAGCCCACGTTCGGAGCCTCGCCGCCGGGCTCCACGAGTTCGTGAGCCAGCTCGTTCGCGCCCCGAAGCCCGTCGTCATGGGTGTCAACGGCGTCGCAGCGGGCGGCGGACTCGGCCCGTCGATCTGCGGTGACATCGTCCTCGCCGCCGAGTCCGCGCGCTTCGAGTTCGCCTATCCGAGAATCGGCCTCTCCGGCGACGGCGGCTCGACGTATCTCCTTCCGCGACTCGTCGGGCTTCGACGCGCCCAGGAACTCGCGTTGCGCGACGAGCCGATCGGTGCCGAGGAAGCGGTCGAGATCGGATTGGCCACGGAGGTCGTCGCCGATGACGAACTCGACGCGCGGCTCTCCGAGGAGGCTTCGCGGCTCGCTTCGGGGCCGACGAAGGGATACGCGGCGACGAAACGACTGCTCGCGGAGAGCCTCGACAATCCGCTCGAGACGCAGTTGGCCAACGAGGGCGAAACGATCGCGGAGCTCACCGACACGACCGACTTCGCTCGCGGACACGCAGCCTTCGGCGGGGACGAACCCCCGGAGTTCGTTGGCGAGTAGTCGGGTCGATCAGGGGTCGACGACGACCCTTCCAGTTTCCCCGTCGTACGTCTCGCGCAGCCCCCGTGCGACGACGACGGTGGCGACGACAGCGAGGAGACTCGCCGCGGCGAACGCGGCTTCGTAGCTCGAGAGCGTCGCGACCGCGCCGACCGCGGCGGGCCCGGCGACACCGCCGATCCCCCTCGCGGTCTCGCGGATCCCCATGAGTTCCGACTCGCGGCCCTCCGGAGAGACATCGCTTATGAACGCCAGTCCGCCGATGGTCATCGCCGAGAACGACGCACCCAGTACCACGAACGTCCCCGCCCCGAAGACGAGCCGGAGCGAACCGGGGGGAACGAGCGTCAACCCGGCCGCCAGCAGCGCGAAGACGGCGCTCCCGGCCATCCCGACGACGACGAGCGGTTTCCGTCCCGTTCGGTCGGAAACGATTCCCAGCGCGTACATGAATCCGGTCTGCGAGCCGTGGTTGAACGCGAGCAACACGCCCATCGTGAACTCCGCGACGCCGACGACGCTGATGAGATACGGCGCGATGATCGCCATGATCCCGAGCACGGCGACGTTCCGCAGCGTGACGGCAACATAGAGCCATGCGAGCCCGTTTCGGTGCAGATGCCCCCGGTCAGACGGGGCTGGAAACAGGCGGCGGCGCGTCTCGGCGATCAGTTCGCCGACGGAAACGTCGCGGGCCGGCGTCGGCGTCGGATCCGAAACGGCGACCAGCGCGACCGTCGATACCGCGGTGATCGCCGCGATCGCCCAGTAGATGTCGACCGGCGTGACGTACTCCAAGAGCGCCCCCGAAACGACGTACCCGAACGCGAAACCGCCCGATCTGGCGCTGTTGAACAGTCCGATCGATCGCCCCCGACCGGCGGTCCCGCCGTGGTGGCTCGCGATGGTGAGTGCGACGGGTGCGAACCCGGCGAGGAAGGCGGCGTACACGCCCCGGGAGCCGATTGCGACGGGGACGCTATCGGCAACGAGGAGCGGAAGGACGGCCAACAGCCCGCCGATTCCGGTGACGATCAACACGAGTCGTCTGCGACCGGTGATGTCAGCGAACGCGCCCCAAAAGGGCGAGAAGAGCATCAATCCGGCGTAGTACGCCGTCCCGACGAGCCCGGCCGCGAAGGCGGACGCTCGTGCCTCGACGATGACCGCCAGTACCGTTCCCATGAGGATCGCCCCCGAAAACCGGGTGAACGTCGCCAATCCGAGCGTGATCCACTGCCGACGACTCGTCATACCGGTGGCTCGGCAGGCGGCCTCCTAAGCGGCGCGGTTCGGATCGCTGCTCGCGGCAGCGCGTCCACGGCCACCGAAACGTTCGAACGGCGCGACGGCGACGTGTCGGTATGCACGCGCTGATCGCCACCGATTCAGTCCACACGACCGCAGCCGCCTGTGACTATCTCGAGCCCCGACTCGGTTCGTCGGATACGGTCACCTTCGTCTCGGTTTCGGGCCCCGACGCCCGCGACGCCGCCGACGCACTGAACGTCGCGAACGCTCGGCTGCTCGGGTACGCGAACGTCGAAACGAAGCGAATCCACGCCGGCGGCGATCCGACACCGGCGATCGTCTCGGCGATCGACGACTACACGCCGGATATCGTCCTCATCGGACCACACGCCGGCGATCCCGGCGCTGGCCCATCGCTCGGACGCACGACTCAACAGCTGGTCGAGTCGGTCGATATCCCCACCGTCGTCGTTCCGCTGTCAGGCTGATTTGTCCGTCTCTACCCGCCGGGATTGAAATATCATCCCGCGTAACCCCGTTCCATGGAGCTACTCGTCCTCCGTGAGGGGGTTCACGGAATTCCCACGGAATCGTACGCCGAAGCGCTCCGGTCGCGGCTCGACGGACACGCGATCCGATACGCGCGAACGCCCGACGAGGAGCGCGAGGCGATCCCGACGGCCGACGTGGTCACCGGCCTCCGGCTCGACCGCTCCCTGCTGGAGCGCGCCGACGCGCTCGATGTCTTCGCGTGCGCGTACGTCGGCACCAGTCACCTCCCGCTCGACGCGCTCGCCGAGCACGGCGTCCGCGTGACGAACGCCGCGGGCGTCCACACACCGAACGCGTCCGAGCAGGCCATCGGGTCCATGCTCGCGTTTTCGCGCCGACTGCACGAGGCGGCGCGGGCGGACACCTGGCAGCCGGCCACGCCGACCGAACTCTCGGGATCGACCGTGACGATCGTCGGCCTGGGCGCCATCGGCCGAGGAATCGCGAAACGTCTCGAACCGTTCGGCGTGGACACGATCGGCGTGCGTCGAACGCCGGAATCGGGCGGCCCGACGGACGAGGTACTCGGACCGGATAGCCTCCACGACGCGCTCGCTCGCAGTCAATTCGTCGTCCTGTGTTGCCCGCTCACCGACGAAACGCGCGGGCTCGTCGGTCCCGAGGAGCTCGGAACGCTCCCGCCGGACGCTGTACTCGTCAACGTCGCCCGCGGCGAGGTAATCGACACGGATGCGCTGGTCGAGTACCTCCGCCGAGGGTGGATCGGCGGCGCGGCCCTCGACGTGACTGACCCCGAGCCGTTGCCGGACGACCACCCGCTGTGGGGGCTCAATGACGCGCTCATCACACCACACTCGGCCGGTTCGACGCCGGCGTACTACGAGCGACTCGCCGACATCGTCGCCGAGAACGTCGGCCGATTGGACTCCGGAGCATCGCTGCGAAACGAGGTCCGGATCGAAACAAGCGACGACCTCGAATAACTGAAGTGCTACTCGTCGAGCGATTCGACCAGCTCGACGACGTGTCCGTCGGGATCCTCGATGAAGGCCGTTCGGGCATCTGCGATGGGTTGATCCGTCGGCTCCTGTCGGACGCCGTGGTTGTCGATATCCGCGAAGGCGGTATCGACGTCGTCGACCTTCACCGCGAGGTGGTCCCAGAGATCGCCGTCTTCGGCGGGGGTCTCCCCCGCCGTCTCCGACAGCTGAATCTCCATCCCGTTCTCGTCGGCGACGTACCGGTTGACGGTCTCGCCGTCTTCGGTTTCGAAGCCCCACGACTCCTCGAATCCGAGGTTTTCGACGTACCACTCGACGGACTGTTCGACGTCGGTCACGTTCAGACAGGTGTGTAGGATCACCATGGCACATCCCCAACCGCGGCGATTATAATGTCGGCGGTTCTGGGCGTGCGCTTCGGCCACGTCGATCCGACTCGGAACGAACTCGGATCGTTTTTCAGCGAGTGCACCGAAGCGCGGATATGTCTCTCCCCACGCGGCGATCTGCCGTCCTACGTCCCCGATCAGCACGGGCTTCGATCGCTCTCCAACGAGTATCCCGATGAGTCGGGCGCGAAACCTCGGTCTGTTCGTCGCGCTCTCCGCGCTCTGGGGACTCACGTTTCCCGCGATCACGATCGGTCTCGATTCGTTCCCACCGCTTCTGTTCGCGGCCGTCAGATACGACGTCGCCGGGGTCGCGCTGCTCGGGTTTCTCGTGATTCGGGGCGTCGAGTGGGTACCACACACTCGAAGCGACGGCCTGGCGATCGCGACCGCTGGGGCGTTTCTCATCGCCGGAAACAGCCTGCTGTTCATCGGTCAACAGACCGTTCCCGGCGGGATCGCCTCAATCCTCTACGGGCTCATCCCGCTCTTGACGGCAGGCTTCGCGGCGGTCCTGCTCCCGTCCGAACCGATCACCGCACGTCGACTGCTCGGCGTCGGGATGGGCCTCGTCGGCGTCGGCGTCATCGCACAGCCCGATCCGGGGAACCTGTTCTCCGCGGAGCTCGTCGGCATGGGGTTCGTGCTCGCCGCCGGCGTGAGCGTGGCTCTCGGGAGCGTGTTGCTCCGACGGCTCGCTCCGACGCTCGGGATCGGGGCAATGACCGCGTGGGCGATGCTCGTCGGCGGCGTCGTGCTTCACGTCGGTAGTTTCGGGATCGGCGAGCGGTTCGCAGACGTCACCCCGACGCTTCTCGGAGCCCTCTCGGTCCTGTACCTCGCCGTACTCGGCAGCGCTGTGGGCTACATGATCTACTTTACGCTCTTGGCAGAATTCGGCCCGCTCGAGATCAATCTGGTCTCCTACGTTGTGCCGATCTTCGCCACTCTCGGGGGTATCGTGCTACTCGATGAGGCGCTGACGCCCGCGATGATCATCGGTTTCGGCCTCATAGCCGGTGGATTCGTCGTGCTGAAGGGACGAGTTCTCGTCACAGCGTTGGGGATCGGCCTCGACTGACCGACCGTCTCCTCTCGACGACGCTCGGAAAAAAGCCGGGCGGCCGCCTTACTGGAAGCCGATCCGCCCGCCGCGCTGTTGTCGACCGTCCGGGCTGCCGCCGCGGAACTGGTCTTCGACCTGCTCGTAGTACTCGCGGATATCGTCCGTGATCGTGGGCCGGACCGACTCGAGCGCCTGTCGGAAGTGACGCATCTCGACCTCGTCGGCGTCGTCGTCCTCTCTGAGCGCCTCGATGGCGGCCTCTCTGGCGATCGATTCGAGGTCCGAACCGACGTACCCGCCGGTGATCTCGGCGAGTTCGCGGAGACTCACGTCGGGCGCTAACGGCGTGTCACCCGTGTGAATCCGGAGAATCTGCTCGCGCCCCTCGGTGTCGGGCTCGCCGATCATGACCAGCCGATCGAAGCGGCCCGATCGGATGAGCGCCGGATCGATCATGTCGGGGCGGTTCGTCGCGCCGATAACCATCACGTCGTCCATCTCTTCGAGGCCGTCGAGTTCGGTCAACAGCTGATTGACGACCCGTTCGGAGACGTTCGAACCGGTGTCGGTTCCGCGTCCGGGAGCCAACGAGTCGAGCTCGTCGAAGAAGATCACCGTCGGAGAGACCTGCCTGGCCTTTCGGAACGTCTGTCTGATCGCCTTCTCGCTCTCGCCGACCCACTTCGAGAGCAGCTGTGGACCGCGGACCGATATGAAGTTGGCGTTGGTCTCGTTGGCGACGGCCTTCGCCATCAGCGTCTTTCCGGTTCCGGGCGGGCCGTACAGCAGGACGCCAGCAGGCGGGCTGATCCCCATCCGTTCGAACTTCTCGGGGGCGTTCATCGGCCACTCGACGGACTCTTTGACCTGCCCCTTCGCGTCTTCAAGTCCGCCGACGTCGTCCCACGAGATCTTCGGGAGCTCGACGAGGACCTCCCGCATCGCCGAGGGGTCGACCTCGTTCAACGCGCCGCGGAAGTCGCGGCGCTTGATGATCATCCGATCGATGAGGCTCGGCGGGATGTCCTCCTCGTCGAGATCGATCTCGGGGAGGTACCGCCGAAGCGCCTTCATCGCCGCCTCCTTCGTCAGGCTCTCGATGTCCGCGCCGACGAACCCGTGCGTCTCGTCGGCCATGTGGTCAAGCGAGACGTCGTCCGAGAGCGGCATCCCCCGCGTGTGAATCTGGAGGATTTCCTTGCGTCCCGTCTCGTCGGGGACGCCGATCTCGATCTCCCGGTCGAACCGACCGGGGCGGCGAAGCGCTGGATCAACCGAATCGACCCGGTTCGTCGCCGCGATGACGATGACCTGCCCGCGTGATTCGAGCCCGTCCATCATCGTCAACAGCTGGGCGACGACGCGCCGCTCGACTTCGCCCGTCACGTCCTCGCGCTTGGGCGCGATCGAGTCGAGTTCGTCGATGAAGACGATCGAGGGCGACTCGTCGGTGGCGTCCTCGAAGATCTCGCGGAGCTGTTGTTCGGACTCGCCGTAGTACTTCGAGATGATCTCGGGGCCCGCGATGGAGAAGAAACTCGCCGACGTCTCGTTGGCGACCGCTTTCGCGAGCAGGGTCTTCCCGGTGCCTGGCGGGCCGTGCAGCAGGACGCCCTGCGGCGGCTCGATGCCGAGTTTCTTGAAGATCTGCGGGTGTTTCATCGGCAGCTCGACCATCTCGCGGACCCGCTGGATCTCGCTTTGCAGGCCGCCGATGTCCTCGTAGGTAATTCCGCCGCCGGTCTTTTCGAACCCGGCGATCGGTTCCTCGCGGAGTTCGACTTCCGTATCCTCCGTGATGAGACAGACGCCCTCCGGATCGGTTTCGACGGCGATAAGCGGGATCGCCTGCCCCGGCGAACGCATGAACGGGTGGTTCGTCGAGCTCATCACGGGAACGATGTCGCGCTCGACGACCGGCCGTTTGAGTATCTGCCGTTTGACCATGCCTGCTGCGTCCGACCCGAACTGGACCGACGCTTCCTCCGGTGGCGCGAGCACGAGCCGCTCGGCCTTCGTCGCCTCTGCCTTCCGGATCGTCACCCGTTCGCCGATCCCGATGTCGGCGTTCTGTCTGGTGAATCCGTCGATCCGGACCGTGTCAGTGTTCCAGTCCTGTCGGTCGGCCCGCCAGACCTTCGCCGCCGTCGTGTCGGCCCCTTCGATCTCGATTATGTCGCCCGGCGACAGCTTGAGATGGAGCAGGGTGTCCGGATCGAGGCGTGCGATCCCCCGTCCGGAGTCGTTGGGGTACGCCTTTGCGACCTCGAGTTGAACCTCGTTCATCCTGATACAGATACTGCGTTCTGCCGAGAGATATGTTTTTTGCTCACTGTGATCGTCTGATTCGGCCACTGTCGCAGATCCCATCAGCGATTTGGCGCCGAACGCCGAACGAACGGCATGGACGCTTTCACGCTCTGTATCGCGGAGCCCTCCGATGGTAAGGCGATCGCGTCGGTCTATCGCCCGTACGTCGAGACGACGGCCACAACGTTCGAAGAGACGCCTCCGGCTCCCGAGGCCGTCGCGTCGGATATCCGAACGCGGCTCGAAACGCATCCGTGGTTCGTCGCCGAACACGACGATGACGTGCTCGGATACGCGTACGCGGCTCCGCTCCGAAAGCGAGACGCGTATCGGTGGACCGTCGAACTGTCGATATATCTCGACCGCGAGCGTCGGGGTCGAGGGTTCGGTTCGGCGCTGTACGCCGCGCTGTTGGAAACGCTCGATCGACAGGGGTTTAAGAGCGCCTACGGCGTCGTGACGCTGCCGAATCCCGAGAGTGTCGGCTTTCACGAGTCGTTCGGCTTCGAACGAGTCGGGGTCCTTCCCGAGGCGGGATACAAACTCGGCGCGTGGCACGACGTCGCTTGGTACGAGCGGTCCCTCGGTGCGCAGTCGGCGTCGCCTTCGGAGCCAATCCCGTTCGAGGCGTGTCGGAACGAGCCGTGGCTCGAGGAACTGCTCGCGTCTGCGAGCACCCCCGCCTCCTGACGCCGCCCGACTCCGATATCGTTTTGACCGTCCGGTCGGTACCGATGGTCGAATGATTGATCGGCTGGCGAGACAGCTCCGGAAAGAAGAGCGGGACCTCCTCGTCTTGGAGGCTGTCCTCTCGCACCACCCGATCGGCATCTCCCGAATCGCTGAGGTGACAGGGATCGATGAACACAAGACGAGATACTCCCTCCGCATGCTGGAGGACGACGGTCTCGTGGATCCGACTCCCAATGGAGCTGTTCCGGTCGACGGCGTCGCCGGACGTGTCGACGAGATCAACGCCGGCCTGGACGCCCTCTGCGAGCGAGTCGACGACCTGAAGCGGTACGGCTCGACGTAGTCGCGTTCGACCCGACCGTTCGGAGTACCCACACGAACCGCGGGCGCGTTCCACGAGGTTTTATCGGATCATGGATGTAGGGAAAGCCGCGTCTTCAGTCGTGGAGTGATGACTCACCGCTGCTAACGATCTCGTCGTACCGTGCGCCGGTCTGTTTCAACGTCTCCGTCGAGTACAGTCGCTCGTGATCGAACGGGAGGTACTCGGCCGCCAACTCGTCGATCTTCTCGTCGACGACCTCGGACTCGCGGCCGTGGATCATCGTAAACAGATTGTATCGCCACCCCTGCGCTGGCCGCCGCGGCCGGTGATAACACAGCGTCACGTACGGGAGTTCGCCGACCGTCTCGCCCAATCGATCGAGTTCGGCGTCCGGCACGTCCCAGACGACCATGCAGTTGGCGTCGAACCCAGTCACGACGTGATTGACGACACAGCCGATGCGCTTGATACAGCCGTTCTCGAGGAGCCCCTCGATAGCGGTCAACACGTTGCCGACGGGCGCACCGATCTCTTCGGCGATATCCCGGTACGGCGTCGCCGAGAGCGGGAACCCGTCCTGAATTTCGAGCAGCAGCCGCCGATCCAGCGCCGAGAGGTCCGCCGTCGCCGTCTCGGAGATCCGCGTCGCCGTCACGGCCGTTGAATCGATCGACTCCCGAGCGAACCGATCGCCGTTGACGACCGGAAACTCCAGATCGATGTAGAAGTCGGTCAGCATCGGTAACACGAGCACCGAACAGTCGGTTCGATCCTCGATTTCGGCGATGATCCGATCGCGAGTATCGAGCGATCCGGCCGTCACGACGAACCACATGTTCCACTCGTGATCGCGTCGGTAGTTGTGGTTCACTTGCCGGTACTCGTTGATCGTCGCCGCTACGTCCTCGAAACGGTCCTCCGGCGCTCGCACCGCCGCGAGGGTCGACGCGCCGATGACCGGCGGATTGAGAACTGCCCCGAAACGGCGGAATATCCCCGCCTCGCGGAGCCGAGTCACCCGTTCGAGCGCCTCCGATTCGTCGATTCCCAGCGACTCCCCGACGCCGCGGAACGGTCGTTCCACGGTCGGAAAACCCGACTGGTAGCCGTCGATGAGCGCCGCGTCGACCGAGTCGATGTCCGTCCGCCAGTCGTCACCGTCGATCGCCGGCGTAGTCATTGATCGCCATACGGCCTCGGGGGTTTAGGCTTCGTCGGTCCCGGAACGGCGAACCCCTCGCCGAATTGGATGTATTTTTCCCTCCGACACCCGAATCTCGATTATGGCACACGCGACCGAGCGATACGGGGACTGGCCGCTGAAACGATTGATGACCGACGTCGTCGGTTCGGGGCACAAATCCGCCGACGACATGACTCGCGAACAGGCGTCCGAGGCGTTTCGCCGCATTCTCGACGGGGAACCGGACCCGACGACGCTCGGCGCGTTCTGGCTCGCGAACCGTTGGAAGCGGAACACGCCAGAGGAGCTTGGCGCGTACGTCGACGTGATGGCCGACGGGATCGACATCGCCGAGCCGGCGTGTGATCCCGTCGACTGCGGGGCGAACTACGACGGAAAGGGCCGAACCGCGCTGCTCGGCGTCGCCTCGGGGCTCGTCGCCGCGGCGGCCGGGACCCCAGTTGTCGTTCACTCCGGTGACCGAGTACCGACGCAAAAGCAGGACGCCTACAAGCACGTCCTCGATGAACTCGGCATCAGGACCGAACTGTCGCCAGACGAATCGGCCGAGATGACCGACGAGGTCGGATTCGGTTTCTACTACCAGCCGGAGTTCGCCCCCGAGATCGACGCGCTGTTCGATCGGCGCGATCAGATGGGCGTCCGGACGTTCGTCAACACGATCGAAACGCTCGCGAACCCCGCTTCGGCGTCCGTCCACCTCGGCTCATTTTATCATCTCCCGTACGCGAAGCGAATCATCGACACGTTCGGCGCGTCGGAGACCGCCGACATCGAACGGATCGTCATGTTCCAAGGACTGGAGGGATACGACGACATCCGCCCCGGATCCACCAAAGTCGCCGTTTGGGATTGCGGCTCGGAGATCGATGACTTCGACATCGAGACTCCCGACTACGGCATGGACTTCGAAAGCGACGACCTCGGCGTCGACGACGTCGCAGTCGACTCCGCCGCGATCACCGAGGAGGTCCTTCGTGGCGATCGAGGAGACCAGTTCACGGATGCCGTCGCCGTCAACGCCGCGCTACGGATCTACGCCGCCGAGGACGTCGTCGACATCGCCGAGGGACTCGACGTGGCAAACGAGACGATCGAGTCGGGCGAACCAGCCGACCGCCTCGACGAACTTCGAGCGTTCTAGTCGCTGTTGAGACGACGTCACGCCTTTCGAAGCGAGGACTCGATCCGGACCGTTCACCGAACGCGGAGCGAGTAGGCGATAATCCCCAATCCGAAGAGCACGAACAGACTCTCCACGAGAACCCCGACGCCGAGTGCGATGTTCAGCAACTCGAACGTGAAGCCGGCGAGCAAGACCCCAACGACGATCAACGCGAAGCCGACTGCGAGAAACGCGAGCGACCGATCGTACGTGCGCCGATACGCGCTGAACGCGAGATAGGTGACAAGACCCCCGACGATGAGAATGAGCGTCTTTACCACCGCAATCGCGAGCTGAACTCCGATTCCTGTTGTCGTGTGTGCCATCTCTATAACTCCTTTCGCACTTTGGACCACATCTCGGCGAGCCGTTCGTCGGCCCGCCGAGCCGGTCGCTCGATTTCGATTTCGATCGCTCCCGCCTCGTTTCGAGACACGATGACCTCCTCAAAGTCGGGGGTGTATCGGTTGGCGTGGCTACCCTCCTCGCGGATCTCCGTTCCCTCCTGTACGAGCGTGGCTTCGACAAGCAGATCGAGCTTTCGGTACAGCGTCGATCGCGGGATTTCGCACCGTTCGAGGAGCGTGCTCGCCGTCCGTGGGTCCGTCAGTTCCGAGAGAATAGTTCGACAGTCCTCGTCGTACAACGCCTCCAACACGACGTCGATGTCTGGGCCGTCGTCTTTGGCCAACGGATCCCGGACCATACCAAAGGCTTCCACGTGTGGCGTTAAACGGCTGTGGGTTCGCTCTTGCGCCGAAACGATGGCCGCACTTTTGACCGCCGTCCGCGTACAGGGGTTATGAGATGTACGCGTCGAGCGCTCGTGGGGGGTGGTGGTGCCGCCCTGAGCATTGCTATCGCGGGCTGTCTCGGTCGAAATGACGACCGAATGACCGGTGACGGAACCGAAAGCCGGCAGTCTTTTCCAACCCCGACACCTGTCTCTAATATGAGCGATCAGAGATCGGTTTCCGACCCCGACAATCCGACCGCAGCGATTCGAACGACCCACGGCGAGATCACCGTCGAACTGTTCGAGGGACGAGCGCCGCGTACGGTCGAGAACTTCATCGGCCTCGCGACGGGTGCCGACGACTACGACGGCACCGAGATCGCACCCGGAACCGGCGCGTGGGAAGACCCGGAATCCGGCGAAAAGCGGATCGATCCGCTCTACGACGGCGTTCCGTTCCACCGGATCATCGATGACTTCATGATCCAAGGCGGGGATCCGACGGGGACGGGCCGCGGCGGTCCGGGCTACCAGTTCGACGACGAGTTCCACGACGAGTTGACCCACGACAGCGCGGGGATCCTCTCGATGGCGAACTCCGGGCCGAACACGAACGGCAGCCAGTTCTTCATCACGCTCGGTGCCCAACCGCACCTCGACGGCCGACACGCCGTCTTCGGCCAGGTCGTCGACGGGATGGACGTCGTCGAAGAGATCGGCTCGCTCCCGACCGGCCGCAACGATGCGCCGCGAGAAGACGTCGAGATCGAAACGGTAAGCGTCGATCAGTAATCGCCGGACGATCCGGCTCGGAGGGCGTACTGAAGCACGGCCAGCGCCGATCGGCCATCGCGCAATTCTCCGCTTTCGGCTTGCGCTGTTAGTTCTTCGAACCTCGTGGTCTCGACGGCGATCGATTCGTTGTGATCCAGCTGCTGTTCCCCGTTGGGGACGCAGCCGTGGGCGACGACGTAGTGATACGTCGAGTCGAAGAGGCCGTTCGCGGGCTCGAACGTCGCCAGCCGTTCGACGCGATCCGCCTCGTAGCCGGTCTCCTCGGCCAGTTCTCGACGAGCCGCGGCTGGAACGTTATCATCCTCGTCTTCGAGCCCGCCCGCCGGAAGCCCGTAGTTGATCCGTCCGACCGCGTGTCGCCACTCGTGGATGACGACGACGTCTCCGTCCTCGGTGAACGGTAAGATCACGACTGACGGCGGTTCCGTCACGTAGTGAAAGTCAGTCTCGGTTCCGTCGGGAAGGCGAACGTCGTCACGAACGACGTCGAACCCGGGACACTCGTAGTCGGTCGCCGAGTCCAGCGTCCGCCACGCGAGATCCGTCTCGTTCATGAGAGACGATCCGGCCGGGAGGATCAAAACGGTGTCTACCCGCTTCGTTGGCGAACAGGTGGGGCGTCCGCTCGACCATCCGACGACGACGCTCCACGCATTCACCTCGATCGCCGCCGGGCGTTCATCACGCCACGCGCGGTCTGGTCGCGTCTCCGTATATAAACTGTCGCGTCGGTGACTCCACCGTTCTTCCTGGTGTTACTTTTAAACCCACTCAAAATAGCGGTCGTAGTGATTCGCACAGCCTGGGTTGAACGCCGCAGCGCACGTTGGACACGCTTCGACACTCATATACTCCGCTCCCGTGAGCGTCGCTCCACAGACGCCGCAGTATGCTGCCGGTTCGCCCCGTCGATCTGCTGGCCACGGTTCGGCCTCGTGATCGGCGAGTTCCGCGTGGCACCTATGGCAGGCGTAGTATCTCTCACAGCAACCGAACCTGAGCGCGACGATGTCACGCTCGGTCCCGTAGTGATCGCACCTGCTTTCGGCGTCAGTAGCCACGCCGAGTACGTCCACGTCCCCGTGAGTCACAATGGAACGTAGGCGTTCTCGTTGCTTATAATTCCGGGGCGCGCCCCGATCACATCGCTACGGACCCAACACCACCTTTCCGCTCGATTCTCTCGATTCGATAAGCCGGTGGGCGTCGGCCGCGTCGGTCAGCTCGAACACGTGGCCGACACGCACTTCGAGGATACCGGCGGCGAGGAGGTTCGTGAGCTCCGGTACCGCTCCCAGTACCTTCATCGGCTGCTGTTCTATCGCCCGTCCGAGGTGGTAGCCGATGACCCGCTTGTTGCCGAAGAGCAAATCCGTGGTGTTCGGGCGGCCGGGCGTCCCCGACGCCGCACCGAACGAGACCATCCGCCCGAACGATTTCAGCGCGTCGAGGCTCTCGTCGCTGGTTTCACCGCCGATCCCGTCCAGCACCAGATCGACGCCCTCGCCGTCCGTGAGCTCGTCGACGCGTTCGGTGAACGACTCGTCTATGTATCTGATTCCGTGGTCCATCCCGAGGTCAGCGGCCATCGTCAACTTCTCGTCGGTCGAGGCGGTCCCGATCACCGTCGCTCCGGCCTCGTCAGCGAGTTGAACGGCTGCACTGCCGACCCCGCCCGCGGCCGCGTGGATCAACACGGTCTCGTCGCCCTCGAGTTCGCCCCACTCGTGCAGGCAGTTGTGTGCCGTGAGCCACTGGACCGGGAATCCGGCCGCCTCCTCGAAACTCAGTCCGTCCGGAATCTCGAGGAGACCGCGCGCATCGGCGATCGCATATTCGGCGTACCCCCCGCCGTTGACGAGCGAAACGACCTTTTCTCCCGGCTCTCGGTTGACGCCGCCGCCCACCTCGGCGATGGTTCCTGCGACCTCCATGCCCGGCGTGTATGGGGGTTCGGGCCCGCCGTGGTAGTGCCCTCGCCGCTGCATGATGTCGGCGAAGTTGACGCCCGCCGCTTCGACCTCGATGAGGACCTGCCCCTCACGTGGCTCCGGGCGGCCTCTCTCCTTGATGGTTAACACGTCCGCGTCGCCGTACTGTGTGACTGTGAGCGCTTTCATCCTTCCGTACCCTTAATTGACGGACGGCATTAATTTCGGGGGTGGCTCGTTCTTGCCGATTGTCCCCGTCCGGCGGCTCCGAGCGCTATCCGTCACGCTCCGATGGCCCGTGGCTCGCGGATACATTTATACGGGACGCGTCACCCGGTTTGTGTATGTCCTACGACTGCTCGTTTCTCGAAGACCTCTCGATCGACGGGACGGTTTCGTTCGAACCGTCGGCGCTGAACAATCACGCGACCGATTGGCTGACTGAAGCGACCGGCGAGGGGGTTACGCCGGACGCGGTCGTGTGGCCCGAGTCGACGGCGGACGTCTCGACGATTCTCAGCGCTGCGAACGAGAGGGACGTTCCCGTGACGCCGTACGCCGCCGGCACGTCTCTCGAGGGGAACCCGGTACCGCTGTTCAAGGGGATCAGCATGGATATGACGAAGATGAACGCCGTGTTGGAGGTCCGCCCCGACGACTTCCAGATCGACGTCGAACCCGGGGTGATGGGGAACGTGATAAACGAGGCCGTTGAGGAGCACGGCATGTTCTTCCCGCCGATGCCCTCGTCGGCGGACCTCTCGACGATCGGCGGGATGATAGTCAACGATGCGTCCGGAAAAAAGACCGTGAAGTACGGAGAAGTCGCCGATTGGGTACTGGAACTCGAAGTCGTGCTCGCCGACGGTAGTGTCGTCGAACTCGGGAGCAACGCCGTCAAGACGTCCTCCGGCTACAATCTGAAAGACCTCATCGTCGGAAGCGAAGGCACACTGGGCGTCGTCACGCGCTCGACGCTCGAACTCGAAGGGCTCCCCGAACAGATCAAGGGCGGTCGTGCGGTCTTCGAATCGATGGATGATGCCGTCGCGGCAGTCTTCGACACCGTTCGATCCGGCGTCGACACCGCGAAGATCGAACTCATCGATTCACTGGCCGCCGAGATGGCGAACGACTACCTCGACGCGGGACTCCCGGACGGCTCGATGATCTTCTTCGAGTTTCACGCGAACCACGGGATCGACGAGGAGATCGAGTTCTTCCGATCGGTGATCGAGTCCCACGGCGTCGTGGAGTTCGAGACTTCGAGCGACGAACGTATGGACGAACTGTGGCGCGCCAGGGATGATCTCGCGTTTGCGGTCCAACAGTACGACCCGGACCTCTCGCCCCGTCATCCCGGCGACGTGACCGTTCCGATAAGCAAGTATCCGGAGATCATCCGGTTCGCGAAGGATCTCGCCGACGAACGTGAGATCCTGTTCCCCTGTTTCGGTCACGCCGGCGATGGAAACGTCCACTACACGGCGCTCGTCGACCCGGACGACGAGGAGATGATTCACACCGCAGAGGAGATCTACGACGCGGTCGTCGAACGCGCCCTCGAATACGGCGGGACCGCGACCGGCGAACACGGGATCGGGATGGGAAAACGCCGATTCCTCGAGGCCGAACACGGCGAGATCGGCGTCGAGATGATGCGGAAAATAAAGGCCGCGTTCGATCCCAACGATGTTCTCAATCCCGGAAAGGTGTTTCCCGAGACGGATGAGGACGGTGTCAGGGTTCGGTTGTCAGACGACTGATCGTGCGCGTCGAGGGATCGTGGCTCATCGATGTTCAAATCGATTCTTCGATACGGGGAAGGGTTTCAGTTACATCGGAGCGAGAATCGAATGCGGCCCGTCCGGACAGCTCCGTTCGGTCGAGGTTGACGATACAGAGCGTCCCACCGTTTTCGTGGGCGCGTCGCGGCAACGACGCGGCCGGCTCGACCGTGAGCGACGACCCGATGGCGAGAAAGACATCGGCGGACCGAGCGGCCGATTGGGCTCGAAACAGTTCGTGTTCCGGCAGTCGTTCGCCGAAGAGGACCACGTCCGGTTTGAGCACGTCACCGCAGCGCTCACAGGTCGGTGGCGTCTCGCCGTCACGGACTCGATCCATGATCGGATCGACGCTAAACCGGCGTTCACAGCCGGTACAGACGACCCGCTGGCCGTTCCCGTGGATCTCGATCGGATCCTCGCTCCCGGCTTCCTGATGCAGGCCGTCGACGTTTTGAGTGATGAGCGTCCCCAGATGGCCGTCGGCTTCGAGCCCCGCGAGCGCCTCGTGAGCGGCGTTTGGCTCGACGTCGCCGCCGAACGCCTCCTCGATCATTCTTACGCGTTCGCGCCAAAACCCTTCGGGGTCAGTTCGGAACCGAGAGATGTGGAAATCGTTCGGATCGTACTCGTTCCAGATCCCGTCCTCGGATCTGAAATCGGGGATTCCCGATGCGGTCGAGACGCCCGCACCGGTCATCGCGACGACCGAGTCCGCGGTGCGGATCGCCTCGACGACGGGCGCGAGTTCATCGCGATCCATGTTCGTACTGTGCCGCCCGAGATAAAAATGCCTGCGGCGCTCCTCGTGCCACCCATCTGTCTCCGATGCCATCATCGAGGTCCAGTGACACGTACATTTTAGTTCGCGCTTTTCGTGCGTGAAGGTGTCATGGACTACAACGTACTCGATCTCGATGACATTCCGTTGAAGGACCTCTCCGAAATCGACGAGGTGCCGCCGGATCTCGACATTCGTCCCATCGGTGAACAGCTCGGGCTGTCGGAGATGCGGGCGACCGTCTGGTACTTCGAGCCCGGTGAGGAGATCCAGTATCACGCCCACAGCGAACAGGAGGAGCTGTACTTCGTCCTTGAGGGTGAGTTCTCGCTGAAGCTCGGACGATCGGGCGACACCGAGTACGTCGACGCCGATCCCGGGACCTTCTGGGTCGCGGAACCGAAGGTCGGACACGGGCATCGAAACGTCAGCGACGAGCGCGGCGTTGTCCTCTCGATCGGTGCGCCCCCAGTCGACGATCCCGGCTTGGACCCCCACGATATCGACGACTGAATCGGCGTCAGCCCTCGATCTCGACGGCGTCCCGCGACGCCGCGTCGCCGTACGTCGTCCGTAGATATTCGATGATTCGGGCCGATTGGCTCATGGAGATGCCGTACTCGTCGTCGACGAGCACCGGTACCTGTCGTTGACCCGTGACCGATTTCACCTCGTCGCGCTTCGAGTGGAGTCCCTCGACCCAGATGCTATCGAACTCGACGCCCAACTCGTCGAGTTCGTCGACGACGTACTCGCAGTACGGACAGCCCTCCAGCCGATACAGCGTGACGGTCATACTCCTCGGTACGCGCCGAGAAGCAAAAAATCACGCCAACGTCTGCGGTGGTAGACTGCCCCGAGCGACATGCCCAAACGGTACCGGGACGTACGTCGATCATGACGTATCCGGTCACATACTACTGTCCCCGCTGTGAGACGGTCGTCGAACTGCCACGCGACGGATATCTCGCGGATAAATCGGTCACCCCGCATCCGTTGGATGGGTGGACGTACGTCTCGGTCGATGAGGACTACGAATCCGACGAGGCCGAGGGCGTTCGATTCGTCTGCGGGAGCGATGGCTCGGCGCGGGACCCGGACGCCGAGGGCTGCGGACGGCCGTTCTTTCTCTCCTTCGTCAGACGGGGGACGACGGAGGCCGGCTCGGCTATCGACGTCAGCCGGTAGCGGCGTCTCGGTCGCGTCCGACTGCGCTCTAGCCCCGTGATTAAGTGGCCCCAGCTTGACCGTTTGGTATGACGCCAGCTGTCGAGGAGACTGCTCCGGACTTCGAAGCACTGCTGTGCAACGGCGAGACGTTTCGGCCGGCTGCGCTATCGGAGTCCGTCGGGAATGTAGGCTGCGTGCTTGTCTTCGACGGGTTCGTCTTTTCGGCCATCGCGCGGAACTGGTGGACGCGATACACCACCCGCGGGTGGGACGCGCTCGACGGCGTTCCGGTCTACGGAGTCGTTCGCGACGGTCCCTACTCTATCAACGAATTCATCCGGCAACTCGACAGCCCGTTCGCCCTCTTTTCGGACCTCAACGGCGACGTCGCCGACGCGTACGAACTGCTCGTCGAACGCGACGGGATGGCCGGGACGAAAACCCCGAGGCGCGCGGTGTTCGTCCTCGACGATGACCGCGTCGTCCGGCACGCGTGGACGACTGAGAAGTGGATTGGGCCGGTCCCGATCGACGAGATCGAAGCCGCGATCGACGAGCTGTAACGCCGGACGCCACGACGGCGAGAACAGTGGGTCAACCACCGGTGACAGAGTGATGGATCTCCGACGGTTGCGAGCAGGCGATCCAGATGCGACCGGCGGACGTGGATCGCGGACGCGATTGCATCACACTACGGCCTTGGCGAGCCGCCGGCAACGGAGCAGCGCACGGGTCGGTGTGGATCCCTCCTCGTATATAAATCGCCCGCCGGTCGGCGCTCACTCCGGCGCGAGCGCACGTACCGTCGTCCGGATCTGCTCGATATCCGCGGCACGCGGGAACGACACGGAAACCGCATCGATGCCGTCAACGTCGGAGAAGCGATCGAAGTGTTCGCGTGCCTTCTCCGGTGTTCCCCAAACGGCGATCTCCGCCAGGAGATCGTCGTCGAGCGCATCCATCGCCGCCTCCCTGTTGCCGTCTTGCCAACTGTGGTAGATCTTGTTGGCGACGGCTTTGTGGCCCTGTCGCCCGAGGTTGTCGCGGTAGAAGGTTCCCATCCCACCGAGATAGAACGCGGTGTGCTGTTTGACGAGTCGCTTCGCCACCGCAGGGTCGTCGTCGACACAGCACGTCAACGAGAGGGTGACCCGCTGTTGGGATCGATCCCGACCGCCCATCTCGGAGCCGCGATCGAAATCTTCGACCCGATCTTCGAGGCCGTCGCGAGTGAAAAGCAGGGCATGCCAGCCGTCGGCGAACCGACCGGCCAACTCGACGGCTTTCGGGCCCATCCCTGCAGTGTCGACCGTTGGAGCGGGATCCGGCGGCTCACACCGGAGCCGAAAGCCTCCCAGTTCGAACTATTCGCCGCCGTAGGCCACTTATTTGCCGGAGAGCACGCCTTTGACGATCTCGACCGTCTCGCGCGTGCGACGCAGCGGGTTCCCGAATTCGACGCCGTGCCAGTTCTCGATGACGATCGGTCCCGACGGACCGAGTCCGAGCCGAAACCGACCCTCGGAGACCTCCTGGAGAGTCGCCGCGGTCTGACCGATGAGCGCCGGCGACCGCGAGTACACGGGCATGATCGACGTGCCGATGTCGATGTCCTCGGTTTCGCGTGCGATGCAGGTCGGCGTCGTGACGGCGTCTCGTCCCCACGTCTCGGGAAGCCACGCCGTGTCATACCCGAGGTCTTCACCGAGTCGTGCGCCGTCGACGAGCGAGTCGACGCTGGGCTGTGCGGCAACCGGGAGGAGTAGATCTTGTTCTGTTATTTTATCACAGGTGTTCGTCCTCTAGGGGTGGGACCCCCCGCGCGGTTATCGTTTCGCCGACGATGTACGAGGATGCGTCGCTGGCAAGGAACTGGACGATGTCGGCGATCTCCGCTGGGAGACCGCTCTCCTTCGCGATATCCGCCCGATCGACCCCGTCGGGATCGATCCCCATCTGTGAAGCGACGCCGGGCGTCCCGACGAGCCCCGGCGCGACGCAGTTGACCCGAACGTCGTGTTCCGCGTAGGCTCCGGCCAGCGACGTGGTGAAGTTGATCACGGCAGCCTTCGCGGCCCCGTAGTGGCTCATGTACTTCGATCCCATCGTTCCGGCGATCGACGCGAAGTTGATGATCGTTCCGCCACTGCCCTGTCGTTGCATCCGTTTGCCGGCGATCTGTGCGCAGTGGAAGGTCCCGTGGAGATTGATATCGACGATCGTCTTCCAGCCGTTCTCGGAGATGTCGTCGATGCTCGCCATGAACGACGCGCCCGCGTTGTTGATCATCGAATCGATCGCGCCGAACTCCGCGACGGTCTCGTCGACGAGGGCCTCGACGGCGGCCCGGTCACGCACGTCGCACTCGATCGCGATCGCCTCGCCCGGCCCGTCGCGCTCGTTGATCTCCTCGGCGACCGACTCGATCCGATCCCGCGACCGCGACGTCACGACGACGTTCGCGCCCTCCGAGGCGAACTGCCTCGCCGTGACGGCACCGATCCCCTGGCTCGAGCCGGTGATCACAGCTGTCCGTCCGTCGATCGAAAAGCGATCTGTCATCGACGCTCACGCTCCTCGCGGTGGTCCGTTCCTGCCATGTTGTCCGCGGTTCTCGGCGATTATTAATAAAGGTATGCTCCGAGAAATTTTACGAAACATTGGTAAACAAAAAAGCGATAGCGTGAAACAAAGATTTATGCCGCCCGGCAGACCACCTTTCGGCGAATGAACCAACGGAGCAGGGAAGGCTCGATCCACCGACTGGAGTTCGACGTCGAGTGGCCGCCGGGGCACGTCGCGTGCTATCTGGTCGACGGGCCCGAACCGGTTCTCGTCGACGCCGCGATGCCGCAGAGCGACGACGCCCTCGAAGCCGCCCTCTCGGAACACGGCAGATCGCTCGCCGAGATCGACCACGTCCTGATCACGCACCCCCACGTCGATCATATCGGCGGCGTCCCGAACGTCCTCGGGGCGACCGGCGCCACCGTTCACGCGCCCGCGAGCGTGCGCGAGCGATTCAAACGGGCGTCAGACGCGCTCGGGGAGCGCGTCCGCCGGAACTGCGTCGACGCGGGGTTTTCGGGGGAACGGCTCGAGACCCTCGTCGAAATGGCCGTCAGGTCGCTCGACCGGAACGCCGAGTTACTGCCCCCGGAAGCCGTCGACGTCTGGATCGAACCGGGGGACTCGACGTCGGTCGGGGGTATCACCGTCGACGCCGTCCACCTTCCAGGCCATCAGGCGGATCACCTGAGCTATCCGGCGGAACTCGGCGGGGAACGCGCGCTTTTCGCCGGGGACATGGGGATCCTCCCGTTTCGGCCGGTCGTCGTACACGACGGACTCGACGACGGGTACCGCGACGCATTCGCGGCGTTCTACACCGCGCTCGAACGGCTGGCCGAGGTCGACGTCGATCGGGTGTACCCCGGACACGGCCCGGTTCACTCCGACCTCGCTGACGTCGTCGATCACCACCGATCGAGCCTCGATCACCGCCTCGATCGCCTCGTCGACCTGGTCGCAGACGGCGTCGAAACGGCCCCCTCACTCGCCCGCACCGTCGCCGGCGAGTGCGACGTCAACTATCTCATCCCCGAGACGATGAGTGCGCTGGCCCACCTCGAGGCGACGGGTCGACTCGAAAGCGATAGCACCGACGAAAGCCGACGATACCACACATGAGTTCGTACCGAACGGTCTTCTGGGACATCGGCGGCGTCATCGTCGAACTGAAGTCGATCCGCGAGGGATATGCGGCGTTCATCGAGGACCTCGCCGCCGACGCGGATCTCGATTCGTCACCCGCGCTCGATCGGTGGACATCGGCTCTCGGCGAGCACTTCAAAGGGAGAGAGAAACCCCGATACCGCCTCGCCCGCGACGGCTATGCGAAGGCGACGGCGGAACTCTTCGACAACGACCCGCCGGCCGACTGGGGGGCGCGACTGGAGGCGGCGGTGTCGGCCGCCGTGCGTCCCAAACTCGGCGCGCCGGAAACGATCAGGCGTCTCTCGGGGACCGATGTCGATCAATCGATCGTCTCCGACATCGACACGCCGGAGGCACACCTCCTGCTCGGCGCGCTCGACGTCCGCGACCGCTTCGACCACATCACGACCTCCGAGGCGGTCGGCTACACCAAGCCCGACGAGCGCATGTTTCGAGACGCGCTCGACGCGCTTTCGGCCGATCCCGATGCGACGCTCATGATCGGTGACCGGTACGGTCACGACATCGTCGGGGCGGCGGCGCTCGATATCGATACTGTCGGCTACGGTCCCGACGCGACGGGGCCGAAGACGACGTACGAGATCGACGATCTCCGCGAGGTACCGGGAATCGTCGGCATCGACGGTTGAATAACCCTCATCGCTGAGGACCGTTCAGAACGTCGGCAGGTTCTCCAGTTCGTCGAGGTGCTCGACCGCCCCGTCGAACGAGTCGCGCGCGATGACGCGCTTGTGGACCTCGTCGGCCCCATCGACCAGTCTGAACGCGCGGACGGCCTCGTAGAAGTCCGCAAGCGGTAGGTCGCGGGACATGCCCGCCCCGCCACAACACTGGATCGCGAGGTCGATCGCGTTCTGTGCGACGTTCGCGGTGAAGATCTTCGACATCGAGACCGGAACGCGGGCCTCCTCGCCGCGGGTGATCTCCGCGGCGGCGTGACGGACCATCGTCCTGGCCCCGTGAAGCTCGGTCTCGGCGTCGGCGATCTCGTACCGGAGCGACTGTTTGTTCGAGAGGCTCGTTCCGAACGCGTTGCGGTCGGACATGTACGCCTTCGCGACGTCCAGCGCGCGCGACGCCATCCCCGAAAAGCGCATACAGTGCGTCAGTCGCGCGGGACCGAGTCGCTGTTGGGCGATCGTGAAGCCGGCGTGTTCCTCGCCGAGGAGGTTCTCGCGGGGGACGCGAACGCTGTCGAAGACGAACTCCGAGTGGCCGTGCCCGTCCATGTCGGGCCCGAGGTGGGGGATGTCGCGGACGAACTCGAGCCCGTCGGCGTCCGTCGGGACGAGGATGATCGAGGCACCGTTGTACGGGTGCGCCTCGGGATCAGTGATCGCCATCGTGAGCAGGACGTCGGCGTGACGCCCCTGGGTCGTCCACCACTTGTGCCCGTCGATGACGTACTCGTCCCCGTCCAACTCGGCCGTCGTCGAAAGCATCTTCGGATCCGAGCCGCCGCCGTCTCGCGGTTCGGTCATCGCGAACGCCGATCGGATGTCGCCCGAGACGAGCGGTGCGAGGTACTCCTGTTTTTGCTCTTCGGTGCCGACGAGTTCCAGCGTGTGCATGTTACCCTCGTCCGGCGCGTCGACGCGCATCGCGGTCGGGCCGAGGAGCGACCGACCGGCCTCCTCGAACAGCGGCAACACGTCCCTGAAATCGAGTCCCATCCCGCCGTACTCCTCGTCGATCTGCGGGCAGTACACGGATCGATCCTTCGCCTCCTCGCGGAGGTCCGCGATCACGTCGACGTCGGGCGGGCCACCGCCGAGCAGTCCGCGCTCTTCGGGAATGACGACCTCGTCGACGAACTCGCTGGCGCGTTCGGCGAGCTCGGTCGCCTCGGGGGAATCGTGGTATCTCATACCACTTCTTCGCGGTAAAACATTGTAAAACTCCCGTCCGCTGACTAACACGATCGTTCGGGAGGTATGGCGGTATTTCGAGCGATGTCGGCAGATATTTGTGAGACGATCTCACATGTGGTCTTACAATGTTAGTGATATCGAGTGGTGAGTCGGTATGACGGGGACCGACTCCGACTACTTCGGTCGAATCGTCAACAAAGACTCGCTACGGGCGTATCTGACGGCGGAGTTGGGGTCCGTTGAGGACTACGACGTCCGACATCATCAAGAGGGTCACTCGAACGAAACGCTGTTCGTCACCTGGGGCGACACGGAACTCGTCATCCGCCGGCCGCCGCCGGGTGACATCGCCGAAAACGCCCACGACGTGCTCAGAGAGTACAAAGTCATACACGCCCTTCAGGACACCGACGTGCGCGTTCCGCGAACCGTGCTCGCGTGCGAGGATGAAACGATCATCGGCGATGAGTTCTACGCGATGGAGCGACAGGACGGTGACGTGCTCCGCGACACCGAACCGGAGCGGTTCGCCACGCCGGAAAAACGAGAGCGAATCGGCCACGAGATGGTCGACCGGCTCGTCGAGATTCACGACGTCGATTACGACGCCGTGGGGCTCAGTAAGGGCGACTTCGGCTACCCAGCGGGGTTCACTCACCGACAGGTCAAGCGATGGTCCAAGCAGTTGAAGTGGGCGTTCAAGGTCACCGAGGACGAACGGGAAGTCGAGGAGCTGTACGAGGTCATGGAGTGGCTCGAGGACAATGTCCCGAGCGACGACCAGTATCCGCACACGCTCGTTCACGGCGATTACAAACTCGACAACGTGATGTTCGGCCCCACCGAAGATCCGAAGATCGCGGCGATCTTCGACTGGGAGCTGTCGACGCTCGGCGATCCGTTCACCGACCTCGGGTGGATGCTGTTCTACTGGCGTGAGCCGAAGGACCCAGAGCCGGCGATTCCGTCGCTCGATCAGCCGTTCATGACGAACGATGGCTATCCGACTCGTCAGGAACTCATCGATCGCTACGAGCGAAAGACCGGCTTCGAATACGACAACCCAACGTTCTATTGGGTGCTTGCGACGTATAAACTCGCGGGGCTCGGTGAGATGTTCTTCCGCCGACATCTCGAAGGAAACGCCGACGATCCGATGTATCCGAAGATGCGTGACGGCGTCCCCGCGCTCGCGGACCAGGCGCTCGCCATCATCGACGGCGACATGACGATTTAACCGACCTGCGTCCGGACACCCACGAGCTTATTTGTTCGTCCGGTCCATCAACCGGATATGGATCCCGTGACCCTCGCGTGGTATCTCCTTCTCGTTGCGGGGGTGACCACGTCCGTGGCCGTGCTCGTGTCGCTGAGCCGCCCCAGGGGCCGATGGGGACTGACGACTCGAAAGCGACTCGTCATGGGCGTCCCCTGGGGGACGCTCGTCGCGGTCGTCGCCGTAGCCGCGTTTTATTTGTTCGTGCAAGACGGACTCGCCAATCCGCGAAATCCGCTCGATATTCCGTTTCGGGCGTACAGCTACTTGTATCCGATCGGGATACTCACCGCCGGATTCGCTCACTCGGGGCTCGGCCACGTCACGGGCAACCTGCTCTCGACGCTCGTGTTCGGCTCGCTCGCGGAGTACGCGTGGGGTCACTTCCCGCGTCGACGCGGAAGCTTCTCGTTTTCCTCGCCGCTCTCGAACCCCCTGGTCAGGATCGCGATCTGGGTCTGCGCGATCGCCGTCGCGGCGGTGCTCACCTCCGTGTTCGGCCTCGGGCCGGTGATCGGCTTCTCCGGCGTCGTCTACGCTTTCGTCGGGTTCGCCCTCGTTCGGTTCCCGATCGCGACCGCCGTCGTTGCGCTTTCGACGCGAATCGTCACGGAGCTGTACAACGCGGTGTTGGTGCCCGAAATCCAGCGGACCGCCGTCGAAACGTTTTCGCGGCCGTGGTGGGCAGGAATCGCGATCCAGGGACACGCGCTCGGGCTCTTGCTCGGCGCGACGGCGGGTATCGCGCTGTTGCACCGCCGGGACGTTCGACCGAAGCCGGAACATGTCTGGATCGCGGCGCTCGCCTTCGCCGTCGACCGGGGGCTGTGGGCGATCTACGTCCCGGAGGGCTCCGAGACGTTTCGGCTCTTTCGAGCGCTCGGGATGGCGTCGGTGTTCGTGCTCGCCGCCCTCGTCGCGAGCGGTGCGACCGCGACGACCCGCGAGTTGCTCCCGCGTATCGATCTCTCGCGCCGCGAGGCGGCGTTCGGATCGGTTCTGGCGGTCGTCCTGGCGATCTCGTTCGTCACCGTCCCGCTCAACCTCTACGCCGTGGACGACCCTTCCGCGGGGTTGGAAGACGCCGAGCCGACCGAGATCAGGGATTACACGGTCTTTTACGCCGAGAACGTGGAAAACCAGTTCGTCCCTGCCGTTCCGATCCCTGGCCAGGAAAACGTGACCGACGGCCGCGTCAACGCGAGCGGCGTCATCGTCGTCTCGGAGCGACGAAACATCTGGTGGGAGGAAGTGTCGGCCGGGCGTCTCGAAACGAACGGCGCGGCGACGATCCGGATCGGCGGCCTCTCTTGGAGGGAGGACGTTCGCGTGACGCGGGAGACGTGGGCGGTCGCAGGCGGTAACTCGACTCACAACGTCCGCCTCGGGCCCGCGGCCGCCGAGGAACGACCCGTCGTCTTTCGAGCTGATCCCGCCCGCTCGGACGCCGTCGTCGACGGCCGGAACGTCACGATCGCGCCCGTCGGGGACCGGTTCGAAGCGAGGGTGTTCTATCGGGGCGATCGAGTCGGGTCGACGGTGATTCCAGCGGACAACGTGACGACGACCGCGGGCGGGCTCACCTTCGTCCGCGCGGGGCGAAGCCTGTTCGTCAAACGGGGCGAAACGCGGGTTCGAATCGCCCAACGGGCAGCCTGAGCTACACCCACTCGATCCGGTACACTTCGGTGTCGATCGATCGGGAGGCGGACGTGTGGTGATCGAACTGTTTCGGCAGCTCGAACTCGGCGGCGAACGCGTGCGTCACGGTGCCGCCGTTGTCGCCGGCGAAGGCCTCGATGAACGATTCGCTGCCGGCGTTGTGAACGGAGTACGAGACGCTCGATATCTCGGCGGCCGTCTGCAGAAAGGCTCGATCGGCCCCCTCGTTGCCGGACTGTGCGCCGAACGGCGGGTTCATCAGGACGGTCGCCGGCCCGTTGGGGGCGAGCGGAACCGCGGTCACGTCGCCACGAACCCACGAGACGTCCGTCATCGCGCCGACTCGGCGTTCGTTCTCGCGCGCCGTCGAGAGCGGTGCGGGATCGATATCCATTCCGACGGCCCGTTCGGGCCCCCGAAGCGCCGCGCCGAGCGCGAGCATTCCCGTTCCACACCCTAGATCGAGGACTGTCTGGCCCTCCACATCGCCCTGCAGGTCAGCCACGTGGACGATGTGGGCAGCCAGATCGGGCGGCGTGTGGTACTGTTCGAGCGGCGCGCGCGGGTCTTCGAAGCCCGCGACGACCGCCAACTCCTGGGCCAATCGTCGTCGTGTCGCGCCGGGCGTCCCCTCTGTCATCGTTGTGTAATACTCGTGGGTATAGGTATAAATTTGTATATGATTGTGGGTTATTCTACATCGGGAGTACATTCTTTTCACCGCCGATGTAACGCCTCGCCATGAACTGTCCCCGCTGTGAGAGCGAGCTCGACAGATACACCCTCGGGGGTCGCGAGGCCGTCGGCTGCGGAAGCTGCGGCTACGTCGGCGTACCGGTCGAACACCGCGGCGAACGGCGATCGCTCGAATCGTGGGACGAGGCGATCGATCGGTACGCCGACGCCGCCGCGTCCGGATCGGTGACGATCGAGACGATCGGCGGCGAGCCAGCGCTCGAACTCATTCTCGACGACGAGCCGGGCGCTGGCGCCTCACCGGAACCGACCGTCGTCCGCGTCGCTCGACCCGACCCGGCTCTCGCGGCGGCGTTCGAGGCGGCGGACGGGTCGGACGAGCGGTTCGTCTGTGATATCTGCGATGCGGAGTTCGACACACAACGCGGCCTCTACGGTCACCTCGCGATCCATTCGGGTGAAAAAGACGGCGATTCCTGATTCGTCTGCGACCGGCCCGGGTGATCAGTCCTCAGCTTCTACTTCGCCTTCCGCCTCGGCGTCTCCGGTGCCGCTTCCTTCCTCGGTTCTGGATGCGACCAACGCGCCACGGGCGACGCTGTAGAGCGGCTCGTCCGCCTTTCGAACGTGGCTGATCGAGAACGGGATGTCGGCCTTGTTCAGCCGTTCCTCGAAGAGCTTCTCGAAGCCCGGCGGACTGGAAGTGCCGCCGGTCACGACCACCGGCACGTCGAGGCCTTCCTCGACGTCCTCGTTGTTGACCTCCTTGACCACGTTCTCGATGACGTAATCGAGCAGGTTGTCGTAGTAGATCGACAACGCGCCCTCGACGCCGCCCGCGTCCGTCGTGAAGTCGAGTCGGAAGTCCTCCTCCTTGACCGAGGTGACCTTGTCGACGTTCTCGCCGGTTGCGGTCGCGGTCTGCTCGTCGATCCAATCGCCCCCGCGGGCGACGCTGAACGTCATGACCGGGACCGCGTAGTAAGACAGACAGACGTTCGTCATGCCCGCGCCGAAGGAGATACCGAGACCGGTGAAGTTGTGATCGGCGAGCTCGGAGTAGATGACCGCCATCCCCTCGTTGATCGGTTCGGGGTCGTACCCGATGTCGCCGAGGAACGATTCGAGCGTCTTCTGGTGGTACAGTGTCGAGAGATCCGAGTCGATCGGATCCGCCGGCGTCGAGAAGTAGACGCGCTCGTTGGGGCGTTCGGGTTCGCCGACGACCTGTTCGAGGATGAGCCTGATCATCGGGATCGCGGACTTCTCCTCCGAGGAGAGTATCCCGCGTTTCATCGGGCGACGCGTCTCCTCGTTGAAGATGTTCGCGAAGTTCAACGCGTCGTCGCCGACGACGTAGACGTTGTCGTCCTTTCGGATGTGGAGAACGTCGGATCGACTGAGCATCCGCTCGGCCATGTCGCTGTAGTCGATCTCGACGAAGGAGTTCCGCTGCGATACGAAGACCGTTTCGCTGCCGTCCTGTCTGGCCGAGACGAGATTCATCGTCCCGACGTCAATGCCACGGGCCATACCAAGACCGTCGCTGGCGGCGTATTAAAACTACTCCCCGTTTCCTCTCCCGTCGTCTACGAATGGGTCGCGTTCGCACAGTAGCGGTCGGTTCGGCAGTCGACGTCTCCGCCTGCTCCGCTCGGCCGCTACTTGCCGAAGTACGACTTCACCTGATCGACCAGCCCCGAATCCTCGGCCTCGGCCTCCCGTCGCTTCTGCTCTCGAAGCTCCTGTAACGCCGCCGCCTGCTCGTCGACCCCGCTGCCGCTGTCGGTCCGCTGTTCGCCTCCCTTCATCCCCCGAAGCGCCGAGAGCTGGTCGTCGATGCCCGCCGACCGGTGGACCTTCGCCGACTCTTGGTTCAGTGACTCGCCGTCGAGGTTCTCGTCGGGCGTGATCCGAAGCCGTTCCGTCTCGACCTTCTCGACGCCGCCCCAATTGACCTCGGTCTCGGACATGGCCTCGTCGATGTCCTGCTGTACCTTCGCTGCCGTGGCCGCCGGATCGTCGGTGCCGGTCGACCCCGCAGTTCCGCCGGCCGTACCGGTTTCCCCCTCGGCGGTCGCGGGGCCGCCTTCGACGCGTTCGACATGGTAGCCGACCAGTGCCGAACCGGTCGCGGCGAGCGTGCTGATCAGGCCGACGGCGTAGACCGTCACGCCGTGGAGACTGTAATCCGGCGTGCCGTAGTTCCAGTTGGACGGATACACCGTGACGAAGAAGCCGACGGAGATGACGACCACTGCGAACCCGCCAACCGCGATGTACAGCGCGCGGCGGTCGGCCGGAAGCAACACGACGACCGCGACCAAGATGAGCGGGAGGCCGAGCGCGCCGATCGCAAAGGCGATCTCTCTGATCCAAAAGACCAGCCCATCGAGGACGGCGCGTTCGAGGACGAACAGGAACAGACCGAGGAGCCCGAGCCCGAGCCCGCCGAAGAAGAGTGTAAACCCGAGATACACATCCGTTCGGCGGTCCGGTTCCCCGATGTAGGTCCGGTACAGCTCGACGAGTCGATCCCTGTCGGCCGTGTCGGCGGAAGCCATTTGACGGTGCTTTCGGCCGAGGCCCTATGACTGTTTGGCCTGTGCAATGGTTCGAGATTTTGAACCAACACATCAAATATCCCCTCCGAGACGGATCTTTAGCAGCGTTCTACCACGTGCCGTGGAACGTGTCGAACTCCAGACTGTCGAGTGGCTCCTCGCCGATCGCGATCTTGTACTCGCCGGGGGTCAGCATCGGCTGTTTGAACTGCGGCCCGTCGTCGGTTGTGATCCGGGGACAGCCGGTGTTCACGTAGGCGTCGAAGCCGAAGTTCGTCAGCCGGTCCGGGGTGACCTCGTCCATCGTCAGGAGGTAGGCGTTCTCGTTGTCCTCGACGATCTCCTCGGCGACGTCCCACCGGCCCTGGCCGATCTTCGTACAGAAGACGACGCCCCACTCCTCGGCGTCCATCGCGCGGTGCACCGCCCCGTAGCGCTGTTTCAGGAACTTCTCCGTGTCGGCGATCGTGACAACGTTGTTCACGGGGTCGGCGATGATCACCGTCTTGTCGGGGTGTTCCATCGCCAGCCCCAGCGGGTGGAACTTCCCGCCGCCGACGTAGAGGATCTGGTCGGCGTCGACGTCCGCCGACGCGTAGTTGCAGCCGAGCACCTGCCCCTCGTGGGTCAGCCGCTCGTCGCCGCGGCGCGTCTCGACGGTGTAGCCGCGGTCTGTGAGCCACGACTTCATCTCGTCGAACTTGTTCATGTGTTGAGCCGTCGTCACGAGCCCCACGGTGTCGTCCTCGCCGGGCGAGGCGAGCGTCTCCAGCGATTTCTCCATGATCGGCGTCACGTCGACGTTCGAGAACAGGGGGACGTAAATGATCTTGTCCGATTCCTTCATCGGCGAGTGTCCAAAGTGAACGAACACGTCAGTCCGCCGCATCATGTACGTATCGAGGTCGCACGCGCCGTAACAGGGCTGTCCCGAAATGAGGACATTCGTGTCGTCGGGCAACAGCGTCCGGAGATCGTCCGCGACCCGGCCGGCGCGGCGTTTCAGTCCCTCGGGAAACTGTAAGCCGACCTTCGTCGCGTCGCGCTCTTCGACCGCCTCGACGATCCGGTCGAGTTCGTAATCCCACGTGCGCTCGTGTTTGAGCGCCATCCCCGTATTACGGAGGTCGCCCGGTGTTCGTTCGACGTCCGATTCGTGGCTCATTAGCATTCGGTTGTGGGTCAGGGACTAAAACAGCCGCGTTTCGGGACGCTTCCGGGACCGTAGATCCCGACAACTGTCCGCATTCGGCACGCCTATACGAGGCCGCTCCGAACCATTGCCAATGAGCGTCGAGATGACTCCCGAAGCACAGGCGACGGAACTCGCCGAGGAACTGGGCGAGGCGATCACCGAACTCCCCGCTTACGAGGCGTTCGTCGAGGCAAAGGCGGCGATCCAGGCCGACCCCGAACTCCAACGCGAGATGGCGTCGTTTGAGCAGCTACGCGAGGAGTTCCTGATGGCCCGAGAGACCGGCACCGCGTCGAACGAGGATCTACGCGAGCTGCAAGCCGCCCAGGAGGAACTGCACGACAATCCCACGATGAACGCGTATCTCCGCGCGAAATCGGACATCGAACTCCGACTCCAGGAGATCGATCATATCATCTCCGAACCGCTCGACGTCGAGTTCGGGCAGACCGCAGGCGGCTGCTGTCAAGACTGAGACGTCAACATCTTCGGGCGGGCGGTACGAATCTTTTCATACCGTCGGTGTCTGTCGTGGATATGGCCGCAGTGCCGACCGACGACCGGCTGTTCCGTGCGATGTTCGAGGGGACGCTCGACGCACTCCTGTTGGCGGACGACGACGGAACCTACATCGAAGCGAACGAAGCCGCAGGCGAGCTGCTCGGGTGTTCGAGCGACGAACTCGTCGGGCAGTCGATCGCGGACTTCCTCTCCGCCGACGTCGATTTCGAGGCGGCGTGGAACGCGTTTCTCGAGAAGGGCCACGCCCGCGGTCAACTCGAGATTCGCCGCCCGGACGGCACCGTTCGAACCGTCGAGTTCGCCGCGAGCGCCGTCATCCTGCCGGGGATCCACCTCTCGGCGCTCAGGGACGTAACCGACCGGGAGACCGACCGGCTCGAACTCCGCCGCAAAACGGATATGTTGACCAAGGTGTTCGAAACGAGCCCCGTCGGTATCGTCGTCGTCGAGGCGGACGGGCAGATCGTGGACGCGAACCAGCGCGCCGAAACCGTTCTCGGACTCACCCGAGCGGAGATAACCGACCGGACGTACGACGACGACCGCTGGAGGCTGCTCAGTGAGGACGGAACGACTCTTCGGACGCCCGAACTCCCCGTATCCACCGCCATCGAACGCGGCGAGCCGGTCTTCGATGCCGAACTCGGTATCGAGACGCCGATCGGGGACACCGTCTGGCTCTCGGTCAACGCCGCGCCGATACACGACGTCGATGGGGCGGTCGATCGGATCGTCGCCGTCGTGTCCGACGTCACCGATCGCCGCGAGTACCGACGGCTGCTCGAACAGCAAAACGAGCGGCTCGAGGAGTACTCCGCGACGGTGAGCCACGATCTCCGCAGTCCGCTGTCGATCGCGTCCGGCTGGCTTGACGTCGCGATCGAGGAGGAGTCGACCGAGTCGCTGGACAAGGTTCGCGACGCGCTCGACCGGATGGGGAACCTCATCACCGATCTCCGGGCGCTCGGCCGATACGGTCAGACCGTCGACGACATGGTCGAGTTGGAGCTTCGGGCGCTCGCCGAGGCCGCGTGGGCGAACGTCGAGACGACCGATGCGACCCTCGAGATCGATGGCGGGCTCGGCGCGATCAACGGCGACGAGAGCCGCATCCTCCAACTGTTCGAGAACCTGTTTCGGAACGCCGTCGACCACGCGGGACCGAACGTGACCGTCCGCCTCGGCGCGCTCGGCGACGGCTTCTACGTCGAGGACGACGGTCCCGGAATCCCGGCGGCCAACCGCGAGGAAGTCTTCGACTTCGGCTACTCGACGCTCGAGCGCGGCACCGGGATCGGCCTGGCGATCGTCGAGGCGGTTGCCGACGCGCACGGCTGGGAATTTGATCTCACCGACGCCGACCCGCACGGCGCTCGGTTCGAGTTCCGCCCTCGATGGCATCCCGATCGCGACGGGTGACACCGCGGCTCTCGCGCTCGCCCATACCAGAAGATGGGGCGGACGAACCGCCCGGGTTTTTGAGGCCCGCCGCCGCATCGCCACCCATGAGCGTACACTCCGATTGGGGCGATTGGCTCCCGACCGCGGTCGCCGAGGCCGACCCCGACGGCCTCGATCTGTGGTATCTGGGCTGCAACGGCTTCGCGTTGAAGACGTCGGACGAGACCACAGTCTTCATCGACCCGTACCTCGGAATCGGCGATCCGCCGCGGACCGTTCGGATGATTCCGATCCCCTTCGCGCCCGAAGACGTGCGTTCGGCCGACGCTCTCTTGGCCACGCACGAGCACACCGACCACACGCACGGTCCCTCTCAGGCTCCGATTCTCACCGGAACGGATGCGGAGTTCTTCGGTCCCTCCGCCTCGGCCGAGATCGCTCGGGCGTGGACGAACGAGTACGGCGTCGACGCGGACGGAATCTCCGAGATCGCGGAGGGAGATACCCTCGAAATCGGCTCGCTGACGGTCCACGTCGAACCGGCGCACGATCCCGACGCCGACCATCCGGTCTCCTACGTCGTCGAGCACGATTCGGGGACGTTCTTCCACGGCGGCGACGCCCGCCCGAGCGAAGCGTTCGAGGATATCGGCTCGCGGTACGATATCGACCTCGCGGTCGTGGCGTTCGGCTCTTCGGGGATGATTCCCGACAAGCAGACTCGGGAACCGACGTACACCAAGTGGTACGCCGACGAGAACATGGCGGCCGAAGCGGCGAATCAGCTCCGGACCGATCGGCTGCTCCCGACGCACTGGGACATGTGGAAGGGGCTCACGGCGGACCCATCCGCGCTCCGGGACCACGTCCGTGGCTTCGAGCATCCGCGGACACTCGAAGTGCTCGAAATCGGCGATCGAACGTCGGTGTAACCGTCGGTTCGGCCCGCCGAGCCAGCGCGTACCTTTATCTCGAAACCGTCACACTAGTGGGTATGCCTGACGTCGACCACGAGGAGGGCGTAACCGCGATCAGAGACGGCATCACCGTCGAGAAATCGTTCGAGCCGGACGATTTCCCCGTCCCGGCTATCGCCTTCGCGATCAGTTCGGACCGCGAGGAGTCGGTCACCGTCCGGCTCGTCGACACCGTTTCCGACGACATCGCCCCCGAGAACGTTGGCTTTCACCCCAAATACGGTGCCGAGTTCTGGGATGTCGATGGGGACGAGATCGTCTTCGAACGCGAGTTTTCCGGCGGCGAGGAGTATACGACCGTCTACGGACTCCGCGGTAGCGACGCGGACGTTCCCGCGAAGTTCCTGGGTGAGCCGTCGATCGAGTCCGTCGACCCGCCGCTCGACGGCGACGAAGCGGAGGCCTCGGCCGCCGTCGACGCCGCCGTCGCGGCCGTCGAAGACGACTCGAACGCCGTTCCCGCGATCGAGCGGATCGAAAACGGCTCCGAGATGGGGGCTGAGGATTTCGATGGCGAGATCGTCCCCTCCGATACCGATCACGGGCGCGCGAGCGACTCGGAGGGCGCTGCCGCCACGCGAGCCGGTGACGCCGACGTGCTTTCGACACTCGCCGCGGAGATCGAGGCGGCCGACCCCGACGACCCGGCCGTCGCCGAACTCCGCGATGCGCTCGGGATCGATCTGACGCGAGCGACCGTCGAGGCGCGGATCGAACACCTCCAGTCGGCGGTCGCGGATCTCGAGGCGTACACCGACGCGCTCGAAGCGTTCATCGACGAGAACGGCGACGCACAGGGGCTTCTCGAGGATCTCCGCGACGAGTACGAGGGGACGACGACTCGACTGGACGAGGTCGAGTCGCTCGCCGAGGACGCCCACGAGTCTGCCGAATCGATCGACGACCAACTCGATTCGGAGATCGACGAGCTCCGAGCGGAGGTCGAGCGAATGGAGTCCGACATCGAGGCGTTCTCAGACGAACTCTCGGCGGTCATCGAGATGCGTGATCGCCTCACCCGGGCGCTGGGTGGGCTGACGGCGGAGGGGACGATCGACGACGGGGGCGACAACCCAGTGGGGAACGACGGCTCCATCGAGGACGCGATCGATCCCGACGGCTCCCCGGCCCCCGACGCCGAATCGAGCGACGGAGAATCCGAGGATCCGTCCGACGACCCAGCGGCGATCCCCGAAGGTGAGACGGACGCCGACGACCCGTCCGATACCGAAGGCGGGGACGACGCCGACGGTCGAGACGGCGAGTAGTCCCGGCTGTTCGAACGCGCTGTCGGGCGTTCTGATGGGGTCGTTCGTGGACGCGGTCGAAACCAGTCTGATTTTATTCATCGAGCGTCAGAGTCCGACAATGACGACGATCCCCGTCGCCGTTCCGCGGAAGGGCAGGCCGCTGGAGGCGGTCCTCGATCGGGTCGCAGCCGTCGCCGATCTCGAGGAGCAGGCAGATTCGATCGCCTCGACGCTCCGCTACGAGAAGGCGGTCACCAAGGGTACGCAGACCCCGGCGGAGGACGTCTACGATCGGCTGGCGGAGTACAGCGATACGGATCGATACCACCCCGAGTACACGCTGTTGCGCGACGCCAGACTGGGGGTTCCGAGGCGAATCGTCTTCGACTCGCTGCGCGTCGATCTCGGCGAGCACGAACTCCATCTGGTCGGACGCGAAGAGCCGTTCCGAGCGCTTCGAAAGCACGAGTTCGGACTCGGGTTCGATAGCGCGGACCTCGTCCTCGAAGAGGTCGTCAGCATCGAGCCCGAGCCGCTCTCGTCGCTCGACGAACTCAACGACCGGATCGACCCACACGACACCGATGTCCGCGTCGTCGACGGGCTCGGCGATACGGTTCATCACGCGTTGCTTTCGATGCCCGACGTGGCCGACGCCCCCGACAGGGAGTTCCTTCGCGGATACGAGGGACCGCTGTGTATCTCACCCCGCTACGAACGGCTCGTTCGTGCGGTTCTCGGCACCGAGGCTACCGACGGCGTGTCGTTTCGGTACCCCGACGACCGCGACGAAGAAGCTGCGATCGCCTCGATCGGGGTCGGGATCTACCTCACCGTCACCGGCTCGACGGCCCGTGATCACGGGCTGAGCGTCGGCGAGCGGCTGTTCCCGAGCGAGACGGTGCTGTTGGAGAACCCGACCGAACACGAGGACGTGGCGGCGGCTGTCGCCGAACTGCTCGTCGGCGGTATCGAGACGCCGGTCTGATCGCTTCGCCCGTTCACGCTCGAGCGTTCGACCGGCGGACCGATTCGTCGCACATCCGCAATCAAATATGTACGAGATCAAGAACGTTCTGCCGGCCGGCTTCGGCGCCGCCAACGTATGTGTCTATTTATATTAATAAATCGAATATAACTGTATTTTTATATTTATTCGGTGCACGGTGGTTCGCGCTGGAAGGGCACAACACGCAGTCGCGCGTCGTCTGTGCTATCCTTCGAGAAAGCCGTTAAAATTACGAACGTAACTCTTATGGATCGAATTACGACTGCTCTCCCGACGCGGTTATATATCCTGATCCTTCGAATTCGGGTCACACATGATCGTCAGTTCGAATAAACATAACATATATTATAATTATATACATTTTATATTTCTTTCAAACAGCACTTTTTATATGTGGTGGCAATGCCTATTTTAAGATATTTATATTTTTATTGATAATACGCTCGACGATACCTGTCCACCGTCCGCGTCGGCGTACAGCGACAGTACCTAACAAACATAACGCAGTTAGGTAAATACACAATTTATGCTAGTTATCCATATCCTAACTGTCGCTTTATATAAGACCCCCCCGGCGATTCGTCCCCCGCGCACGTCGTCCCTACCGATCGGCGACGGGGGTTCGTGGGCGGTCTGTGACCGAATTCGTTCGCTACGGACGTTTCGTCCTCTATTACTATACGTGGCGAATCCGATCGGTTGGCCATGGAGCCACGCGCAGAACGGGTGTGCCACGTACTGATAGCTCTCTCGTTGCTCACGCTGAGTGTCGGCATCGGATACGAGTTCGTCTTCGGGACGAAGTTAGCGGACTTTCTGGTGATCATCGCCGGGTTGCTTCTCGGCTGGATCGCGTTGTTATACTGTCTCGGGAACGCGATGTTTTGGCGGTGATACGCGTCGATTCCGCACCGCTATTGCGATCGATCCGTGCCGGGGTCCGATTCGGCTCGGGCCTCCCATCCGCCGCTGTCGGTGAGTTCGAAGAGCTTCCCCCAGTTCTCGTCGTCCGGCGATTCGGGGAGCTGGTCTCGGAGTTGTCGGAAGTCAGACTCGGGAACCGCGCCCCGCACGAAGTCGACGATCACGCGCGCCTGGTAGGCGGCGTCCGCGCCGTCCTCGTTCGTGATCTCGCTGACGCGCTCGACGAACTCCCGCCAATCGAACCGTTGGCCGTGCTCGTGAACCGCCCCGGTCATGTACCACCCGATCTCGATCGGTAACGACGCCGCGAAATCCTCCGCGTTCCCCGCCGGAATCCGCTCGCCGAGCGTCATGAGCGTCGCCCGAACCGCGCGGAGCGTCCGTCCTGTGTCGGGGAGTTCGAGGCGGTGTTGTATCTCGCCGATGAATTCGTCGAATTTCATGTGCCAGCGCTTCATCTCGGACGGATATCAATGCCGAAGTCGATTCTCACCGCGTGAAACCTGACTCGAAGCGCGGGCCTCCCTCGCGAACACGGGACACGTCCGGGGTCGCGCGTCGACCGATCCACTGCGTCTCGCTCGACGTTCTCGGTCCGCGGGAAATCTCCGTACGATTACTTTTCCCGTCGCCGTAGCGTCGTTGGGGAAGGGACGAACGCGGTACTGGAGCGAGTTCGTCGGTTCGACTCGCGACCGGCCGTACCGCCGGTCCCCCCGTTCGAGTAATGGCACTCAGCATACACGCGTCCGAAGAGGAGCACAGCCGACCGCTTCGAAACAAGACCTGTCTCGTCACCGGATCCTCCCGCGGGATCGGCAAGGAGATCGCGCTTGAGTTCGCCAGATACGGCGCTGACGTTGCGGTGAACTACCGATCATCAGCCTCGGCGGCCAACGACGTCGCGAAGGCGATCGAAGCGAACGGCGAGACCGCTTTGACGGTGCAGGCCGACGTTTCGGACCAGCAGGCGGTCGACCGAATGGCGCGGACGATCCACGAGGAGTTCGGGAACATCGATGTTCTGGTGAACAATGCGGGGATCACTGCCGATAGCACGTTCGCGAACATGACGCGCGAGGAGTGGGACCGCGTCGTCGACGTCAATTTGGGCGGAACGTTCAACTGCACCAAGGCGTTTCTCGACGATATCGAGCGGGCGGAAAACGGACGGTTGATCAACGTTTCGAGCGTCGTGGGACAGCAGGGTAACTACGGACAAGCGAACTACGCGGCGTCGAAATCCGGCCTGTTCGGCTTCACCCGAACGCTGGCGCTCGAACTCGCGAGCTCCGGATCGACGGCTAACTGCATCGCTCCCGGATTCACCGAAACGGACATGCTGCGAAGCGTTCCGGACCGCGTCAGAGAAAAGATCCTCGAGCGAATCCCGTTGGGGCGGTTCGCCGAACCGGATGACGTCGTCGGGATGGTCCGGTTTCTGGCCGGTGACGAATCGAGCTACATGACCGGTCAGGTGCTCGGCATAAACGGCGGCATGGAGTGGTAACGGGATTACTCGCTGTACCCCTCGCGGGCAAACCGCGTGCTCTCGTAGATGTTGAGCAGCTCTTCGATGAACTCTTCGTAGGTCTCGTCGTCCTCGAGGTGACCGTCGAGGCGCTCTTTCAGTTCGTCTCGGATTTCGATCTCGTATCCCATGGTGGTAGTATCGAGTGTTTTTCGCGCGTGTTTTTCGGTTGGAGATCGTAGCGTGGTGGTACTGAAACCGTTCTCGAAGCGCGCTGTCGACCTATTCTGAGACGCCTTCTTGCAGTTCGAACGCGGCCTCTATTTCTACCTGAAACTCACGCTCGGACGCCGTCGCGAGCTCGACCGATTGGTCGGTGATCGTCGCCCACTTGAGCTGCTCGAGCGTCTCCTCGGCGCGGTCGATCGCGTCGGTCGTCGCGTCCTCGAAGCTCTCGTTACTCCGGCCGATCAGTGTGATCTTCTTGAAAACCATCGCAGTAGCCACTCGATTCGCCGACGTGTTAGCTTCCGCGGTTGTTCTCGCCGAGGGAGAACTACCCGTTCGTTTGAGATGACTCCGCGCCCCGACCGAAGTCGTCACACTGGTTGGGGCATTCCCAGTCGCGCGGAGTCGCCGGTACCGATATATGGGTGCTCGTCGAGTCCATGGTCATGGGACGGCACGTACTCGTCGGCATCGACGGCTCCGACCAGTCCACGAACGCTTTAGAACACGCGCTCAGTGCGTTTCCCGACGCCGAGCTATCGGTCATCAGCGTCGTCAACCCGGTCGCGGTGACGGCCGGCGACGAATTTTTCGACGGATCGGCGTTCGAACAGCAGCGCGAGTTGGCAGAGAAACATCTCGAATCCGCCTCGGCCGTTGCCCGAGCGCACGACCGCGAGATCGACACCGACGTTCGGATCGGCGGCCCCGCTCGTGAACTCATCGCGTCCGCGACGGAGTCCGACGTAGACCACATCGTCGTCGGGAGCCACGGCCGAACCGGGCTCTCACGAATCCTGCTGGGAAGCGTCGCCGAGACGGTCGTCCGTCGATCGCCGGTTCCGGTGACCGTCGTTCGGTGACCGGCGTCTCGTCGCGAGAGTTCGACGTCGAGCCGCGGGAGCCGACACTTCTCGGCAGCCGAGAACCGCACTGGTGATTTTTCTTCCTGCAGGGGAACGGTTCGGCATGGCACTCGCACACGTCCTCGTGCCGATGGATGGATCACCGCTGTCGAAGCGGGCGTTGCGGATCGCGCTGGAAGAGCATCCCGACGCGACCGTCACCGTGTTGCACGTGATCGATCCGACGCAACCTGGATACAGCTACCCGATCGAGTCCGATCTCGATACCGAGCCGCTCCACGGGTCCGAGGACTGGTATGAACGCTCCGAAGAACTCGCAGACCAGCTCTTTTCGGAGGCGAGAGACATTGCCGCGGAGTATGACGCGACCATCGAGACAGAGACCGCAACGGGGGAGGCCGGCCGGACGATCGTCGAGTTCGCCACCGACCACGACATCGACGGGATTCTCATCGGGAGTCACGGTCGCGACGACGACGATCTCTCGCTGCTCGGAAGCGTCACCGAGACCGTCGTCTTTCGCTCGCCCGTCCGCGTCCTGCTCGTTCGCTGATTCGAAAGAATATTGGGATCCGGTACGCATGCACGCGTATGCCCAAGCTGTATTTCGAGGATGTTTCGGTCGGCACGACGTGGGAGCTGGGGACGTACGAACTGTCCAAATCGGAGATCAAATCGTTCGCGGAGCAGTACGATCCGCAACCGTTTCACCTCGACGAGGAGGCAGCAAAGGAGTCCATCTTCGAGACGCTCATCGCGAGCGGCTGGCAAACGGCGTGCATATACATTCGCCTGTTGACCGAGGGGTTTCTCGAGAGAACGTCACACATGGCTGGAAAACGGGTATCGGATCTCCAGTGGCTCCACCCGGTGTACCCGGGTGACGTTCTCACCGGGCGGATCGAGATCTTGGACCGATCGGTCTCGTCATCGAACCCCGAACGGGGATACCTCACCTATCGCGTGATCGGATCGACACAGACCGGTGAGACCGTCTTTCGGATGGATCTCGTCGGGATTTTCGGTCGACGATCGAACACTCAGTAGCCGAGGGACCGGTCGTTCGGAGGACGGTCGGCCGAGGGCTCAGTCCGGTCACGTCGGGTGGTCCGGTTCTCCGGTGACCACGCCCGACGGTGGGGCATCCGTCGTGCTCTCGGCGCGAGCGTCGGCGTCCGTCCTCGATGGCTGCGGCTCCGAATCCGCCGATTGGTCGACCGCAACGGTGGCGTCGTCCGCATCTGGCGTCTCGAACGCGTAGGTGTAGTGAAACCGCTCCCCGGCCACGAAGAACAGCTCTCGCGATGGATCCTCGATGACGCGTTCGTTGCTATCGATCGCGATATCGACGAGATCCTCGAGGGACTCCACGTCGATCCGCGTCCCCTCTAGTGCGTGTCCGGGAACGCGAGCGCGGCTGATCCAATCTCCGAACTCCGAGCGCTCCCGGTGGCGCTCGAGTGCGGTCAACTCCTCGGCCGTCGGCGACAGCTTCTCTCGTCGTTTCAGTGTCCACAGTCCAGCTGCGCCGAGTATCGAACCCAAAAGCACGACGAACGGTCCGTACGCTCGAAGCGGTCCGTACGAACCCTCCGTCTCGACTTCTGTGGTCGTCACGTGTGGGCTCCGTCCGGTTCCGCTCGGTACGACGGCGTACGTCGAGCCGCTCGGTTCGACGCCGAGTTGGGTACGGTGCGTTTCGGCTACCGTGCGACCGTCGACCGACCCCTCGACTCGAGCCGTGTAGACGATCGCGATCTCCGCACGTCCAGTGTTCGAGCCGATCTCCGATCGGATCCGATCGAGTTCGGTAGCGGCTTCGCTCACGTTGATCGACGCTGATATGGTCGCCGTCTCCCCCGGCTCGAGCGCCTCGTACCGACGCTCGTTCAGCGGCGTCGTGTGTTGCCAGTACGTTTGATTCCCCTCGCCGACCGCCCGATAGCGGAGCATCGCGTCGAGTTCGACATCGAGCCGCTCGCTCTCGTTTGCCTGAAAGGCGTACGCGTGTGTTCCGGTGAACTCTGGTGACAGCTGCGTGAAGTACACCTCCCGATCGGATAGCGTTTCTCCCCGATCGAACACCGGGTTCGACCGCTGAACCGTCGCTTGGTGGGTGAGAGATGTCGATTCCTCCCACGATGAAACGGTTCGCTGTTCGGTTTCCACCGGCGGGTTCGCGTGCGTGTAGTAGCCGATGCCTCCGGAGACGACGCCGACCAGCACGAGAACCACCACGATGCCCGACGCTCGATCGGTAATGAATTGCTTGGCTCTGATCCGCCGCATACGCCCCTCGTCCGTGTGTTTCTCGGTCATGATCTGCTGAGAGTGGTCCCCGCTCGGTTCGTTCGGTGCGTAAGCGACAGGAGCGGCGGCGACGTGTTTGTTATTCACAACATACCCCGTTATGAGATTCATAACGGGACACCTCTGCCCCACTGTCGGCTCCTTTTTGTCGCTGGCCCGTCCGAACACGGTACGATCACGGTTCAGGTGGATTCTGCGCTGCCGTATCCGAAGCCAGCCAATGTGATAAAGTAGCACGCAGTTACTCGACGAGATTCGTTTTATGACTTTTATAACTAAGATCGATACCGTGGTGTTCTGTTTTGTCCATGCGTGGTCGACGAACGGAAACTGACCGCCGCTCTATTCGTCGCCTTCAACCGGGAGGAAAGAGCCGTGAGTGAGTATCGTTACTCCGATCGTCTCACCTCCGACCGACTCGCCGCGCTCGACGTTCCGAACCGGTGTATCGGCGCCGAACAGACACCGAGGTGCGACGCAATGACTGAACTGAGCTGCGACACAAATGACTGACCAACATCAATCCTGTGACTCACCGGAATCCGTCCTCTCCGCACTCGCCGACGACGACTGTCGGGCGATTCTGGTGGCGACCGCCGACGAACCGCGAACCGTTTCGGAGCTAGTGGACTCGTGTGGAATCCCGATGGCGACCGCCTATCGGAAGGTCGACCGTCTCGCCGACATCGACCTCCTCGACGAGCGCATCAGGGTCAAACCGCGGGGACGAAACAGCCGCGAGTACCTGCTCCGAGCCGAGTCGATTCACGTTTCGATCCCCGAACCGCACAGTTCGGCGGTCACGTTCGGCTGTACGATTGCGGCGCGCAAGCCGGCCGACGGCAACCGAGCGAAGATTTCGACGGACGGTGGACAGCTTCTCGACGACGCGAAACCGGACGATCAACAACACCACCTACGGTGTATCTTCGAGCGCGTGACGGGGACGGTCGGGTTTGTCGAAACGCAGGAGCAACTCGTCTCGTCACGATACTTCGATGACGAATGCGATGCGGCACTCTCTGAGTACGTGACTGCCGCCGCCAAGGCCGACGGTCTATCGGATGCGATCACGACCCCGGAGATGAGTACCGACCACGAGTGACGACGTCCAAACCTCGATCGAACATGTTCACGAACACGAAACGGTCCGGGCGCGTCGGGCGGTGTCCGATCTGTGGCGAACCGATCACGTCCACCCAGGTTCTCATCGAATACGAGACCGCGACCGGGATACGGGTCTACGCGGAGTGTCGCAACTGTTCTGACGTCGTCCATCCCGAATAACTCTCGCCGCGTTCATTTCGCGACTGCGCCGCTACCGGTACTGGTGTATCGCGACCCCGAACAGGGCGACGATACTGAGCATTGTCCACGCCGCGGCCGGTGCCATCGCCAGGGGGCCGACGTCGAGTACGCCGCCAGTGACAACGATGCCGACCGCGCTCGCGACGTAGATCGGAACCGCTGACGGTGTGGATTCCGTTCGGGGATCGGTGTTCAGCCCCTCGAGGAACGGTTCGATCTGTGAGATGTCCTGTAACTCGATCGTTCCCCTGCTTTGATCGTATTCGATAACGCCGAGTTCGTCCATCTTCGGGAGGTGACACTGATAAAGGCCGATGTACACCCGCTTTCGCTGACTGGACGTGAGCTGTTTAATCTCGATATCGTTCTCCTTCGCCGCGATGTGTTCTGCAACCGTATCGAGCGTCGCGCTCCCGTCTGTCTGATCTCGCAGATATCTCAAAACGCCCCGTCGCCGTTGATTTCTCAAGAGATCGAAGACGTCATCCAGTGGGAGCTCACCGCCCTCACGTTTGGTGTCTATGAGGTCGTTCAGTTGCTCCCGTGATACCCCATCCCCATTTCGTCCGGTGGTTTCACCACCGGACGATGCATTCCTTGCTGTCCCCATATATGCGGTTACAGCCAACACAGTCCATAGGTAAATATGTGTCCCCTACATACTGAGAAGTGGGAATTAGGGCGCTACTCGCGGAACCGCTATCCCGCGCATAACTACATCCTTACCGACGCAGTTTCGGCGTATGCGCTGTCTGATCGTGTGCGACTGTGGGTGTGAACTGCCGGTGGAGACGGAGACGGCTCGCACAGTCTGTCCGAATTGTCGCGCCAACTATGCGGTGACTGTCACGATGATTCGGGGTTCCGAACGATCCATCCCCGAAAAGTAATCCCCGATCGACGCGTCTCGACATCCGACGGCCGTCGGTGAGCGCAGCGTGATTGCCGATCGATAACCCTCAGTTCTCAGCCAACGATAACGATGGCGTCCGCCTTTGGACGTAGCGACGCACGTCCCCGTATGTACGATACCATTCTTGTCGGCACCGACGGAAGCGCGAACGCGAACCGTGCGATCGTCCACGCGCTCGAGCACGCAGAACAGTACGGAGCGACGCTCCACGGTATCTTCGTCGTCGACACGAGCCGTCTCGACGATCCCGCACTCGGAAGCGGGGCGATCGCAACGAACGACGTCGAGGACATGGGACAGCAGTATCTCGGCGACATCGAACAGCGCGCGACGGACCTCGGAATCCCGTTCGTTGGCCGATGCTGTCACGGTCGGCCGTCCGAGGAGATCGTGCGGTACGCGGACGACATCGACGCCGACGTGATCGTCCTCGGCTATCAGGGGCAGTCACACACGGAAACGAATACGATCGGGAGCGTCACCGACCGCGTCGTACAGAGCGTTGGCCGCCCGGTACTCGTCGTCTGACCGGACTCGTTGTTTCTGTCGATAGTTTTCAGTCGCCGATAACGAGTGTAACACGGATACCCAAGGGGCGCGAACGGTCCTCCATGCAAACGACTCGCAGACAGGTCGTTCGATCCTCGACGGTGGCCCTCGCGGTGGCCGTCTCGCTCGCTGGGTGCAACGGGAACGGAAACGGCAACGGCTCGGACGACACTCCGACACCCGAACCGAGCGGACCGGAAGCGCGCCTCGACACGTATCTCACCGAGAACGACGCGAACCTCTACGACGGAAGCATCGAGGACCTGACCGGACAGGACGAGGTAACTATCCTCGTCGGTGCCGGTGACGATGGACTCGCGTACGATCCGCCCGCGGCGCGAATCGGCGTCGGGACGACGGTGATTTGGGAGTGGACCGGTCGCGGTGGCCGTCACAACGTCAACGGCGACCCCGAGATCGATTCCGACTTCGAATACACCAGCGGCGAGCTCATCGGTGAGGAGGGCCACACGTGGTCGTACACGTTCGAAGATGGCGGCGTCGCGCTCTACTACTGCGACGCACATAGAACGGTGGGGCATCACGGGGCGCTGATCGTCGAGTGACTCGGCGGGCGAGCGTTCCCGAACCGAACCCGTCTCGGCGGTCGTCGATCGCCAACCGCGCCCGCTCGATAGTGTAACATACGGTTTGTGGCGTGTCGCCCGTCGGTCGCGTTACCTCTCCGTCGACCGCCGACCCGTGATCGATTCGATCTCGAGTGCGAACACGGTCGGATCGACGTTTTCGATCGGTTCGTCGAACACTCGAAGCGGCACGAACAGCGCGTTCACCAACGCGTCGTCGAATTCGGTCGGCGGTCCGATCTCCGAAAGCGGTCCAGTTGCGATGATGCTCCAGGAGTCCCGCAGCGGATCCGCGCCGTAAACGAGAAAACACGCGGTGTGGGTCTTCGAAAGCATCTCGGTCTTTCGGCTGTCGGGATTCAATCCGAGTCTGACGTAGATTCGCTCGCCGTCGTAGTGGTAGGCGACGGGGATCGCGTAGCTGTCGCCGCCGTCGGCGAGCGCGAGAACACCGACCGCCTCTCCGCGGAGACGCGCTGTGACTTCGTCGTCCGTCATCCCGATGCTGTACGCAAACCTGATGTCCGTCATCTCCGTTCGAGGATCGCCCATGACGGTAATACGAGCGGATTCCTCGAAAGTCTACCTACGCGAGTACCCCTGATCTCCGTCTATTCAGGTGCGTAAACACTCGCCCCCGGTACCACGAATTTGATATAGCAATATACACTTTATTCATTTGAAATCGGACTCGAAGATACGAAATATATCTGATATATGCCTCGGGCGCCCCGGGTCAGTCACAACATCGCGTACATACTGTCTTCGTAGACCGACCTCACCCTGTCCCCCCAGCTGTGGGTGTACGTATCGATGACGTCCGTTGCAACGTCGCCTCGGAGGTACTTCACGATGCCTCGATCCCCCGTTCGATCGCGCAGATGCGTCGTGAAAAAGTGTCGGAAGTAATGGGGGGTGATGTTCTCCTCCGCACCGCCGCCGCTTCGGTACCACCCCCGCTCGGACGCGTGCGAGGCGACCATGTTTCGGACCATCGGTGGCGTGATCCGCCGCCCCCACTCGCTCGTCGAGCAAAAAAGCGGCTCTGCGGGGGATTCGACGTCCGGCCGTATCGCGAGCCACGTTTTCAACAACCGCTTCAGTTCGGCATCCATCGGGACCACGGTGTCGCGTTTTCGCTTGTTCGACGCCGTCCGCGATTCACCGTTGTACGGCTCGCCTCGTGCTGGATCGCTCGAAACGTATATCGAGTCCGGTCGGCCGTCGAGCGCACCTCGGTGTGGGACCGAAAACGTCTCGCCGACCTCCGTATCGTCGATGTAGATGTCGCGTAAATCGAGATTACAGCACTCCCCGACGCGCATCCCCGTTTTCAACAGCGTCCCAATCACGGCACGTTCGAGGGGATGTGATATCTCCCCGAAAAATGACCGCATCTCTTCGATCGATATCTCACGCCGTGCAGGGTCCGTATCGATCGATTCGTCCATCTCCTCTGTGACGAGTGCCATCGGATTCGAATCGAACGCACCGACCTGCGTCATATACGCGTAGAACCGATGTACGTAGGCTGCGTACGATGCTACGGTGCTATCGGCGTGATCGCTCCGAAGCGAGTGTACCCAGGTCATACAAGCCCGTTCATCCGTGCTGGAGAGCGCCGTCCCCCGCTCTTCGAGGAATGCCTCGAACGAACGGAGAACGCGCTCGTAGGCACCTCTCGTCCGTTCACTTCGACCGTGGAAGGTCATGTCCTGCAGGAAGTACGCGATCGGATCGGCGGGGTCGGATCCGACCGATCGATCGTCAACGCCCATCGTCTACCACCGTGTAGCCGCCGTGTCGGCCGCTGTATCTGATCCGGTCTTCGGACTGCAGTTCGTCGAGGGTGTCGTCGAGTCGCTCCTCGATATCGTCGGTGACGCCCGCGAGTAGTGCATCCCAGTCCGCGAACTCCGACGCGTCGAGGACGTCGAGAACCCGCCTATGGAGGTCATCTACCCTGGGGGTTGGGTTGGCTGTTTCGGCTTTCACGGCCATACTGGTACTGCTATTTAAATCATTTCCATCAGTATTTAAATCAAACCCCCGCCGGCCCGCTTGAACCATCGTTCGGACGTATTCCGCCTGGCTCATGTCGAGTTTCTCGGCCTCCCGTTGCCAACGGTTTCGCTGCGCCGATGTGACGTACGTCTGCACTGAGACGCGATCGCCGCTTTTCGCCATACAGCCGCGTTCGTCCCCTTCCTACATCAATGTACGTCAGACGAGAGGATAAGAGCTTTTATCGATTGAAATAATGCGCCGTTTCCCACACACCAGTAAAGTTATCAATTAATCTAATTTGAAGCATCTGCTTATAGTTTATAAAAATCGATAATTAGTTTATGCCCCATGCCAACATATGTTGACTGCAGTGCTTTCCATTGTTGAGCCTATCGCCCGCAACTCGTGCTGGACGGGATTCGGCCGTAGTGTTGGGGTCGTGGGATGTCGCCGTTCGCGGAACGCGTCGGTCGCATCGCAACTCCCTCTCGACGGCCCTGACAATTAATGGAGAGCCGTCGATACTCAGCTGTCTACGAGGGGGCCGGGCGTTCGCTTGCGGCGCGTTCTGGTGTGGAATGGCCTGCACGCGCCTAACAAAACGAGGTTCGATCTGGTGTGAGGGGAGTCACAGCGGAAGTTCGAACGCCGGTGGGTGTATTCGTCTGCTGTCGAACGCACGGCGGATCTCACGGGTTCGGTCGCGATGGTGGTCGTTTCGGAAGCCGTACGTGTTCTCCACGTACTCGGCTCCGCTAAACGTCCCCTTCGTCGATGTCTGACTGTTGAATCTCTCCAATCAATTACTGATGAGGCCTGCGAGCGTGTCTCGCCCGCCGGTAGCGGGCCTCCTTGAGCCAACGTTGGGGGTCGAGCGAGTTCGGGCAACGGCCCTGTACCGCTAGCACCTGATGAACACAGCGCCTTCGGAGGGATCGTAATTGGGTGGTGGCTGGCGCTCGGGTCGGCTGATCCGTAGTTGGCAGTGTTGCCTGGGGCTCGTACTGCGTATCGGGCGATTTCAAAATAATAAACAAGTTTATTAATTCTTATCCGATCCGCCCGGCAGCCAACAAATAAACCACATGCTGCTATATTCAAATGGGGCGAACTTTTCAATTGATCCCGGCCTCACGGTACCGAGAATTGTGATAGCGGTTCGTCAAGCGATTTCTCGGGCGGCGACGGCCGCACAGCCGATCGAACACGCCTTCAGCCCAGCCACGATGTTCCAGTGAAGAGCGAACTCGGGTACGGAACACTTTGGAAAGCGGAGTTTACCCGGTGAAGGGGGTACGCCCGTCGAATCAGTAGATCAGTTCTCCGGCGATGAATTTCCGAGTCCGGTCGTCCGATGGATTCTCGAAGATCACGTCGGTCGGTGCGATCTCGGTAATGCCGTCACCGAGCAGCACGGCGACTCGATCCGCGACCCGCTCTGCTTGATGCATGTCATGCGTCGCCACGACGACTCCGATCCCCCGATTACGGGCCTCGGCGATCGCCTCCTCGATGACGGCGGTGTTTCGCGGGTCCAGATCCGAGGTCGGCTCGTCGAGCAGCAGAATATCCGGATCGTAGGCCAACGCGCGGGCGAACGACACGCGCTGTGCCTCACCGCCCGAGAGCGATTTTCCGTGTTGGTCCACCTTGTCTCTCAGTCCGACGATCTCCAGGGACTCACGGACGGCATCGGCTGTTCCGTTGGGACGGACGATCGAGCGGAGTTCGCTCCGGAGCCGATCGGTCCACGATCTCCGGATGCGGAGCCCGTACTCGACGTTCCGGGCGACCGAGGCGTCGAACAGACTCGCCTGTTGAAACACCATCCCGATGCACCGTCGCAACGAAAGGCGCTCGGCTTGATCGACGGCCCACACGTCCGTACCGTCGAAGACGACCGATCCGTCATCCGGTTCGAGCGAAAGCGCCAACATCTGTAGCAGCGTCGTCTTGCCGACGCCGGAAGGCCCGATGACGGCGACGACCTCACCGGGACTGATCTCGATCGAGAGGTCCCGGAAGACGGAGTCGCCGTCGTAGGACTTCGACGCCATCACCGTTCGGAGCATCAGCGTTGCACCCCTCGATCGCCGAACCGGACGACGATCGCGTTGACTGTCAACACGAGCACCACCAAGACGGCCCCGAGTATCATCGCCGTCTCGTACTGTCCCTGACGGGCCTCGAGTTGGATGGCGGTCGTCAGGGTTCGCGTCTTCGAGATGCCGTCCGCGCTCGTGATGTTCCCCCCGACGATGAGGACGGATCCGACCTCGCTGATGGCGCGGCCGAACCCGGCCAAGATCGCCGTTGCGATCCCGTATCGGGCTTCTTTGAGCACGACCAGCGCTACGTCGATGCGCGTTCCGCCGAGGACGCGCGCGGCGGCGCGAACGTCGTCGCTCACCCCGGTGATCGCCGCGAGGGAGATCGCCGCGATCGGCGGCGTCGCGAGCACGAACTGCGATATGATCATCGCTTCCTTGGTGAAGATGAGCTCCAGCGGTCCCAGTGGCCCCTGATTGGAGACGGCGAACAGCACGACGAGCCCGACGACTACACTGGGAAAGCCCATCCCCGTGTTGATGATCGACTTTACCAACTGCTTGCCGGGGAACTCCGTGAATCCCATGACGATGGCGACCGGAATGCTGAACAGCGTGCTCAGCGTGACGGCGATGAGACTCACGTACAGAGAGACGTACATCACGCTCCAGACGTAGCCGTCCCTGAACGGCAGATCGAGGATCGTCGGCAACAGTTGTGCGACTGGTTCGAGCGGCACGCTTACTCGTCGGACGAGTCGCTACTCCAACCTTCCGGGACGTACTGTTGGAAGTCAGAGTCTTCGGAGACAGCTTCGGGGAAGAACAGTTGCTCGTCGTTGACTTGATACTCCGAGATGGCAGCCTGCGCGTCCGGACTGGTGATCCACCCGATGTAGGCCATCGCGAGATCGTAGTTCGCGTTGTCGTGTACGCCGGGGTTGACCGCCATGATTCCGTACGGGTTCGCGAGTATCTCGGGGCCGCCCTCGATCGGGCCCTGAACGTGGATCACGAGGTCGAGTTCCGAGCGCTGTGAGATGAACGTCCCGCGGTCGGAGAGCGTGTAGGCGCCCTGTTGGTTGGCGTTGTTCAGCGCCTCGCCCATCCCGGTTCCCGTCTCCTGATACCAGTCCCCGCCCGGATCGGCTCCCGCGGCTTCCCACAGGTTGAGCTCTTTCGTGTGCGTCCCGGAGTTGTCCCCCCGCGAGACGAACGTCGCCTCGGCCTCGGCGATGGCGGTGAGCGCCTCCGTCGCCGAACCCATCCCCTGGATGCCGGCCGGATCGCTCTCGGGACCCACGATGACGAAATCGTTGAACATGAGGTCGCGGCGGTTGACTCCGTAGCCGTTTCGCATGAACTCGTCTTCGAGCCCTCGGGCGTGGACCATCACGATGTCGGAATCACCGTTTCGAGCTGTTTCGAGGGCCGCGCCCGTCCCCTGTGCGACCGCGTCGACCTCGACGCCGTACATTTCCTCGAAGTGGGGGTGAATCGCGTCGAGCAATCCCGTGTCGTAGGTGCTCGTCGTCGTTGTGAGCGTTAGGGTCTCACCGGCGACTCCCGGCCGTTCATCGCTCGACTGCCCGGTGCCGTCTCCGGACTCACCGTTTGCGTTCCCGGACTGGTTGTTCCCGTCTCCGAACTGGGCACAGCCTGCGGTGCTCGCGAACGCTCCCGCACCGATCGCAGCGATGAACTTCCGCCGTTGTATCGTCATAGAAACACCGTCGGACTGATACTAAATATACCTTCCGCCACGGGCCAACTGCGGCCGGGTGTGTCACCGTCTGGGCCGCTATCTCCGAGTTCGACCGTGCGAACGTGTTTTATATCGCCGCGGACACCATTCGGGCGATGGACGAAACGAGAGGAGATGCGCGAGCCGCGATCACCGTCGACGGAACTGAGTTCGACGCGCGCGATCGCGCGCTCTTGGATGCGATCCACCGCACCGGCTCAGTCGCCGGAGCAGCCGCCGAACTCGGTCGGTCTCGCGCCCGTTCGCTCGCTCGGATCGAAGCGCTCGAAACGGCGTTCGGGACGCTCGTCGAACGCCAGCGAGGTGGGAGCGGCGGCGGCGGAAGCCGTCTCACCGACAACGGCCGTTCTATGTTGGACCGATACGATCGGCTATCGATCACGCTCGACGCCGCGGCCCGCGTCCCGGAAACCGTCCTCGACGGCGTCGTCGTGGTGCTCGACGGCGAGTTGGCGACCGTCGAAACGAGAATCGGCGAGATCGGCGGCCTCCACGACGGGATCGACGTCGGCGATCGCGTCCAACTCCGAATCGGCGCGGACGCGATCACGATCCACGGCATCGAGGCGACGCCCGATCCGGACGTGACGAGCGCCCGAAACCGGCAGTCAGGCGGCGTCTCAGCGATCGAGTGCGGCGAAACGGTGCAAACGGTCCACGTGGACGTCGGTGGGATCGACGTGCCGGTGCTCGTCACGGAGACGAGCGCGTCGACGCTCGAACTTCGCGAGGGGCGAGCGGTCGCGATCACGTGGAAGGCGACGGCAACGCGACTCGCTCGGCGGACGAGGTAACGCGCCACGTCCCGAGAGAGATCCGTTACGGAACCTACAAGCCCGGGGGAATATCACGGGTACGTATGTCGATTTCGTTCGACCGGAGTGGGGTGATCGCGGGGTTCTGGGCGGGGTTGCCGGTCGCCATCGGCGTGGGTGGGTACGGGATCGCCTTCGGCGTCATCGCTCGGCAGTCCGGACTCTCCGTCGCGGAAGCCACGCTCATGAGCGCGTTCGTTCTGGCGGGTGCCTCGCAACTCATCGCGGTCGAGTTGTGGGGGTCGCCGCTTCCGGTCGTCGCCATCCTCGTGACGACGCTCATCGTCAACTTGCGATACGTGCTAATGAGCGCGTCGCTTCGACCGTGGTTCAAACATCTCTCGACCGGTCGCGCCTACGGGAGTCTGTTCTTCATCACCGATGAGACGTGGGCGCTCTCGATCGCCGATCTCCGAACCGGCGCAAAGCGCGGGGCGTTCCTACTTGGTTCCGGACTCGCACTCTGGTCGCTTTGGGTCGGAACGACAGCCGTCGGTGCCGTGGTCGGCAGCGCGATCGCCGACCCGGAGCGGTTCGGGCTGGACTTCGTGCTCACGGCGATCTTCGTCGTCCTGGCGATCGGCCTCTGGCGCGGAACCGATGATGTCGCCCCCTGGACGGCTGCCGTCATCGTCGCGGTCGCCGGTTCGAACGCGCTCTCGGGCAGTTGGTACATCCTGCTCGGCGGGCTCGCGGGGAGTCTCGTGGCGGTGATCCGCCATGGTTGAGCTCGACGGGCTCGTCGTCGCCGTCATCCTCGGGATGGCCATCGTCACCTACCTGACGAAAGCGGGCGGGCTGTGGCTACTTGGGCGGATCGAGATCGGCGAACGAACGGAAGCGGGTCTCGAAGCGCTCCCGGGAGCGATCATCGTTGCCATCGTCGCGCCAGAACTCGCCGCCGGCGGCCCCGCAGAATGGACGGCCGCCGCGGTCGCAGTTGTCGTCGCCGTGCGGACGGACAACCTTCTCGTCGCGCTCGGTTCGGCGATCGGGGTCGTCGTGGTACTGCGCGGCCTGTGAGACGTTAGTCGGTATCGGTGCCGCCGTCGGCTATCTTCCGCTCGCCGCGGGGGAACCACGCGAGTTCGTGTTCCGCATCGAGGCTCACGAACACCGGGTCGTCGTGCGACACCTTGTCCGCGTGGTTGTGCATGCAGCCGACGACGTCCCCGGAGTCGATCTCGACGCGATAGAGTACGGTCGGGCCGAGATAGCGGCGGTGGACGACCTCCCCGTTCGCCTCCTCGGGCTCGACGCGGCGGGCGCGAACGTCGTCCGGTCGGACCATGAGATCGATCTTCGAGCCGTGGTAGTCGTCGGTGAGCCCGTGAACGCGATCGAGCGGGACACAGCCCACGCCGGTCTCCACGCAGTCCTCTCTGACGGAGCCGGCAACGAACGACGCGTGTCCGAGAAAGCCGGCGACGAATTTGGATTCCGGTTGCTGGAACACCTCTTCGGGCGTCCCTACCTGTTCGAGGTTCCCCTCGCTCATCACCGCGACGCGATCGGAGATCGACATCGCTTCCTCCTGGTCGTGCGTGACCGAAACCGCGGTGACGCCGGCTTCCTTCAGGATATCGCGGACCTCCTCGCGCATCTCGACTCTGAGGTCGACGTCGAGATTCGAGAACGGCTCGTCGAGGAGGAGGAGCCGCGGTTCCGGGGCCAGCGACCGGGCCAGCGCGACGCGCTGTTGTTGGCCGCCTGAAAGCTCTTCGGGGGCCTTCTCGCCGTGATCTTCGAGCCCGACGAGTTCGAGAAGGTTATCGACGCGCGCCTCGCGCTCGGCCTCGGGCCGCTCCTGTATCCCGAAGGCGATGTTATCACGGGCCGAGAGATGCGGAAAGAGCGCGAACTCCTGAAAGACGACCCCGACATCGCGCTGTTCTGCGGGAACGAAATCGCTGCCGGTGACCGCTTCGCCGTCGAGTCGAACGACGCCACCATCGGGTTCTTCGAGCCCGGCGATCAGCCGAAGCGTCGTCGTTTTCCCGCACCCGGAGGGGCCGAGGAGGGTCAACAGCTCCCCCTCGTTGACGGTCAACGAGAGGTCGCTAATCACGGTAGTCTCGTCGTACGATTTGTCGATCGAATCGAGTTCGAGTACGGTTCGCGATTCGGACGACGCGTTCGTCGACGGGGTGTCTCCCGTCGAGTCGTGCGCTGCGGGCGTGCTCCGCCGTTGGAGCTCACTGGACACCGCGACCACCTCCGGACCTCCGATCCGACGACCCTACGATCATTGTCCCCTATTCGTTTAGGCAGACCAAAAACCCTTCCGTTCGTCCGCAGCGACCACAATCGGACCGAGTCCGAACGTTTACTGCGGAGCCACGTGAGTCACCACACATGCCAGACGTCGCAGTCATCGGCGCATCGATGACGCAGTTCGGCCAGCGGGAGGCGTGGATCCGCGATCTGCTCGCCGAGGCCGGCCAGCAGTGTCTCGACGACGCGGGCGTGGAATCCAGCGAAGTCGAACATCTCTACGTATCGAACATGGCCAGCGGGGAGTTCGAGGGGCAGACCGGCGTTCCGAACGCGCTCGCCCACGACCTCGCGGCGATCCCAGCCTACACCCAGCGGGTGGATCAGACCTCCTCATCGGGCGGGGCCGGCATCTACGCCGCGTGGCAATCGGTCGCCAGCGGCGCGTCGGAGATGACGCTGTTGGTCGGCGGAGAGAAGATGACCCACCGAACGACCGGCGAGGCGACGGACATCATCGCGTCGCTCACCCACCCTGTCGAGTACAAACAGGGCGTGACGCTGCCGTCGTTCGCCGGCCTCGCTGCGCGGCTGTACCTCGACCGGTTCGACGCGCCGAGAGAGAGCCTCGCGAAGGTCGCGGTGAAAAATCACGCGAACGGGGTCCGGAACCCCCACGCCCAGTTTCGGAAGGAGATCGACGTCGAAACCGCGATGGAGGCACCGATGGTCGCCGACCCGCTTCGGCTGTACGATTTCTGCCCGATAACCGACGGATCCGCGGCGCTGTTGTTCTGTCCGGCGGAGGTGGCGAGATCGTATGCCGACGAGTACGCCGTCGTCTCGGGGGTCGGCGGTGCGACGGACACACACGTCGTCCACGAGCGCGTCGACCCCACGACGATGGGCGGGGTGGTCGAATCCGGACGACAGGCCTACGAGATGGCCGGAATGAGTCCCGACGATATCGACGTGGCGGAGCTCCACGACATGTTCACGATCCTCGAATTTCTGCAGATGGAGGGGCTCGATTTCGCGCCGAAGGGCGAGGCGTGGAAGGAGATCGAAGCGGGGACGACGACCATCGACGGCGAACGCCCGATCAACACGTCCGGGGGCCTCAAATCGAAGGGCCACCCGCTCGGAGCCTCGGGCGTCGCACAGGGGTACGAGATCTACAAACAGATCGTCGACGACGCGGGCTCCCGACAGGTCGACGCGGACGTCGGATTGGCTTGCAACGTCGGCGGGTTCGGGAACTGCGTGACCACGGTTATCATGGAGGGACGACAATGACAATGGAGGCGTACCGCTACGAGGACGGCTCGATCACCTACCCCGGTCATCCGCGTGGGCCGAACGGCGACGAACCGGTCGACACCGTCGATCTGAGCGAACACACCGCCGAAGTCGTCACGTGGACGACCTCACACGCGACCCCACCGGGCGTCCGGAAACCGAATCACTTGGCGATCGTCGAGTTCGAGATCGACGACCAAGCGGTCCGGGCACTCTGTCAACTCACGACAGGTGACGTGTCGATCGGCGACGAGGTGCGGCCAGTCCACTGCGAGGAGCTTCGAGATCCCGACGCCGGCATCCGGGAGGCGGAGAGCCAATCGTGGGACGGGTACCGATTCGAGCCGGTCGAATAAGTCGACGATTACGGCTCCTCGGGTGGCGCCCCGTTCTCATCACCCCTTTTTTCAGCCTCGTCAGACGTCTCGTCGACCGAGCGTTTTATTGAGGCGAGTTCCTCGTCGACGTCGATCTCGACGCGCTCCGGATCGGGTCGTTCGAGAGTGTCTTCGGCCGGCTCCTCGTCTTCATCGGTGGGCGACGAACCGGTGTCTGGATCGATGGCCTCGGCCAACCGTGCGTCGACCTCGGATCGGAGCTCGCGCGCTTCCGCGAGCAGCCGCTGGACCTCCGGGTTCGACGGTTCCCCGCGAGCGGCCGATTGGAGGTCGGTGAGGGCGTCGTCGAGTCTGCGGAGTGTTTCTCGACTCGTCTCGGCGAGTCGGTCTCGACCCGCGATCGGTGATCGCTCGCCGGTCCGTCCCGAAACCGCATCGATCGGCCGGCCGTCGACGGCGCGGATGACCGCCGCCAACAGCTCCAGCGAGCGGATCCCGGCCTCCAGCAGGGCGATCGTCGTCGGAATGGTATAGCGTTCGGTGAAGCGAAGGAGCCTCGACGGCGACGGCGGCCGGGGGAGTCCCGGCGGCCGCTCACTCGTCGATTCGTCCAGTAACTCCGTGCGGAGCGATTCGAGGGTGTCGGATAGCTCGGCCGTCGCCTCGGCCAGATCGCGCTCGCGGTCGTTCATGTTTTTGCTGGGTGCTGGACGGGCAAAACACTACGGTCGACCCGCGGTGTTTAGGTCGGCGAAAAAACTTTAGCTCGGGGGTCCCCGAAAACGAATCAATGAACGCAACGCCGGACGCTGACGAGGCAGTCGAACTCCGGGTCCACGCGACTTCCCCCGACCGAACGGTGTTCATCGAACCGGACAACTGCGACGGGTGGATCTCGACCGATCTCACGGTCGACGTTCGGCCGTAACCGAACGAGGGTCGTTCTCGATCAGTTCGTCGTCGACTCGGTCACGAGCGTGTCGTCCTCGAGGTAGTGCTCGAGGTGGTGGGCGTGTTCCTCGGCCGTTTCGAGGATATCCCGGAGGAGTTCTTCGGTCGTGTAGTCGCCGAGTTCGCCCGCCAGTGCGATGTGATATCGGAGCGATTCGATGAAGACGCCGAACGCCTCGATATCGTTTTCGAGCGACGTGCGAACCCCGTAGACGTCCTCGCCCTCGGGGTCGATCGGCGCGTGTTCCTCGAACGTCGCGCCCCCGGCAAGCGGGACGCCGCCGATCGCCTGTGCGCGCTCGGCGAGTTCGTCGGCGCTCTCCTCGAGATCCTCGGCGATGTCTCCGAGATACTCGTGAACGCCGAGGAACTCCGCACCCTCGACGTTCCAGTGGTGCTTTTTGATCTGGTGGTACAGCACGTACGTCGCGGCGAGATCCGTGTTCAACGCGTCGACGAGCTGCTCCGCGTTGTCCGGGGCGATTTTGAGGGCGGTCTCTTCGACGCTTCCGGCTCGACGGCGAATCGTCTCTTGGGTGCTCATACAGGTAACGGTACGGTGGCTATTGAGTTAAATATTTTCACTAATCAGAATTCAGTTTTTTATTCAGGTAATTATATTTTGCTTATTTCGCAGACTCACGCGAGAATCCGTCAGATCGGATCGCCCCTGCGGCCGGTTCGCACGCCCGAGTCCGTTCATAAGCGCTTTTATGCGGTGGTGCAGTACGATGGTGTACAGCCTACGCGGGGTTGTGATGCTCCTAGCCGGACAGGACTCACGCACCGAGGCGGTGCGAAGAACCGACCCCACCATGTGGTCGATCGGTTCGACGGCGGGGGAGCGCGAGCCCGCGCGTAGGAGGAGTCAATAATGTCAGTATACGTAGATTTCGACGTGCCGGCCGAACTCGAGGACGACGCCATCGAGGCCCTCGAGGTCGCCCGGGACACCGGCTCGGTAAAGAAAGGAACGAACGAAACGACGAAAGCGGTCGAGCGCGGTAACGCCGAGCTCGTCTTCATCGCTGAGGACGTCAGTCCCGAGGAGGTCGTCATGCACCTCCCCGAGATCGCGGCCGAGAAGGATGCGCCGTACGTCTTCGTCGGCACGCAGGACGACATCGGCCACGCCGCCGGCCTCCAGGTCGGTAGCGCCGCCGCCGCCATCGTCGATTCGGGCGAGGCGAGCGATGACGTCGAGTCCATCGCAGAGAAACTCGAGGAACTCCGGTAGGTGACGCGTCATGAGTGCTGAAAACGAAGGGGACGGCGCGACCCCTGCCGAAGTGATCGAGGTCGTCGGCAAGACCGGCATGCACGGTGAGGCCATGCAGGTCAAGTGCCGGATCAAGGAGGGCGAAAACCAGGGACGGATCATCGCCCGGAACGTCCTCGGACCGGTCCGTGTCGGCGACGTGTTACAGCTTCGCGAGACGGCCCGCGAGGCCGACTCCATCGGAGGACAATAATGGTTCAAAAACGCACCTGCGACTACAGCGGCCAGGAGATCGAACCCGGTACCGGCACGATGTACGTCAGAAACGACGGCACGGTGCTCTGGTTCGCCGATTCGAAGTGCGAGAAGAACTACCTCTTGGGCAGAGAGCCGCGCGACCTCGAGTGGATCGGCGACGACGACGCCGTCGCTGCTGAGGACGAGGCGGAAGCCGAAGCGGCCGAACCCGAAGAAGAGGTAACCGAGGCCGAACCGACGGACGCCGAATCCGAAGACGAAGCGGACATCGAGGACGAGGCCGAAACGGACGAAGACGAGGCCGAAACGGACGAAGCCGAAGAGGAGGTCGAAGCTTGAATGGCCGACGCCGACCGAACCTTCGTCATGGTCAAGCCCGACGGCGTCCAGCGCGGACTCATCGGGGACATCGTCTCGCGGTTCGAGGACCGCGGACTGAAACTTGTCGCCGGCAAGTTCATGCAGATCGACGACGCGCTCGCGCGCGAGCACTACGCCGAGCACGTCGACAAGCCGTTCTTCGATGACCTCGCCGACTTCATCACGTCTGGCCCGGTCTTCGCGATGGTCTGGGAGGGCCAAGACGCCGTCGCGCAGGTCCGCACGATGATGGGCGAAACGGACCCTGCCGACTCCGCACCGGGGACGATCCGGGGCGACTTCGGGCTCGACCTCGGTCGGAACGTCATCCACGGTTCGGACACCGAGGAGGGCTCCGCCGAGCGCGAGATCGGGCTGTTCTTCGACGACGAGGAACTGCTTGACTACGAGCGAATCGACGAACCCTGGCTGTACGAGTAACGTCGCCGCCACGCGCTCGGAACGAGCGAACCGATGCTCGATCGCCGGGAATCATCGGCCGATTTTTCACCACCTACGTCGTAGTGTCACGTATGTTCTGGAATGCCTCGCAGTCGTCTACGGCGCGTTCGTCGCGCTGTTTCCCGAACGCACGCTCGAGTACCTGACGAGAATCGTCCTGGTCGGCTACGAAAACGCCGAGGAACTCGAACCCAGCGAGTGGTATGTCCCGCTCACCCGGATCGACGGCGGTCCTCCTGGCCGTCGCGGGACTACTCGCGATCGCGTTCGAACGCGGCTGCTCGAAAGGCGAGAGCGGATCGGACGACGACACCGACGAGTAACGGCGCGGAAAACGCGACAGTACTTTTTTGACGACCCTCAGTCCCGCGAACCGATCACTCGCCGGCGTAGCCGACGGTGATCTCGCCCGCGTCGAGTTCCGCTTCGACCTCCCGGGCCGCCGTGACCATGTTCTCCATCTTCTGATAGGCGACCCCTCGGGGCAGCAGTTTCACGCCGCAGTCGGGCGAGACGGTGAGTTGCTCCGGCGGGACGATCTCGAAGCCCTTCACGATGTTCTCTCTGATCTCCTCGACGGTCTCGACCTCCGTCGTGTGCACGTCGACGACGCCCAACGCGAGGTCCTTATCGAACGTCGGCGATTTGAACACGTCCAGCTGCTCGTAGTCGCCGTTGGCGAGCTCCAGGTCGTACTCGTGGACCGGCATGTCGAGGATCTCCGGATAGATCCGCGAGTAGTCGCCGTAACAGACGTGCAGCCCGAGTCGGACGTCCTCGGGGACCCCGTCGGCGATGTGTTCGAGACACTCGCCGACGATGGCGTGATCGTCGGGTGTGGTCGCGAGGGCGGGTTCGTCGATCTGGATGTAGCGTGCGCCCGCGGCGACGAGGGCTTCGATCTCCTCGTTGACTAGTCCGGCGAGTTCGTAGGCGAGTTCCTCCTCGCTGTCGTAGTGCTCGTTGAACGACCACGACGCGAGCGTGTACGGGCCGGTGATCGGCACCTTCACCGGACGGTCCGTGACGCCCGACGTGAAATCGAACTCGTCGACGAGCCACGGCTCGGCGTATTCGACCTCGTCGGCCACGGACGGTTTGTCGAAGTAGTTGTGCCCCCAGACCTTGACCGGGCCGTTGAACTCGTAGCCCTCGATCCGGTGGGCGAAGTACTCGACCATCTCGTTGCGTCGCATCTCGCCGTCGACGATGGCGTCGAGGCCGGCGCGGACGTGTTCTTCGGTGATGAGCCGCGCAGCGTCGTCCATTGCCTCCTCAAGGTCACCGTCGTCGAACTCGCGGGAGTCCTCCTCGGCGAGTTCCTTCGCGCGGTTGAGCCACTTCGGTTTGGGGTAGGAGCCGACGACGGTCGTCAACAGGAAGTGCTCCGTGGGGTGGTCTGCCGGGCGGAACTGTTCGCGGGTGTTTGGGAGTTCGCGGCTCATCGGGGAACCTCCGCGGGTGCGGCGGCGAGCGCATCCAGTTTCGCCTCGGCTTTGTTCGTCGGCAGATAGAACAGTTCGGTGTTCGAGGTCGCGTAGATTGTATCGAACTCCGCGACCGGGAGCTGCGATTCGACCCACTCGATCCGCTCTGCGATCTCCTCGGGACTCTCGACGAGCGTGTTCTGTCCGTCGACCACCCCGAGGGCCACGTCGTCTTTCGTGCCGTACTCCTGAATGTTGTAGAGGCTTCCCTCGTGATCGGAGACGAAATCGAACCCGACGGCGTCGATGTCGGCGTCCATGAGGTGTGCGTATGGCTTCTCCGGAATCGAGCCCCAGTAGGTGTGGACGACCACGTCGGCGTCGGCCGCGGCCGCGACGGTGTCTATCGCTTCGCTCACGCGCTCGTCCTCGCCGTCCGCCGGAGCGTCCGTGACGAGCGACGGTTCGAGGAGGAACAGCGTCTCGACCACGGGGAACGCGTCGACCTCCGCGGCCAGGAACTCGGCAATCGCGTCGAGAAACGCCGTCCCGTCGCCGTAGTACTCGTCGGTCGCGAGTTCGGCGAGCGAGTAGGGGCCGGGGAGGACGGCCTGTGACACCTCCGAGGCGGCGTCGAGTTCGGCCGTCACGTCACCGTCCGGCGTCAGGTCGCCCCGAACCACCGGCTCGCGGTAGAAGTTGTTGTTATCGTAGTACCGAACGATTCCCCGCGTCTCGACGTTGTCGTGAACGCAAAGCGGGTGCGCGAGCATGTCGTCCCACCGGAGCTGCCCCTCGACGATCAGATCCAGCCCGGCTTCGAGTTGCCGACCGACGACTTCGGTTCGCGCGCGGTCGTAGGCGTCGGCGATTTCGCCCGTCTCGTCGCCGGATATCAGGTCGTTCTTCTGGTGACCCTTGAGATCCGAGAGGTCGTCCTTCGCCCAGTCAGGCAGTGGATACAGCCCGGGTGTCGTGGAGCGTATCTCCGTCATTGCGCACGGCTACGAGATGACGGCGTTTAATATTTCCTACTCAGGTATTCTTCTGAGTAATTTTGAGAACGACGAGCCGCTCGAAGGGGAACGATTCTTCGGCGATCTGCTCGGCAGCGAGGCCGGCCGTTTCGGCGAGTTCGACGACAGCCTCGATGTCGGTCAGCGTGGAGACGAGCAGATAACATCGACCGGTCGGTCGCAGTATCCGACCGACGTCGGCGAGAAACGGGCGAACGACCCGGCGGCCGTCCTCGCCGCCCGAGAGCGCGTATTCGAGGGGATCGTCCCACTCCTCGTCGGGCGGGGTCGGCAGATACGGCGGGTTGAACACCACCGCGTCGAAGCTGTCGGCCGCGAACGGATCGGTCAGGTTCGACCGCACAATTTCAATCCCCTCCCCCTTCGCTCGCGCACACGCCGCCGGGTTGATGTCGCAGCCGACCACGTCGGCGTGGGTCTCCGAGTCGACCCGCGCGGCGACGTATCCGGAGCCGACGCCGACTTCGAGCACCCGCCCGCCGTCGATGCGATCGAGCACCGCGTCGGCGAGGAGCCGCGAATCCTCCGCCGGTTCGTACACCGTCGTCATCCCGCGCTCGTCGGCTAACTTCATCGAACCGCGTCCTCGTCGGCCGGTGGATCCGTGACAGATTCGTCGACTCCCGATTCGATCTCCCCATCGATCTCCCCCTTGAGTTCCTCGTCAACGTCCCCTTCGGTGACTCTTTTTTCGTCGAGGCTCTCTTCGACGACGTCGAAGACGGCGTCGCCGTTGTACTCGTGTTTCAGCTGCCGCCCGAAGCGATAGATGAATCCCACGAAGAGTACGAACACGAGTATCGAACCGACCGTGGCCGCGTACTTCGACCTCGTCGAACCGAAGGCCGACTGGATCGCGTCGATTGACTGCCAGTACCACGGGAGTTGTAGTGGGGTGATCATCGAAGTCTCACGTGGAGATCAGCCGTCGGTCACGTTCGGCTCGCGTCCGGCTCACGAATCGCTCCGCGCGGCCAGTCGGGAGAGGCGCGCGAACTCGCTCGGGGGGACGTTTCCGGCCCGTTTTCGCATCAGTTCCTCGCCGGCCGCCTCGATCAGCGCCTCCGGATCCTCGATCCCCGAGATGTGTGTCGTGTTCCGGATCGCGTTTCGCATCGTCTTCCGACGCTGGGTGAACGCCGCGCGTACGAGCGCCATGAACCGTTCGTCGTCCGGCACCTCGTAATCCGGAGTGCGGGGGACGGCTCGAACGACGGCGCTTTCGACCGCTGGCGGCGGGGCGAACGCCGCTTTCGGGATCGGTTCGACGATCTCGATGTCGGCGTAGTGGCCGGCCGTGACCGACAGTCGACCGTACTCGTCGGTTCCGGGAGCGGCGGCCATTCGCTCGGCGAACTCCAATTGAAACATCAAGACGAGCGGCCGCCCGGCGGGCAATAGCCGAAACGCGATCTCCGATGACACGCCGTACGGGAGATTCGAGACCGACGCGGTGAACGACGGAAGCTCGATCTCTAAGGCGTCGCCTTCGATGACGCTCAATCGATCGGCCTCGATCTCCTCGGTGAACTCCTCGCGGAGAAACGCCGCGAGCGTCGGATCGCGCTCGACGACCGTCACGCGATCTGCCGCCGAGAGCAGCCGGTCGGTGAGCCCGCCGGTCCCCCCACCGATCTCGAGCACGTGACTCGTGTCGGCGTCGTCCGGGAGATACCCTGGCAGCCGATCGAGGACTCGGTCGTCGACGAGGAAGTGTTGATCGCGCTCGGGATCGCCGCGGACGCCCGCCCTGGCGATGAGCGCGTCGGGGTCGCGCATATCGACCCGATAGCGGACCGTCCCCTATATCGTTCGCGCTTTCGAGTCACTCCGCGTCACGGCGAACGAAGATCCGATACTTGAGATCCTCCTCCCGCAACTCCTCCAGTATCCGTTCCGCGAGTACACCCCTCGGATCGTGGAGCCCGGACACGCGTTCTTCGATGTTCTCGAAGCTCTCGAAGGGGCCGCGCTTCCGCGCGTCGAGAACGTTGTTCCGGAGCTTCTTGCCGATTCCAGGAAGCAGGTTCAGCACGTGGAGCCTCGTCGTGATCGGCTGGGCGTTGTTGTAGAAATCGACGAACCGGCGCTCGTCTGCGTCCATGATCCCGTCGATCGCGTATTCGAGCTCGGATTTCGCGGTGCTCGAGAGATCGTCGTACGATGCCGTTCGAAGGTGTTTGACGTTCTCTCCCGGTGGGTCGATCTCGATCCGGTCCCCGATGTTGACCCCCGCGTCGTCTGTCAGGGCCGCCTCGACGAGCCGGAAGTCGGTGTCACCGATGGCGAACGCGACCGGCGAGCGCTCGTACTGCGGCCGCTCGTCGTCCGGTCGCCCCCTGGGGAGAAAGTCCAACACAACCGCGGCCCGTGGTGCGGCGTCGTCTCCATCGTCGCTCATGCCTCTCCGTACGGGGAGATGCTATTTAAAACACCGGCAGGTCGTCGGGGCGCGTTCGTTGATTCTCGTCGCGTCGAACGAGAGCGCTCGAACGGACGTCCCGATCAGGCGTACTTGACGACGATATCGAGAATTTCGTCGAGTTCGTCGCCGGACAGCGTGTATCGGCCCTGCGCGAACACCGTTCGAAGCTCGTCGCGGTCCTGCGGCAGGAGATCGGCGATCTTGTACGCGGTCGCCTCGTCGACTTTCTCGAGTTCGCAAAGCTCCTCGACGAGCGCTCGGGACTCCTCGGCGTCGAGCACCGAGAATCGATTGACGTGTTCGATGGCCCGCGCGAGTTCGTACCGCATCTCCCGATCCTCGTCGAGCGCTCGGTCGGCCTCAATCTCCGCGAGTAACTCCTTGGCCTCCGCCGTCGTGAGATACTCCTCTCCGAGAACCTCTTTGAATATCGTCATTCCTGCTGGCGTCGAAGGTGAGCCGGGGCGGCGATCAGCGTCTTCGTCACTCCGCCGTCTTTGATCTCGACTTTGAACGCTCGGCCCTGCTTGCCGACCACCGTTCCGGTCCGCCCGTTGAATCGGGGGTGGAACTGTCCCTTCGGGACAGAGGGGTCGAGTTTCAGGTGCACCTTCTCGTCGTTCTCGAACTGCTCGACCGATCGCTGCGGCGGGGACGCGCCGCGATCGCGTGCGCTGTTCTTCAGCTTATTACGGGTCGCTTGTCGTGGTCCGTTCGAACTAGGCATTCTTGTGCCCGTCTAAACGGGTCCGGCACATAAAAGGTGCGTTCCGGTCGCGTTAGCCACTCTGCCCTCGGCGTTTCACCCGACGCGATCGCTCGGTTTTAAATTCGGCCGACTTCGTCGACGCCGACGCTTTCGACGCCATCGACGCCGGCGAACGCCTCCTCGACGGTGTCTGTCCCGCCCGCTTCGTCCGGAATGACGACCGTCGGGAACAGCGCGATCAGACCGAACGCGACGTCCTCGCGGTCGACGCGGCTGATCTTCGCGCCCTCGGGGAGGGCGTTCTCGAGTCGCTCCTGGAGCTCGTCCAGGTCGATCTCGGGGCTCTGCGGCATGACCTTCATTTTGGCGGCGACTTTTCCCATGATTACGGACCCGTGAACCCACAGTCGGGGCACTCGTAGAGGTTGCTCTGTTTGCGGCACTTCGAACAGCGGTAAATCAGGGTTCCACACTCCGGACAGTCGAACTTCGCCGCTGACGTACCGGAGATGTTGATCCCGCAGGAGATGCAGGTGTGTTCCCTGCGTTCCTCGGATTTGCTACTCATACGTCACCGTCCGTCGGCGCGACATTTAACCCTTATCAAGCATACCGGTGGTGACTTCTGGCCCCGTCGCGTGAACAGGCCATGAACACGGTTCGAGAGACTGTTCGGGCGCTCCGAGCCGAAGCGGTCGCCACGGACGAACGCCGGCTACTGGTGCTCCACGGGGACAAAGCGGACTGCTACAAGGAGGCACGAAGCGCCATCGAGTCGGTCGATTTTTCGGGGGCTATCGCCACCGTCTCCGATTGCGACGTGGTCGGCGATCGGATCGACTTCGATCGCACCGAGCGGTTGCTCGGGACGACGTACGACTGTCTCCTCGTCGACTGCCACGACACCTGCCGACCGAACGCCATCGGTCGCGTGACCGGTGCCGTCGACGGCGGCGGACTCCTCGTCCTCCTGTGTCCTCACTTCTCGGCGTGGAAAACGACGCACGGGCGATTCGACGAAACGCTCGCACCACCGCCGTTCTCGGTCGCCGAGGTCGGGTCACGGTTCAAACGACGACTGATCGACACGCTGCGTGCCCACAGGGGAGTCGCCATCGTGGACATCGATACGGGAGTGCGGACGAAGCGGGGACTGACCGATCCGCCGACGCGGCGTCCGGCCGCTCCCCTCGTCCCGCCCGAACGACATGCGTTCCCCGAGGCGGTGTACGAGGCGTGCCGAAGCGGGGATCAACTGGATGCGGTCTACGCCTGCGAGCGCTTGATCGACGATGAGACGGCCGTCGTCCTCGAAGCCGATCGTGGGCGTGGGAAATCGAGCGCGGCCGGGCTCGCAGCCGCCGCACTGGCCGCGCGTGGTTCGAAGGTCGTCGTCACTGCTCCGAGCTACCGGAACGCTGCCGAACTCTTCGAGCGCGCGGCCGAGGTGCTCCGGACTCTCGACGCCCTAACGGATGATGGCCGGGACGGCCAGACCCAACCGTTTCTTCGAACGCCGACAGGTGAGATACGGTTTCGAACGCCCGTTGAAGCCGCCGAAGATTCGCCCGACGTGCTGTTCGTCGACGAGGCGGCCGCGCTCCCGGTTCGACAGCTCGAAGCGCTGTCGGCAGCGGTACCCAGCGTCTGTTTTGCGACGACGGTTCGCGGCTACGAGGGGGCCGGGCGAGGCTTCGCTGTCAGATTCCGGGACGAACTCGAAACGAGTCGTGCGGTCGTCGACTGCGTTCTCGCGGAGCCGATACGCTACGCCGCCGCGGACCCGATCGAAGTGTGGGTGTTCCACGCCCTTCTGTTGGATTCAACTCCGCCGGCGAATCAACTCGTCGAGGGATCGATCCCCGAAGACGCGAGCTACGAACGACTGGCGCAGGATTCCCTCGCCGCGGACGAGAACCTCCTTCGAGAGGCGTTCGGGCTCCTCGTCAACGCCCACTACCGGACGCAACCGGACGATCTCGCGAGACTCCTCGACGCGCCGGACGTTGCGATACGCGCCCTCCTCGTCGACGGACACCCCGTTTCGGTCGCCCTCTTGGCTCGAGAGGGAGGACTCGACGACGACACGCGGCGGCGGGCGTACGAGGGCGGACGGATCCGCGGCAACCTGATTCCGGACCTCCTGACGAGTCAACTCCGCGACCCCGAAGCGGGTATTCCCATCGGAATCCGCGTGGTACGCATCGCGACGCACCACGCCGTCAGGGCCGCCGGATTCGGATCGCGCTTGCTCGACGGGATCGAAGCGGAGTTCTCCGAAATCGGCTCCACGGACGCCGATCCGTACGACGCTCAGGACCGATTCGGTCCGATCGACTATCTGGGCGTGAGCTACGGCGCGACACCCAAACTGTGCTCGTTTTGGACGGCCAACGGCTATCGAACGGTACACCTCTCAGCAACCAGAAACGACACCAGCGGCGAACACTCCGCAGTGATGCTCCGACCGATCTCGGAGGGCGGACGCGACCTCACGGATAGGCACGCCGCGTGGTTCCATCGGCGCATTCTCGATGTCCTCGCGGGCGTCCTCTCCGACGTCGATCCCGACGTCGTTCGTGCCGCGCTCGCGTCCGTCGAGGTCGACACGGACCCCGGACTGACCGATTTCGAGTGGCGACTCGTCGCGAGTTCGGCCGGCGGTCCCGGCCGGTACGATACGGCCCCAGGTCCGTTCCGCCGGCTCGCACTCTGTGCGCTCGTCGACGGCATACTGGACGATCCCGATGCCGAGCGGCTCCTCGTGGTGAAGGCGCTCCAAAATCGCTCGTGGGAGGAGACGGCGGCCGCTCGGGGATTCGTCTCGACTCGGCCGTGCATGCGGGCGATCGGGGACGCGTTTCGACCGATCGTCGATCGCTACGGGACCGAGGTCGCACGAACGGAAGCGGATCGGTATCGGTCCGACTGAGACGATCTCTCCGGGCGCGGCGGCGCTTACGGATGCGAAAAGTACGCCACCGTCTCCGCGTCGTCGTGTCGGTCAATTCGTGCGAACCCGATACGCTCGAACTGGACGATGTCGTCGCTCACGTAGCTCCGAACTCCCGGCTCCGCGCGTCCGGTTTCGTCGCCGTCGATCGTTCGAAGTCGGAGCGGAACGCTCTCGCCCGCGGGCACCCAGTGGATGACGTCGACGCCCTCCTCGCGCACGATTTCGATGCCCTCGTCCGTGAACTCGAAGGCGTCCCCGGTGTATCGGACCGGTCCGAGTCCTTTCAGCCAGACTCGCGTATCCACCGCCGGACGATCGTCCTCCTCGATGCTCACCGCGTCTCCGACGGGTATTCGTCTCCGTCCCCGATCCTTGTGATCGGGGTGGACGAGCGGCTCGGCGACATCCGGTGCGCCGGAGATCGGTATCTCGACGCCGTCGCGCACGAAGAATAGCCGGTCCGCGTCGTCGTCGACCAACTCGCGGTTTTCGGCGTAGACCGACGACATAGCGAGGTCGACGTTCGACGACGACGTCCCGAGCTGAATCATCGCGTTGACGACCGCCTCACCGCGGATCCCCCGACGCTTGAGACTCGCCACCGTCGGCGCGCGCGGATCGTCCCAGCCGTCGAGTTCACCGTTCGCAATGAGTTCTTTGATCGTCGACGTCGATAGCGCCACGTCGTAGGCGTCGATCTGAATGTGCCCCCAGTGGATGAGCTCCGGATACTCCCACCCGAAGTAGTCGTAGACGAACTGTTGACGCTTGGCCGAGTCCTGGAGATCGATTCCGCGCACGATGTGCGTGATCTCGAACTCGTGGTCGTCGACGCCGGACTGAAAGTCCAGCATGGGCCAACAGCGGTATTCCGCGGCCTCCGGTCGCGGGTGCGGCGTGTCGACCATCCGGAACGCGACCCAATCGCGGAGCGCGGGGTTCTTGTGCTCGATGTCCGTCCGGACGCGGAGCACCATCTCCCCGGATTCGTACTCGCCATCGACCATCGCTTCGAACTCGGCGCGCGTCGTCTCGATGTCCTTGTCGCGATGCGGACACGGCTTTCCGGCGTTTTTCAACTCGGAAAACGACGCACCCTCACAGCTGCAGGTGTAAGCCCCCCCTTCGTCGATGAGGTTCCTCGCGTGGTCGTAGTACAGTTCGACGCGATCGGAGGCATTCACGATCTCGTCGGGCTCGAAACCGAGATACTCGATCGCGTCTAGGATCTCGCCGTAGGCGTTCATATCTGGGCGCTTCGTCTCCGGATCGGTGTCGTCGAACCGACACAGCATCCACCCGTCGTACAGCTCTTTGTACGTCCCGATGACGGAGGGCATCCGCGCGCTCCCGAGGTGCCACGGACCGTTAGGGTTCGGTGCGAGCCGCATCCGCACCTCCTCGTAAGAGTCCACGTTCGGGAGGTCCGGAAGCGGTCGGTCGTCAGACTCGTCTTCGGCGTCGATCTCTTCCAGCAATTCCGGCGCAAGGGCTTCGAGCCGATCGCGCTTCTCGGCGACCGACAATCCGTTGACCCGTTCGATCACGGGAGCGACGACGCCGGGGATCTCGTCACCGTGCGGCCGGAACTCAGGATTCTCGCCCATCATCGGGCCCATGATCGCACCGACCTGTGCGTCGCTATCGTGTTTGAGCGCGTTGAACAGCGCGGCCGTCTCGGCCTCGCGCTCGATGCGTCCGCGGAGGTCTTGGTCCATCAGCCGCGACTACTGTGGGAAGCACCAAAACCTCGCGGATTTTCCCGTGGGATCTGCGTTGGCGAACAGGTGGGCGGTGGGAGAGTTCGACAGCGATGGCCCACGCTACCGCTCGGATCGGCTGTCGGCGTCGTCCTACGTCACGGGCTGTCTGGTCGCGCGATCGTACATAAAATAGCGCCCCCGACGGCGAACGTCGGGGTCAGTAGCCCCGCTCGACGAGGAAGTCCGCGATCCCCTCGAGCAGTTCGCTGGACTCGTTGTCGGGAAGCACCTCGAGTCGCTGCTTTCCGCTTTCGATGAGATCGCTAGCTAACTCGCGGGCGAAGTCGATACTGCCGGCGGCTTCGAGCCGCTCGACGGCCGCCTCGATCTCGGCGTCGCTCGGATCGTCGGGCACGAGCGAGTCCGTGTCGATACCCTGATCCCGAGCGTGCAACGTGATCACCGTGCGCTTCCCCTCAATCAGATCCGATCCACGCCGTTTGCCGAGCGTGTCACTCGGGACGGTCAAATCGAGCAGGTCGTCTTGAATCTGGAAGGCGCGGCCGATGTCGAGTCCGTACCCGTGAAGCTCGTCGACGGTCTCTTGTTCGCACCCGAGCAGAATCGCGGGGATCGACGCCGCTGCCGCGTAGAGTACGGCGGTTTTGAACTCGACCATCTCGAGATACTCCTCGGTCGTGACGTCGGTTCGGGTTTCGAACTCGACGTCGAGCGACTGCCCCTCGCAGATCTCCGTACACGTGGTCGCCAACTCGTCGAGCGCGGCGACGCTTCGGTCGGATGGCGCGCCGGTTCCGAGCATATACTCGAACGCTTTCGAATAGAGCGTGTCACCGGCGAGAATGGCGGTTTCGAGGTCGTATTCTCGATGTACGGATGGGACGCCACGCCGGAGATCGTCGTCGTCCATGATGTCGTCGTGGATCAGCGTGAACGACTGGATGACCTCGATCGAGACCGCCGCCGAGAGGATGTCAACGGACTCACCGTGCGGTGTGGGGAACGCCCGGTAGTCGTCCGCCGGGGATCCCGTCTCCGACACCGATTCGGCGACCAACAGCAGAACCGTCGGGCGCAGTCGCTTTCCACCGGCGTCCAACAGATACCGCGATGCCGAGTAGAGTCGCTCGGGCTTTCGTATCGGGAGCTGCTCGGCGATCGCGTCGTTGACGATCGCTCTGCGGTCCTCGATGGCCGATTCGACGCGTTCTGAGGCCATCATTCCGTGAGCTGGATGATGTTCCCGTTTTGGGTGACGTGGAGGTCGCGCCCGAGTTCGTAGCCCTCGTTTCTCACCAGATCGACGTACGGCGAGAAGCCCTTCATGTCCTGGTGGGCCGGGATGATGTTCTTCGGCTGCAGCGCGTCGATCATCTGGTAGTGACCCTCTTGGTTCAGGTGACCCGAGACGTGGATGTCGTCGTAGATCCGAGCGCCCTGCATGCCGAGCAGCTTTTCGGCTTGGTATCGCTGCCCCTCGTTGGTGGGCTCCGGAATGACTCGCGCGGAGAAGATGACCTTGTCGCCTTTATCGAGTTCGTACGGTGTCTCGCCGCGAGCCATCCGCGTCAACATTGCTCGAGGCTCGCCCTGGTGGCCGGTGACGACCGGGAGGTAGTCCTCTTTGCCCTCGTTCATGATTCGCTTGAACGTCCTGTCGACGGACTTTCGGTGACCGTACATCCCCAGATCGCTGGGGAAGTCGATGAAGTCGAGCCGTTCGGCCGTCCCGGAGTACTTCTCCATCGATCGGCCGAGGAGAACCGGCTGTCGGCCGATGTCCTCGGCGAACTCGACGAGCGATTTCACGCGGGCGATGTGGCTCGAGAACGTGGTCGCGACGATGCCGCCGTCGTAGTCCTCCAGCGAGTACATCACGTCCTTCAATTGTGCGCGCGCGACGGACTCGGAGGGCGTCTTGCCCTTCTTGCCGGCGTTCGTGCAGTCTTCGATATAACAGAGCACGCCCTCGCGGCCGATCTCGCGGAACCGCTTCATGTCGATCGGGTCGCCGATGACCGGGTTGTGGTCCATCCGCTTGTCAAGGCCGTAGACGACGGCTCCCTCGGGGGTGTGGAGGACGGGATTGATCGCGTCGATGATGGAGTGGGTGACGTTGACGAACTCGAGTTCGCACTTGTCACCGATCGGCATCGTCTCGCCGGGGTCCATCTTGATCAGATCGTTCTGGACGCCGAACTTCTCCTCGCTTTGGATCTGCTGTTTGACCAGTTCGATCGTAAACGGCGTCGCCACGATCGGTGCGCTGTATCTGTGCGCCAACTTGGAGATCGCCCCGATGTGATCGAGGTGACCGTGCGTCGGCACGATCGCCTGCACGTCGCCCTCGATATCGGACATGACGCGGTCGTCCGGGATCGCGCCCATGTCGATAAGATCGAGACTGTGCATCCGTTCGGTTTCGACGTTGTCGTGGATGAGAACCTTCGACAGGTTCAGCCCCATATCGAAAATAACGACGTCGTCTCCGGCACGAACGGCTGTCATCTGTCGACCGACTTCCTCGTATCCGCCAATTGTTGCGATTTCGACTTCCATTATTTACCTCCGAGAGGCCGCTCGCGGCTCAGCCGCTGAGCGACCGGCCATATACACGGCCGTCTATGACGGACGCGACACCGATGGAATCGGTGCGCCGACGGTCGGAACCGCGAGGGCGTACGATGGGTTGGCCCAGCGTCTCGCCCCCTCAGCCGTCTCCAGTCAGCAACTATGCCGGTCGCCCGTCCGAGTCCGGGGCGACCGTCGCTCGGTTACCGAAGTCTTCGGTGGCCGGGGTTAAAAAGTGCGTGGGTCGCGCGCTGGAGCAGGAGGGAACCGAGAACGCCACCACCGGCGAGCGCCGCAGCGACGCATCGCATCCCGCTCAGCCGATTCTCGTTCCCACGTCCTCGCCGCGTGCGAACGCGTCGAGTCCGTCGATGTCGAACACGTACGCCGGTGCGTCGAGCGACAACAGTTCTCGGACCTTCCCGGCCATCCCGCCCGTGACGTCCGTCGCATTGCTCTCACCGACCGCGTCGGCGACGTCGTCGAACGCCTCGATCCGATCGAGAACGTTCCCGTCGACATCGTAGACACCGGGAACCGCCGAACAGACGCCGACACGGTCGGCATCCATGGCGGCCGAGAGTTCCACGACGAGCTCGTCTCCGGAGACGATCGTCGCGCCGGCCCCCGTTTGTACCACCGTGTCGCCGTGAAGCACCGGAACGAACGCCTCGTCGAGCATCGCCGCTTCGGGATGTGTCTCCAATCGCAACGCTCCGTCCGCACTTCGGCTCGCCGCGGAAAACGGATGGACGGGGACCGCTTCGACGCCCGCGTCGGCGAGCGCGTCGACTACGACCTCGTTGAGCCGCTTCATCGCGCCGTGGATCCCCCGAACCGCGTCTGCGTCGCGGGTCCCGTCAGTCGTCGAGACGCCGTGCGTCGCGGCGTGGTGGTGGCCGAAACTGCCGCCACCGTGGACGACGACGACACGCCCGGGGATCGTCGCGATCGACGCTGCTGCCCGTTCGAGCGCGGACCGATCGATGGCCTCCGGTCGATCCTTCTCCGTGATGACGCTCCCCCCGAGTTTGAGGACGGTCGTCATCGTTCGCGTCGAACCCCCTCCGTGTCGAGTTCGGCTCGGAAGGCGTCCTCACAGCCCGGCGTGTACTCCAGAGCGGTGTGCGTCTGTTCGGTCCGGTCGAGCGCGACGATACAGCCGCCGCCACCGGATCCAGTCAGCTTCGCGCCGAGCGCATCGGCCTCGCGAGCCGCCCAGACCATGGTGTCGAGCGATCGTGCGGAGACGCCGAGCGCCGACAGGAGGCCGTGATTGAAGTTCATCAGCCGGCCGATCTCCTCGACGTCGCCGTCGTCGAGCGCGATCTCACCCGACCGAACGATGTCACCGATCGACTCGACGGTGTCGGCAGCGAAGCCGTACGCTTCCTTCAGCTCCCGAACACCGGCGACGAGTTTCCCGGTGTCGCCCGTATTGCCATCGTAACCGATCACGAACGGCAGCGTCGGGACGTCCTCGATACGTTGACAGTCGTCCCCTTGCACGCGGACGGCTCCCCCCATCGCAGAGCAGAACGTGTCGGCTCGCGACGCCTGCCCGTCCTGTACGTCGTACTCGACCCGATAGGCCCGGTCCGCGATCGTTCCGGCGTCCAGTTCGACGCCGAGTTCGCGCGCCGCCGCGTCGATGCCAGCGACGACGACAGCGGCCGAGGAGCCGAGTCCGGCACCGAGCGGAATGTCGCTCTCGACCGTAATGTCGAATCCGATACCGTCCTCGCCCGCGGCGTCGAGCGCCTGTTCGATCGCGCCGTCGATGTAGCCCATCGCCGCCTCGACGAGCGGCGTCGGTACGTCGACGTCCGGCCGGGGATCGGTCCCGCTGCCGCCCCAGGTGACGGTGAACCCATCGAGCGTCAGGTCGTTCGCCCGTACCCGGAGCCGTTCGTCCTCGCGCCGCTCAACCGTGACCCGTGCCCGCCGCTCGATGGCGCACGGAACGGCCGGTTCGCCGTAGACGACGGCGTGCTCGCCGAAGAGATACACTTTGCCCGGGGCGCTCGACGTGGTCATACTGGTAGCTCGTGGGGGCCGAACAAAAAGAGTACCCGAACGCGCCTCGGATCGGTCGTTTCGCCCGGTTCGGCAAAGAAGCGGTTCACGGCGTCGGCGAGACACCTCGCGTCTCGTTCACACGCCAGAACGCGGAGCGGGGACCGGGAATGAATTGCGTCCGCTCTGTCTAGCTGTCGTTCGTGTTCATATCGCCGCCATCCATGTCCATATCTCCGTCCATCCCACCGTCTCCCTGGATGAAACGTTCCCTGTAGAACATCGCCAGGTCCTTATCGAAGTCTTCAAACGTGATGATGTCCCCGTCGCCGTATGCGTCGAACTCCTCGACGAACGCCTCGGCGTCGCCCCGGTCGGCAAACGGCGTCGGGTTCCGCATCATGACGTCGTCGACGTGGTCGGGGTCGGTCACGCGGACGAAGTACGCATCGGACGCCCGGAGGAGATCGCCGGTCTCGAAGCCGGTAACCCACGCGGCTTCGAGGTCAGCGTCGGGGCCGCCGAACCGGTCAGTGTAGGCGGTGTACGCCGCCAGACAGCCGGACGTATCGAAAAACGCGCGATCTCCGTTCGTATGAGCGAGTTGTGCGTTCCACTTTGGGTACTCCGCCGGCATCATGTTGCAGACGGGACAGGAGACGTCCTCGGGGAACGCGACTGGTTTGCCCAGGTTGGCCTCGCCGTTCGAGTCCCCCGTCTCCTCGTTTCGGTCGTCGGTGCCCCTATCGGACCCGTCTTCGGTTCCGTTGCCGCCGTCGTCGGCTGGGGCGTCGCCGTTGCCGGTGCACCCTGCCACGCCGACGAGGAGTCCGACCCCCGTCGCCGCGAGCACGTCGCGTCGCGTCGACACCGTGCGGTCTGTGTCTACCATACATGTAGCTATGAACGCCCCAAAAAAAGACGATCTGGTGCGTTCGTGCAACGAACCACGGTCGAGTCGTCGTCGCGGCCGGGGAGATCCAGGCGTCGGCTTGGGCCCGTCGTTTACTGTCTCTACATCCCGTGTCGCGCGACTGCACGACAGCAACGCACAAGCCCCTGGCGCTCACAGATCACCTGTGTCGATCGAACTGCGCCGTCACGTCAACGCGCTCGTCTCCGACTTCGCCGCGGAGTACGGCGAGGTCGACCTCGTCCGCCGACGCGTCGAGTGCGATCCGGCCGAGCACGACGCAGTCGTCGCCTCTTTCGACTCGTTCGGCGTCGTCGGCGGTGCCGGAGTGTGGATCGTGTGGGACGGGGCGGTGCTGTTGGCCAGATACGAGCGCGCCGACGGCTGGATCGAACCCGGCGCGGGGCGGCGCCCCGGCGAGTCCTACACCGAATGTGCGAAACGCGGCGTCCGGGAGACGGCCGGGACCGAGGTCGCGATCGAGCGGCTCGCGCAGGTGCAACTCGTCTATCTCGACGACCCGACGGGCCGGCCGCCGGTCCCGAGCCCGTACGTCGCGTTCAGGGGATCGATCGCCAGCGGTGCACCGGTTCCGGACGCGGACGCCGCGGCGACGGACACGATCGGGTCGGGGCCGAACCCGGGGACGGACGGCGGCCAGACGCCGGGGGGCGAACCCACAGCTGTTGGAAGGCCATCCGTGGCACCCGACGGAACGCCCGTGGCGCTCCGGTGGGCCGAGGAACCGCCCGAGGAACTGGCCTACGACCAGCTCTCGGAGCTCCCGCTCGACGGGCGGGACGGACAACGGATGTAAATTAGGCGTCGTGTCGCCCCGGAAAAGCGAGCCCGCTACGGTTCCGTCTCGAAATCGTCGAGCGCGTAGGTCGGCTCCGCACCGCGACGATCGAGCGTCTCGTTGGCGAGCAGCCAGTAGACGACGCTGAGCGCTTTCCGACCCTTGTTGTTCGTTGGGATCACGAGGTCGACGTTCGACGTCGTGTTGTTCGAGTCGCACATCGCGATGACCGGGATGCCGACGGTGATCGCTTCCTTGACCGCCTGTGAGTCACCGATCGGGTCGGTGACGACCACGACGTCGGGTTCGATGTAGCCGTCGTAGTCGGGGTTGGTGAGCGTCCCGGGGATGAATCGTCCGGTGCGCGCTCGTGCGCCGACCGCTTCGGCGAACTTCTCGGCCGGGAATCGGCCGTACTGTCGCGAGGACGCGACCAGGATCTGCTCCGGGTTGTAGTTCGCGAGGAACGACGCCGCCGTCCGGATTCGTCGATCGGTCTGGGAGACGTCCAACACGTACAGCCCGTCCGTCCGCACCCGGTGGATGAACCGGTTCATCGACTTCGTCTTCTGTTGGGTCCCGATGTGGACACCGGCCGCGAGGTAGTCCTCGACCGGGATGAGGAGGTCTGCCTCGTCGTCGGGCATGACGTCCTCGTCGAGGACCGGTTCCTCGTCGACCGCGTCCTCGGGATCGGATCCCGTTTCCGTTTCAGCCGCGTCGGCCGCCTCGCTGGCGTCGTCGTCGGCGGGCGTTTCGTCCGCTGTGGGGTTGGCTTCCGAGTCTTCGAGTTCCCCGTCGAGCTCGTCTTCGAGCTCCTCGAGTTCCTCGTCGAGTTCGGAGGCGTCGTATCCCTCTTCGTTATCGCTCATGCGTTTGCCTCGATTCTTATGAGTTCGTTCAGCTTTGCAGTTCGCTCGCCGCCGACCGTTCCCGTCTTGATAAACGGGGCGTCGGTCGCCACAGCGAGGTGTGCGATGGTCGTGTCTTCGGTCTCGCCGCTGCGATGGGAGACGACCGGATCGTAGCCGTTTCGGACCGCCAACTCGATCGCATCGAAGGTGTCCGACAGCGTCCCGATCTGGTTCGGCTTGATGAGGATACTGTTGGCCGCGTTCGATTCGATCCCGCGCGCCAACCGCTCGGTGTTCGTCACGAACAGGTCGTCACCGCAAATAAGCGTCCGCGATCCGACTCGCTCGGTCAGTTCGGCGAACCCGTCGTAGTCGTCCTCATCGAGGGGGTCCTCCACGTAGACGAGCCCGTACTCGTCGACCAACTCGGCGATGTAGTCGACCTGCTCGTCGGGCGTCTTCGACTCGTCGCCGTAGTGGTAGGCGCCGTCCTCGTAGAGTTCGGCACCGGCCACGTCGAGGCCGAATCCGATCTCGAAGCCGACCTCGTCAGCGACCGACTCGACTGCTTCCCCCATGATCTCGAACGCCGTTGCATCGTCGATCGACGGAGCCCACGCGCCCTCGTCGCCCTTCGCGGCCGAAACGCCGCGGTCGGCGAGGATGTCGCTCACTTCGCCGTGGACCTGCGCGTTCGCGAAGACGGCGTCAGCGACCGACGGCGCACCGACGGGAGCCGCGAGGAACTCCTGGATGTGGGTCGAGTCGGCGGCGTGTTCGCCGCCGCCGATGACGTTTCCGAGCGGGACCGGGAAGTCGCGGCCCCGGAACGCCCCGCCAAGATGCTGATACAGCGGCGCACCGAGCACGTCGGCCGCGGCCTTCGCGGCGGCCATCGAGATCGCGACCGCGCTGTTCGCGCCGATCTCCGAGAAGTCGTCGGTCCCGTCGGCCGCGCGAAGCGCGCTATCCACGCCGCGTTGGTCGCCGGCGTACACCTGTCCTTCGAGCCGCGGCACGGCGATCTCACGCGCCGTCGCGATCGATTCCACCGCCGGCCGCTCGATCGCCTCGTACTCGCCGGTCGACGCTCCCGATGGTGCGGCGGCGCGTCCGAAGCCGCCGCTTTCGGTCCGAACTTCCGCCTCGACAGTCGGGTTGCCACGACTGTCGAGGATCCGTCGCAGTCGCACCTCGGTGATGAGCGTCATGTCTCGCCTCGGCGAACGGTAAACGGGAGCACGTCCGCGTCGTACTCCTCCGCGGCGACGAGGATCGGCTCCGTCTGATTGGTCTCGATGAGTACCGGCGCGCCGTAGGACACCTGCAGGGCTCGCGCCCCGAGAATCCGTGCCTTCTCGTATCGGTTTGTTCCTCTCATTGGTATGGGGAGACGATGTCGACGAGATCCTTGTGCGAGACGAGCATTCGACGACAGCAGGCCCTATCGACGCCGAGTTCGTCGAGAACTTCCGCTGGGTCCTCGTCTCCCTCGCGCGTGCGTTCTTTGAACTCCTTCCAGTGCTCGCCGACGACGTTACCACACGTGAAACACCGTACCGGTACCATCATGCGTGTATCACCTCAGCGGTAGGATTTCTGGTAGCGTGCCCGTGCGCCGGGGCCGCCCCACTTCTTCGATTCGGACTGGCGCACGTCGTTGACGAGCAACGACCGGTCGAAGGACATGAACGTGTCCCGGAGTTCGGGGTCGTTCGTGTACTCGACGAGACCGCGAGCGATCGCCGTTCGGGCGGCATCGGCCTGTCCGGCAAAGCCGCCGCCGGAGACGGTGACGTCGATGTCGATACTATCACGGAGTTCATCGTCCGCGATGCGGAACGGTTCGAGCATCTTCAGCCGCGCCTGCTCGGGTCCGACGAGCTCGACCGGTTCGGCGTTGATCCGAACGCGGCCCGTCCCCTCCGAAACCGTCGCACGGGCGACCGCCGTCTTCTTCTTTCCAGATGTGTTTGTTACCATGTGACGTTAGCACCCAGTTTCTCGCCGATCTCGCCGAGCGAGATGAATTTGATGTTCGACAGTCGGTCGAGGGACGTTCCGTCGAGGACGGTCGGTTCGATGTCCCCGTCATCGTAGGGGTTGCCAAGATAGATCCGAACGTTCTCGAAGGCCTCTCGCCCTCGCGTCGTCTTGTACGGCAGCATTCCGCGGACGGCCCGCTTGAACAGCCGATCCGGCCGGCGGGGGTAGTGCGGTCCGCGGTCGGAACCGACCGCATCGCGTTTTCGGTACACCGACATGACGTCCTCCTCGCTGCCGGTGATGACTGCCCCCTCTGCGTTGATCACCGCGACTCGCTCGCCATCGAGCGCGAGCTCGGCAATCTGGGATGCGGTACGGCCGAGGATACAGTTGCGGGCGTCGATGACGACGTCCGCGTCGAATTCCGCGTAACTCATCGGATCACCCGCACGTTGGAACCGTCGGGGTTGTTTTCGAGTGCCTGTTCGAGTTCGATTGCTTCGCCTACCTGTTCTATCTTCGTCTGGGCTGTCGACGAGAAGTCGACGGCTGCGATGGTGACCCCCTTTTGGAGTGCACCGGACCCGAGCACCTTGCCGGGCACGATCACGGTTTCGTCTTCCTGTGCGTACCGCTCGATGCGGCCCAGGTTGACTTCCGCGTGCGTGCGCCGTGGCTTTTCGAGGCGCTCGGCGACATCGCTCCAGACCTCGCCACCGCCGTTGCGGGCGGTCGACTTCAGGTCGGCGATGAGGCTGGTTAGCCTCGGGTTCGTCTTGCTACTCATCGTTATTGCTCCTGAGAAATGGATGCAGGGAGCAGGATTTGAACCTGCGGACCTCTACAGGACAGCGCCCTGAACGCTGCGCCGTTGGCCTGACTTGGCTATCCCTGCGTGCAGTGATGTGTTTTGCATCCCCACTAAAGCCCTTTTCGATCGTTTCGGTGGCCGAGCGCGCGGCTGTGCCGCCGTTCGGGTCCGAATCGATCGTCGTGTGTTTGGGGTGTGGGGATGTCATCGTACGCTGTGTTACAACCGGACCGCGTCTTCGAGTTCGTCCGCCCGGAGCCGAAGCGTCTCGACCGCTTTCAGGACGAGGTCGTCTACGGACATCGAGCCGTCGGTTTCGACGTCGAAGATGAACGCGTTCGGCACGCCCTCGACGGTGACCTCCTTGCCGGGGTATCGCTGACTGAGATCGTTGTCGAAGGCCTCCGCCTCGACGAGTTCGCCGTCCTCCTCGATGACGCCCCGGATGATCTCGGCCTTGTCGTCCTCGAAGTCGCCCTTCTCGCCGTGGACGTCGATCCGTTGGAGGTGCCGGTAGCCGACGGCCACACCACCTTGGTGTTTGGCGTGATCTTTCCCGTAGCCGAGCTGTGCGTCGGCTTCGAGTTCGAGTCGCTGTCCCTCCTTGAGATCGATGATCGGGACGTTCTCGTCGGCCGGCTGTACCTGCTCGTCGCTGGAGACGAGGTCGCCGGAGTACGCCGTCGCCGGCCCCTCGACGTCGATCGCCAGTGTGACGAGGTCGTCGGGTCGGTAGTCGTCCGGCGTCGTCAGCGGCACCAGACCGAGTCGAAGCGCGATCTGCTCGTCGAACATCACCGATGAGTTCTCGATGACCCGGACGGAATCGATCGAGAGCGTGGGCACGTCCGCGATCATCGCTCGGCGAATGCCGTTGGCGAACGCGGGTGTCACGCCCCGAACGAGGAACTTCGCGCTCCGTTCGTTGCGCTCTATGAACGTTACCTCATACTGGTCAGTCATGTTAGAACCCGGCGTTTTTCGGGGCCCGTGTACCGTCGTGCGGGGTCGGTGTCACGTCCTCGATACGGCCGATCTCGAGGCCGGCGCGAGCCAGCGCTCGGATCGTCGCCTGCGCGCCCGGTCCGGGGTTCTTCTGCAGGTTCCCGCCGGGACCGCGGACACGGACGTGGACGCCGTCGATACCGGCGTCTTGGACTTCGCCGGCGACGACCTCCGCCATCTGCATCGCCGCGTACGGCGACGCTTCGTCTCGGTTCTGTTTCACGACGGTGCCGCCGGACGATTTGACGATCGTCTCGGCGCCGGTCAGGTCTGTTACGGTGATGATCGTGTTGTTGAACGAGGCATAGACGTGTGCGATGCCCCAGGTGGTTTCGTCTGCCATTGTTATTGTCCCTCCGCGCGTTCGGGGTGGAGATCGTCGGCGAGCGGGCTCGTCTCGTCGAACTCGATGAGGTCCTCCTCGGCGACCTCGATCTTGTACGACGGTGCGCCCACGCGAGCGCCGTCGACGGTGATGTGTCCGTGGACGATGAACTGCCGCGCCTGCTTTGGCGTGTTGCCGAGACCGTTCCGATACGCGACCGTCTGCAGTCGCCGTTCGAGAATGTCCGTCTCGTCGAGCGAGAGGACATCGTCGAGGCTGTCGCCATCGTCGAGGACGCCGATACGCTTCAGCCGCGAGAGGAACTCCTGTCCCGCGTCCTCGGCGGCCTCGGTGTCACCCTGCGCCTCACCGATGAGGCGTCGAGCCTCGCGACGGTAATCGCGCAGTTCCGACTGCGCTCGCCACAGTTCCTCTTTGTTGGCGAGTCCGTACCGAGAGAGGAGATCGCCCTCCTCGGCGATTCGCTCGCCCTGGAACGGGTGGTTCGGCGTCTCGTAGAACTTGGTGTTCTTTCCGAGCGCCATTATTCGTCCTCGGCCTCCTCGGCCTGCTCTTCTTTGATCGCCTCGATGTTGACGCCGATCGTCCCTTCAGTTCGACCGGTGGATTTGGTTCGCTGTCCGCGGACCTTCTGGCCGCGCTGGTGACGAACACCCTTGTAGGAGTCGATCATCTGCATGCGGTTGATGTCCTGTCGGCGGCTCATCTGGAGATCGTTGCCAGTTTCGTGGGTGGTCTCACCCGTGAAGAAGTCCCGCTGGTGGTTCGTGAGCCACTCGGGGACTTCGTCGGCGTATCCCTCGACGAGATCGACGATATCGTCGATCTTCTCCTCGTCGAGCGCGCCGAGTACGTCGCGGCGATCGACGTCTGCCTTGTTTGCGATGATGCGAGCGACGCGTCGACCGATACCGTTCATGTCGGTCAATGCCCGCTCGACGCTTTTCGTCCCGTCGAGATCGGTCCGGCCGATTCGGACGAAGTACTGGATGTCTTCGCCGTCGTCGTCCGCGTTGGGTTCTTCGGTGCTCATGTGTGGTTGGGTTAGCGTCGTGGCGGGGATTTGAACCCCGGAGGCTTGCGCCACAGAGTTAGCAACCCTGCGCCTTGGGCCAGGCTTGGCTACCACGACTCGCGTTCGCGTATCCTCGCCCTTCCGGACTCGGGGCCGGCGCCCCTACATCTATTGCAACCGTCGATACCCGACCCCGGTACTTAAACTGTACGAAAGTCCCGCACCCGTGTCACCCGGCCACGTAGCCACGATACTCGTTCAGCGGTATCATCCGTCCCGATCGGGTAACCCACCGCGCGCCTTGATCTCGAGGATGTTCCGCACGTTTCGGTGAATCTCCTCGGGGGTCGCTTCCTCACCGGGATCGTACAGGTCAGAGACCCGATAGAGGATCATCGCGAGCTGTTCGCGCTCCGAGTTTTCCCCGCGGACGTCCTCGGCGACCGACCGAACCAGGGCGGCGGTTTCGGGATCCGGCTCGATCTCGGCGTCCGCCTCACCCGTCATCGGCCGGCGTCAGACGCCATGCGACGCTTGACGATTCCCTGCATGTCGGTCGTCGTCTCCGCGAACTCGCGGAAGGAGTCGGCGGTGCCACCGTCGTCTTCGAGGACGATCGGGCGACCGGTGTCGCCGCCCTCCCGAACCGCCGGATCGAGCGGGAGTCGGCCCAAGAACGGCATGTCGACCTCCTCGGCGAACGCCTCCCCGCCGCCGCTACCGAAGATGTCGTGCTCGCCGCCGCAGTCCGGACAGACAAACCCAGACATGTTCTCGACGATGCCCAACACGGGCGTCTCGTGCTCGCCGAACATCTGGAGGCCCTTCCGGGCGTCGTCCAGCGCGACCTCCTGCGGCGTCGTGACGATGACCGCACCGGAGACAGGAACGGACTGCAGGAGCGTCAACTGCGTGTCACCGGTCCCCGGCGGGAGATCGACGACCATGTAGTCGAGCGCTCCCCACTCGACGTCCTCCCACAGCTGTGTCAACACCTTGTGAACCATCGGTCCCCGCCAGATGACCGGGTCGTCCTCACCGAGGAGGAAGTCCATGCTCATGAGCTTCATGCCGTGTTTCTCCGGCGGGATGATCGTCTCCTCTTTCGTCGCCTTCGGTCGGCCGCCGGCTTCGACCATCCGGGGGACGTTCGGCCCGTACACGTCCGCGTCGAACAGACCGACGCGAGCGCCCATCGCCGAGAGGCCGGCCGCGAGGTTCACCGCGACGGTCGATTTCCCCACGCCGCCCTTGCCGGACGCCACCGCGATGATGTTCTCGACGTCGGGGAGGATCTGTTCGTCGGACGCGAGTCCGGTGTCGACGCTCGCCGAGAGTTCGATCTCAAGTCCCGTCTCCGAGAGCGCGTCCCGAACGCTCCCGGCGAGAGCCGTCTCAGCGGGTGAGTACGGCGCGCCGAGCGCCAGGTCGATGGTGACCGTCCCGTCGTCGATGCGTACGTCATTGATCAAGCCGAGCGACACGATATCGTCGCCAAGCGCGGGATCCTCGATCCCCGACAGTCGGTCGAGAATCTCCTGTTCGTCCATAGGTTGGGTAGGGTCGCAACCGCCGATAAGGATTGTGACCCTCCACGGCCGATTCGGGGCCGACCCGGGTGTGCGTAACCAAAAACAGTTGCAGAAATCCGGTTTACGTCGTCGATTTTAAGCACCTCCACCCGAACCCCCGAATATGCTCGAAGACGGGTTCGGTCGCGAGGTCTCCGGCGTCAGGATCTCGCTCACCGACCGGTGTAATTTCGATTGCGTCTACTGCCACAACGAAGGGCTGGGTGACACGCGTGGGCCGATGGAACCGGCCGACGGTGAGATGTCGACAGAGGATGTCGTCCGCTTTCTGGAGGTCGCCGCCGAGTTCGGCGTCGAGAAGGCGAAGTTCACCGGCGGGGAACCGATGCTCCGTGACGATCTCGAGGAGATCGTGCGACGAACCCCCGACGGGATCGAAACGTCGCTGACGACGAACGGGACCTTCCTCCCCGAGCGCGCCGAGGCGCTCGTCGACGCAGGGCTCGAACGCGTCAACGTCTCTCAGGACGCGCTCTCGCCGAAGGCGTTCCGCGAGGTCACGAAGAGCGCCGCCTACGACGACGTGCTCGCCGGCATCGACGCCGCGCTCGAGGCCGGGCTGACGCCGGTGAAACTCAACATGGTCGTCTTCGAACAGACCGCGGGATACGTCCCCGAGATGGTCGATCACGTCGCCGAAAACGAGGGGCTCCAGCTCCAACTCATCGAGTACATGCCCGAACTCGCCGGTCGTCCGGAGTGGGCGATCGAGATCGACCGCGTCCACGAGTGGCTCGAAGAGCAGGCGGATCGAATCGAGCGCCGCGAGATGCACGGTCGACGCCGGTACTACGTCGGCGAGGACGATCCGGCGCTGCCGGGCGGCATGGTCGAGATCGTCGACCCCGTCGGGAATCCCGATTTCTGCGCCAACTGCCACCGCGTCCGCGTCACGCACGAGGGGTATCTCAAGGGCTGTCTCAACCGTAACGACGACCTCAAGAGCATGGGGGAGATGACGAGAGCGGAGATCCGCGAGGCGTTCGAAGCGACCGTCGACGAGCGCGTCCCGTACTACGGCGAGTACATGGTCCGCGACGAGGACGGCGAATGGACGTTCAACGAGAAGTACCTCGACGCGGTCGAGGTCTGACTGGCGGTCGAACGCATCACTCGTAGGTCAGAGTGTAGCCGCCGTCCCAGAGTAGATCGCCGCCGTTGAGGTGTTTGCCGTGTCTCGAAAAGCCGAACACGAAGAGGTTCGCGACCTCGACGGGCGTCATCAGCTCTGTGGTTCTGGCCTGTCCGAGCATCACGTTCTCGACGACCTCTCGCTCCGTGATCCCGCGCTCTCGGGCCGTGTCCTCGATCTGGTTGGCCATCAGGGGAGTCAGCACGTAGCCGGCGCTGACGGAAAAGCTCCGGAGGGTTCCCTCACCCTCGGCCGCGATCGCACGCGTCAATCCGTTCAAGCCGTGTTTCGCGGTGATGTAGGCCGCCTTATCTTTCGTCGCGTATCGGCCGTGAATCGACGACATATTCGCGATCGCGCCGACGCCGTCGTCGGTCCCGCGGATGTGCGGCATGGCGAACTTCGCGGTGATAAACGGCGCTCGGAGCATCACGTCCAGCAGGCGATCGTACTGTTCGGCTGGAAAATCGGGGATGGAGGCGATGTGTTGCATCCCAGCGATGTTGGCGACGTATCGGAGATCGCCGGCGTCGGCCGCGGTGTCGACCATCGCCTGCACCTCGACGTCGTCAGTGAGGTCCGTCGTGATCGGCTGCAGGTCCCCTTTGACCCCCAGTTCCGACGCGCGGTTGACCGTCTCGTCGAGCCCAGCGTCGTCGATATCCGCCCCGACGACCGTGAGCCCGTTCGTGGCGAGCGCGAGCGCCGTTGCCCGCCCGATCCCCGATGCTGCGCCGGTGACGATGGCTACGGTTTCGGTGTGAAACCGGGAGTCGTTCGGACGCAACACGTCGTCGATCGTCAACTCCGGTGCGGTCAGTTCGGGCTCGGCGTCGGCGCTCATACGTGGTGTGTATGCCCCCGGGGATACAAAACCTTACAACAGTCCGCCTCAGTCGTCGGCTACTGCCGGTGATCCGAGATCCGCCAGCGCCCACGTCACGATTCTCGCTTCGACGAGATCGCGTTCTTCGACGAGCGGATCGCCGGCGTGGTGTCGTTCGAGGACGTCCTCGGCATCTCTAACGGCGTCCCGTTCGATCGGTCGTTGGTCCGGTTCCGATCGGTTCGCGTTCACGAACGCCTCGAAATCCTCGCGAAGCACGAACGACGCCCTCCCGGCGTTGCATCGAGGCAGCGGACTCATCCCCGTTTCGAGGACGAGATCCCGGACGGTTTCCCAGTCGTCCCGACAGAAGTACAGCGACACCGACCCCTCGATGTCGCGCCAGGCGATCGGGTCGGCGTGTTTCAGCAGTTGGATCGTCCGCGGGGGGATCTCGATCCAGTGGGCCGTCTCGGGGTGCCCACAGAGACAGCACGGCTTCTCCGTCCGCCCGGTGTACATGGTTCACTGTAGGGGGATCGGACGCTTGGATGTATCGTCCTCGGCAGTTTCGACGCTGACGACGGGATGGTTATTTACCGGCGGACGACCTACCGAATCCCATGTCGAACGCCCAACAACAGGTCGAAGCAGCCTGCCCGGTCGTCGAGTCGATGGAACAGATCGGCTCGAAGTGGCGGCTGCTCGTCCTCCACGACCTTCAGGACGGTGAAAAGCGGTTCAACGAGATCAAACGGTCGACGAACGCCAACTCGCGGACGCTCTCGCGCGTGCTCGACGATCTCGGAGAAACCGGATTCGTCGAACGCCGCCTGGAGGAGGACGCTCCCGTCGCGACGTACTACTCGCTCACTCCGAAGGGGCGGTCGCTCTGTCCGGTGTTCGACGAGATTGAGGCGTGGGCCGACAGCTGGCTCGACGGATTGTGAGCGGAAAGACGTCTCAACCGTGTCGCTCGGGGTAGGCCGACGCCAACAGCGCCGGATCGTCGAGCAACCGCGTTCTGACCGGGTCGATTACGTCCGAAATAGCCGCGGAGGCGGCGGGTTTGAGATCCGCCGGGTGGAGTTCGCCGGAGACGAAGTCGTCCTCCAGCGCATCGTAGTCATCGTAGACGAGGTCGCCGCCGTACTCCTCGGGTCGCTCGATGACGAACTGCTGGTCGCGCTCGCCGAAGATCGGGAACACGAGGTAGCGGAGGTACTCGAGGACGCCGTTCTCTTCGGTCTCTCCTGCCGGACAGTACGCGCCGTTTATTTTGTCCGCAACGTCGTCGTCGTCGTCGGTGAGGTTGATCTTCGACCCGGCCTCGGAGGCCGACATCTTCCCGCCCGAGAGCCCGGACAGAAGCGGCGCGAACACGCAGGTCGGTTTGTCGTAGCCATGGGCCGGTAGCTGTTCGCGCGCGAGCATGTAGATCCCGCGTTGGTCGATGCCGCCGTACGCGATGTCGGCATCGAGGGCGGCGACGTCGAGCGCTTGCATCAGCGTGTAAACCAGGCCGCCGAGCTTCGGGTTATCAGACTGGCGGACGACCTCGCTGCCGGCGCGCTGAGCGCGAGAGAGCGTTGTCTCGGCCAACATTCGGTAGAGGTCCAAGGTGTACGGCTCCTCGAGTTGGAACTCCGTGCCACGGACGAACGAGACGCCCTCCGGATCGCCGCCCGCTGCGGCGATCATCGACTCGATAGCCGTCTGATAGTAGTCGGATCGGGCGTCCAACAGTCCGAACGGACTCTTCGCGTCGTCGAGATGCGCGTGGAGATCGGCGACGAGCACCGTCACGTCGATCCCGGCGTCGATGAAGTCGGCCAGCTTTCGCATCGTGGTGAAGTGGCCGATGTGCATCTCGCCGGTCGGCGCGTAGCCGATGTAGGCGGTCGGCTCGGTCTCCCCCTCGAACAGCGCCGCTACCTCGGCTTCCTCGATAACCTCCTGTGTGAACCGCGTAACCAGCTCGGTCCGTTCGGCCGTGTCCATGGGCGTCGTTCCGCGAGACGGCCGATAAAACGTTCGGGTGGTCGGACTGCTGTAGCGTGTTCACACGGGACATATAGTGAACGATCCCGTAACCCGACCGTTACCGGGTAACCCCTATGTTGCCGAAGTGATATAACGGTTCCAATGCGTACCTGATTGTGTGATGTTACTAAATCTGCGTTCCGAACGCATCAATTCGAAGACGACCCCATTGACGGAGGTGCGATAATGTTCGAAACCGCGGGAGCCGATGTCGCGTTCCTGCTGGCCAGAGTGCTCTTCGGCGGCGTTCTGGCGTTCATGGGACTCAATCACTTCACGAGCGTGGAGCCGATGGTTGGCTACGCGGAGTTCAAGGGACTGCCGGCCCCGACGCTTTCGGTCCTCGGAAGCGGCGGACTGCTCGTCTTCGGTGGCCTCTCGGTGATTACGGGGATCGTTCCCTCGGTCGGGGCAGGCGCGCTCGCCCTGTTCCTGCTCGCTTCCGCGGTCACGATGCATGACTTCTGGAACGCCGAGGGCGAGGACGCACAGAACGAGATGACCTCGTTCTTGAAGAACGTCTTCGGGGCCGGCGGTGCGTTGGCGTTTCTCGCGCTCGCCGGAGTAGCGTGGCCGTACGCGCTCAACGTCGGGCTGTAGGCGCGTCGCTTCGGGCCATCGGTGGGCTCAGCTGCTCTATCACCGATGAACGAACGAGTAGCTATAATACGGTTGGTGGTAGAGATCTAGCCATGACTCACACGTGTAGACACTGCAAACGGACGTTTACGAACGAACTTCAGTACGAACTGCATCGCGACGTCTGCTCGTCCGAAGCGCTCATCTGCGAACGCTGCGGCGAACAGTTCCCCGAGCGGCGGGCCACTCGCGACGGCTGGCATTATCGCTGCCCGAACGACGACTGTGACGGTGCGGGACTCGGAGACGACCTCCACTCGGTAGGCGATTTCAGCGTCGCGTCGCGCGCCCGGTAACGCGGGGTTCGCTACACGCACACTCCTCGCCCGGCATAGCTTTTTGTCTTCACCCGCCGTCGCCCCGCCATGGAGTACACCACGCTGGGTTCGACCGGCATCAACGTCTCGCGGATCTGTCTCGGCTGTATGAGCTTCGGCGACCCCGACTGGCGCGAGTGGGTTCGAGGCGAGGAGTTCGGCCACGAACTCGTCGAGCGCGCGCTCGATCTCGGGATCAACTTCTTCGACACCGCCAACATGTACTCGCGCGGCGAGAGCGAGCGGATCCTCGGCGACGCGCTCGAGGGGCACCGCGAGGAGGCCGTGGTCGCGACCAAGCTGTTCTTCCGAATGCGCGACGACGACCCGAACTCCGGCGGGCTCTCACGGAAGACCGTCGAACAGGAACTGGACGCCTCGCTCGACCGCCTCGGGATGGACGCCGTCGATCTCTACCAGATCCACCGCTGGGACTACAAGACGCCGACCGAGACGACGCTCCGGGCGATGACCGACGTCGTCCGTCGCGGGCAGGCCCGACACATCGGTGCCTCCTCGATGTGGGCCCACCAGCTCGCCGAGTCGCTCAGCGCGAGCGACGAGTTCGGACTCGAGCGGTTCGCGACGATGCAGAACCACTACAACCTCGTCTACCGCGAGGAAGAGCGGGAAATGCTCCCGCTCTGTGAGCGCGAGGGGCTCGGCGTGATCCCGTGGAGTCCGATGGCGCGCGGGTATCTCACCCGTCCCCACGACGAGTACATGTCAACCAAACGTGGCGAAACGGACGAACTCGCCCACGGCCACCCGTACGCCGAAAACGGCGGCGAGGAGATCAACGAACGCGTCGGCGAGCTCGCGGCCAACGAGGGCGTGTCGATGGCACAGATCGCCCTCGCGTGGCTTTTGCACAAAGAGTGGGTTGACGCTCCGATCATCGGGGCCTCGAAGATCGAGCACCTCGAGGACGCCGTTGAAGCGCTCGAAATCGATCTCTCAGAGACCGACCTCGAGTACCTCGAGGAGCCGTACGAGCCGGTACCGATCTCGGGACACGAGTGACGCGGTTCGGGGTTCGCCCGGCACACGACAGCCGTCACTCGTCTCGAAACGCAGCGGTCGCCGTCCGAAGCGTCTCGAATTCGTCTTCGCTGTAGGCGATGAATCGGACGTCGGACAGCGACGACGGTTCGAAGTCATCGATCACCTCGCCGATGAGTCTGGCACCCACTTCGAGATCGAACCCCGCCACGCCACAGCCCAGCGCCGGGATCACGAGCGACCGACAGCCGCGTTCGTCGGCCGCCGCGAGCGCGTTTCCAGTTGCGTCCCGAATGCTCTCGGCGGTCGCTTGCCCGTCTCCGTAGTGCGGCATGGCCGCGGCGTGAATCACGTAGTTGGCATCCAGAGCGTACGCGTCGGTGACGGCGACGTCACCGAGCTCGACCGGTCCCTTCGCGGTCGCCTCCTCGTTGAGTCCTCGCCCACCGACGCGGCGAAGCGCGCCGGCGACGCCCGAACCCATCCGGAGGCTGGTTCCCGCGGCGTTCACGAGCGAATCGGCGGATTGTTCGGCGATGTCACCTCGAGCGACGGTGAACTCCATGCCGAAAATAACGGCCGCTTCGAGATTAAACCATGTCTTTCGATAGCAAGAACCATCGGGCTCACGGACACGGCCTACTATATACGTCGCGCCCGGAGTCCCCACCGATGGACGACGCCAACGGCGATCGAACGACCATGAGTTCGTTCGGTGACGATCTCACGCCGGCGATCCGACGCGTCGGCTCGGACCAGCCCTCGGGTCATCAGCCCCCAGATACTGAGACGCTAACCGGCGATCCACAGCGACTCGATCCCGCCGTACAAGGCGTCTGGGCGATCCAATCTGCCATCTCTGCCGCCGTTTTGGGCGTCATCGCCACGGTCGTGTTTTCCGTTACGGCTCCCGGCGGCGCGTGGGTCGGCGGCGTCGTGTTCGCCGTCGCGTTCGTGCTGGGAATCGTCTTCGCCACGCTCAAGTACCGGATCTGGATGTACCAGGTACGCGCCGATTCGCTGTTTCTGCGTCGCGGGGTTCTCACCCGTGTCACGACGGTCGCACCGTACGTCCGGATCCAACACGTCGACACCCGTCGCGGACCGCTCGAACGCGCCTTCGGCCTCGCGACGACCGTCGTCTACACGGCGGGCTCTCGGGGTGCCGACGTCTCAATTCCGGGGTTGACACCCGAACGAGCCGACGACCTCCAGACTCGGCTGAAACACCTCGCGATCGCCGCCGAGGGTGACGACGCAGTCTGATGAAGCTCGATTCGTTGTCGATCCCCGTCCGGGCGGGCGAATCGGTCGTTCGACTGGCGTGGATCCTCGTGTTCGCCCTCATCGGATCGCCGACGTTCGGCGGCGTATCCGGCTTCGTGACCGTCGTCGTCGGTGGGTTCGTGATCGCGCTGGCCTACCAACTCGTCTACTACCAGCGGTTCGACTACGAACTCACAGAGGAGACGCTCGACATCGCCTCCGGCGTGATCTCGCGGCGGAATCGGGAGATTCCGATCGGGCGCGTCCAGAACGTCGACATTAGCCGCAACGTCGTCCAGCGCGCCCTCGGCGTCGCGCAGATCAATCTCGAAACGGCCGGCGGATCGTCCACCGAGGCCTCCCTCCGATACGTCAGCTTCGAGGAGGCCAAGCGGCTGCAGTCGGAGATCGGCCGGCTGAAACGGGGCGACGCGTCCGAGACGATGACCGAACCGTCCCCTGAACGTGAACTGTTCGCCGTCACGCGAAAGGAGCTCGTCCTCCTCGGGATCATCGGCATCGATCTCCGACTGCTGTCGATCGTGACGGTCGTCCTCCCAGTCATCTCGCCGTCGCTTCGCGAGCGGTTCGGCGATCCGCTCGTCGGACTCGCGGTGACGGCTCCGCTCGCCGCCGCCGCGATCGTCGCGCTCGCTGCGCTCGTGAGCGGCGTTCTCGCCCTCACGAACTACTACGGCTTCCGGCTCGCGAGGCGAAACGACGAACTCCTCTACGAACGCGGACTGTTCCAGCGGTTCAGCGGGACGATCCCGCTCGAAAAGGTACAGACGCTGACGGTCTCGGAGAACGTCATCGCCCGAGCGTTGGGGTACGCCTCGCTCGCGGTCGAAACAGCCGGCTACGCGCCGAGCGACGAGGGATCGCAGTCGGCCGTCCCGCTCGCGGACCGACGTCGCGTCTTCGATCTCGCGAGGTCGATCGAGTCCTTCGACGACATCTCGTTCGAACGGCCGCCCAAGCGCGCGAGGGAGCGGTACATCGTCCGGTACGGGATCGTCGCGTCGCTCGCGATCGCGGTGTCGTTCGCGGCCGATCGGTACACCGGGCTCACCTTCGCGTGGTACGTCACGCTCGCACTCCTCCCGCTTGCGGTGGTCGCCGCACACCTCAAGTGGGTGAATCTCGGCTACGACGTGCAGTCCGAGTACGTCGTCCTCCGCGAGGGGTTTTGGACCCGGACGATCACCGTCGTTCCCTACTATCGGGTGCAGACCGTGTTGGACTCTCAGACAATCTTCCAGCGCGGGCGACGGCTCTCGTCGCTCGTAGTCGACACGGCCGGTTCCAGCGGGATCACGAACCGACAACCGCGGGCGCTCGACGTCGACGACGACCGCGCTGCGGAGCTTCGTGAAACCGTCGCCGACCGGCTTCAAGAGACGGTCCGCCGCCGCCGAAGCCAACGCCGCAAGGAACGGCTACGCTCGATCGAAGCCGAACTCCACGAGACGTCCGGGGAGCCGGTCTGAATCTCACACGGGTGAACCGACCATCGCCGGCCGCGAAGCGGATGCTTAACACGGCTCGACGCCAACGCCAGGTATGGAATACGCAGGCGCGGTGTTGGATCTCGACGGGACGGTCTATCGCGGCGAGGAACTACTCTCCGGCGTCGCCGAGACGATCGAAACGTTTCGAGCGGCCGACGTTCAACCGCTCTTCTTTTCCAATAACCCGACGAAGTCGAGAGCTGCGTACGTCGAACGGCTCAGCGGACTCGGCATCGAAGCCGAGCCGGACGAGGTGCTCTCCGCCGGAACGGTGACAACCCGATTTCTTGCCGCCGAACACGGTGGCGATTCGGCGTTCCTGATCGGCGATCCGGGGCTCGAAGCGCAGTTCGACGACGCCGGCGTCGACCTCGTCGGCGACGCGACCAACGCCGACGTGCTGGTGGTCTCGTGGACTCGCGACTTCGGCTACGGCGACATGCTGGCCGGCTATCGGGCACTCGACGCCGGAGCGACGTTCTACGGGACGGACCCAGATCTGGTGATCCCCACCACCGGCGGAATGGTTCCCGGCTCCGGGGCGATGATCAACGCCGTCGGCGGCACGATGGAGCGTGCGCCAGAAAAAATTCTCGGCAAACCGTCCGACGAGGCGCGGCTCGCGGCGCTCGATGCGCTTGAGTTGGCTCCCGAGCGTTGCTTCGTCGTCGGTGACCGATTGAACACGGACATCGAACTCGGCGAACGGGCCGGGATGACGACCGTGCTCGTCCGAACGGGCGTCACGACCGACGCGGACCTCGCAGAGAGCGATGTCATGCCCGACCACGTCGTCGACTCGCTCGCGGACGTGCCGGGCGTGCTCGGTATCGACAGCGCCTGAGAGCGGCCTCAGATGACGCCCATCTCCGTGAGCCGCTCGGGGAGGTACGTGTCGGTCACGAAATCCAGTCCGCGCGATGCGAGCGCCTGCTGTTCGGCCTTCTTACCGATTTCCAGTTGTAGCTCGATCTGTTCGGTCCAGTAGTCGTCCCGAAACCGCGGGTCGTCCAGTTCGCTCTCGAGAGCGTTGATGTCCGAGTCGCTGAGCGGGTCGGTCGGCAGATCGTAGGTGACGATGTCCTCCGGCTGGATGCCGATGTACTTGGCCGTCGGTGTCGCCAAGTACTCTGAGAGGTGCGCCGATTTGATCGAGCCGTACGCGACCGACGCGTAGATCCGATACGACCACGGGTCGCCGTCACAGAAGACCACGACGGGGAGGTCGAGTTCGTCGTTGAGCCGGCGCGTGATCCGGCGGGTCGCCCGCGCGGGCTGTCCCTTGAGGTGGACGACGATGACGCTGTACTCCTCGTCGAACCCGTTCTCGACCAGCCGGTCGCGCATCCCGCCGGTCTCGACGCATAGGACGAAATCGGCGTCGTGATCGAGGAATTCGATCGTGTCCGGGTTGTTCGGGATCTGGTAGCCGCCCTCGCCGACGTCCTCTTGACAGTGGATCTCGCGTTCGCCCCGTCGGGTCTGTTCGCGGAGATACAGCGGCCCCATGATAGTCGCGCCGGACTCCTCGGGCCGCATGTGGAAGTCCTCGCGGGTGACCTCACTCACTATCTCGAGGTCCTCGACGAGCTGGTTCGACTCGTCCTGATCGGAGAACTGCGCGCGTTCCTCGTCCCACGACTCGGAGAGGTAGTACAGCTCCCGAAGCGTCGAGGAGCGATCCTGGTCGAGCTGTTCGGCGAGGAAGTCGATCGTGTAGATCGCCTTCAGGAGCTTCTGTGCGCCCCGAACGCTGTTGGCCGACCGGGTCGAGGTCCGATCGCCGTACACCCAGACATCCTTGTCCTCGTCGAAGACGATGTTGCTCTTCGTCCGGGTCGGGATCTCCATTGCCGGGACGTTCCCCGCTGCGAACTGGTCGTAGAACTCGCCGGCGAGGTCGATGAGTCGGTCGCGGGCGAGTTCGTCCGTCGCGTCTGAATCTGAATCGGTGCTCATATTATGCGTTGAGTGTGAGTTTTTCGGCTTCGATACCGTCGACGGAGACGTCGAACTCCGCGTCGGGGTCGGTCTCGTATTCGAGCGTCGCGGTGTCGCCGCTCTCGACGTCTGGCGACCACTTCAGGAACCACTCGCCGTCCATCTCGACGACGGTCGCGTCCGCCGGTTCGCCGGGGTCAGCGGAGACGATCTCCGTCACGTCCGGCGAGACGTTCGTCCCGCCGAAGTTGTGAATCGACAGCCGAACCGTCGAGTCCTCGACCGTCCGCTCGACGAGGACGTTGTTCATGATCCGCGCCAGCGAATCGCCGACGTTGAGCGGTTCCCGGCCAGTCACCTCCGAGAGCTTCTCGGCCATTTCCGGGAGGATATCGGCGATGACGTTCTGCTTGCGCCGGCGCTTTTCGAGCGACCGCTGCTTCTTGAGGTGCGACTGGAGCGTCCGGCCGGCCTCCTGCAGCGCGAGACGGAGTTCGTCCTCGATCTCGGGGATGTTCGCGACAGCGTCCTTCGATTCGCTGGTGAACGGAACGCTCGTCGAGGCGACGTGAACCATGATCACGGCCGGGCCGTTCGGCATTCCGCTTCCCCCCGGCTGATCCAGCCCGTAGTTCCGCCAGTTGACGTTCTTCAACACGTCGACGGTCGCGCAGGCGCCGCGCTGGTAGACGAGCGGAACGCGGTTCGCGAACCGAAGGACCTCGGCGCCTCCCTCGGCTTCGATCTCGCCGCCGTAGGCGATCCCGACCTCGACGACGAACGGGTCCCCGCCGTGGACGGCGGCGTCGCGGGTCACTGACGTGTAAAAATCGGCCCCGTACTCCTTTTTCAGTCCGGCGAGGACGAGCTCTTCGGAGATCGGCGCGAGACAGTCCGTCGGCGGCGCGAGGATGTCCGTCTCGCGCATCGCGTCGAGGAGTCGAGCCGCAGTGTCGCGATCGTCCGCGGTCCGTTTCACCTTCGGCGGATCGTCCGGCACGGTCACAGCGCGGTCCCAGACCGCTCCGACGACGTTCTCGCGCGCCGTCTCCCCGAACGTCGCGTCGTCGTACTCCTCTGTGGCCTCGGCGGCCCGATCGACGAACTCTCGAAGTCGGTCGCGAGTCACGCGGTTCCGAACGTCCTCTTGCTCGTCGAACTTGTCGGCCAACCGGCGCGCGAGCCCCTCGACGGCCGCGTCGTCCTTTCGGCTCGTCGTCGCCTCGTCGACGAGTCGATAACAGTCGGCGGCCCGATCGGCGACGATCTCATTCCACGCGGCGTCGATCGCGTTCTCCCGCACGGTCGCTCCGAACGTCTCGTCGAACTCGGCTTCCACCTCGTCGGCGAGTTCGATCACCGAGTCGACGAGTTCGGCGTGGGCAATCCGCTCTCGGCCGTCGAGCGCGTCCGCGAGCCGCTCGGCGATGGCGGTCGTTGCCGACGCGCTCTTGTTCACCACGGCATCTGAGACGGCGGCTTCGACGTCGGCGTCGTCGCGTGTTCGCGGCGGCTGCCACGCGATTTCGCGGCCGAACTGTCTATCCCGGAAGTTGTCGAGGACGCTCGTCGCGGTCTTCGCGCCAACGCGGGTGAACTCCTCCTGGAGGAACCCCGAGAGCGAGTACGACTCCGTCCCGTCGAGCATCTTCAACAGCGTGCCGAGTTCGACCCCGTGCGGGTGCGGCCGGATCTCCTCGGTTTCGGGCGGCAGTTCGTCCGTCGCCCGCTCGAATTTGAACGAGTCGTTCGGCTCGTGGAACTCGACTCTGGCGTGCGGGTTGACGACGGCCGTGTATTTGATGTAGTTGTGGAGCTGCCGTCTGGCCCGCATGTTGCCCTCCATCTCCACCTCGATTCTCGTCCCGTGTGGGCGCTCCCACGTCGCGTCCGACTCGACCTCGATTTCGGGCTCGTTCGTGTCCGTGTCGATCGTGAGCTCGAAGTAGCGGGCCCCGCCGCCGTTTTCGGTTTTCGACGTGATCTTCGCCGGCTTGCCGGAGGTGAGCTGTGAGTACAGGACGGCGGCCGAAATTCCGATCCCCTGCTGGCCGCGGGTCTGCGCGCGGGTGTGGAAGCGCGAGCCGTACAACAGCTTCCCGAACACCTTGGGCACCTGCTCTTTCGTGATTCCGGGACCGTTGTCCTCGACGACGAGCCGGTAGTATCCGCCGACCTCCTCGATTTCGACGTAGATGTCCGGGAGGATGCCGGCCTCTTCGGTTGCGTCGAGGGCGTTGTCAACGGCCTCTTTGACCGCGGTGACGAGCGCTTTCGCACCGCTGTCGAAGCCGAGCATCTGCTTGTTCTTCTCGAAGAACTCGGCGATGGAGATGGAGCGTTGGCTCTCGGCGAGCTCCTCGGCGACGGAGTCACCGCCGCCCTCCCCGAGTTGCGACTGAAACGAAGTCATCTACCGGGAGCTAAACCCCCCGGAACGTAAAACCCCGTCGGGACCGGGGTGAAAGTAAACGGCGCGCGCTGCGAGTCACGTACTCGGGGGAAACGGCACTACAACAATAATCTCCCACCGACCGTGGTATATACACTCGTGATCGGGACCGTTCTAATCGCGGGGATCTTCCCCGTGATCCTCGCCGTCGCCGGACTTTTCGCCGCTCGGATCGGCCAATCCGTGATCCCGGCCTACATCCTCGTCGGCACCCTGGTCGGTACGTTCACGCCGCCAGTCGGCGGCATGTCGTTCACCCTCACCGATTCGATAGAATCCGTCCGGCTGTTGGCTGACCTCGGCGTCGTTCTGTTGTTGTTCTTCGTCGGACTCGAACTGAGTCTGGCGTCGCTGATCCGGAAGCGGTCGCAGTTCGCTCGTGCCGGATCTATCGACGTTCTGGCCAGCTTTCCGCTCGGGATCCTCCTCAAATTCGGCTTCGGGTTCGAACGTCTCGAATCGCTGTTCGTCGGACTTATCACGTTCAACTCCTCTACGGTCATCATCGCGAAATCGCTCCTCTATCTGGAGTGGATCGTCAATCTCGAGAGCGAGGCGATCCTCGGGGTCGTGGTCATCGAGAATGTCCTCACGGCGGCCGTCTTCACGGTGTTGTCGGCTGTCTTGTTGGGTGCTGCCGACGTCGCGACGCTCGGCCGCACTCTCGGGCAGGCAGCCGTCGTCCCCGCGCTCTTGACCCTCCTCGCGTACTACGGTTGGCAGTGGTTGGACCGAGCCTTCGACATCCGTTCGAACGAACTGTTCTTGCTCGGCGTCCTCGGCGTGACGGCGCTCCCTGCTGGGGGGTGACTCGCCTTGCGTGTTAGCGACGCGATCGTCGCCTTCATCGTCGGTGCGGCGTTCGGACAGACGTCACACGTCAGACGTATCGAGACGTTGATCGCGCTGGTTCGGGACATCTTCGCGGCTGTGTTCTGCTCTGCCATCGGGTCACAGACCGATCCGCGTCTCGTGGTGTCGGTCGTCGAGTCCGTCCTCTCACCGGTCATCACGGTTCTGGAGTGGACGACCTCGTGGGTGAATTCGCTACTGAACGCCGACAGCGAGATCGAATGGACGTACCTCGAGTAGGGCCCCGGCGGTCGGAAGCCGGCCGCGGCCTCGCGCGCGTGCGGGAGCTTTATGCGTGCAGGACTGTAAGCGGAGTCAGGTATCAGATGTCTCAGGATAGCGAATACAGCGCCGGACAGATACAGGTACTGGAGGGGCTCGAAGCCGTCCAGAAGCGTCCGGCGATGTACATCGGATCGACGGACGGACGCGGCTTACATCACCTCGTCTACGAGGTCGTCGATAACTCCATCGACGAAGCGCTCGCCGGGTACTGTGACACCATCGAAGTGCTGATAAACGACGACGGATCGGTGACCGTCAGGGACGACGGACGGGGGATCCCCGTCGACCCCCACGCCGAGTACGACCGGCCCGCCGTGGAGGTCATCATGACCGTCCTCCACGCCGGGGGGAAGTTCGACAGCAAGTCCTACCAGGTCTCGGGCGGGCTACACGGCGTCGGCGTCTCGGTCGTCAACGCGCTCTCGGCGTCGCTCGACGTCGAAATCAAACGCGACGGCGCGGTCTGGCGGCACCGCTTCGATCACGGCGAGCCAGCGGGTGACCTCGAACGGATCCGCGATATGGATCCCGGCGAGGAGACCGGCACCGAGATACGGTTTCTACCCGACAGCGAGATCTTTGAAACGACGGCGTTCGACTATTCGACGCTCGAATCGCGGCTCAGAGAGCTCGCCTTCCTCAACCCCGGCGTCGAAATCACGCTCCGAGACGAGCGCGTCGAGGACGGATCGGAGTCCGTCTTCGAGTACGAAGGCGGTATCCGGGAGTTCGTCGCGTATCTCAACGAATCCCGTGACGTCCTCCATCGAGACATCATCTACTTCGAGGACGAGGCGGACGACATCCGAATCGAGGTCGCCATGCAGGCGACCGCCGGCGTTCAGGGCTCGATCCACGCCTTCGCCAACAACATCAACACCCGCGAGGGCGGCACCCACCTGACCGGATTCAAGACCGCCCTAACCCGCGTGATCAACGACTACGCGACCACGAACGGAATGCTGTCGGATATCGACGGGACGTTGAAGGGCGAGGACATCCGCGAGGGGCTGACTGCGGTCATCTCAGTCAAACATCCCGATCCGCAGTTCGAGGGACAGACGAAGACGAAACTCGGCAACAGCGAGGTTCGTGGCATCGTCGAGAGCGCCGTCCACGAGGAGCTCGCGACCTATCTGGAGGAACATCCCGACACGGCCGAATCGATCATCTCAAAGGCCGTCGAGGCGGCAAAGGCCCGGAAGGCCGCGAAGAAGGCCGAGGAGCTGACGCGCCGGAAGTCGGCGCTCGAATCGACTTCGCTCCCCGGGAAGCTCGCGGACTGTCGGACCCGCGATCCGGAGGAGGCAGAACTGTTCGTCGTCGAGGGGGACAGCGCCGGCGGGAGCGCCAAACAAGGCCGAAACCCGGAGTTCCAGGCGATTCTTCCGATCCGTGGGAAGATCCTCAACGTCGAGAAACACCGGCTCGACCGCATCCTCGAGAACAACGAGATCCGAAACCTGATCACCGCGATCGGCACCGGGATCGGCGAGGAGTTCGACATCGACGAGGCCCGCTATCACAAGATCATCCTGTTCTGTGACGCCGACGTCGACGGTGCGCACATCCGGACGTTGCTGTTGACGTTCCTCTATCGGCACATGACGCCGCTCATCGAGGCGGGCTACGTCTACGCCGCTCAACCGCCGCTCTATCGGATCCGATACGGGGGCGAGACCTACGACGCGATGACCGAGGCCGAACGCGAGAAGATCGTCGAGGAGGTCTGTGACGGCAATCCGACGCAGGTCCAGCGGTTCAAAGGCCTGGGCGAGATGAACCCCGAGCAGTTGTGGGAGACGACGATGAACCCCGACAAGCGGATCCTCAAACAGATCACGATCGAGGACGCGGCGGCGGCCGATCGCATGTTCAGCGTGCTGATGGGCGACGCCGTCGGCCCCCGTAAACAGTTCATCAAAGAGCACGCCGAGGAAGCGGAGTGGATCGACATATGAGCTCGGACGTCCCCGACACACCTGACGTGCCCGCCGAACGAGTCGAGCCCGTCCGCATCGAAGACGAGATGGAGCAATCGTACATCGACTACGCGATGAGCGTCATCGTCGGGCGCGCGCTCCCCGACGCCCGAGACGGGCTCAAGCCCGTCCAGCGACGCATCCTCTATGCGATGCACGAGATGGGCGTCACCTCGCGGTCGAGCCACCGAAAGTCCTCGTCGATCGTCGGCGACACGATGGGTAACTACCACCCGCACGGCGACTCTGCGATCTACGACGCGCTCGCTCGGATGGCGCAGGACTTCTCGCTTCGGTATCCGCTCGTCGACGGCCAGGGGAACTTCGGATCGGTCGACGGCGACCCGCCGGCCGCGATGCGGTACACGGAGGCACGGATGGCTCCGATCGCCGAGGAGCTCCTCGACGATATCGACAAGGACACCGTCGATTTCGAGGGCAACTACGACGATCGGCTGACCGAACCGGCGGTGTTGCCGGCCGCAGTTCCGAACCTGCTCGTCAACGGCGCGTCGGGGATCGCGGTCGGCATGTCGACGAACCTCCCGCCGCACAACCTCGGCGAGGTGATCGACGCCGCGATCCACCTCATCGACCACCCTGACTGCGCGGTCGCGGATCTGATCGACACGCCTGATTCCGACGGGTACATCAAGGGTCCGGACTTCCCGTCGGGGGCGAAGATCGTCAACAGGGAGGGACTGTGGAACGCCTACACCGAGGGACGCGGACGGCTCCGAGTTCGTGCGGATATCGAGACTGAGTATGCCGATTCCGGCGGCGATCGAATCGTCATTACCGAACTCCCCTATCAGGAGAACAAAGCGCGGCGAATCGAACGCATCGCCGACGACGTGCAAAACGAGAAGATCGACGGCATCCGCGATATCCGCGACGAATCCGACCGGAACGGCATCCGGGTCGTCATCGAGTGCAAACGCAGCGCGAACGCCGACGTGGTTCGAAACCAGCTGCTCGAACACCACCTCGAACGAACGTTCTCGGTCATCTCGCTCGCGCTGGTCGACGGTCAGCCCCGCGTTTTGAACCTCAAGGAACTCCTCGAACAGTTCGTCGAGCACCGCCGCGAGGTCGTCAGGCGTCGCTCGCAGTTCGAACTCGACGAGGCCGAGGACAGAGCGCACATCCTCGAGGGTCGGCTCATCGCGTTGGACAACGTCGACGGCGTGGTCGAACTGATACGCGACAGCGAGGACCGGGACGCGGCGATGGCCGGCCTCCGGACCGAGTACGAACTCTCCGAAGCGCAGGCCGAACACGTCGTTCGAATGCAACTCGGATCGCTCACGTCGATGGAGGCCGGTGAGATCGAAGCCGAGTACGGGGACGTGCAAGCCGAGATTCAGCGCCTCGAAACTATCCTGAACGACGAGAGCGAACTGCTGGGCGTCATCAAGGACGAACTCCAAGAGATTAAAGCGGAGTACGCCGACGAGCGCCGCACGGAGATCATCGAGGACGCCGGCTCCGTCACCCGTGAGGATCTCATCGCCGAAGAGCAGGTCGTCGTCGCGGTTTCGGAGTCGGACTACGTCAAACGGATGTCGCTCTCGGATTTCGACCCGCAACACCGCGGCGGCAAGGGGATCATTGGCTCGCGCCCGAAGGAGGGCGACCGCATATCGACGGTGTTCACGGCCTCGACGCACGACTACCTGCTCTGTTTCACCAATCAGGGGCAGGTCTATCGGCTGAAGGTGTTCGAACTCCCGGAGATGGGTCGAACCGCTCGCGGGACCTCGGCGGTCAACATCATCGATCTCGACGACGGCGAGGAGATCACCGCCGTCGTCAACACGGACGACGTCGACCAGGGGTATCTCGCCATGGCGACGCGGAACGGATACGTCAAGCGAACTGCCGTCTCCGCGTTCGAGAACGTCCACTCCGGCGGGATCAGGGCGCTTCGGCTCGAAGACGACGATTCGCTCGTCGACGTCGAAGTGACGCCGGGGGACGGCGACCTTCTCCTCGGCACGCGAGAGGGGATGACGATCCGCTTTGCCGAATCGGACGCCCGACCGATGGGACGATCCGCGCGCGGCGTCAACGGAATCGACCTCGAAGGTGAGGATCGAGTCGCGGGGCTCGTCGCGGCCACGGCCGACGACGACCGCCACCTGCTGACGGTGACGAAGAACGGCTACGGCAAGCGGACGCCGCTATCGGAGTATCGGCGGCAATCGCGTTATGGGAAGGGCCTGATCGACATCAAGACGGACGACCGAAACGGCCCCGTCTGCGCGATCAACGCCGTCTCGGAGGGCGACGGGCTGGTGATCATGAGCGAAGCCGGTCAGATCATGCGCACCCACGTCGGCGAGGTTTCGCGGATCGGCCGCAACACGAAGGGCGTCGTCGTCATGCGCCTCGACGACGACGATCACGTGGCCGGCGTCGACGTCGTGCCGAACGTCGAGAGTGACGACGAGGACGTAGACGAGTCAGACTAACGCCGAACGTCTTCTCACACCGATTTTTGCTCCAAGATCTCGATCGCATCGCCGACGGCGACGCGCTGACCGACCGATTCGGCCGGCACCCGCGTGTTCACCATCAGTCTGAACGGGTGGTCGAACCGATCGCAATCGGTCCACGGCGGTAGGGTCTCTCGACGCCTGCGGACGAACGTTTCGCGGAAGCCCGGCGTCGTCGCGCCGGTGTCGGGATCGCGTCCGGGAACGACGCATCGCTGACAGGGGTGCACACCGTCGATGATCGCGTCGCCGACGCGGAACGCGACGACCGAACCGGTATCGGCGAAGAGGTTGTCCTCCCAAAACGGCGGGACGCCACCGATTTCGAGATTCGCTCGGAACCGCCGCCGAGCCGAATCAGTCGTGATGTCGAACCATGCAGCGACTTCTCGAAGCGTCGCCGTCGAAATGACGGTCGGTCCGTGTCGATCCCGGTCGTCGTGTTGTCCGACTTCGTCCCGACGGACGTGTACCGGGCGGCCAAAGTGATCCGATAGCCACGCGTTCAGGTCGGCGTGTACGTCGGCCTCGGTCCGGTTTCGATCGCCGTCGTGGAGTTCGAACCGACGTTCGTCGGTCGACGGTGCAGCCTGCGCTCGGAGGGTCACGGCCGGCCCGCCCTCCTCGCGCGGGTGGTACCGCGATCGGAGACGGTGGACCGCGTCGGTCTTTTTCCCGTTGACGTAGTCCCCGTTTCCGCCGACGTTCGCAGTCGTGAGGTCGTACGGTTCCTCGGGCGGAAGATCGATGATCGCCCACCGTCGGTCACCTGAGAGGGCTCCGTCGGCCACGAGCGTCGCGCGATCGCGTCGCTCTGGGTCTAACGACTTGATCGGGAACCGAAGGATCGTCGCGAGATGCGGATCGGCATCTTCGGGATCGGTGACGTTGTGGGCACCGTACCACTCGGAAACGGCCATACCGACCCATCGGGATGCGCGGTGAAAAAGCAGAGTGGTAACGGTTTTTGTGTTTGGGGCGATAACGATCACACATGAGTGGCGACCCCTCAGACGAGAAACTGCAAGAGCTTCGCGAGGAGAAGCTGGAACAGCTCAAAGAACAGCAGGGCGGTGAGAATTCCGAGGCCGCCGAGGCCCAACGCCAGCAAGCGGAGGCCCAAAAGAAGGCGGTCCTCCGGAAGGCGCTGACCGACGGTGCGAGAAAGCGGCTCAACACGGTCCAGATGTCGAAACCCGAGTTCGGCGACCAGGTCGAACAGCAGATCGTCGCCCTGGCACAGAGCGGACGGCTCGGCGGGAAGATCGACGAGGAAAAAATGAAGGAGCTCCTCCAAGAAATGAAACCCGAGTCCAAGAGCTTCGACATCCAGCGTCGGTAATGGAGTGCGGACTGCTGTTTAGCGCCGGCAAGGACTCGTCGCTGGCCGCGCTGTTGTTGGAAGATTTTTACGACGTAACGCTTGTGACGGCGCACTTCGACATCACCGACGATTGGAAACACGCCAAACGCGCGGCCGCGGCACTCGGATTTCCCTTCGATCGAATCGAACTGCCCGCGGAGATCGCTGACGAGGCGGTCGAGCGGATGCGCGCCGACGGGTATCCACGCGCCGGGATCCAGCGCGTCCACGAGGCCGCGCTGGAGGCAACCGCGTCGGAGTACGACGTCGTCGCCGACGGAACGCGGCGAGACGATCGCGTCCCGACGATCTCGCGAGCCGTCGCACAGAGTGTGGAGGATCGCCACGGCGTCGAGTACGTCGCACCGCTCTCGGGATTCGGTCGCGGGGCGATCGACCGGTTGGTCGAGGATCGCTTGGTCGTCCGATCGGGGCCGAGCGGGGAGATACAGAAGGGCGATTACGAGACCGAACTCCGCGCTCGAATCGAATCGCGGTGGGGACGCGACGCCGTCGAGGAGATATTCCCCGCCCACGAGCAAACGCGCATCGTCGATCGAGCCTGAGGCGACAGAACGAGTCCCCGGCGGCGGTCAGCTTTTTGTCATGGCGTGTCGTACCGTGGGTAATGAAGTTCGCCATCGTCGGATACGGTCGCGTCGGGGCGCGTACGGCCGACATACTCTGGGCCGAGGGGCACGAAGTCACCGTCGTCGAGACGGACGAAACGAAGGCACAGCGGGCCGTAGACGAGGGACACACGGTCGTCAGGGGGAGCGGCGAGGACGAACGAGTGCTCGAACGGATCGGGCTCGACGACACCGACGCGATCGCCGCGCTGACGAGCGATCTCAACGTCAACTTCACCGCCTGCATGATCGCCGCCGGCCACGACTGCCGGACGGTTCTCCGGATCGACGAGGACTACCGCGAGGAGATCTACCGAAAGTACGCGGCCGACGTCGACGAAGTCGTCTACCCTGAGCGGATGGGGGCTGCCGGTGCGAAAACCGCGCTTTTGGGCGGCGATCTGAACGTTCTCGGTGACCTCACGGAGCATCTCACAGCGACGAGTCTCGAGATTCCGGACGGATCGCCGGTCGTCGGTCGGCGCGTCGTCGAGCTCGACCTTCCCGGTGGGGCCCGCGTGTACGCCCACGGCCGGCGTCGCGAACCGATGACGATCCCGCTCCCGCAGACGGAGATCGAATCGGGCGACCACGTCGCTCTGATCGCCGAACAGGCGTCGCTCGAGGAGATCCGGTCGGTGTTACACGGGTGAGTGCGAGCGCTCGAGACGACGCGTTCCGGGGATTATCTCCGGTCCGACTCGTTTCGAGCCACGCAGACGAACGTTTCGGTCCTCGACTCGGCGCGATCGACGACGAATCCGCCCTCGCTCAGCGCGGAGATCGCGTGTCCGAGATCGTGCCGCGATTCGAGCGGCGGGCCGTCCGTCCCGTAGCCCTCGCGCGCCCAGTCGATGACGACCAGCCGGCCACCCGGTCGGAGCACGCGCCCGATCTCCGCGATGGCCGCCGGCCCGGAGAACTCGTGATACGTCATCGTGGTGAAAGCGCTATCGAGCGCGTCGTCGTCGAGGGGTAACTCGTCGATGGGTGCGGTGACGGTTTCGACGTTCTTGGGGATCCCGTTCTCGGCGTAGCGCTCGTGCATCTCGGCTTGGACGTCGACCGCGTACACCGTCTCGACGTGGTCGGCGACGAAATCGGTGTAAAATCCGGTCCCGCTCCCGAGGTCGGCAACTTCGTCGTCCGGACTTGGCGCCAAATAGGTGAACAACTCCTCGTTCGAACACCACCGATACCGGCTCACGTCCTCGAGTCGGTCGGCTTGGTCTGGATCGAAGGTGTGAAAACCCATGTCCGTTTTTCGAGACTGCGCGTAATAACGCTGGCTGGTTCCGATCACAGCCGGTGGATCACTCGGCTCCCCACGGGCGATCGATCCGATCCCGGCGACCGTCGAGGACGTCGAACCGCTCCCCGCGACGCTCTTCGAGCCAGTGCAGCAATCGTTCGGCCCATCGGAGCTTTCGCGCCTTCTCGGCGCTCACTGACGGATCGTCGAACGACCACCCGGGAAAGACGAGTCGGTCGGCCCCGCAGGCGTCGGCGAGGAACGCCGCCCGATCGCCGTCGGTGAAGCCGCCGGGGTTGCTAACGGGCGGTGCCGGCGCCGCTTGTGTCGTGGGGAGGACGGAATCGAGTACGAACGTGGGAACGTATCGTTCCAGTTCGGGGACGTTGTCGCCGTGGGCGTGCGCTGCGACCGGAATCCCGCTTTCGGACAGCGCTCGCGCGGTGTCTGGGTTCTTGTCGAGATCGGTTACCATGCAATCGACCCCGATCCCGGCGTCGAGACAGACGTCGGCGGCCGTCGAGGCGGCGATGACGCTATCGGCTCGTCTCGCAACGTCGAGTTCGTCGGAGAGTGTGGGGCCGGCTCCGCAGATCGCGACACTCCCCGATAGCCTCACGTCGTCGACCCCGGGCGGATCGGCGTCGCCGACCAGCGCCGCTAATCGATCGCGCGCACGCTCGTCGGCTGCTCTCTCGTAGCCGAAGTCGTCGAGTATCGCCTCGTAGACCGGTTCCCACTCGTCGAATAGCATGGCCACTAAGCGGTGTAAAGACTGGGCCCGAAGCACACCAAGGTACCCCTACCCAGATGTGCCCTCCGGGCTTCCAACCAGGTCTTTCGGGGCATCTGGCATAAGCTTTCTTGTACTGTGAGCCGTTTGTCAGTCATTCGTCATACGCCGTCAGATCGTCGCAAACCCCGGCTACGGCATCGATAGCGGGCTTCGGACCGTCGCTGATCGCCGATAGAAGCGTTCTGTATTCCGTGACCGTCCCAACGAGTAACACCTTCTCGCCGCCGTAGACGCCCATCTCGATCCGCTCGGCCGCGTCCGAAAGAAATCTCGACGACGGACCGGGAAGCGTGAACTCGACCGCGTGTGGGACGACGGCCGGATCTTCGTTTCCGTCGCCGATTCGGCGGCTGTGCCGAGCGAACTCCCGATCCGTCGTCACGTCGAGTTCCTCGACGCCGAGCCCCGAATCTCGGCTTCGTTCACGCGTGAATTCGTGCCCGATCAGCGCCGCGTCACGCGTTTCGGCGACGTCGTGAGTCCGAACGACGTGTGCGCCGCGCTCGACGGCCATCGAAGTCGCCGCGAGCGACACCGACAGCGCTTCGTCGGTGCTCCGTCCGGCGACCTCCCGGAGGAAATTCTTCCGGTTGATCGAAACGAGGATCGGCCGCCCGTAGCCGCGAAACTCCCGGAGTCTGTCCAACGTCTCCCTGTCGTCGCCCGTCGTCTTCGCCTCCGACCAGCCGCCGAAGGCCGGATCGACGATCGTCTTATCCGTGAATCCGTTTTGTGCCAGCGCGTCGTAGATGTCGTCGACCGATTCGATTGCACCGGGGCGTTCGAGGTCGGGCGGCGAGGCCATTTTCGAAACCGCCGCGTCGTACTCCTCGCAGACGACGGGCATCTTCGGATCCGCGAACCCACAGATGTCGTTGACCATGTCGAACCCCGCGTCGAGGGCGGCCTCGGCGACCTCGTGATACCGGGTTTCGATGGACCACACCGCGTCCCCGGACGTCGATTCGAGCGTCTGGATCGCCGTCTCCAGCCGGTCGAGTTCGCCCTGGGCGGAGAGCACCTCGAAGCGTTTGTTCGCCGATTCGAGCCCCACGTCGACGATGTCCGCGCCCTCGTCGATCAGTGCCTCGTCGACGTACGCCGCCGCTTCGCTCGGATCGTCGAAGACGCTCGGATCGTACGGGGACTCCTCGGAGACGTTCAGCACGCCCATGATTCGTGGCGGATACTCGTCACCGATTTTTAACCCTGCGGCGTCGACTGTTCGCATACGGTCGGTTCGCGCGCTCGCGGGTAAAACCGACCGATACCGGAACCGTTCGGTCGGAAGACGAACGCTCTTATACGACTCGACCGCGTACCGCCGAACCGATGTCGGATATCGCCGTCGCCGTCGTCGGGGCAGAGACGCCCGGGAACGTCGGCACCATCGCCCGCTCGATGAAGAACTTCGGACTCTCGGAGCTGTATCTCGTCGATCCGCCCGAACTCGACCCCGACGGTGAAGCCTACGCCTTCGCCGGGCACGCCAGAGATGACGTGCTTCCGAACGCGACGACCGTGGATTTCGACCACCTCGTCGAGCACTTCTACACCGTCGCCTGCACCGCGACCACCAATCAGGACGCGAGAAACCACGTCAGGTATCCCTTCTTGAAGCCGGAGGAACTGGTCGACGAGATCGGGGACATCGACGCCGACGTGTGTATCGTCTTCGGCCGCGAGAGCGTCGGGTTATCGAACGACGAACTCGCGAGACTGGATCGGGTCTGCTCGATTCCGGCGAGCGGCTCGTACCCCGTGTTGAACCTCGCACAGGCCGCGACCGTCGTGCTCTACGAGCTCCGCGCGCTGACCGTCGAGTCGACCCAGCACCCGCCCGACGCCCACGAACGTGCCGACGAACGCGAACTGGAGGGACTCTATGCGACCTTCTCGGAGTATCTCCACGACGTTGGCTACCCGGGTGAGAAGATCCCGAAGACAGAGCGGCTGTTTCGACGCCTCATCGCGCGCGCGCATCCGACCGGTCGAGAGGCGCGGACGATGCGCGGCGTCCTCCGTCGAGGGGCGATGCGATCGACGGGTGAGATCCCCCGCCCCTCCGACGATGGACAAGACGGCGATGGCGATCGATGAGCCGACAGCCAACTGTTTTGCCCGCGGGCGTCACAGCTACCACATGCACGTTTCGGTAAACGCCGCCGTGAGCGCCGACGGAAAGCTCTCCTCGCGACGACGCGAACAGATCGCAATAAGCGGCGACGACGATTTCGCCCGCGTCGATCGGCTCAGAGCGGAATCAGACGCTGTCGTCGTCGGGGTTGGGACGGTGCTCGCCGACGATCCGTCCCTCGTCAGATACGACGAGACGCACCGGACGTCGATTCGGGGGGAAACCGCATCACCGCCCGCCCGCGTCGTCGTCGATTCGTCCTGTCGGACGCCGACCAACGCGGCGATCCTGGCGGGGGATCCGGAGACCTACGTCCTGACGAGCGACGCCGCTCCCGAATCCCGACTGACGGCGCTTCGAGACGCCGGTGCCACGGCGCTCGTGGCGGGAGAAGAGAGAGTCGATCTGACCGACGCGTTCGCTGCCATCGAAACGCACGGTATCGAACGAGTGATGGTGGAGGGCGGCGGTGAGTTGATCTTCTCGCTGTTCAAGGCGGCGCTCGTCGACGAGATAACTGTCTACATCGGAAACACGGTGATCGGCGGTCGGGACGCACCGACGCTCGCCGACGGTGACGGGTTCGTCGAGGCGTTCCCCGAACTCGAACTGACGTCGGTCGAGCGGATCGATTCGGGCGTCGTTCTCGCCTGGCACGTCTCGTAGAATTTCGACGTGTTAGTGTTGGTGACCGGTAAGTTCGGCGTAGCTCGCGCCGAAGCGGTCCTCGAACAGCTCCATGGTCAACTCTTCGATCGCGCGGTACTGCTCGGTGTCGCCGCCGTCGGCGTGGTGGACCGTCGCGTGGATCCGTTGGGCGCACGAAAAGAGCGCGAGGTCGCCGACGATCTCGGGGTCGCTCTCGTCGTTCTCCCGCATCAGGTCGAGCATTTCGGCCGGGAGCGTGACCTCGTCCGTCTCGTCGTCGCCTTCGATCCGTAGCGTGATCGTATCGTCTGCCATACGTCAAGTTCCGGACGCCAACGGAAGGCCCTTGCGGTGTGATGCACCGGCAACCTCGGAGCTACGTAGAACAGCCGAGCGTCTTCAGTCGTCGTCCGCCGCCGCGGTGTCGACGGACGCCTCCGTCGCGCGTTCGAGATCCTCGAGATAGCCGTCGGCATCGATCGCGGCCTTACAACCCATCCCGCCGGCCGTGATCGCCTGCTGGTAGTGGTGATCCACCACGTCGCCCGCGCCGAAGATACCGTCGACCCCGGTCTTCGTCTGCCCGCCGCCGTCGCCGCCGATCGTCTCGATGTACCCCGTCTCGTCCATCTCGACGCCGGTCCCCTCCAGGTAATCGGTGTTTGGCGTGTGGCCGATCGCCATGAACACCGCGCCGACGGCCATCTCGAATCGCTCGGTGTCGGCATCGTCGAGTTTCTCGGTCGGGTGGCCGTCGGGATGACGCGCCAAAGACGCGCCCTCGATGCCCGCCTCCGGCGAGCCGCGTATCTCGAGCAGTTCGGTGTTCGTGAGGATCTCGACTTTGCCCTCGGCTTCGAGTTCGCGGAGCCGGTCGATCCAGTAGTCCTCCGCGCGGAACTCTTCGCGACGGTGCACGACGTAGACAGTATCGGCGAACTTGGTGAGGAAGGCGGCCTCTTCGCAGGCCGCGTCGCCGCCGCCGACCACGATCATGTCCTCGTCGCGGAAGAACGCACCGTCACAGGTCGCACACGTCGAGACCCCATAGCCCATGAGTTCGTCCTCTCCCGGAACGCCGAGTGTCCGCGCCGACGCCCCCGAAGCGGCGATGAACGCGTCCGCGGTGTACACCGTCCCGTCCTGAAGCTCGACGCGATGCGGCGTCCCCGGATCGACATCGACGACGACGCCGTGATCGACCTCGGCTCCGAACCGCTTGGCCTGCGACTTCATGTTGTTCACGAGTTCGGGGCCGCCGATCCCCTCCGGAAAGCCGGGGTAGTTCGCGACGTCGGTCGTCAGCGTCAGTTGCCCGCCGGGTTCGGGACCTTCGAGCACGAGTGGCTCGTTGTTCGATCGCGCGGCGTAGATGGCCGCGGTCAGTCCCGCGATTCCGGAGCCGGCGATGATGAGCCGGCGGTGTTCGGCCTCGTCAGTCATGTCCCGTGGTAGCCGGGCGACGGGTATGTAGCTTGTGCTGTGTGGGTTCGCGAGACGTTGCTTACGGGCCGGCGAGCATGAACACCGCCAGCGCCGCGACGAGAACGAACGCGCTCCCGAGGAGAATGCCGAGAACCGCGAGTTGACCCATCGCGCGGTCGTTTGCGAGGAACGTCCCGTCGACGTCGTCCGAGAACGATGAACCAGGCATACTGGTCGGATCGACCGGCCCCTACATCAGACCCACGGTCGTTTCGAGAGCGGAGTCACGGCGAGAGCGCGTCCCGGAGCGTGCTGATCGCCCGCGTACCCGTGTGTCGGTCCGTCGGACACTCGATCGGGTCCGCGGTACCGCGCTCGAACACGAGCGCGACCTCGCTGGAGGCGAACCAGTACCCGACGATCGCCGCCACGCCGAGGCCGACGAGGATCCCGCTGAACACGAGTACGATGCCGAGCAACCGGCTCGCCCAGCCGAGTGTCTGAACGATCGTTTCGAGCCCGCCGACGCCGGGGGCGTCGGGTACCGCGATGAGATCCGTCGGTGAAATCATCAACAGGAGTACGCCGCTTCCGAGCGCGATAAGCGCGTACAAGAGCGCGCCGGGCGCATACCGGAGGAGTCCCCGCCCGCCGGATCGTCGGAGCGTGATCCCCGTGACGTTCTGTCTCGGCGTCCGCACCAGAGCCGGATCGCGATCGGGGTGATAGCTGAGAAACGCCAGGTCGGTGAGCGCAACCCAGCCCGGGGCGAGCGTCGCGGTCGTAATCGGCGGCTCTCCCGCCGGGAGACAGTCGGCTGGCTCGGGATCCTCCCGATCGATGTCGATCCGGTTGATGATTCCCGGGGTCGGGACCGAACGCTGGCTCATTTGTCTGACGTTCCGCGTCGGGCGAAAAGTAGATACGGTCGATTTCGGCCGCCGAAGCCGACCCGGTTGGGCCGGTTATGGACGTCTTACAACCCGTCCGCGAGGTGATTGGCGATCTCGTGGGCACCCTCCGCCGCGGCCAGGTCCGGACGGTCAGCCCGCACGATCTCGACGTCGCGCTGGAGTTCGTCGGTCAGTCGCCGCTCGATCTCCGCCGCGATTCCGGGGAGACACGCCATCCCGCCGGTCACCACGATCGGCTGATCGAGCGCGAGCTGGTAGACCTTCATGTAGCTGTTCGCCAGTTCGGGGAGGAAGCTGTTTGCGACCTCGTCGACGACCTCGTCGACGTACTCGTCGCAGGCGTCCATCACGCTGTGTTCGATAGTGAACTCGTGGGAACCGCCGCCGGGCTGTTGGATCACGTCGGTGAACGGCTCGAACGCCTCGAAATCGGCGTGTTCCTCTTTGTACTCTCGTGCCGTCGTGAGGTCGATGTTGACGCGTCCCTGCGTCTCCTCTTCGACGTAGTTCGCGACTCGACGGTCGACTTCGTTGCCGGTGATCGACCCGGTCGAGAGCGGAACGAGCTGTTCGCCGCGTCGGTAGGCGCACACTTCGAGATTGGTCGATCCCATGTTGATCGTCACGAAGATGTCGTTGATCGCGCCGAGGCCGTCTTCGAACGCCGGAAGGGCGCCACAGAGCGACTCGGGGTAGCTGCGGACGAGCTCCGTTCCGATGTGGCTTCCCTCGACGACGGATTCGAGGTTCGCCAGCCCGGCCTCGTTGTCGATCGTGGGAATCGCGTAGACGACGGCGCTGTTCTCCGGGACGTCGTTCGATTTTAACAGTTCTGTGAAGAACGTCGCCGCGGATTCGGCGCTCTCCTCGTCCTCTGGGAGTCCCGAGCGGAGCATGAACTCCACGGTGTCGGGGTACTCGGTCGCGGCCTCCTCGCCGTAGAGTATCCGTTCCTCGCCGGTAAGCACGTCCTCGTAGGTCGCGAGACAGGTGAGCGTTCGAACAGTTTCGGTGTCCTCGCCGTCCGGAGACGGATAGACGATGACGGTTCGCGTGCTGCCGAGTTTGACGCCGACCGGGACGACGGCGTCGTCCGACGGTTCCGGTTCCGTGTCCGCCTGCTCGTGGGTATCGGTTTCGTCAGTCTCGGCTTCCGTTTCACTCATATACCCGTTCATCGACCGAGGGTGTCAAATAAGCTTCCCCGAGTTCGACGTTCGTCTCCCCTCAGTCGGATCGCTTGCCGATCTCCTCGCGCAACAGCTCCGAGACAACCTCGCCGTCGGCCTTGCCGCGGAGCGCGCCCATGCACTCGCCCATGAGCCCCGAAAACGCGGCCATCCCCTCCTCTCGGACCTGCGCTTCGTTCCGCTCTATGACCTCGACGACGGTCTCTCTGACTTTCTCTCGGTCGACGCCGGCCAGGCCCGCAGCCTCGATCCCTTCCGTTGCCGAGAGGCGTGGGTCCTCGGCGAGTTCCGTGAGGACCGGTCCGATACCCTCGTTGGCCAACTCGCCCGCTTCGACGAGTTCCAGAACCGAGAGGAGGTGCTCCTCGGTCAGGTTCTCGACCGGGACGTCGTCGCGTCGAAGCTCCGTCAGCGTCGATTCAAGCGTGCTCGCGGCGGTGGTCGGATCGGCGCCGCGCTCGATAGCCATCTCGAAGGTCGGCATGTGTCGGCCATAGGCGACCTGTCGTGCGAGCCCCGAACCGAGTCCGAAGGCCGTCTGATAGCGTTCGACCTTCTCCGTGAGCAGTTCCGGCACCTCGACGTCCGACGGGTCCGGCTCGACCGGCGGCACGTCAGTCTCGGGATACATCCGCGCCGCGCCGGGAAGCGGGCGGAGATAGCGGGACGTCCCGTTCTCGTTCGCCCCCCTCGTCTCCTCGGGGACGCCGTCGATCGCGATTTCGGCCCGGTCAGCGACCGCGTCGATCGCTCGCCTCGCCGTGGCCTCGTCGTCCGCGACGAGCGCGACCGCGTCCTCGCTGCCGGCCCCGACGGCCTCCCGGAGGGCGGCGACTTCGGCCTCCGTGACTCCGTAGGCCGGCAGTTCGTCCGTGTGGAAGATGCCACCCGCACCGTGTCGTTTGGCGTGATCCGACAGTTCCGTCCCGAGACGGCGGTCCGGCTGTATCTCCCGACCGACGAGTCCGTCGAAGCCGTCCAATCTGACGGCGAACACGGTTTCGGCCCCGGCGATGACGCCGCTGTCGGTCTCCGCGAAGACCTCCGTGACCGCCGTCGGTTCCGCGACTGCCGCGTCGCGAGTCTGCAACTCCGCTGCGATTTCGAGCAGCGCAACCTGTCGTCCGACCTCGCCCTCGACGAGGTCGTCGATGTCGTCGAGGCTCTGAACGCCCTTCATCTCGACGCGCGCGCCCTCCTCGATCGAGACGTTCACGTCCTGTCTGATGGTGCCGAGCCCGCGCTTTACCTTCCCCGTCGAGCGGAGCAACATGCCGATTCGCTCGGCCGCTTCGCGGGCCTGTTCCGGCGAGCTGATGTCGGGTTTCGTCCCGATCTCGACGAGGGGGATACCGAGGCGGTCCAGCCCGTAGGTCACTCCGCCGTCGTGTTCTTCGATCCGTGCCGCGGACTCCTCCTCCAACAGCATGTCCGCGATGCCGACCGACCCGTCCTCGGTTTCGATCTCGCCGTCGGTGGCGACGAGCGTCGAGCGCTGAAACCCGGACGTGTTCGATCCGTCGACGACGATCTTTCGCATCACGTGGGCGCTGTCGACGACTGTACAGTCCATGAGCGCCGCGATCTCGAGGGTCGTCTCCAGCGCCTCGGCATCGAGGCGTCCCGGGGGCTCGTCGTCTTCCTCGACGAGACACGTGGTGTCGAACGAGAGGTACTCGAACTCCCGATCGACGCGGGACTCCTCGAGGGCGGCCTCGTCGAGCTCCCCGAGTTCGGACTTCGTCGGGTGGAGATAGCGGGTGAAGGATCGAACCGATTCCTCGGGCTCACGTCGCTCGGTCGGGCAGCCACAGAAGAGCTTGCTCGCCGTGTCGAGCTGTTGGTGGATCTCCAACCCGGCGACGAGCCCCAGATCCTCGTAGTCGTGGGTCATTACCACTCGATGCGGCGCGGACCGTCAAAAAAGACACCATCCAGTCGAACGAGCGACGACCGCCGATCGGCGACCGAACTACTCGAAATCGCCGCGTTCGAGGGCGGCGCGGAGGACCATCCCCAACGCGAGGTGCTGTCGGGCAGCCGCGGCGACGTTCGATCGCGCGGTCTCGGCGTCGTGGAGCGTGTACTCCTTCGTCTTGACGAGTTCGCGCTGTTCCAGCACGTCGGCGTCACAGAGGTCGTGAAGTCGCGGGTAGACCGTCCCCGGACTGAGGATCGTGTCGAACTCCTGTGCGAGGTCGTCGAGCAGCTGCTTGCCGTGCGTGTCGGCCGTTCGGAGCGCGACTAGCGAGAGGAGCAGTTCGTCGAGCGAGGATTTGACGTGCGTCTCGTCGAACGAGAACGACTCCGAGCCGAAAAGCGACGATTCGACCTCGGAAACGATCTCCGAGGCCGCCGTGCCGGGTTCGTCCGTCTGTCCGGTCCCGTTCAGTTCCGCGCGGAGCTGCGAAACGGTGATCGAGTGGGGGCTGTCCTCGGAGCCGATCTGGGTTGGTGACGTCATCTTCGTCATGTATCCTCCGATGGTCCCTACCCATATAATGCGAGTTTAGCGTTTTCAAGGCTGGAATAAGGACCACTATATTTATATATGACTATCACATTTCCGTGAAAGTCTCGAAAAAAGACGTTCGATAACCGACGGATCCCCTATGGGTTCAGTCGTCGCCGAGGATGACGCGCTCGGTCATCGCGCGTGGATCGAGGACCTCGTCGGCCTCGTCTTCGGTGAGATAACCGCCCTCGATCGCGACTTCTCGAACCGACTTCCCTTCGGCGAGCGCCTGCTTTGCGACCTTTGAGGCCTTATCGTAGCCGATCGCCGGATTGAGCGCCGTCGCGAGTGCCATCGACTGATCGACCTGTTTCTTGCAGTGGTCGACGTTGGCCTGCAGCTTGCCGACGAAGCGCTCACCGAACGTCTCGGCGCTGTTGGCGATGAGTTCGGCGCTCTCGAGGAAGTTGTGCGCGAGCACCGGCTTGTAGAGGTTCAGGTCGATCTCGCCGCGTGCGGCGCCGGCCGCGACCGCCGCGTCGTTGCCGACGACCTGCTTGTGGACCTGATTGACTGACTCGGCGACCACCGGGTTGATCTTGCCGGGCATGATCGAGCTTCCAGGCTGGTTTTCGGGCTGCTCGACCTCACCCAGGCCGTTTCGCGGCCCCGACGCCAGCAGCCGAAGATCGTTCGCGATCTTGTTCATCGAGCCGGCGACCGTTCGGAGCGCGCCATGACCCTCGCTCATCGCGTCGTGTGCCGCCTGCGCCTCGAAGTGGTTGTCGGCTTCGCGGAACGCGAGGCCGGTCTCATCGGCGATGTTTGCGGCGGCGAGTTCGGGGAACTCCGGATGGGTGTTGAGCCCCGTGCCGACCGCCGTGCCGCCCAGCGCGAGTTCACCGAGTCGCTCGCGGGTCGCTTCGATCCGGTCGATCCCCTTCTCGATCTGTGTCCGGTAGCCGCCAAACTCCTGACCGAGACGCACCGGCGTCGCGTCCTGAAGATGCGTTCGCCCCGTCTTTACAACATCGTTGAAGGCATCCTCCTTCTCGGCCAGTTCCGAGGCGAGCACTTCGAGCCCCGGGATGGTATCTTTTTCCACGGCTTCGAGCGCGGCCACGTGCATGGCTGTGGGGATCACGTCGTTGCTCGATTGGCCGTAGTTGACGTGGTCGTTCGGGTGGATCTCGCGGGTGCCGATCTCACCACCGTAGATCTCTGTGGCGCGGTTCGCGATCACCTCGTTCGCGTTCATGTTCGAGGACGTCCCCGAGCCGGTCTGGAACACGTCGACCGGGAACTGGTCGTCGAGGTCGCCGGCGATGACCTCGTCAGCCGCCTCAACGATCGCCTCGGCTTTGTCCTCCTCGAGGAGCCCGAGCTCGAGATTCGCCTCGGCGGCCGCCTTCTTCACGATGCCGAGCGCGCGAATGAAGCGCCGGCCGAACACGATCCCGGAAACCGGGAAGTTCTCGACGGCTCGCTGGGTCTGTGCGCCCCAGTAGGCGTCCGCGGGGACGTTCATCTCGCCGAGACTGTCGCGTTCGATCCGGTAGTCCGTGTCTTCGTCCGTCATGGGTGAACGCTCACACGCCGATACGTAAAGGGCATCGAAACCTCGCTCGGGGCGAGGCAGTTATCGCTCGTTGGGATTTGCCTCGGATATCTTTATCGATGCGCACGTGCATTCGATCGATGCCCGAGGAACAACTGTTCAAAACGGAAGCCCGACGAACTCGTACCGAGATCGCCGAAGCGCTCGTCGCCGCGGCCGAGGAGATCGAGTCCGGAACCGTCGACCTCAAAGACGAAAGCGAGAGGCAGCGTGTGGCGCTCCCCGAACGGCCGCTGTTCGAGGTCGAACTCGAGCGCCTGACTGACTCGGAAACCGGCGAGATGCGGTACGAACTCGAATACGAGATCAGGTGGACAGAGGCGGGGGCGGCGTGACGAACGAGCCTACGCGTCCGGCGTCCGGGTCGTGAGCTCCAGCGCGTGGATGTCGGTCGTCATCGCGTCGCCGAGAGAATCGTACACCAGTTGGTGTTGCTCGACGAGCGAGAGCCCCTCGAACGCCGGCGAAACGACCGTCGCGCGCAGATGGTCGTCGTCGTGTTCGCCGCGGGCGCGCTCGACCGTCGCTTCGCAGGATTCGATCGCGTCCTCGATTCGAGCCTGAACTTCTTCTGGAGTCATACGCGGCGTTCGGATCGCCGTGACCAAAAGCCCGCCGGGAGCGAGTCGGCAACCGGAATTAGCTCCAGCGGTCGAGCCCGGTTTGGACGACGGCGTCCTCGATCCGCTCGAACCCCCGCTCGACCTCGTCGGCCGGGATCTCCCACTGCTCCGTGACGTACGTTCGAGCGGCGTCGATATCGGGGTCGATATCCGTGTCGTAGCCGTACTCGTCCGTGACCGCCGGATCCAAGAACATCGCGCGGATCCGGTCAGCGTGCGGGATCGATTCGCCGCGCGCGTCGAGTGCGCCGTACAGATCGCCGTGCTCGCGAACGAGCTTCACGGCGGTCTTCGGCCCGACACCCGCGATCCCCTCGTTGAAGTCCGTCCCCATCAAGATCGCGGCGTCGACGAGTCCCTCCCAGGTCAGCTCGAGCGATTCGAGCGTCCGCTCGAAATCCATACACTCGGGGTCACCGCTGCTTGTCAGCCCCCGAAGCGTGTACGGCGCGCCTAACAGGAGCGTGTCGTAGTCCTCCGAACCGGCGTAATCGACGTCGCCGTACCGCGCCATGTGCGCCGCTTGCGCTTCCCCTTCTGCCGGTGCCTCAACGATCGGAACGTCGAGGAGTTTTAATAACTCCCGGGTCGTCTCTTGGATCGTCTCGGTCAGCCGTTGGGTTCGGGATTCGAGCGTCGATATTTCCGCCGCGTCCGCTTCGCCCGCCCGTGCCGCTTCGAGCTCCGATTCGTACCGCTCGCGTTGGTTTCGACGGCTCTCGACCTCGTCGGTCTTCAGCTCAGTGACCCCGCCATCGAAGACGAAGATCGGTGTCATGTCTGCTTCGAGGAACTTCGGGAGTCCCTGAACGACGCCGATGAGGTTCGCCACCTCGACCCCTTGGTGAGTCGTATATATCGAACTCGACGTGAACCGGACGGTGGTCGTCAGATACCGATAGAGCCAGTTGTGGGCATCGATCGCCACGACCGAACCGGTGAGCTCCGCGAACGGCTTGGGCTCGATCACCGCCAACTGCCTGAGATCCGCATTACCCATTGGACCCCATTGGGGTGGGTGGGGTTTGAATCCGCCGACCCGTCCGCGAAGCGACTCGCACCGGGCACGGTCCGTTTCGAGCGACGAAACGAACCTCGAATTACGCACAACGACGGTATGCCCTCGTGCGGTAGGGGTGTTCATGTGTGCGTGCGCTCTCGATAACCGGATTCAACGAACCGACGAATCGCTGGCGCTCGACTCGTGGGGCGATCGATCGTCGGCTGTGACGCCGGATCGGCACGCGCCGACTCGAGCGGCGGGCGACACTCAACGTCGACCCCCAACGGACGATTCTCAGCGGTGAGCAACCGTGATTCGATTCATCGACTCCGCTCGAAGACAACGCTCCGCGCCCCCATCACGGAGCCTCGCTCGCTGATGTTCGATCGCCAGCGGCGAACGTTTTTTGTCGCACTGCTCGTGACGGTCGGCGTCGCGTTCGCCGTCGCGGGACTGACGCTGTGGTTCGTGCTGATACGACCGCAGACGACGGCGCTCAATCAGGCCGTGTTGGGCATCATCGTTCACGTGCTGTTCGGCTACGTCGTCATGATGGCGGGCGTCAGTATCGCTCGCAACAAGTTTTCCATACACCAGTGCGTCACCGCCGTCAAGTGGTGTTTCGGCGGCGCGGCGTTCATGGGTCTTCTGGCCGTCTGGCGGGCCCTCCCCGAACTCAGAGCGGGAGCTAACCTCTTGGGGATCTTGAACGAACTCGTCCTCATCGGATCCGTCGGGGCCGCGGCCGGGGTCCTCGTCGGACTGAATCGGGGACAAGCGATCCGAAATCGGGAACTCGTCTCACAGAAGGAAACCCGCGAGGAGACGCTGGTCTTTCTGCTGCGGTTGCTCGACCACGACATCGGCAACCACCTCTTTGCCATCTCGAACCACGCCCGCTCGATCAGGCCGTCGACCTTCGATCCCTCACCCACGCCATCCGAGGCGATCGAGGAGCGGGCGGCGAACATAGAGCGACTCCTCGAGACGGCGAACGTGGTGCTCGAATCGGAGACGGGCGATACAAGCTTCGACCGCGTCGATCTCTCGTCGGTCATTCGAGAGCAGGCGAACATCGTCCGCGCCGATGTCCCCGACGTCGATCTGTGCGTGGAACTTACCGACGAGCTGTACGTCGAATGCGATCGGTTCGTCGGTGACGTGTTCAGAAACCTCCTGGAGAACGCCGTCGTTCACAACCCGTCCGACGATCTCACAGTCACCGTTACGGGCTCTGTCGTCGACGACGCGGTGGAGGTCGCCATCGAGGACGATGGGGTCGGAATCCCGGACGACGTTCGCGAAGACCTTTTCGATCCCGGCGTCCGAGGTGACGTGAGCCCGGGGGACGGAATCGGTCTCTATCTCGTGAGAAAGTTCGTCAAAAGTTACGACGGCAGTATTTCGATGTCTGACCGCTCGCCCAACGGGACACGGTTTCAGCTGCGGTTCCCGCGCGCAGCGATCGACAACAGTTCGTCGTAGTTCATCTCCCAGCGGGCCCCAGCGCGTCGGATACGTCCGGGAACAGCGAATCGAGATCCGGGTTCGGATCGACCCGCTCGAACGCCCGACCGGTTTTCGATACCACGTCCGCGGCCGCGAGATGTTCGAGGTGGGCGAACGCTTCGCCCGGCCCGTGGAGGATGTGGATCGACGAGAGCGAGCCGAACAGTTCGGCGCTGACCTCCCACGGCGTCGCCGAGCCGGCATCGAGCACCGAGAGCACTCGCTCGGTCCGCTCGCGGTGATGAACGACGATGTCCGCCGCCCGCCCGGCTGGATCGATGATCGGCCCGCGGTGGCCGGGCCACGCGCGCGTGTACCCGCGATCGATGATCCGAACGAGCGTTTCGAGGTACGCCTCGAGTGCCATCTCGACGCGCGTGTCCGCGCCACCGACGTTCGGCGTGTAGTACGGCAACAGCGCGTCGCCGCTGAACACCTCCTCGCCGTCGCGCCCCTCGAACGCGAAACCTGCGAGTCCAGCCGCGTGCCCCGGCATGTGGACCGCCTCCAGTTCGACCGAGCCGAGGTCGAACGTCCGGCCGTCGGAAAACGTCGTCACGTCCGGAGCCGCTCCGCGGACATCGGACGTCGAGTCGAGAAATGCGAGCAGTTCCGCCTGCTTTCCGTCCGGCATCCCCCACTCGTCGATCACCCGCTGCATCCGATCCGACTCCGCGGCTACCGCGTCGGGATCGTGTGCGATGAGCGGTGCGTCGGCCTCGTGGGCGAAGACCTGACACCCGCTTTCGGCCTGAATCTCGCCCGTCAGCCCGGCGTGGTCTGCGTGATGGTGCGTCAAGAGGATCCGCTCGATATCGGAAAACGACAGGTCGTATCGACCGAGTCCGTCGCGAAGTTCCTGGCGCGTTTCGGGTATCGAGATACCCGTATCGATCAGTGTCGTGGTGGCGTTCGGCTCGAGGCCGAGGAGGTACGTGCTGTTGTTCCCCTCGAACGCCGTGTTGCCGAGCGAGAGGACGCCCAACTCGAATCCGAGCGCTGGATCGCTCATCGCATCACCGCCATCGCTGGACCGACGTGATCCGTCTCGTCGACGATCCGGTCGATGGCGGTTCGAAGCGCCGTGCGGAACTCGAAGGTGATTTCCATACCCAAGAGAGGGACTTCGATAGCACAAAACGTTTCGCGTGCCGGAATCCCGTCGGTCATGCGGCGATTAGCCGATTCGCGTCGCGACGCCCTTCGTCTGGCGATAGTCGCTGTCCAAGATCGCTTCGAGGCGATCGGCCAGTGCCGCCTCGTCACCGGAAACCCACTCTGTGGGTTCCCGAACCGGAATGACGAGGAACCCACGACCTCTGATCTCCGAGGCGTGCAACCGCGTCGAGTCGGCCGGCACGGAACGAGCCTGCGTGGTGAACTCCGCGAGAACGTACTCCAGCGCCTCGTCGCCGATCGGGAGAAGGATGTGCGCGTTCAACGCGCGCAGCTCGGCGTCGATGTACCGTTCGAGATCGTCGGGATCACCGGGGGATATCCTGAGATACGAGAGATAGCAGTTCGTCAACTCCGGCGCGTCGCTGTAGGGTTCTGCGGCGAAGCCAACGGCATGAAGCACCGACTGGAGCCGCTCGCCGGCGAGCGAATCGGTGAACGGGACGCCGGTTTCGGTTCCGCCGTGCGTCTCCGCGTCAGCGCCGATCACGTGAAAATCCGCGTTGGCGTCGCCGTAGCCGTACACCGCCGGTTCGCCGGGGGCGCGCATACCGAAGGGGTTCGAAACGCGATCCGTTACTCGCTCCACACCTGTCAGTAGGCGAGTGGGTAATAAAAACGGCGTGGATGTCGATCGACGTTACTCTTCGACGGCGACAGCGCCGTACATCCCCTGTGCGCGGTGGGGGACACAAACGTACAGCGCGGCACCAGCCTCGTCGAAGGTCTGCTCGAAGGTGAAACCAGCCTCGTCGGTTCGCTCGCTCTCGAACTCGAAGTCGCTGTCCATCTCGGATGAGACGTTGTGGCCGCCACCTTCGCCAGTCCACTCCCAGACGACCGTCGTCCCGACGTCGACGACGATTCCAGCGGGGGAGAACGCGAAGCCGTCACCGGCACCGGTGTCGACGATGACCTCGTCTTGACCGGTCATGTCTTCCATGCCATCGTAGGTGTTGGCCTCGTTCTCGCTGAGGAACGTCTCGGCGCGACCGGTCGGACCGCTGCTACCGCCGTTACCGTTGCCGTTACCGTTTCCATTCCCGTTTCCATTCCCGTTTCCGCCACCGTTGCCCGAACATCCCGCGAGGGCACCAGTCGCCGCGGCGGCAGCTGTACCGAGTACGAATCGACGTCGGCTGAACTCTTTCATATACAAGCCTAATGTACGGACTGAGGATACATAAACACCCGTTGAGCCATGTCAACGACTCCCTTTCAATTCGGCTGAATAACCGTTAGAAACCTCCTAACTACACGTATATATGATATAGTCTTTTTGTTATACACTTCCTTCTTGACTGTCAAATAATATTGATAAACCCAGCCAGATGTCGGGAAATAAGACGTGTAATATATCGAGCAGAGATTCTGTCGAGCGGCCGTTTGTGGGCGGCTACTCCGGTTCCTACTCGTGCTGTCCAGGAGTCGCCTACGCTAGTCACAGATTCAGTCTACGTCGCGAGTGGGCGAACGCACCCCATTCGCTGCGCGGGCTGCGACTTCCGGAGTTCAAAATCCCCTCGGCGATTTCTCTCACTTCGTTCGAGAAATGCGCCGGCCGGGATTCTCGTGAGTGAAACGAACGAGAAGTCGGGCGGCAAACGACCGGAAGGGAGTGCGCCGGCCGGGATTTGAACCCGGGCCATGAGCTTGGAAGGCTCAGGTCCTACCACTAGACCACCGGCGCACATTAGGCCGTACCATCACGCCGTATAAGGATCTTTTCGTTCCTCTCCACTGACCGACGCCACACTTTCGGTGCGTGGCGCGTGTTTATTACGGTCACGCTGCTTCGACGACCGCATAGCAGTTCCCGCTCGACACGAACGAGTCGACGACGACGAGATTGCTCGCATCGAGATCCGCGTCGAATTCCGCGGGCGCGTAAATGTGGTAGTATCGCGGGACGACCTCCCCGCCGGGAAGCGTCCAATCGATTTCGGTATCGAAGCCCGAGTCCGCGTTCGCGTCCGCCTCGAAGCGATCGTGAGCGGTGCTCCACGCGCTGACGAGCGCGGCACCGTCCGGCGTCAACACACGCGCGATTTCGTCCAGACTTTGCCGTCGGAGCCGCCGATCCGGGAGATGGTGAAGCGTCGCGACAAAAACGGCGATCCCGACGGTATCGCTCGCGATCGGCAGCGTCGCGGCGTCGCCTTCGACGAACGTCGCGTCCGGAGCCCGCCCGCGTGCGATCGAAAGCAGTTCGCGACTCGCGTCGAGGCCGACAGCCCGGTCGACGTGCTCGGTGAGCAGTTCGGTGTGGCGGCCGTTTCCGCAGCCCACGTCGAGCCCGGTGTCCGCGCACCGACCGGCGCAGAAGGATTCGACCTCCGGCCAGGGGTACTCTCGCGTCTTCGCGAAGTGGGCGGCGATCCGATCGTACGTGTCCCGCACGCCCGGCCGGTCGTTCATGTCCGCCGTTTCGGTGCCACGAATAAGAGCACGGCGATGCGCGCCGGGTGCCGTCGGCCCCGCTCAGCCGAAGACCGTCAACACGACGTACGTGATCGAGAGCATGATGGCCGCGTGTTTCAACCCGTCCTCGATCGCGCCGCCACCCATGACGCCGGCGACAAGCCCCGAGAGTCCCGCCTGGATCAATCCGGTGTGGAAAAACGCGAGCCGGTAGGCGTCCCGGTCGACGTCCGCGAACCCACCGATCGGTGTCGCACTCGCTCTCTCACCCAGTGCGCTCACGTCCGGGAGGCTCGGTATCAGGACGTACTCGAGCGCCGCGATGACGACGAGGAAGACGAGAAACGAGACGTAGACGACGACCACGTACGTGAACATCTCTTGGGTTCGCTGTCTGCGAAGTTGGATGTCGGACCGAGCCTGATCGGCGGCGATGCGGAGGACCGGTCCGATCTCGTTCGAGGCGTTCATCGCGTTCGTGATGAGCGTGACGACACGGGTGATCGATGGCGTCCGAACGCGCGTTTCGAACCGCAACAGCGCACGCTCGGCGGTTGATCCCCACCGCATGTCCCGCCAGATGCGGTCGACCTCGTCGTCCAGCGCTCCCACGTCGCTCTCTCGGACGCGGTCGAAGGACGTGGCGATCGACGTTCCCGATTCGTTGAGGCTGGCGAGGCGCTCCAACAGGTCCGGAAGCGCCCCCTCGAGCCGTTTGAGCCGTCGCTTGCTGTACTCGTACACGATCGCGAACGTTCCAATCAACGCGATGGCACCCTGCACCAGAAAATCGTCGAGAACGCGAACGTCAACGGTGCCATCGGCGAATACGGCGGGCGACCGAGCAGCGGTCGCGACGACGACGAGTGGGACCGTCACGTACAGCACGAGCCGTGGCCGAGCAACCAACGATTCGAGCGGCGTAGCGAGCGTCTCACGGAGGGATCGAAGTCGCCGGTAGGCGATCAATCGACCGTGGTTGACCGCAGATTTCGGCCGCGTGTAGCCGCCGTCGGTTTCGACCGATCGGATGGCGCGTCGCGTTTCGGGGTTCTCGTCGCTGTCCAGTCGCGCGTCCCCGGTGACTCGCAACGGTCGCGTGATATCGAGCAGATACGCGAGAAAGAGGACGTTCCCGGCCGGGATGACGACGTAGGCGAGTACTCGGATGATGATCAACGTATCGCCGACAGTGAGTCCGATTATCAACAGTATCGTGACCAGAAACAACATCCCGGCGACGACGACGGTCACGTACACCTCCGCGGTCGTCGCGAGAACGTTGAGGATCTCCGTCTGCTGATCCTCTGCCTCTTCGCGGTAGCGCTCGTACTGTTCGCGAAGAAACGCCGAAACGTCACCGCCGCTTCGGAGTACGCTGGAGAGGTTCTCCGTGAACGTCCCGAACTGCTCCGAGGGCGTGGTGTCCGAGAGGTCCTGTATCGCCGTCACGATGTCGACGTTGAACAGGTCGATGTTGCGGACGGCGATCCTCACCTCCGCCGCGCTCTCGCCGAACACTCGCTCGTTCGCCGATATCGTCCGAAGCACGTCGGGAAACGACATGCCGCCCCGGGTGAGTGCGTACGTGAACGCGACCATGCGCGGTAATCCGGCCTCGATCCGACGGCGACGGGCATCGGCGCGAACTAACGGAAGTCGCCACCGGGCCGCGTACATCGCGAACGCCGTCATCCCACCGATGAGAAGCCCGATCACCGATGCCATCGCGAGCGTCGATCCCCCGAGCGACGACACATCGAACACCGCCGGTTCCACTATTAGCCCGCGCCCATCTCGGAATGCACCGACGATGGTGACCACCGCGGCACCCACGTAGACACCAGCGATCGCACCGCAGAGGCCGACGCCCACCGAGTATAGCCGCGTCTTCGCGGCGTACTCGCGATACGGCGTCCCGATCGACGCGGCCCGAAGGAGACGGGTCCGTTTGATCTCGGATTCGGCTCCCCGATCGCCGAACGCGGCGATTGATATCCGGGCGAGCCACGCGTTGATTCGATCGTCGAACGCTGCCACAACGAACACCGAGAGGACGACGAGCACGATCGCGAGTGGTAGCAACGCAAGCATTCACCCGCCCCGCCTGCCCTTCCCGTCCGAGGCCGTCTCGGGGTCGGGCGTTCTCGTCGGGTTCGGATCCGATTCGGCGTTCTCGATCCGCTCCATCACCTCGTCGGGGGCAGCGTAGTACCGATCCACCATCGCTGTGAACTGCTGATACTGTGAGATGTTCCGTTCGTGGAGGAACTCGAGGAACTGCCGCCGTCGATTGAGTTCTCTCAAGAGGTCGGATTTCGACCAGCCGCGCTCGGCCCGTATCTCTTCGGTGAGCGTTTTGCTACCTTCCTCGAACCGATCCGTCGACGAGTCCCACCGGTATGCGTCCGTGTAGTCGAGTTCGCCGGTTCGCTGATCGATACCTTCGATCTCGGCGATCGTCTCCGCGCGTCGGATGCGATCGTTGCCGACGCGGGCGAGCGTCTGGACGCAGAGAACGTCCAGCGATTGGACCATCGGCCGGGGGACGTTGATCGGCTCGTTTTCCAGTCGGTTGATGACGGTCTGTACCGAATCCGCGTGCATCGTCGAGAGCGTCGTGTGGCCGGTGTTCATCGCCTGAAACAGCGTGATCGCTTCTTCGCCACGGACCTCGCCGACGATGATGTACTCCGGGCGATGCCGGAGCGCCGACCGCAGGAGATCGTACATCGTCACGTCGGCCCCCTCGTCGAGTCGCTCACGCGTCACACAGGACAGCCAGTTGTCGTGGTGCAGCGACAGTTCACGGGTGTCCTCGATGGTGATCAGTTTCGATCGCGGGGGAATGAACATCGAGATGGCGTTCATCGAGGTCGTCTTCCCCGATGCCGTCCCGCCGGCGAACACGAGATTTCTGTTGTGCTCGATCGCGAGCCACAGGTACGCCATCTGTTCGATCGAGTACGTTCCGACGTCGATCAGATCGATCGGTGTGAACGGCTCGTCGCTGTATTTCCGCACCGTGAACGCTGACCCGTGCGGTGTCACCTCTTCGCCGAGCGCCAACTCGGCGCGGGAGCCGTCCCGAAGCGTCGTCTCGACGATCGGGTTGCCGACGGAGATATGTCGCCCGGCCTGCTGTGCCATCCGCACGATGTAGCTGTCGAGTTCCGTGCGCTCGAACGAGACGTTCGTCTCGATGTCCTGGTAGGTGTCGTGGTAGGCGTACAGCGGGATCCCGTAGCCGTCACACGAGATGTCCTCGATCCGCGGATCGTACATCAGCGGATCGAGCGCTCCGAACCCCTGAAATCTCCTGTAGAGATAGTAATACAGCCGGTAGAATCCATCCGCAGCCACTTCAACGCCGTATCGTTCGAGCCGATCCCGAAGCGAAGACCGGAGCACCTCCTGGGGGTCACCGTCCCGCGTGGTGTACAGCAGCGATACCCGAACGTCGTCGTACAGCATCTCGAGGAGGTCGCGCTCGAAGCGATCGAGCTCCGGCTCGACGACGTGATAGTGGTACTGATTCAGGTCGTCGTCGTGCGTCACGGCGGCGTACGAGAACGGGGCGTTCAGCCAGTACCGTTCGACTTCGCGGTCCTCGAACGTCCGATCTCCGACGACATGTCCGTGTTCTCGTGGCCGATACGGCGCGTCCGGGACCGTCGATCCGCGAAGTGTCTCGATCGACCGCGCGAGTCGCTCGCGAATCGAGCGCTCGTCGCGGTCGGGGTCGGAATTCAACGGCTCGTGTCCGTTCATCGGCTCGGTCAACGGACCGTATGCGAGCCGACGAAATAAAGCTCCGCTGCGTTCGGCTGCGCACAATCGACGTTGACCGGTACGGATTTTCGTCGTGGTCACCGCGGGGACTGAGAGTCCTGACGGGGGCGTTACGTTCATGCGTCCAGCGAACGTACCCGTTTGCAAGCAGGGATGCGCCGTGACTATTTCACCTTGAGCACGACGGGCGCGACCGCCGACGAATCGGGACGGCCAGTCATACGCGTGACTTACGAGGGGCCGAGGTCGGAACTCGAAACGCGCCTCGACCCCGAGGACCGAGTGATCGACGACGATGGGATCGATGTCACCTACCGGATCCGAGACGCTGCCGGGACCGACGTGATGGGCGTCCTCGCCGTTACGGATCGGGTCACGGGCGAGTATATCCTCGAAGTTGACGTCGATGCCGATTCGATCTTCGCCGTCACCGCAGAGGCCTCCGACCGCAGCGATCACGACGGGATCGGCGGTTACCGACTCGTGATCGAAACCGACGGCGAGGAACGGCTCGCGGCGTACGACAAATCGACGCTGTTGGTGTACGGCGAGAGCGGCGAGATACTCCGCGACCGAAGCCTCATCCCGAGCGGCGTCGAGATCTGAACTGGGTGCGTCGAGATCCGAGCCCGAAGGCGATCGGACCGCGATCGGCACTCACGCCCCGAACTCCGACTCTGTGACCCGAATGACGAGCGTTTCGCTCACGTCGTGGAGGTCGTACGCTGGGAGTTCCGGCCCGGTCCGCGCGACGAACATCGGTTCGAGCAGCCGGCCGTCGTCGACGCCGAAGATCTTCAGAAATCGTCCGGAATCGGCGTGGTCGAGTTCGTCGTCGCGAATGGCGATCGCAAGCGCCCGCGAGAGCCACTCCTCGTCGCTCACCGACGGTTCGAAGACGAGCGCTTCGTTGACGAATCGGACCAGATACCAGTTGAGATCGTTCAACAGCGCGACGGCCGCGCCGAGCGAGACGGTCTCCAGGGAGATCGAGTTCTCGTAGGGGGTTGCGAGGTCGTAGGTCGCGAGCGCGTCCCGCGAGGTCTCGCGACTGACGAGTTCGTATCGCAGTTCGACGTCGTCGTCGCCGACGAGACACACTCGCGTCATGGATCGACATACGGACCGACCGAAAAAGCGGTTTCGTTCCCCCGATCAGAACGTCGTCAGCTCGCCGGCGATCACGCGCTCGGTGATCGCGGTGACGTTTTCGAGCTCCGAATCGATGATCGCGGTGACATCGTCCTCGATATCGCCCACTTCGATGCCATCGTCCGTCGCGAGGCTCGCGTCGGCGACGTGCGGGCGGTCGATCGGCTGGCCGATCTGCGAGAGGAGTCGAATCCGAGCCTCGAGAATGCCGTCGACCTCAGCGACGACCGTCCGAGCGATCTCCGTCGAGAGCAAGTTGTAGATCTTCCCGATGTGGTTGACGGGATTCTTCCCCGAGGTGGCCTCCATCGACATCGAACGGTTCGGCGTGATGAGCCCGTTCGCGCGGTTACCGCGGCCGACGGAGCCGTCGTCACCCTGCTCGGCGCTCGTACCGGTCGTGGTCAGATAGATCGAGTCTTCCTCGTAGTTGTCGGCGGTGTTGACGTGGACTCGAACGTCGCGGTCGGTGTAGTCGGCGGCGAGGGTTTCGACGAACGTCTGAACGCCGTCGATTGTTTCGTCATACTCGTCGATATCGGCGACGTAACTGTCGACGACTGCGACGGCGACGGTCACGTCGATGGTGTCCGACTCGCGTTTGCCCATCACCTTGATATCCTGACCGACGGCGGGATTGTCGTCGCTGTATCGACCGTTGAGCTGCCGTTCCGTCTCGAGGACGATGCGTTCGGTCTCGGTCAGCGGCGCGTGACCGACGCCGAAGGAGGTGTCGTTCGACATCGGGATCTGTTTGCCGTCCTCGCCGAACACCTCTTGAAGGTCGCCGGATCCCTCGCCGAGTTTCACGTCAGCGATGATATCCACGCCGTACTCGATGAAGGGGAACTGCTCGTGGATGTACTCGCGGGCGGCCCGGAGAGCGATCGTCTCGGCTGGGATCTTCGTCCCCTCGTACTCCTTCGTCGCCCGACCGGTGATGAGAAGATAGATCGGATCGACGACTTCGCCGCCGCCGAACTCCGGGGCCGAACTGCCTGCGACCAGTTGTGTTTCGTCCGTGTTGTAGTGGAGAACCTTCCCGACTCGGTCGATGTACTCGCGGGCCAGCGCTTGTGAGACGTGCTCTGCGATCCCGTCGCACAGGGAGTCCGGATGGCCCAACCCCTTCCGCTCGACGATCTCGACGTCCTGGGCTTCGACCGCGCGACCGACGACCGGCTCGACGCGAATGTTTCGGTCAGTCATTACCTCCCCTTGCTTTCGGTCGGTTCTATAACTTACGGAAACCAAACTACATCATTAAATTACTACAGTGCATTTAGTTCGCATCGAGGAGAAGCCCGAGATACGATCGGCGGATGCCGCACTCGGGATCCAGATCCAGGCTTTCGAGGAGGTCGATTGCGCCCTCGCGCGCCGGATTGATCTCCTCCGCTTCGGTTTCGACCTCGATGAACTCGCCGAGTCCCGCTACCCGATCGAGCGTCACCGTGTACTCGCCACAGCGGAACCGTTCGCGAGCCTTTTCGACCGTCGCGGCCGGCTCGAATCCGACGGACTCGAGGATCGCCGCCATCGTCTCCCCGTCGCCCACGCCGGTTTGGCGTTCCTCACGTGTCTTCGAGGCGCTGTCGACGAGCGGTCCCTTGTAGGTGACTTTTACGCTCTCGCCGGACTCGTCCGTTTCGCGCCGGATCCGGAGGGCTTCGTCGGTTTCGGCGAAGTCCCTAACGGGATGGTCGTAGTAGGTGTCGACCTGCGTGACCGTCCCCATCAGCTCGGCACCGATCGCCGCCAGCCGCTCGCGGAGTTCGCCGTGGTCGGCTCGAAGCTTCAATTCGACCTCGTACATGCCAAATTCGACGCTACAGGGCTTGAAAAGTGCAATGACTTCGATCGTGTCGAAACGTGATTGTTAAGGGTGCGACGGCTGTCGTGGGGAGTATGAGCGATGAATCCGATGAGGTCGAGGAGACCGAAGCGGTCGACGAAGCAGTAACCGAACCCGAGACCGAGGAGAAAGAATCGTCCGAGGAGGCCGAAGTCGAAGGGCTTCAGGACGGGGATTTCGTCCGTATCGCCTACACCGCCCGGACGGTCGAAGACGACCAACTCGTCGACACGACCGACGAGGAAGTCGCCGAGGAGGAGGGCGTCGCCGACCAGGGCGAGTTCAGTCCCCGCGTCATCGTGTTGGGAGAGGGTCACCTCTTCGCCGCGGTCGAAGACGACATCCGCGGTAAGGAGGTCGGTGACACCGGTAGCGTCGTCGTCACCGCCGAGGAAGCGTTCGGCACCTATGACGAGTCCGAAGTCCGAACCGTCTCAGCGGACAAGATCGGCGAAGATGACCGGTTCCCCGGCGCACGCGTCCAGATCGACGGCCAGCAGGGCGTCCTCGAGACGATCATCGGCGGTCGCGCGCGCGTTGATTTTAACCATCCGCTCGCCGGCGAGGACATCGAGTACGAGTACGAGCTGCTTGAGGAAGTCGACGATGATCTCGAACAGGCCCGCGGTCTGCTGAACATGTTCCTCGACATCGATCTCGAGATGTGGATCGAGGACGACGAGGTCGAGGAGACGCGCGTCGAAGAACCCGACGAGGACGACGAAGACGGGGACGACGAACCCGAGACGGTCACCGAGACCGTCGAAAAGCGCACCCTCTACGTGGAATCGACGCCGCAGTTGTCGATGAATCAGCAGTGGATGATGCAAAAGCAGCAGATCGCCCAACAGCTCGTCGACCTCACCGACATCGATCGAATCCTGATCCAGGAGGTCCTCGACGGGGCCGGCATGGGAATGGGTATGGGCGGCATGATGGGCGGCATGGGCGGTGGCGGCGTCCCTGACGATGTCGACATCGAGGAGGCGCTCGAAGAGGCCGACATCGATGCCGACGAGATCGCCGAAGAGCTCGAATAACGCGAACTCCGTTTTGACGTATTTTTTGAGTCGGTGGTGAGCGGCGCATAACGCGAAACAGGGGATCAGCCACGGGGCAACACGAAACAGCCGGCACACCACTGGGAACTAAGACCTGCGTCTCAGCGACCGCTCGTGGGATCGAGATCCCGCTGGAACTCGTCGAACTGGTCGAGATCGTCGGGGAGGTCGTACTCGATCTGTCGATCCGCGCGGCCGTCCGGGTGGTCTCCGTCGAGCGGTTCGGCGACATCTTCCCATCCGGGCTTGATGCGAACGCTCTGGGCTGGTTGCCCCACGACGACGTGGTGAGCGGGAACGTCAGATTGGACGACGCTCCGTGCCCCAACGATCGAGTTCTCGCCAACCTTACAGCCCGCTCGAACCATGGCATCGAAGGTGATCCGCACATCGTCTTCGATGGTGGTGTGGTAGTTGTCGACGGCGGTCTGGTCGACGATATCGTGATCGTGGCTGTAGATGTGGACGCCGTCGGAGATCGACACGCGGTCACCGATGGTCAATCTGCCGCGGTCGTCGAGGTGGGCGTCGTCGTGGATGACGACGTTGTCACCGACGGAGATGTTGTGGCCGTACGTGAAGGTGATCCCCTTGAAAAACCGACAGCCGTCGCCGCACTCGTCGAAGAGATGGTTCGCGAGCATCTGCCGAAACCGGAGCGCGAACTCGACGTTGTCCGCCATCGGCGTGGCGTCGAACTGCCGCCAGAGCCACTGGAGGTGCTTCGACCGCTTGAACGCGTCCTCGTCCTTCTCGGCGTAGTACTCGCTTTCGAGCGTGGCGTTACACGGGTCGTATCCCTGTAGTCGAACCCGTTGGGCCGCCGAAACATCCTCACCCGCCTGCCACCGCTCATAGGCCTCCCGATCGCCGTGGAGGTCGACGAGGACGTCCTCGACGACGGCGCACGTGTCTTCGTCGCTTGACAGCCGGTTATCCACTCCGGAGATGAACGCCTTGAGTCCTTCCTCGGCGTCGACCGGCAGCGAGACGTGGCGCTTCGTCATATCTCTCCCGAGGACTGCGTGGTTGTTATGGATTGCTGTCGAGGTATGGACGACCGACTGTACCCACGACCGGGGCGAGGAAATCATGGGCCTTCCCGACGAAACCCGGTCCCGAACGTTTCCAGCGTCGTGGGACGAACCACGAGCGATAAGTGGGACGCCCTCCAATGAGGGCGTATGAATCACCGAACGCTCGGGACGTCCGGGGTCGAGGTTTCGGAGATCGGCTTCGGCGCGTGGGTCGTCGGTAGCGACTGGTGGGGCGACAGAACCGACGAGGAAGCGATCGAGATGGTCCAGTACGCGATCGACCAAGGAATCACCTACTTCGACACCGGCGATGTGTACGGGCACGGCGCCTCGGAGGAGCTGATCGGGCGCGCGCTCGAGGGCGTTCGCGACGAGGTGACCGTCGCGACGAAGATCGGCTACGACTTCTACAACAACCCGCAGGCCGGACACGGCGAGTTGCCCAAGGAGATGGATCGTGACTACCTCGAGGAGGCCTTCGAGAGATCACTCGACAGGCTCGGGCTCGAACGGATCGACGTGCTCCAGTTGCACAACGCGAACGTCGACGAGGTCGACGCCGAGGTGCTAGCGTTGCTCGACGATCTCAAATCAGCGGGCCGGATCGACGCCGTCGGCTGGGCGCTTGGGCCGTCGATCGGCTGGCTCGCGGAGGGCGACATGGCGATCGAGGAGGAGTTCGACTCGGTTCAACTCGTTTGGAACGCCTTCGAACAGGAGGTCGGAAACCACTTTCTCGAGACGATCGAGCGGACCGGATCGACGACGAGTCTGATCCCGCGCGTCCCGCACTCGTCGGGCCTGTTGAACGAGCAGGTGCGCCCCGAAACGGAACTCGGCGAGGGGGATCACCGCGCGTACCGCCCCGACGAATGGTACGAAACGGGGTGGGAGAAACTCGAAACGCTTCGGTTCCTCGAGCGCGACGGCGAGCGGACGATGGCACAGGCGGCGCTCCAGTGGCTCCTGTACCACGACTCGGTCGCGACAGTAACGCCGACGTTCCGGACGCGCGAGGACATCGACGAGTGGGCCGCGGCGAGCGACGTTCCCGCGCTCTCGGACGACGAGTACGACCGCGTGCAGGCGCTGTACGCCGACGGCTTCGGCATCGATCGCAACGACGGGATGGACGCGCTCCGGTCGTCCGTCGGGGGCGAAGACATCGATGCCGCCGGACTCGACAAGCTGTCGGCTGGAAGCTGAACGCGATCGGGACGGTCCCTGGATCGTTTCCCGACGTTTTTATTCGCCCGTCGCCGATCTCTGGACAATGGGACGCATTCGGATCGTCTGGGGAACCGCAGCCGGGCCGACGGCGATGGCCTCCTACGACGCCGCGCTCGCGGCCGCGAACGTCCACAACTACAATCTCGTCTCCGTCTCGTCGGTGATCCCGGCAAACGCGGAGATCGAGGTCGTCGGCGAGGCACCGGATCTTGGACCACCGGGCGAGCGGCTGACCGTCGTCGAGGGACGATCGACCATCGCACCAGGGAACGTAGAGCCGGCGGTCGCGAGCCTTGGCTGGTCGCGGGAGGCGAATGGCCCGGGAATCTTCTACGAGACGTCCGGGACGGACCCCGACGCGGTTCGAAGCCGTATCGACGCCGGCCTCGCTGCCGGAAGGGAGCTTCGAGACTGGGCGTTCGAGGACGACGGGCGGCGGACCGTCGTCGCCGAGTCGAGCCCGAATCGGCATACGACGGCGGTCGTCCTCGCGGTGTACGGTGAGAGTGGGTCGATCCTCTAAGTGTCCGTGACACCGAATAACAGTGAAGCCGACGGCTTTTTATTCACATCCCCTGTAGCCGGAGCCGTCCAATGCACGGGAACACGCCATACGCCGGCTCGCCGACGGCCGATGCCCAGCCGACACCCGAGCGTCGTCGAACGCTCCGACGGGAACTCGCGAGTGTCGCAGCGTCGACACGGGAGTTGCTCTCCGATGAGTTCGTTGTCGGTGGCGAGATCTCCGACGGCGACGACGGGTCGCTCCGGGCCACGATCGCGGTCCAACCCCCCGTTGGATCCGTCGTTTCGGCGGGTATAGATCCGGAAAACGCCGACGCCGATGCCGTCGATTCGCTGGCACGCGATCTCGCCGCGAGCGCGGTGTTCGAGGCGAAACACGCCACCAGAGACACCCACAGCTCCGCGAGCTGATCGTCGCTGCAGTCCGCTGTCGGCGTTGCAGAACGTCTTTGTGCATCCGACGAGAACCCGAGAGCGTGAGCGTCGCCGAGGAACGCATCGATCGATTGACCGAACTCGCGCGGGATGCGGCCCGCGCTGGCGAAGCGGATCTCGCCCGGCAATACGTGCGTCGCGCACGACGGATCGCCGAGCGAAACCGGATTGCGCTCCCGCGCCGGTTCAAGCGGTTCACGTGCGATCGGTGTGATGCGTATCTCGTCCCCGGTCGAAACGCCCGCGTTCGGACCCGTGACGGCCACGTCGTCGTGACGTGTGGTTGTGGGGGACACGCACGATACCCGTATCGTCGGCCGGACAGCGACGACGCCGTGTAGCCGATCGAATGTGTCAGATTTTTATGAGCGCGAACCGAACCGCGGGTATGTCGCAGCGCGATCGAAAAGCGAAAATACACGACCTCGACGTAACCGTCTGGGTCGGAAAGTCCGGGCTCGATCCAGTCACCGACGAACTGTCGGATCAGTTGATGGGGGCGGACCTCGTGAAGGTGAAGTTCCTTCGAGCGGCTCGGGGCGGAACCACGACCGACTCGCTCGCCGAAGAACTCGCCGAGCGGACGAGCGCCGAACTCGTCCAGACGCGCGGCCACACGGCCGTGTATAGTCGATGATCGCGCTGCAAAACGGCGTAAGCACGTGGCTCGGCGAGCAGCTCGAAGCGTTCGGCGTCCCGCCGGAGATCGCCGCGTCCGCCGGTGACGCGATCGTCGGCGGCATTCTCTTCGTCACCGCATTCATCGTGCTGTATCTGCTCGGCAAGCGGGGGGTTCTTCCACTTCTCGATCGCCTGCTGAATTCGAGAGACCTGGACCGACACGCCCGGACGCCGATACGGCGGTTCGCTTGGATTCTGTATCTGTTCGTCGGGATCACCATCGCGTTCGGGGCCGCGGGGTACAACGGCTTCCTGCGTTCGCTCGCCACGATCGCCGCCGCGGCGACACTGGCCATCGGGTTCGCTATGCAGGACGTACTGAAGAACTTCGTCTCGGGCGTGTTCATCTTCACGGAAAAGCCGTTCCGGATCGGCGATTGGATCGAGTGGCACGACAATGTCGGCGTCGTCGAGGACATCAGTCTCCGCATCACCCGAGTCCGAACGTTCGACAACGAACTGCTGACGGTTCCGAACTACCAACTCACGGATAACGTCGTCAAGAATCCCGTTGACGCGAAGAAGCTCCGACTCAAGTTCGTCTTCGGGATCGGATACGATGACGATATCGAGGCCGCGACGGACATCATCCTCGAGGAGGCGCGGGATCATCCGGGAATCATGGACGATCCGGAGCCGTCCGTTCGGCTGACGGAACTGGGCGACTCGTCGGTCGGGCTCCAATCGAGGATCTGGATCGAAGACCCGTCGCGCGCCGACTTCGTCAAAACCCGCGCCGAGTACGTCCAGCGGGTCAAAGAGCGATTCGATGCGGCGGGTATCGATATCCCTTATCCGCACCGAACCCTGACCGGCGGCATCGATATCGCCGAAGGTCCGGTCGCGGGCGAGTAGCCGCTCCCGTTTTCCGTCGCGTGTATCGCGCCCGATCGACCGACAGCGACCGGTTGGGAGCCGAAAGATCCTTATGTCGGAGTCGTTTAGTCCGAAACGGACTAGGTCGGGCGGTTAGGCCCCGCTCACAACCCGCGCTATGGTCTTTAGCGGGGACCGAAGCCGGGGTACGTCCGGACCAATCGGTGCGGGCCCCGCAAGCTAACGTCGAAGCCTCGTCCTACGAGGGCAGCGGTCCGTGTGCCAGCGTCTGCAGGGACGTTCGGGCGCGGTTAACCGCGGGTAATCCGTCAGGCACGGAAGTGAGCAGCGGGCCCGCGAACAGCTGTCGCCCGTAGGGTCGCGGGGTGGAGGAGGCACGCGGGACTCCCCGTATCGAGCGGGCCGGGCACCCCCCGGGTCCACCATTCATTCGATCTTTATCGGCTAGTCACTGCTGTTGGGGCGACTCCGACGTCCGGAACTCGAATCGCGCGCCGCCCTCGATACTCTCGGTGACAGTAATCGACCAGCCGTGTGCCGAGGCGATCTCGGTGACAATGGCTAATCCGAAGCCGGTTCCGTTTTCGTCCGTCGAGTACGTTGGATCGAAGATTCGCTCGCGCTCCGATTCGGGGATTCCGGGCCCGTTGTCCGAGATGAAAAAGCCCTCATCGGCGTCGAGTCGATCGACCCGGACACTTACCGAAGCGTCGGTGTGTTCGATCGAATTCCGAAAGAGATTCTCTAGCAGCTGCTGGATCCGTCCCCGATCAGCGACGACGGTCCCCTCACAATCGGCTTCGAAACTCGAGTCACGTGCTTCGATCTGCTTCCAAGCGTCGTTTGCCACGGCCGAGATGGAAACGTGCTCGGTATTACGCACCGAACGGCCTTCGCGAGCCAGCGTCAACAGATCCTCGATGAGAGTGTCCATCCGATCGAGCGCGCTCTCGATCAATTCGATCTCGTCCCGATCAACGTCGGATTGAAGCAATTCGAGATACCCCGTTGCAACGCTTAACGGATTCCGGAGGTCGTGGGAGACGATCCCGGCGAATGCCTCGAGCCGTTCGTTTTTCTCGCTTAGTTCCTGTTCACGCCGTTTCCGCTCGGTGCGATCTCGGATCGTCCCAAAGTTGTACGCTTTCCCGCCGATTCGGCGTCGAGTCGTAAGTGTGCTCACCGGTGTCGAGTTTCCATCGATGAGGTGTTCGGTCTCCGCGAGGCGCGTCTCACCGTCCTCGAAGGAACTCCAGTAGTCCTCGAAGCGCTCCTGTCTGAACGAAGGTACGACCTTCCAGATGCCGATACCGGTGAGCGACGAGCGATCTGTCCCGAGGATGTCAGCGTAGGCTTCGTTGACGTACTGGTATCGACCGCTGTCGTCGTAGATCGCGACGCCGACGCCGACCGCCTCGACCATCTCGGCGAGGAGTTCCATCTCTAGCTCGTCTCGGGGCGTGTTACCCATCACTTTGTGTTCGTTAATATCACTTATGAAACTTTATCCAGTATCCAACCGCGTTCGACCGCCCGACCCGACCGCAAGGCACACAACGGGCCGAGACAAACCAGGCGGTATGGGACTCGGAGGCGCGACCAGAAAGCTTCAGAAGGTCGCAGACATGGGTGAAGAACTGTACAGCCGGATCAGCGAACTCCGCGAGCAGATGCTCGAGGTACACGAGACGGTCAAAGAGACCGACAAACGCGTTGCCACGCTCGAAAACAAGGTCGACGGCCAGACCGCGATCATCGAAGCGCTCGCCGACTCAGAAGGGATCGACGTCGACGAACTCCTCACAGAAACCGCGATCGAGGAGGCCGAACCGGAAGGTTGCGACGAAGTGGGTGATGACGCGACGGATTCGATTCCCGACGCTGAATCCCGCACCGACGCGTCATGATTCCCTCTCGCGGTCTACTTGACTAAATCTACCCCATCAGTCGTTGGTATTCAACCTTGAGACATCGGTCCTCGACGTACCGTTTGTCGGCCGCCTCGACGCGCTCACCGGCTTCTCGATCGCGGATGCCGAGTTGGGTCCAGACGACTTTCACGTCGTCGCGTTCGATCGCCTCGTCGGCGATTTCGGCGACCTCGTCGCTCGGCCGGAAGATATCGACGATGTCGATCTCTGCCTCGACGTCGGAGAGCGAATCGTACGGTTCGACGCCGAATATCTCGTCGGCATAGGGGTTGATCGGAATGATCTCGTAGCCGCGATCACGCATGAACTTCGGGATCGCGTGGGCCTGTTTGTGTGGCGTCGCCGAACAGCCGACCACGGCGATCGTTTCGAGCTCGAAGATCTCCCGCAGTTCGTCGTCACTTTCGACGGGCATAACCGACGCTACGCAACGGAGGCATAAAAACCGCACCGACGCGGTGCCGAGCGCTCAGACGACCACAGCGATCCGCCCGATGACGAACGCGATCGCCGCGAGAAACATCGACGCCTTGAGCAACGACTGCCCGCGAGTCGGATCGGTGAAAGATCGGTACATCCCAGCTACGAGTCCCGCGATCGTCGGGGCCAACACGAGGAGGTACGTGCTCCCGAACGTCCCGAGCAGGTACGGGGCCGGACTCACGACGATGGCGAATCCAACGAACACGGCCGCGACAAAGAGCGCCGGCCGTTTCCCCACTGCGATCGGGAGCGTGTTCAGCCCCTCTTCGCGGTCGCCCTCGATATCTTCGACGTCCTTGACGATCTCTCTCGCCATCGTCGCGCCCGCCGCGAGGACGAAGAGAATGAGAACGGTCCTGAGGTCGCCGCCGACCGCCGCGCCACCGTAGAGGAACGTGCTCCCGGTCAGATACGCGACCAGTGCGTTTCCGACCCCCGGCAGGCCCTTGAATAGCTCCGTGTACGCGACCAGTGCGATCAGGTTTATCACCGCGATGACGATCGCCGCAAGCGGGAGGAGAAGGGTGAGTGCGATGGCGCCAATAAACAGCGCGACGCTGAATCCGAGCGCGATATTCGGCGGCACGGCTCCTCGCGGGATCGGTCGGTTCGGTTGGTTGATCGCGTCGATCTCTCGATCGAAGTAATCGTTGATCGCGTTCCCGCCGCTGGTGGCGAATGTCGTCGCGAGAACGGCGAGTGACGCGAGTACGGGCGTCCCCGCTCCCCCCGCGACGAACGCACCGATGAACGTCAGGCCGCCCGCCGCGATGGCGTTCCCCGGCCGCATCAGCTCGATCGCCCCGCGGGCTGTTTTCATATCCGGCCCGTCCCCGGCCTGCGGTATAAGCACCGCGACTTTTTCCGATCGCAAACCAAGGGACTTAAGCGGCGGTGGTGGATACGGAGTCGTACGGGCGCTTAGCTCAGTCTGGACAGAGTGCTTGGCTTCGGACCAAGTTGCCGCGGGTTCAAATCCTGCAGCGCCCATCCTGCCGCATAACACCTAGGAGTCAACAGACGGCGGCGGGGTGTATTTAAACTCTTCCCCTCTATTGGAGTAGAGTTCATTATGTCCCGTCATCGCGGTCTCCTCCGTCGTGCGATTTGCTAGAGTCAAGATTACCGTGGTTTATAACAAACTTACTGCCGGTATTGGCCCATGGACGACTATAGCTGCGCGCGCTAAGAGCTTTTCACAGAGTCGTCTGCTGCCCCACCTTGTTCAGGTAGCCAACTGATGTAACAGGGAATGCGTATATTGTCGCTATTCCGCTCTGCCTCGCGACTCTGACGGTAGAACTCGAATCCAACGACGAAGTCCGAAGTAAGCCCGTTGGACACCGCCGAACCAATTTTATAAGAAAGCTTATACTATCACCTCGCTTCGGGTAAATGATTATGAACCCACGAAGACCGGAGGTTGGCACCCATCAAATGTCACGCGGTATCATTAGTCGTCGCCATCTTCTCGCAATGACCGGCGTCGTCGTGGCTGGTGGGCTAAGCGGCTGTGCGAGCCGAGTGGCGTCGCAGGTGACGAATACAGGTGCGTCTCCAGCGGCTGTGTTTGCAGGAGACGACGAGTCGGTCGGCGAGCCGCACGTGAGTCGCTTGACTCCGACGTTATCTGGCGGGTCTGGACTGTTCTCGGGGGACGTGGAGCTGGAAGCGTGGGTCACGGCCATCGCTATGGAGAACTACAACAGTCCACGGAGTAATCGGTCGATTGCTGATATAGACGACCCTGATTTGGATGACGACGGAGTCGAAGATGGAGTTGACTCCGACGACGACGTTCGAGGCGAGGACTACAATTCTCCCCGGAACAATCGGTCGGCCTACAAACCAGTCGACATCATCGATGACGACGTTGATGAAGACGACGAGACGTTTCGAACGGCGTTGGAGTTGGAAGCCGAGGTTCAGGATGCTGCTGACAGGGCAGTCCTAGCGATATCGAAGCGGAGTGCACGAACAGGACGGAATCCAGAGACAGATAAGGAAATTACAGAAGCGATAGACGAGATGGACGAGCACCTCGCTGCGCTTCGAGCCGAGTTAGAGCGATGTTCTGATGAGTCCTGTGTCGAGGCTTTAGAGAACGTTGCGGAGATTGAGGACGAGGTGAGCCACGCGAGAGAACACGTTGCGGACGAACAGTGGAGTGAGGCAGTCGAAGCGGTCGGTGGAGATGGGAACGACATCCTTGTCGGTGACTACCTCGTCGCCCCGGGAGTCGACCCCAGTAACGAGGAGCGAGACGCGCTCGTCGAGTATCTGTATGGCTCGCCGATGGTTGGGGAGCGGTTCGCCGTGTGTCTGCCTGATACGGAAGTGCCGGGTGGAAACGAAAGTCTTGCTCAGGAAGTGACTCCGCAGCGGTTCATCGAGTACATGACGGGGCGGGCTAGTGATGACGGGAAGGTGTACGCGTGGGGGAACAACACGAAGGCGGCTGATGGCGGTGAGGACTGTGACGATACGGACCCTGATATCCATCCGGGGCAGGTATGTGGGGATACCGAGCATCTGTCGGCTGCGATTTCGGGGCCAGTTGAGACGGGTGGTGGGCTGGTGTCTCTGAGTAATGGTGGTGGGACAGTGACGGTAACCGTAGTGAATACCCCGCCAACGGTATCAGAAACTGATATGGGCCCGTCGACGCTCGTGTGCCCTGTTGATAGTGAAGCGTACGAGCCGTCGGACTTGAGCGGGTGGGGCTCGGAGTCGGGCGAGAGTTCGGAGACGCCGACTATCGTCTGTCAGGTGATGGTACAGCCGCCGGAGTGCCCGGTACCGGTTCGGGCGTTGTTGTACGTGAAGCGGTGTCGGAGTAACGAGCAACTCGTCTACACGGGTGGGTGGGTTCTTGACGAAGCAGGGCTGTTCGAGGAGTCGGTGACTGCGTTGACGGTGGCTGGTGAGACGCAGGTGGTCGGTGTGGACGCTAGTGGGGTTGGTGGCGACCATGATGGTGATGGGCTCAGTGACTTTTTATCGCGAGCCGTATCGGGTGAGCGGGCTCGTCGAGGGGCGCGGATTGATTCGGCCACGGTGGAAGAGTTGGTTGAGGCTGGTGTGTTGGCGGATGGAGAAGTGTATTGTTGGGGGAAGGTGTCTTCCTCAAAGGCGGAGTCTGGTAGCTGCGGAGACACCCATGGAGCTGACGGCGACGTTGTGGTGACGCATTGTCCGTTGGATGCGCCGGTGCTTCATTTGGTTATCGCTGGGAGTGCGTCTAACGAGGTGAAATTCAAGACGGGCGCAGAACTCTCGAAGAGCGTGAACTGAACGACTTCTCCCTCAGCGGCTTTCCCGTTGCTCCACCTTGTTCAGGTAGATAGATTCCACGATACATCTTCTCGAATCAATTAATATAGTGATACTGTTCCCAACTTCGTGGAAAGATTTTTCGACTGTGCCACCCAACACTCATCCATGTCAGCAGAGACGGACAAGCAGGGTCGCCTCTACATCCCCAAAGGGGTACGAGAAAAGTACGGGGAGCGGTACCACATCGTGACCTACGAGGATAGAATCGAACTCATTCCGGTCGCAGACGACCCGCTCGCGGCTGTCCGCGCAGCGGCAGGCGAGCTCCGGGATGCGTCTGTGGAAGAGATACGAGAGGATATCGAGGACGAGGCGGAGGCGGAAGCCCGGAGTGAGGGCGGTAGATGACGGTGTACGTCGAAACAGGCTTTTTTCTCGCGCTCGCGAAGGACACCGATAGGCTACAGGAGTCGGCAGAAGCTGCGCTTGACGAACACGAAGTCGAAACATCGGCGTTCTCGTATCTCGAACTCGTCCTCGCTCGGGAACGTTACGAGTTCGATTACGTTCCGCTCGTGGCCAATCTGCTCGAATTAGTTCCCGTCCGTGACGAGGAGGAGAAGCAGGTAGTTCTCAAAGCTGTGAACTACTACGAAGAGGGAATGACTCCGTTCGACGCGTTCCACGCAGCGACCGCAGAAACAAGACGGTTAGATGTGCTCTCCTCGGAGAAGGATTACGAGAATATCGAGGTTTCGAGGGTTCCGTTGGAACCTAGTGATACCGGCGAGGAGTGATTTGTCCGCTCGGATTCTGTGGCGAGAACGAGATAATTCTTCTGGCGTAGTCAGGTAGCTTATCTCGAACCCAAGATTCTCTTCGTAGAACGCCTGTAGAACTAGAAACCACTCAAACCGGTCCATCTCAAAATCATCAAGCATGGTGCTGTCAACGGGCGTGAGTGTGCTTAACCCCTATCAAATGGACTCGGCCTCCGCTTGCATCGATATTCGTGATGGACGTGAATAAAGGCCGAAAGCGCTTTCAGTATGAATATGATATGAGTATGTATGAGCCGCAGCGAGGAGCGCAAGGTCGGGGAACGCGGGCAAGTCACCCTCCCGAAGGAGCTCCGGGAGAAGTTCGACATTCACGGGGGCGACGAGGTAATCATCCACGAGGAGGACGGGAAAATCACTATCGAGAAGCCAGTAAGCCGAGACGTACTCGCCGAAGGCTATCGCCAGTACGCAGCAGAGTCGGAAGCCCTTGAAGAAGAGATGGCCGGCGTGTCCCTAGAGAGTAATCAATATCTCGGCGATGCGCCGGATTGGTAGCTGATGAACGTCCGACGAGGGGACATCGTTATCGTCGACCTCAACCCGACGGAAGGTTCGGAGCAGCGTGGAACACGCCCATGTCTCGTCGTGCAAAACGACGTTGGGAACGAGAACGCCCCGACGACGATTGTCGTCCCATTCACGACATCCCGTGGAGACCAGCTGTATCCTTTCGAAGTTCTAGTCTCGGCCGATGAGTGCTCCTTGAGAGAAGACTCAGTTGCCCTCTGTAGTCAGATTCGTACTGTCTCTATCGAACACCGCATTACGGACAATGTTGGTTCCATTCCTGACTCCCGTATGGAAGAAGTCGATGATGCCCTCGAATACAGTCTCGGTCTGAAAGGCCTCTAGTGGAACCGTCCTTGCTCCTCACATTACAGATTTTACATCGATGATATGCTCGATATCTTCGGTTCTGTTGGTGACCAGTGCGCAATTACGAGAGAGACCGACGTCGCCACAAGTACAGGCCAGCTGGGATGATCGCAAGCAGCCAGACGAGTGACGTACCGACGTACGCCCACCAGTACTGCGGCCAGTCTCGACGTTCTCGAACGTATCTCGCATCGAGGAACAGCGCAACCGGGAGCCCAAGCCAAACAGCAAAGAAAACGATTCCCCAGAGTGCTTCAGGGAGAAATTCAATACCAAAGAACGCGACGAGCCAGCCCGGGATAGCGATCATAATCGCTTTCTCCCACACGGTAGACGACACCGCAACAGAGTCTCTGTCTGGTGTTACTGCGCGGTCGTCGGCTCCGGGTTCAGTTGCTACTCGCTGTTCACCGTCTGTTCCGTCGGTACCCTGCTGCGGTTGGTCACAGGGCTGATCGGACTCAGCGATCGTCACGAACTCAAGATAATCATCAACGAGATCAAGTGCGTCTTGTTCAACCACCAAAGACGCGAGATCATCCCCGTCAATCTGTTTTACATTGAGTTGGTCAGCGAGTTCACGAGCCTGGTTCGTGAATTCATTCGTTGTCACCACGACGACCTTATCGACGTTGTTGTACTGCTGACTGAGGCTCGCATACTGCTGGATATCAGGGGACCCAACGGTCGTGTTTGGCCCGTACCGCTTCGCCTGAATGAGCGTCGTCTGCTCGTATGGCTGTTGTTTGCGAGCAGTGACGTCCACACCTTTGTCTATCGACGCAGTGGAGACATCGGTTTGCCAGCCCATTCGAGTCCAGAGGTCCGCGATGAAGTGCTCGAAGTCGTACGGATCCATCTGCTGGAGGACCGTTTTCAACTCCCCTGTGTTTTCAATCGGGCCCTCATCAAGCGGTAATTCCTCAATCTGCCCCGCAGGCGAGTTCGTGGTCCCCGCTGAATCACGCTGAGTCGAATTAGCGTCGTCTTTTCCAACGTTCCGAAGCCACTTGTACAGCTCCCGGTAGAAGACATATCGGAGGAACCGTTTCATCAGAATCCACCCCAAGCGCGATACGGTAACGAGTCAGTTGGGTGCATGTGCAATGCGTACTGGCTGACTTTTGACGGCCCGACCTAATAATACGTGTGTCGAGACAAGGGAAAAGATTCTGGAGACATAGATAGTTATCAACCAGAGACACACCCCGTTATCGATTTGTTCCACATTGAGACGGTGGGGTTGAGGGTTGTGTCACAAGGGCAAATTCAGGTATTTATAACTTATAAAATGTAAAACCGCACTACAGTGGTTAATCGAACAAATCGATAACGGGGTGTGGGAGTAGGACTTCCGTCGAAAACTCACATTTCGAAATACCCAACACCAGTCGCTGTAAAGTATCTAAGTCGGACGTATTTACCGAATCATCGAGACAAATACCACAGAAGAAGACCCATTTATGTCAAAATTTCCAACAGTCGAGCGAGCTACAATGAGTACGCCCTCGCAGAAAGATAGGGGGTCCATCGAGACTGCGAAGTGGTCGGAATCCCGTCGTTCAGATAGCGGGTGAAACAGAAACGGATCAAAACGTTGTAGCTTCCCCACGCGCATCGTGGTGTATGTACCTGCTGCACTCGGGGCACCAGTTCTACGAATCCGTACTCATCCTCACATTCGCGGTCGTCGTGCTTGCGAGCGCGTTCGCACTCACGAGAGACGGGTGGTCGCGCGTCGGCGCACTCCTCGGCGCGGCGATGATCGCCGGTGGCACACGAGTCGGCGTGGAGGCGCTCGGAACCCACGCACACGGGCTGTTCCACCTCCTCGGACACGGTCTCGAGTTGAGCCTCATCGTAACGTCAGTTCTCGCGGTGTACTACGCGCTCGACGCTCGATCCGCCACCGACCTCGTGTCCGAATAGATCGACGGACAGCGACACGCCGGAATACATATCACACAGACGCACAAAAAGGGGTCGTAGAGAATGGCCGATCGAGATGACCAGCCGACGATTCTCGTCGTCGAGGACGAGCAGGCACTCATCGAACTGTACGTTCGGTGGTTAGATCATGAGTATACGGTTTTGACCGCCGGTGGTGGTGAGGAAGCACTCGAAACGTTCGATTCCGAGGTCGATGTCGTGTTGCTCGATCGACTGATGCCTGGGATGAGCGGCGACGAGGTGTTGGGGGAGATTCGATCACGGGCGTCGACCTGTAAGGTCGCCATGGTGACCGCTGTCGAACCCGATTTCGACGTCATCACGATGGGATTCGACGACTACCTGACGAAACCCGTCGAACGCGAGGAATTGCTCGATACGATCCAACGGTTGCTCTCGAGATCGCAGTTCGACGAGATCGAGCAGGAACTCTACGCGCTCTCGTCGAAGCAGGCCGCACTTCGCGCATCGAAGCCGAAGGAGGAACTCGAGGACAACGACGAATTCGGACAGTTGCAAGGGAGGATCCGCGAACTTCGCGACGATCTGGATACGACGTTGCCGGAGATGAACGACGACGAGTTCGTCGCGATGGTACGCGACATCGAGGCCGACCGACCGCGAGACGAATCCTCGACGATCGAGGGTGACGATCGGTGAGCTATCGAGTAGACGACCTGCAGGCGATCTCGTCGTTCGACAGCGGAGTGAGCCTTTTGCTCACCGGCCCGTCCACGCTGACCGATGAGGTCGTTCTCGACGTCGTCACCCCTGAAGCAGACGAACGGGTGATCGTCATCACGATGACGACGGGCGCGGAGACAGTCGTTAAAGAACTCGAACGTCGTGGCGTGGCACGTGACCAGATCGGTATCATCGACTGCACGAACGCCGATAGCAACGTCGAGGGCGTCCCGGTTCGGCAGTTGAACTCGCCCGGTGATCTCACGGGGATCAGCCTCGAGTTCGCGAAACTACTCGATCAGGACAGCGGGAACCAATCCGTTCGAGCGCGCGTCGGTATCATATCGGTATCAACCGCACTCATGTACACCGAACTCCGGACCATGTTCCGATTTTTACACGTGTTCACCGCCCGAATCAGATCAGGTGGGATGTTCGGTGCCTTCTCGCTCGATCCGACGATGCACGAGGAGAAGGCGCACAACACGATCCGTGCGGTGTTCGACTGTGAGGCGTCTATCGACGAGAGCGGCGTGTCGATAGCGGGGACGGGATTCGAGCCGTAGGGCAGACGATCTGGCTGCCATCCCTACATTTCGATCCGCTCGACCAAGTCGCCACCGCTGTGGGTGTTGATCGCGACGATGCGGACGTACTCTTCGATCCTTGAGTCCAGGAGTTTGTGCTGGAGGAGTTCGTCGACCTGATAGACGCCTGCGGCATCGGTCATCTCGATCTCCACCAGCACGGGCGTCTCGTCTCCCGGCTGTAGCGACACCCGCCGTATCGCCTGACTCGAAAGGGTGTTGATGCCACGCCCACCCTTCTCGTAGGGGATCCGCGACCGGCCGCGCTCCATATCGAGCGCGTCCGCGACCCTCACCACGCCCGCTTCCTGCGTTAGCGGCGTCTCCTCCGCGTGGTGACAGAGTATCGCGTGGAGAACTTCTCCCTTCAGCTTGACGCGGTCTGCGACATCGTATCGGTTCAGTTCGTCAAGAATTCGGTCGAGGATGTCCACCGCGAGCGGAATCGAGTAGTATGAATGATCCTCCCGGTGGACGACGTGTCCGATGTCGTGTAACGTCGCCGCGAGCGCGATGATGACCGACTCGTCGGCCTCCTCGAGGCCCTGCCCGAGCGCACCGTTGAACGCCACGTTGCCGGCCTTCAACAGGTCGTAGAGACGGAGCGCAGCGTTTCGAACGATCTCGATGTGTTTCGCGCCGTGATCGTTGTAGCCCATCCGTGCGACCGGGTTGACGTTTTGTGCCTCCAGGTACGCGTTGATCTCCTCGTCGGCTCGAATCAGTTCGAGAACGTCGTTGAGCGGCCCATCAGGGAAGCAATGCTCTGCCTTCGGATCGTAGTGTCGGCCGTTCTTCGAATCGGTGCCATCGCTCATGTGAACTGCGTCGCCGGGCGACCGCAAAAAGGATCCGACGATTTACGCGTCGTTGGCCGCCGATTCGACCTCGTCGTAGTCGGGTTCGACACCGGGGTCGTCCGAGATCCACGCGTACGTGATCTCGCCGTCGTCGTCGATGACCAAAACGGATCGTTTGGCGACGCCGGAGATCCCGAGGTCCGCGAAGTCCATCACGACGTCGTACGCCTCGATGACCTCCTTGTTCGTGTCGCCGATCAGCGGGAAGTTGAGTTCGTTCTGTTCGGCGAACTCGCCGAGCGAGAACGGCGAGTCGATGCTGACGCCGTAGAGGGACGCACCGGCGTCGGCGAGGCTGTCGAGTCGGTCGCGGAACGTCGTCATCTCGCCGGTACACACGCTCGTGAACGCACCGGGGAAGAACGCCAAGACGACGGGGCCGTCACCGAGTTCGTCCGAGAGCGTGAACTCCGTGATTTCGCCCGTTGGTGTTCGCATCGGTGCGGTGAAATCGGGTGCAGTGTCGCCTACTTGTACCATATCTCCAACGATGGGTGGTAATATTGTGTTACTTTCGGTTCGAGACGGTTCCGACCGGTCTGCTCGTCGTCTCCGGGGCCGACGGCGAAAGGCATACAAGTACCCGCGCGAACGACGAAGTATGACATTGCCGCTGTTCATCGGTGGATTGGGTCCGCCGGAGCTGCTGTTGATCGCTGGTGTGTTCATCCTGCTGTTCGGCGCGAGCAAGCTGCCGAAGCTCGCGCGGTCGATGGGAACCGCCACGGGCGAGTTCAAGAAGGGCCGCGAAGAGGTCGAGGGCGAACTCGAACAGATGCGTTCGGGCGCGCAGCCGTCGGACGAACCGACAGTCGAGGACGAGCCCGAACCCGGACTCGAGCCAGATGCGGACGCCGAGCTGGAGTCGGACGCCGACCCCGATCGATCCGGCGCGTAGATCGACTCGCACAGCCCGTTTCTCTCGCCCGCTTCGTACCCACGCTACTGTCGACCATCGCCGCCGCGTCCGAGGAAAAAGCCTATAATCACGACTGGACTAGCGTCCGGTAGCAATGGCATCCACACTTCCCCTCCAGTTCGGGATCCCCGGCGGACCGGAGCTTCTGATCATCCTGCTCATCGCCGTCCTGCTGTTCGGCGCGAACAAGATCCCGCAACTCGCGCGGTCGACGGGCGAGGCGATGGGTGAGTTCCAAAAGGGACGCGAAGAGGTCGAACAGGAGTTACAGGATATGCGCGAGGGTGCCACCGGCGCTCCAGAGACGGCCGCCGACGAGCCGGAGATCGAAACCGACGACGAGTCGGAGCCGGAGATCGAAACCGACGACGACGATGCGGTCGACTCCGACGACGACACAGAACTCGATATCGACGACGCCGAGGCGGACGAAGAGACGAACTGAACCGCACCGCTTAACCGGTGATCGATCGTTCTGGACCTGCGGGCGTGTGGCCTAGCGGATCAGGGCGAGAGGTTCCTAACCTCTAGATCGCGGGTTCGAATCCCGCCACGTCCGTTTTCCTTCGAACGATAGTGAGCAGTGAAAACGGGCTGAGGGATTCGAAGCAGGGAGGTCGCGTACAGCGAACAAGATGAGCGAGCACGTCCGACCGCGGTTCGAATTCCGCCACGTCCGTTCTCTGCGGCCCGTTCGCTCCAGACTACCCGTTCTGAACGGTGTCTGCAGACCCACTCATATTTAAATCCATCACGTAATATATGCGTTCAAACCGCCCGTACAATCATATGTCTCCGGTATCGATCGACGGGTAACTCCATGTTTGATAGCCTCATTCCCCACTTGGCGAGCGTGGTCGGCAGTCGTTCGAGCCCTCAAGAGACCGGGGAAGCGCCTACGACGGTTTCTCCCGGTACCGACCGGTTGGACGAGCGCGTAGAGCGCGCACGGAACGCCGTGGGGATCGACGCCGCCGCGGCGGATGACGGCGGCGATCCCTTCGACGTGTCCGCCGTCGATCTCGAGCGCTACTATCCGGACTCGACCGCGGGACAGGCGCTCGCACAGCAGGCGAGAAATCGGTCGAAAGTGAACGAACGGCCGATCGATCTCGACCGAGCGCGTCGGGTCACCTCGGCCGCGAGCCAACTGGCCGAAGCACACGTCCCTCCGTCGTCGTACGTCGCCTCGTTCGTGCCGCTGTTCGAGGAGGCGGTCGAACGCGCGTTCGACGAGATCCGAGCGGGTGAGTCGGCCGACGACGTCGAGACGTCGCTCCGAACCACGATGCGAGCCGCGATGGTCGATGCGCAGCTCGGCGTCGACGAGTTCATCACAGAGGGCGCTGCTGACGCCCCGACGGACGAACGGGCCTCGAGCGTACTGACGACTCGCGCGCTGATCGAAGCGCTCCCGTACTCGGCATTCCTCATCGACGACGAGAACACCGTTCTCGAGTACAACTCGAACATCAACGAGCAACTCGGTCTCGAATCTGGACACCGCGAGTACATCGGACTCGACTGTCGGGACACGATCGCAGCCGCAACGTACACGGACGATTCGCGGCACAAGACGCTCGCAGACAAGATCGTCGAGACGCCGCACGACCCCGAAGCCAACTGGGACATCGAACGGCTGGACGACGATTTCGAGTTCGACGACGGGCCGGTGTACGGGGATAGTAGCGTCTCAGTAAACACGCGGGGAGAGGCGGTTCACATCGAGTTCCTTGCGATCCCGATGTTTGACGATTCGGGGCAGCTGCTCGCTGTTCTCGAACTCATCGAGGATCGGTCCGCGGACGTCCGCCACGAGCAGGCGATCACCGATCTCGTGACGGCGATCACCGACACGCTGGAACGAATTGGGGAGGGTGATCTCTCGGCCCGCGCCGAGTACGAGGACGAATACGGCGTCGTCAGTGAGGAATTGTTGAGCGTCACCGACGAAGTCAACGAGATGGCCGAAAGCTTCGAAGCGCTCGTGGGCCGAGTCGAGGAGAAGACCGACGCCCTATCTGTCTCTATCGATCGCGCGGCCGATAGCGCCCATGCCATCGACGAGCGAGTCGACGCTCAACACGAAGCGCTCGAGGAGGTCAGCGCGGAGATGGAATCGTTCTCCGCGACGATGGAGGAGGTAGCCACGAGTTCGAGCGAGGTCGCAACCGCGGCCGAGGACGCCCTCGAAAGCGTTGAATCGGGCGTCGAATCGGGTAAAAACGCGAGGGAAGCGACCGACGACGTACGGGAGATAAGCGCACGATTGGTGAACTCCGTCACCGAACTCGACGACCGTATGCAGGAGATCGAACACGTCGTCGAGATCATCTCGGACGTCGCAGATCAGACGAACATCCTCGCGTTGAACGCCAACATCGAAGCGGCGAGGGTCGATGCGGGTGGCGACGGGTTCGCCGTGGTCGCTGAAGAGGTGAAGACACTCGCCAATGAGACCCAAGAACACACCAAGGAGATCGGTGATCTCGTCGAAGCCATCCAGGGACGGACCGACGAGACCGTCTCGGAGGTCAAGCGCGCCCACGAGCGGATCGAAGCGAGCGACGAGCGGATCGACCGCGCGCTATCGGCGCTGAGCGATGTCTCGACGAGCGTCGACGACGCGGCTGCGGGCATCAACGAGGTCGCGAGAGCGAACGACGAACAGGCATCGACCGTCGAAGAGGTGACCGCGACGGTCGACAGCGTGCGAGGAAACGCGCTTGAGGTCGCTTCGGAGACCGATGAGATCGTCGAGGAAGCCGAAACCCAAACCGTCGCGATAGACGAACTGACCGCGCAGGTGGAACGGCTGACCTCCGGTGACGATCGACCGGCACGGTAACCCGGGGATCCTCAGACAAGCGGCGGTTCCGCGGCCGCGTCGTCCCCCGCGAGTCGGTAGTTCGATTTTCGGGCGTCCATGAGATAGACGGACTCCTCGACGACGTCGACGTCTTCGAGCTTTTTCAGGGCGTGCCGAACGGTTCGCTGGGGGAGCAATGACGCATCCGCTAACTGGGCCTGCGTCATCGGCCCTTCGTACTGGAGCGTCTTGTAGACGAGTTTAGCACTCGGCGGGAGGGATGTGACTGCCGATTTGGGATCTACCATCGATTCCGACGACTCGTCGAACCGAGTTAATGGTCCGTCGATCGGACGACACAGCCGCACGACCGGAGTACATATATATACAATAGCGGGACGCTCGGCAACGACGCGGTTCGAAGCTTCCCCGTCAATCGACGGTGGCTATGGGGATCGCTGGGGATGCGTCGCCGATCACCCTTCGAGCAGTCCCAGATCGACCGCGACCTGATCTGCGAGGTGATCGAAAACATCCGGGTCGACCGCCGCAACCGGGTCGCCGTCGTGGAGCCGTTCGTTGTGATCGGTGACCGTCTCCTCGACGTTAGAAAACGGGATCTTCGCTCGCGTTTCACAGACCGGACACACGATCGGTATTTTCGGAACGTCGTCGGTCATCGATTCGAGATCGCCGTTAACACGGTAAAGTTCCTCTGCTTCGGAGAACACCGGATCACCCGCCCTCGTCACGGCCGAGGCGCCGGTAGTGCATTCAGGGCTTCGGTCAATTCGGCCGTTTTCGGGAGCACGTAGAGCCGAACCTCGGCCTCCCGATCGTCGAGTTCGATCGTCGTATCGATCGTGAAGGCGTACTCCTGTTCCCCCGAGATCCGCCGTTGGACGGCTCGGACGATGTTTTGCCCCGAGTCCCGCATGAGCTCCGGCGGCGTGTGCTCGATGCTGCTGCAGAGGGTGTTCGCCCAGCCGTCGATGAACCCGCTGGTGATGATGTTTCCCAACTCCGTTATCGCCCCGTCCGCCATCTCGTCCCCGAGATCGGTCCCGGCTGGCAGCATCGCGGATGCGATACGGTCGGCCGATCGCTCGCCGAACAGCGCGACGAAGAAGCCGCTTGGCGCCCCGTTCAGTTCGAAGATGGTACTGACGTATTCGTCGTCCCCGACGTGAGCCGCGATATTCGAAAACGATGTGAATCTGAGTTGGCTCACCGAGACGTCGGTTGCGAGTCCGGTCATCTGTGCGATCTGTCTCGACGCCCGCTCCGCGCTTCGCGTCGCGAACCCGTCGAAGACGAGGAGCTTTTCGGCCGGCACTGAGAGCCGGTCCGACCGTGTCCCGAGCAGATCGACGAACTCGCTGTACTCGGGGATCAGGTAGATCGGAACGGTCAGTTCGCGATCGGTCGCGGTGAGTTCGCTCTTGAACAGAAACACGCCGGTTTCGGCCGCGTCCTGTCTCGTGATCTTTGGGAGAATACGGGTCCCGGTCGCTTCGATGTACGTCGGCGGGGTCATGTCGATCTGCGCGTCGATGTGGTTCGCCCAGCCGTCGATGAACCCGCCGATCATGATGTTGCCCAGTTCGGCGAACGGGCCGCCGGCGAGGGAACTCCGCCCGCCAGTCGATCGAAGCCGTTTCCGGAGCCGGCCGACCGAGTCCGGATCGAAGATCAACACCGTCTCCCCGGACAGACCGCCGCAGAGCCCGACCTGTACGGCGACGTGACGATGGCCGCCAAACACGTCCGAGAGCGCGTCGTTTGTAATGAGACTGACGTCCGTCACGTCGTGTGTCATCCGGATGCCGATCATCTGCGAGAGTGCCCGAGCGGCCTGTCTCGCACCGTTCGTTGCGAGACGGTTGTACGCTTCGAGATGCCGGATGGCGATTCTCATCGGGCGCTATTCCGCACGGCTCGCTCGGCGGTCGGACGATCTCGGATGCATCGAGCGACTCGAGGCGATGGTGCCGCCCCCGGCGTTCCTACGCGATCCATATGCCGAGCGCGTATGGCTACGTAGTAACTCCCCGGTCCGATACAGCGCTCGAAAGACGGGCTAGTCGAACAGTCCGGTCGACATGTAACGCTCACCGGAGTCCCAAAAGACGGTGACGACGAGCGGGCAGTCGTCGTCAATCGGCGCTTCCTGCGGTGGGCTGTCGCTGAGCACGCCGACCTCGTTGTTCGGGCCGGGACACCGATCCGGATCGACGCCCCGTTCTGCGGCGAGTCGTCTCGCAACGCGCTTTGCGACGACGAGGGACCCACCGGACGACTGGCCGACGAGAATCCCTTCCTCGCGAGCGAGTCGCCGACACTCCGCTTCGGCGGCGTCGATGTCGACGGTCTCGACGTCGGTCAGGAGATCCCGATCGAGGTTGGGCGAGACGAATCCCGGTCCCATCCCCTGAAAGTCGTCGTCGCCCGACTCGCCACCGGAGAGGACCGCGTTTTCGTCGGGTTCCACGCCGACGACCGCCATCTCCGGGAAGGCCTCGGTGAGCCGTCTTGCGGTTCCCGAGATCGTCCCGCCGGTGCCGATCCCGGCGACGAGCGCGTCGATCCGCCGGTCGCCGACCTGTTCGAGGATCTCCTCGCCGGTCGTCCGATAGTGCGCTTCGGGGTTTGCCGGGTTCTCGAACTGCCGAAGCTGGACCATCCCAGCGTCGGCTTCGAGCTCGTCGGCGCGGTCCTTCGCGTCCGAGATCGTCCCGTCGACGAGGTCGAGGTCGGCGCCGTAGGCTTTCATTATCTGCCGCCGTTCGGGCGATTTCGAAGACGGCATGACGACCGTGATGTCGTACCCCTTCGCCGCGGCGACGACGGAGAGACCGATCCCCGTGTTCCCCGAGGTGGGTTCGACGATCCGATCGCCGGCTTCGAGTTCACCGGCCGCTTCGGCGGCCTCGACCATCGCCAGGGCCGGCCGATCTTTCGCGGACCCACCCGGATTCTTCGATTCGATCTTGGCCGCGATGACGGATCCCGGCGGCGATTCGACCTGTACCAGCGGCGACCCGATCGTGTCGAGGATCCCCCGTTTCATGGATCAAGCTTCGGCGGGCGGATATAAAATCCCGATGAACCGTTCCCCGGTAGCGATCGGGTGGGTGAGCAGTTCGGCGATCCGTACCGGTGGAAAAAACATACATATACACGGTGTCGACGAGCTGTATGGTCCGCCGACTCCTCGTCGCCCTCCTCGTCGCTTCGGACGCGATTCGAGCGATCCCCGGCACAAATCTCGCCACCATCGCCGCGATCCGGGACACCGTTCACCCGGCGAACGATTAATCGAGACGTTCGGACGTTTCGGCGTGTTTCCGCGAGAGTTCGACGTATCGATCGCCGGCTTCGGTCCACGGAGACGACTCGACGTTCTTGATGAACTCGGCGGGGACGCCGGCGTACAGCGTCTCCGGTTCGATCTGAGTGTCCTCGGTGACCAGACTGTTCGCCCCCACCATCGCCCGCTCGCCGACCACCGATCGGTCGAGAACGGTCGAACTCATCCCGACGAGCGCTCGCGCGTGTACCGTCGACGTGTGAACGATCGCTGAGTGCCCAACGGTCGCGTACGGGCCGATCTCGACGCCTTCGTGGAGGACGGCGTTGTCCTGGACGTTCGCACCCTCCGCGAGCCGAATCGAACCGTGATCGCCGCGAATCGTCGCGTTCGGCCACACGCTCGCGTCCGCCTCGATGGTCACGTCGCCGATGATCACGGCGGCCGGATCGACGTAGGCGTCCCGATGAATCTCCGGTTCGTATCCGTCGAAACTCCGTATCATACGGCGAGCGACGGACCGCCCGGTGGTAAACGTTCGCGAAAGAGCGGGTGGCTCAATCGCTCCCCGAATGGGTTTCGAGGTCGGCGAAGGACCGGAGCCCCCCTGCGAGCATCAAAAAGCGATTCCTCGAGCAACACCTGCCAGCCGAGCGCCTGCTGTTTCTCACGGGACGATCCGTCTCGGAGCCGGCTTCGAGAGCGAGGCGGCGGACACGATCAGAGGAGGCGGGCGACGCGAGCCCGAAGTTCGCTCGGACTGAACGGTTTCGTGATGTAATCGTCGGCGTCCGCCTCGAACTCGGCGACGACATCGGACTCCCGTCCGCGTCCGCTGAGAAGGACCACTGGGATATCCGCGAGTCGATCGTCCTCGCGGATACGCTCGAGAACGTCGACGCCGTCCATTCCCGGCATCATGATGTCGAGGATGACGAGCGCCGGAACCGGCTCAGCCTGGAGGTGTTTCAGACAGTCGTCCCCGGCTCCGAACGCCTCCACGGTGTACCCCTCGGATTCGAGCGTGTACACCAGGAGCTTTCTGAGATCGGGTTGGTCCTCGGCGATCACGACGGTCGGTTCGCCACCCATTTCCTGATACGTTCAGGTGCACGGATATAGTAGGTTTCGTCTACCAGCCACCACTTCGACGCTTCGGGTCGGTTCGACGCACGCTTTGGGGGAGTATGATGGTCCTACGTCAGCCAACTGTTCGATTCGATGACCGTTCGGTCCGAGATTGCGGACACTCGACAGGCAAGTTTAAATAGCTCGAAGACGCTTGGACGAACTGCAATGACACAGCACGAGGGTTCGTCGGCTTCGCCGGCGGATCGAGTTCTTCCAGGGCACACTAGATAGTACCTCAGAGATCAGTGAGGCCCGAATTTTCGACACGACGCTGCGCGACGGCGAACAATCCCCCCGAACCTCGTTCTCCTACGAGGACAAACGGGAGATCGCGTCCATCCTCGATGACATGGGGACCCACGTCATCGAGGCTGGCTTCCCGGTGAACTCCGACGCGGAGTTCGAAGCCGTCCGAGACATCGCCGACGCGACGTCGACCACGGTGTGCGGGCTCGCCCGCGTCGTGGACAAAGATATCGACGCCGCCCTCGATTCAGGCGTCGAGATGGTACACGTGTTCGCTTCCACCAGCGACGTACAGCTGCAGGATTCAATGCACGCCACCCGCCAGGAGGCGCTCGAACGCTCGGTCGATGCCGTCGAGCGCGTCAAGGAGGCCGGCGCGACCTGCATGTACTCGCCGATGGACGTCACGCGTACCGAGGAATCGTTCGTGAACGAGGTTGTCGAGGCCGTCTCCGAGGCCGGAGCGGACTGGATCAACCTACCTGACACCGTCGGTGTCGCGACGCCGAGACGCTTCTACGACATGGTCGAGAACGTCGTCGCCCACACCGATGCGCGCGTCGATGTCCACACCCACGACGACTTCGGGTTGGCGTCCGCAAACGCCATCTCCGGGTACGAAGCAGGGGCATCGCAGGCGCAGGTGTCGGTCAACGGAATCGGCGAGCGCGCCGGTAACGCGGCCTACGAGGAGGTCGTGATGGCGCTCGAATCGCTGTACGACGTCGACACCGGCATCGACACCCGGCGGATCACCGAACTGTCCAAAGTCGTCGAGGAGAAAAGCGACATGCCGATCCCGGCGAACAAGCCGATCGTGGGAAGCAACGCGTTCTCTCACGAGTCTGGAATTCACGCCGCGGGCGTAATCGAGAACTCCGACACGTTTGAACCCGGAGTCATGACGCCCGAGATGGTGGGTGCCACCCGTCAACTGGTGCTCGGCAAACACACCGGTACACACTCGGTTCGAGAGCGGCTCGAAGACGCCGGATTCGAACCGACCGACGCGGAGGTTCGCGAGGTGACACGCTTGGTCAAAGATCACGGTGCGCAAAAGGAGCAGGTCACCTTCGAGCGCCTCAAGGAGTTCGCCCGAGAGGTCGGGGTCCGACGCGAGGAGGTTCGAATCTAAGGATGCCGACCTCGGCCGTTCGCTCCCGCCCACAGCGACCAGTGGTCGAAGGCGTTGCGACGGCCGGCGGACCCGTGACGCGGAACGTTTATGAATATCCGCGATACAAGGATCACAGTGATGACGGACGCGACGGTTCGAACGGCCACACTCGCTGGCGCCGTCAGCCTCGCGACCATTATTGTAGGGGCCGCCTAGCCCCTATACCACACTTCTCACGATCGCGGTTCGCATCGGACGTAGACCACTCCACAGCTGAAACAATGTACACACGAGACACCAATCGACGGTATCGAACGGGGGCGGAACGATGAGCGGGGAACAGGCGCAATCACCACCCGAAACAGAAACCGACACGACTCCCAAAGAGATAGAGACGGGAGCCGACGCGGTCGTTCGCTCCCTCGAAAACGCGGGCGTCGAACACGTCTTCGGCGTCCAGGGCGGCGCGATCATGCCCGTCTACGATGCCCTGTACCACTCAGAGATGGCGCACATCACGATGGCCCACGAGCAGGGAGCGGCCCACGCCGCGGACGCGTACGGCACGGTCACCGGTGATCCGGGCGTCTGCATGGCGACGTCCGGTCCGGGCGCGACGAACCTCGTGACGGGGATCGCCGACGCGAACATGGACTCCGACCCGCTCGTCGCGTTGACCGGACAGGTGCCGACGGAGTTCGTCGGAAACGACGCCTTCCAGGAGACGGACACGGTCGGCGTCACGAGTCCGGTGACGAAAGCGAACTTCTTCGCCGACGATCCGACCTCCGTCGGTGGCGACGTCGGCACGGCGTTCGCGCTGGCAAATCGCGGGCGGCAGGGACCGACGCTCGTCGATCTCCCGAAGGACGTGACCAACGGCGAGACGACGGACGATCCGGGTGCCCCGGAGTTACCCGACACGTACGCCCCACCGGAGAAAGCCGATTCGGATGCGGTTTCGGAGGCGGCCACGGCGCTCGCACGCGCGGAGAAGCCAGTCATCCTCGCGGGCGGCGGCGTGATCAAGGCCGAAGCCAGCGACGAACTGCGCGCCTTCGCCACGGAGCACGAGATTCCGGTCATCACGACGATGCCCGGGACCGGTTCGTTCCCCGAGGACCACGAGCTCTCACTCGAGATCGCCGGCATGCACGGCACCGGATACGCCAACATGGCGATCACGGTGACCGACTGCATGCTCGCTGTCGGGACGCGCTTTGACGACCGCCTCACGGGCGGCGTCGAGACGTTCGCCCCCGACGCCGAGATTATCCACGTCGATATCGACGCCGCGGAGATCTCGAAGAACATCGAGGCCGATCACCCGCTCGTCGGCGATGCGAAGGTCGTGTTGGACCAGCTGGCCGATTCGATGGTCGGTTCGCCCGCGACGGAGTCGTGGGTCGAGCAGTGCCAGACGTGGAAATCGGAGTACCCGATGGATTACGCGGCCCCCGACGACGAGCCGGTCAAACCGCAGTACATCGTCGAGCGGTTCGACGAGCTGACCGACGACGACACGATCGTCACGACAGGCGTCGGTCAACACCAGATGTGGGCCTGGCAGTACTGGACGTGGACGAAGCCCCGAACGTGGGTCACTTCCCATGGGCTCGGGACGATGGGCTATGGGTTGCCCGCGGCGATCGGTGCGAAGCTCGCAGCGCCCGAGCAGGACGTCGTCTGTTTCGACGGCGACGGCTCGTTCCTCATGACGTGTCAGGAACTGTCCGTCGCGGTCCGAGAGAACCTCGACATCACGGTCGTCGTACTCAACAACAGCGCGATCGGGATGGTCCGCCAGTGGCAGGACGCCTTCTTCGGCGAGCGCCACATGGCCTCGGAGTACCCGTGGATCCCGGATTTCGACACGCTTGCCGAGGCGTTCGGCGCGCGCGGCTTCCGGATCGACACCTACGACGAGGTCGAGGAGGTCATCGAAGCGGCGCTTGGCTACGACGGGCCGAGCGTCATCGACGTCCACATCGATCCCGGAGAGAACGTCTATCCGATGGTCCCGAGCGGCGGGGACAACGGACTGTTCGCCCTCACGGAGGGACAGCTATGAGCCGTCGACAGAACGTCCACCGGACCGGCCTCGAAGGGCCACCACCGGAGGAGCGACTTCGCCCCGTCGGCCGGCGGAACTCACAGGGAATCCGAATCGATCCGGAGATCGAAGCCGAACACGAACCGCGACGTACGACGATCTCCGCGTACGTGAATAACGAGCCCGGCGTGCTCGCGCGGGTGTCCGGGCTGTTCCACCGCCGACAGTTTAACATCGAGTCGCTGACCGTGGGCCCGACGCAGAACGAGGGGTACTCGCGGATCACGCTCGTGGTCGAGGAACCCGATCCGGGGATCGATCAGATCAAAAAGCAATTGAGCAAGATCGTCCCGGTCGTTCACGTTCGGGAGTTGGATTCGAATCCGGTCGCCTCCGAACTGGTGTTGCTCAAAGTCGACGGCGACGAGCCGGACAAAGTGCAGGCCATCACGGAGATGTACGACGGACAAACGCTCGACGCGGGACCCCGAACGATCACCGTTCAGATCACCGGCGAAGAGGGCAAGATCGACGACGCGATCGATGCGTACAAGCAGTTCGGCATTCGCGAAATCGCACGGACGGGACAGGCTGCGCTGGCGCGCGGCGAAGAGGAGACGGCGAGAGTCGACGAGAGACACACATAACACACATGGACGAAGACACACAGATTTACTACGACGGCGACGCGGACAGCACAGTACTCGACGACAAGACGGTCGCCATCCTCGGCTACGGGAGCCAGGGGCACGCCCACGCGCAAAACCTCGACGACTCGGGCGTCGACGTGGTCGTCGGCCTTCGGGAGAGTTCGTCCTCCCGAGACGCCGCGAAAGCGGATGGACTCGACGTGGCGACGCCGCGAAACGCAGCCGAACAGGCCGACATCGTGAGCGTGCTCGTCCCCGACACGGTCCAGCCGGACCTCTACGAGGAGATCCGAGACGTGGTCACCGAAGGCGACACGCTGCAGTTCGCTCACGGCTTCAACATCCACTACGGCCAGATCGAGCCCGACGACGGGATCAACGTGACGATGGTCGCGCCCAAGTCGCCCGGCCACCTCGTCCGCCGCAACTACGAGAGCGACGAGGGGACGCCCGGACTGCTCGCGATTTACCGCGACGCCACGGGCGACGCCCACGATATCGGATTGGCCTACTCGAAGGCGATCGGGTGTACACGGGCCGGCGTTATCGAGACGACGTTCCGCGAGGAGACCGAGTCCGACCTCTTCGGCGAGCAGGCGGTGCTGTGCGGCGGCGTCACCTCGCTCGTCAAGACCGGCTACGAGACGCTGGTCGACGCCGGGTACAGCCGCGAGATGGCGTACTTCGAATGTCTCAACGAGCTCAAACTGATCGTCGACCTGATGTACGAGGGCGGCAACATGGAGATGTGGAACTCGGTCTCCGACACCGCCGAGTACGGCGGCCTGACCCGCGGCGATCGGATCGTCGACGACCACGCCAGAGAGAAGATGGAGGAGATCCTCGAGGAGGTCCAAAACGGGACCTTCGCGCGCGAGTGGATCACCGAGAACCAGGCCGGCCGACCGAGCTACAAACAGCGCCGAGAGGCCGAGAAAAACCACGACATCGAGGACGTCGGGGAAGACCTGCGCGCGCTGTTCGCGTGGGGCGGAGAGTAACCAAGCGATGACAGACGATTCACAGACACTGGAAGAGATCAGCCACACCAACCCGTACACCGGACAGGTGTTCGGGGAGACGCAGACGTACGGACGCGGGAAAGTCGTCGCCGCCGACGGCGGTAAGGCCGATTCGAGCGACGAATCCGAGACGCTGGCCGACGTCCCCCACACGACGGCCGAGGGGACGGACGGGGTACAACGCACGTTCGACCGTGGTGAGTCCGAATGAGCGAGGGAACGCTGTACGACAAGGTCTGGGAGAACCACAGGGTGACGACGCTCCCGAACGGACAGGATCAGCTGTTCGTCGGGCTGCACCTCATCCACGAAGTGACGAGCCCGCAGGCCTTCGGCATGCTTCGCGAGCGCGATATCGAGGTCGCTCGACCCGATCTGACGCACGCGACGGTCGATCACATCGTCCCGACCGACGCCCGAGACCGACCGTTCGCGAACGACGCGGCCGAGGAGATGATGGCCGAGCTCGAGGAAAACGTCCACGCAGCGGGCATCGATTTCGACGATCCGACGACCGGCAACCAGGGGATCGTCCACGTCATCGGCCCGGAGCAGGGGCTCACCCAACCGGGCATGACGATCGTCTGCGGTGACAGCCACACGGCGACGCACGGTGCATTCGGCGCGCTGGCGTTCGGGATCGGCACTTCACAGATCCGCGACGTATTGGCGACCCAGACCATCGCGATGGACAAAAAGAAGGTCCGAAAAATCGAGGTCACGGGCGAACTCGGCGAGTGCGTCACCGCGAAGGACGTGATCTTGACGATCATCCGCCGCCTCGGTACCGACGGCGGCGTCGGATACGTCTACGAGTACGCCGGTGAAGCCATCGAGAACCTCGACATGGAGGGTCGAATGTCGATCTGCAACATGTCGATCGAGGGTGGCGCTCGCGCGGGGTACGTCAATCCCGACGAGACGACCTACGAGTGGCTGGCGGAGACAGACGAGTTCGAAGACGACCTCGAGCGATTCGAGGAGCTGAAAGCCTACTGGGAGTCGATCGCCTCGGACGCCGACGCCGAGTACGACGATGTGGTGACGATCGACGGCTCGGAGATCGAGCCGGTCGTCACGTGGGGAACGACGCCCGGGCAGGGTATCGGAATCTCCGAACCGATTCCCGAACCTGATTCCCTGCCGGCCGATAAACAAGAGACAGCTCGGCGCGCACAGAAACACATGCGAGTGGAACCCGGCGACACGATGGACGGGTACAATATCGACGTCGCCTTCCTCGGCTCGTGTACGAACGCGCGGCTGCCCGATCTCAGAGCGGCAGCGGAAATCGTCGAGGGGCGGCAGGTCGACGAATCGGTTCGGGCGATGGTCGTTCCGGGGAGCCAGCGAGTCAAAGCGGCTGCCGAGCGCGAAGGACTCGACGACGTGTTCATCGAGGCCGGGTTCGACTGGCGCGACGCCGGCTGTTCGATGTGTCTCGGCATGAACGACGACCAGCTGGTCGGCGACGAGGCGTCGGCCTCCTCCTCGAACCGCAACTTCGTCGGACGGCAGGGGTCGAAGGACGGTCGCACCGTCCTGATGAGCCCGGTCATGGTCGCCGCCGCAGCGATCGAAGGCGAGGTCACGGACGTTCGTGAACTACCGAAGGCGGAGGTGAAAGCATGACGAGTGACGAGATCCCGAGCGTCGAGTACGTCGAGGGAAGCGGTATTCCGGTCCGCGGCAACGACATCGACACGGATCAGATCATCCCCGCCCGGTTCATGAAGGTCGTCACCTTCGACGGTCTCGGGGAGTTCGCCTTCTTCGATCAGCGATTCGACCACGACGACAACCAGAAGGAGCACCCGTTCAACGATGACAAGTACCAGGACGCGAACGTCTTGGTCGTCAACGCCAACTTCGGCTGTGGCTCCTCGCGCGAGCACGCCCCGCAGGCGCTCGTTCGGTGGGGCATCGATGCGATCATCGGCGAGTCGTTTGCGGAGATCTTCGCGGGCAACTGCCTCGCGCTCGGCGTTCCGACGGTCACGGCCGACAGCGAAACCATCGAAGCGCTCCAGGAGTGGATCGAAGCGAATCCGGACGGGACCATCGAGGTCGACGTTGCGGACGAGACTGTCACCTACGGTGGGAAGACGATCGACGTAACGGTCAACGAGGCACAGCGAAAAGCCCTCGTCGACGGGATCTGGGATACGACGGCGCTGATGAAATCTAACACGGAGGCCATCGAGAAGACCGCGGCGTCGTTGCCGTACGTCGGCAGCGAGGTGAACAAAGAGGCCGCCGATGACTGAGCTGATAGCCGTCATCCCCGGTGACGGGATCGGCCAGGAAGTGGTCCCGGCCGCCGTTGAGGTGCTCGAAGCGCTCGACGTCGAGTTCGAGTTCGTCGAGGGCGACGCGGGCGATGCGGTCCTCGAAGCTCGTGGTGAGGCGCTTCCGGAGGAGACCTACGAACTCGCGGCCAACGCCGATGCGACGCTGTTTGGCGCGGCGGGCGAGACCGCGGCGGACGTCATTTTGCCGCTACGCGAGGCGGTCGATTCCTTCGCGAACGTCCGGCCGGCCCGGGCGTACCCCGGAGTCGACTCGCTTCGTCCGGAGACGGATCTCGTCTTCATCCGGGAGAACACCGAGGGCGTCTACAGCGGCATCGAGAGCGAGATCGCAGAGGGCGTGACGACGCTGACTCGCGTCATCACCGACGACGCGTCGCGCAAGATCGCCAGGTACGGCTTCGAATACGCCGATTCGAACGGCTTCGACGACGTGACGGTCGCGCACAAGGCCAACGTGATGCGAATGACGGACGGTCAGTTTCTCGAGAGTGCGGTCGCCGTCGCCGAGGAGGAGGGATACGAGTACGACGACGCGCTCATGGACGCGCTCGCGATGCACCTCCTCCTCCGGCCGGAGGAGTACGGCGTCGTGATCTGTCCGAACCTCGCCGGGGACGTGCTTTCGGATCTCGCGGCCGGACTCGTTGGCGGCCTCGGCTTGCTTCCGAGCGCCAACGTCGGCGAGGAGAACGCGCTGTTCGAGCCGGTTCACGGTTCGGCACCCGACATCGCCGGACAGGGGATCGCGAACCCCGCGGCGACGGTGCTTTCGGCGGCGATGCTGCTCGATCATCTCGGCTACGGTGAAGACGCCGATCGGGTCACCGCGGCGGTCGAAGGCGTCCTATCCGACGGTCCGCGGACGCCTGACCTCGGTGGCGACGCCTCGACGACGGACGTGACGGCGGCGATCGTCGATCAGCTGTAGACGTTCGAAGACGTTTTTGATCTGATCTTACTAGTCGTCAGCTGCAGCAGCTCTAACCTCGTCCCAGCGACCCTGCGATTCGAGGTGTGCCTGGAGTTCGGCCGCATACTCGGAGACGAGTCGCTTCGCGGTCTCTAACCGGTCCTCGTCGACGCCGCCGGAGCCGCCGTTGCCGTCGAGTCCGAGCATGTCTCGGATCGATCCGAGTATGCCATCGGAGCCGGATTCGGATTCCGGCGCTCCCATCGGGGTCATGTTCGCGACCTTCTCGATTTCGGGCATCATCCCACGGAGTTCATCCGTTCTGGCGACGATCTCCGCCGCGTCCTCGTCCTCCGGGTTCTCGATTTCGAACGTCGTCGCGGTCATGATGAGCCCCCACTCCTGACGGGTAAAGGGTGAACTCTCGATCCGCGATGCGAACTCGCCGTCGACGGTCATCCGATCGCCGACGACCATGTCCTGCCAATCGGTCATACGACGGCGTAGTTCCCCCGTGGTCTTATAGTCGGGCGCTCTGGAGCGAGCTACCGGAGCGAATCGTGGGCGAACAGGTGGCGCGGAGACTGTCCGACGGCCACGCTAGGTCGAATGTCGGACAGCCGCTGAGTCGGGCATACCGGATCTGGCCGCGTTTTGGTATAAAAATGGTCGTTCACGGAGTACCCGATCGCGAGGGGCGACCGTGCGTTGTCGGGGCTCAGAACGCGTCCGGTGTGAGTTCTATTTCGGCGTGAAGCGACTCCTTCACCGCGTCGTGGATGTGACAGATCTCCTCGCCGAGTTCGATCACGTCGTCGACCTCCTCGTCCGTGAGATCCGCCTCGACGTAGATGTGGAACCGAATGCCGGTGAGGTCGTCGCTGTCGTTGAGATCCGCCTCCGCGGACGTCTCGATCTTCCCGAGGTCGATGTCGAGCCGTCGGTTCGCCCCCGCTCTGCAGGCGAACGAGAAACAGGAGGCGTAGTCGGCGACCAACACTTCGTTCGGGGTCGGCCCGTCTCCCCCGGTGGCGTCGATGCTGAGCTCGAATTCGCCGGCTCGGCTCAGTGCGTGATACTTCTCTTCGTTGACGGTGGTCGTCTCGATATCGGCCATAGCAACCGTCTATGCTCGGCGAACACATAAAAAGATACGCCGGATCGACGCGATCGACGCGCGACGCCAACGGGACGCGTTGCTCGTCCGACTACTCGAGCGTGAACGATTCGTCGCCGTCGAGAATAACGGGCTCCGCCTTGGCACCGGCAGCTTTCAGTTCCCGCTCGAAGTCTTCGGTGTCGATCTCGATGGGCGGGAACGTATCGTAGTGCATCGGCGCGGCGTAATCGGCACTCACCCAGTCCGCCGCAATCGCGGCCTGCGCCGGGCCCATGGTGAAGTGATCGCCGGCGGGAAACGCGGCGAAGTCGGGTTCGAGGAACGGGCCGATGACTTCGCGCATCTCGACCATGAGACTAGTGTCGCCAGCGTGATAGAACGCCGTGCTATCGGGGTCGGACTCCTGTGTTGGCTTTTTATCGGAGATGACGAATCCGGCCGGCATCCCGGCGGAGCTTTCGTAATCCGTTTCGATGCCGTTCGAGTGGTCGGCTCGAACCATCGTGACCCACGCGTCGCCGCATTCGACGGTTCCACCGAGATTCATCCCCATACCGCCGACGGCGTCCTCGAAGCCGAAGTTGTCGGTCGCATAGCTGACGAGTTCGGGCGTGGCGACGAGCGTCGCGTCGCTGAAGGCGTCCGCGTCCGCGATGTGGTCCGCGTGGCCGTGCGTCAAGAGGACGTAGTCGGGCTCGTCCACGTCGTCCGGATCCAGCTCCGTCTTCGGGTTGTCGAAGAACGGATCGATGAGTAGATCGGTGCCATCGACGCTGACGTACCACGTTGAGTGGCCGTGCCAAGTGAGTTCCATCACGGACCGAACTACTCCACACATCGCCTTAATAGTAGGTGCCGGGCCGTACATCGGGGCGTAACCGTCGGAGTTAGAACCGACGACCACGAGAGGGCGCGTATGGAAATACGACGGGTCGACAGCGACGCCGAACTCGAGGACGCGCTCTCGGTGCGTCGAACAGTGTTTATAAACGAACAGGGAGTTCCCGAGCACAGAGAACTCGACGGGATGGACGCAGAAGCGACGCACTTCGTCGCGTACGACGACGACGAGCCGATCGGGACCGCGCGTCTCCGTCGGTACGATGGGGATGACCGTTCGACCGCCAAAATCGAGCGGGTCGCCGTCATCGAGGCGCGTCGCGCGGAGGGTATTGGTCGCGATCTGATGTGCGCCGTCGAGCGCGCCGCGCGCGAGATCGGATACGAGAAGCTCGTGTTACACGCACAGGTCCCGGTCGTCTCATTTTACACGGAACTCGGGTACAAAACGGTTGGCGAGGAGTTCGAGGACGCCGGCATCCCGCATCGAGAGATGACGAAGGTGCTTCGGTGACTGGTCGAGTCGCCCGGGAGTACTTATAGTGCGCCGTCCGTCGACCCGGGTATGCGACAGATTCGTTTCCGAGATCCGGACGGCGACGTTCGATACGGTGAGCTGATAGACGACGGGACGATCCGTGCCGATCCGATCCGGACAGGTCGCGTCACGGACGCGGTCGAGACGTTCGAGATGGAGTCGATCGAGGTTCTCCCACCGTGTGATCCCTCCAAGATCGTCTGTGTCGGGCGGAACTACGCCGATCACGCCGAAGAGATGGGCAACGAGATCCCCGACCGGCCGCTGTTGTTCCTCAAATCACCGAACGCGGTCGCGAGCCACGGGTCGACGGTCGAACTCCTCACGGGCATCGAAACGCTCGACCACGAGGCCGAACTCGGCGTCGTCATCGCCGAGCGCTGTCGGCACGTCTCAGCCGACGACGCCGACGGCGTCATCGCCGGATACACCTGCGTCAACGATATCTCGAACCGCGACGACCAGCGGCGCGAGACGAACTGGGTCAGGGGAAAATCGTTCGACGACTCGGCACCGATCGGTCCAGTCATCGCCGCCCCCGAAAACGTGCCGGACGACGCGTCGGTCCGTTGTCGCGTCAACGGCGAACTCAGACAGGACGGCTCGCGTGACCAGTTCATCTTCTCGGTCCCGGAACTGATCGAGGAGATCACGGCGTACATGACCCTCGAAGCCGGCGACGTCATCTCGACGGGGACGCCCGAGGGCGTCGGTCCGCTCGCGGACGGCGACACAGTCGAGATCGAGGTCGAGGGCGTCGGGACGCTCGAAAATCAGGTTCGAATTCCCTGAGCATCTCAGGCCGCTAGAAGAGCGGAGCGGGACTACCGAGCAGTCCGGCCACGACGAGGAGTCCGACGGCAAAGAGGGCGGCGAGACGGTAGAACGGTCTGGCGTTTCGCGCCGGCTCGCGGATCTTCTTTTCGGCAACGCCGCGGTTCGCCTTGGCGCTCCCGATCTCGACGAGCGCAGCGAGACCGAGCCACAGCGCCAGCATCGTCAACACGAGGTAGCCGCTCGGCGTGCCGGTCAGCGTCTCCGCCGAGTACAGGGTGCCGGCGAGATGCCCGCCAGTGACGAACGACAGGAGTGCGCTGATCCGCGTGACCCACTGGAGCTTCGAGACGACCCCACCGAACGCCTCGGGGGAGAGCTCACCGTCGATCGCGAGCGGAAGCACTGCCGCGGCGACGAACAGAACCGATCCAGCCCACAGCGCCGCGAAGGCGGTGTGGACGGTGTACATCGCAGTATCTACAACCATACGAGGTCCGCGTCCGGGACCATCTTATAAGCCATCGTCTCGGAACCGCCCCGCGGCGCTTTTATGCGACGGTTCGCATCGTTCGGTATGGACCTCCGGGACGCGTTCGGCCCGAGCGGCGTCGTCTCGATCGTCGGAGCGGGCGGGAAGAAATCGACGCTGTACGCGCTCGCCTCGGAGTTGGAGCGCGCCGTCGTCACCGCGACGGTCCGAATTCCCGTCTTCGACGATCGAGTCGAGCGGCTCGTGGTCACAGGCGACCCCGCGCGAACCGTCCGGACGAACGACGCGTGGCCCCTCGGCGTCGTTCCCGGACGTGACGACGACCGCGAGCGGTACCTCGGATACGATCTCGAAACAGTCGACGTGCTTGCGTCGGCGACCGACGCGCCCATTTTGCTCAAAGCTGACGGAGCGCGAACCCGGTGGCTCAAAGCGCCCAACGACGACGAGCCGCAGATCCCGTCGACGACCGACCTCGTGATTCCGGTCGCGAGCGCTCGAGTCGTTGGGGAGTCACTCGACGCGCGGCGCGTCCATCGCCCCGAGCGCGTCGCGGCGATCACCGGACGAACGGTCGGTGAGTCGGTTCGTGCTGAGGATCTGGTCACGGTGTTGACGCACGATCGAGGCGGTCTGAAACACGTTCCGTCGGACGCTCGGGTCGTCCCGCTGATAAACATGGTCGACGATGAGACGCTGGTATCGACGGGGCGTGAGGTCGCTACCGAGCTTCTCTCGCACCCACGGATCGACCGGGTCGTACTCGGACGGATGGATCGAGGACGAGCGGTCGATGTCGTCGAATAGCCGGACGTGCGGCTACGACAGCCGACCGTCGGCCCACATGACGTCTTCGGGGGTGTCGACGCTGTCGAAACTGTCGAGTGAGCCGTATTCGAGCAGTTCATCGCGAGCGACGACCACTCGGTCGAGCGACGAAATCGGCTCGATGATCCGCGGATTTTCGTGCTGTAACGCTCGGTCACACGCTTCGACGGCCGGTTCTGCCCGATACACGGCGTGGAGCGGCTCGAACCACTCATCCGGCCGCGGGATGGCCACGTCGTGTCCGGTCGCACGCTCGAAGAGGTGCGTGATGAGGTCGGGATCGAGAAACGGCATGTCGGCGGCGACGACGACGGCGTACTCGGTTTCGACGGCTTCGAGCCCCCGCTCGATACCGGCGACGGGGCCGCGGTCGGGAACGTCGTCCACGGCGAATCGCGTCTCTACGTCGAGTCCGTCGAGCGCCTCGGCGATCGCTTCGCGCTGGTCGTCGCGACAATTGACGATCAGTTCGTCGGTCACCGCGGCCAGCCGATCCGCGACGCGTCGTATCAACGGTGTGCCGGCGACGCTCACGACCGTCTTTTCAGGTTCGCCCATTCGCACCGACCGTCCGCCGGCGACGATTACGCCACTCCGTCGAGTCATGATCCGTCTGCTCCGGCTTCGTCGGCTTCGATCGGATCGATCCGCACGCTCGCGATCTTGTACTCGGGGATCCCGCTCGTCGGATCGTACCGCTCGCCGGTCAGCGTGTTGACCGCTCCGTCTGCGAAGTGCATCGGGACGAAGACGACGCCCTCCCCGGGGCGATCCGTGACGGTTGCTCGCACGTCGATGTGCCCGCGCTCGGATTCGACGCGGACCGTCTCGCCGTCGTCGATGCCCAACGCCTCCGCCGTCTCGGGGTGGATCTCGACGAAGCTCTCGGGAGCGTGGTCCGTGATCTCCTCGACGCGACGGGTGAGCGTCCCCGTGTGGAAGTGATACAGCAGCCGCCCCGTCGTCAGCGTCAGCGGGTACTCCTCGTCGGGGAGTTCGCCCGGTTCGCCCATGTCGGCGGGGACGAACCGCGCCTTCCCGTCGGGGAAGTTGAAGCCGTCCCCGTAGAGGAACCGCGTCCCCGGATGATCCGCGTCCGGACAGGGCCGCTGAATCCCGCCCTCGCGCTCGATCCGTTCGTGGCTCATTCCGCCGTAGATCGGCGTGAGGTCGGTCAGCTCGTCGAATATCTCCGTCGGATTCCGATAGTCCCAACGATCGCCGTCGTGGTCGATCCGGTCGGCGAGCGACTGGAGGATCTCCCAGTCCTGCCGCGCGCCTCCCGGCGGGTCGAGCGCCTTGCCGACCCGCTGGACCCGTCGCTCGGTGTTGGTGAACGTCCCCGATTTCTCCGCGAACGCGGCGGCCGGTAGGACGACGTCGGCGTGTTCAGCCGTCTCGGTCATGAACAGGTCCTGCACGACGAGGAAGTCGGTCGTGTCGAGCGCCTCACGGGCGTGCGTGATATCGGGCTCCGAGAGCGCCGGATTCTCGCCCATCACGTAGAGGGCGCGAACGTCGCCGTCGTGGATCGCTTCGAACGTCTCCGTGACCTTCAGACCGACCTCGTCCGGCGGTCGAACGCCCCACGCGTCCTCGAACCGATCCAGCGCCGCCTCGTCGGTCACGTCCTGGTACCCGGGCAGTGTGTTCGGCAGCGTTCCCATGTCCCCGCCGCCGCCCTGGACGTTATTGTGCCCGCGGAACGGCGAGAGGCCGGCGTTTGGCTTCCCGACGTTGCCCGTGAGCAACGCGAGGTTCGCCATCGCCCGGACGTTGTTCGTGCCGTGAGAGTGCTGTGTGAGCCCCATTGCCCACCCGAAGACGACCGAACCTGCGGTCGCGATCCGTTCCGCGGCCTCGGTCAGTTCGTCGGCCGGAATCTCGGTCAGTTCCTCGACCGCTTCAGGCGTGAACGGCTCGACTTTCGATCGGAGCGCGTCGAAGTCGCGGACGTTCGCCTCGACGAACTCGGCGTCGTGAAGGCCTTCCTCGATGATGTGGCGAGCCATCCCGTTCATCCAGGCGATGTCGTAGCCGGGCTTCGGTCGCAGGTACTGGTCGGCGTGCTCGGCGATCCCGACCTTCCGCGGATCGACGACGACGAGCTCCGCGCCGTCGCGGACGTTCCGTTTCACCTTCGTCGCCAACACGGGGTGTGATTCCGTCGTGTTCGTCCCAGAGAACAGGTAGCAGTCGGCGTTCGAGACGTCCTCGATGCTGTTGGACATCGCGCCGTAGCCGACGGTACCGAGGAGCGCCGCCACCGTCGAGGAGTGACACAGCCGCGCGCAGTTGTCGATGTTCTTCGTCCCGAGCACCGCGCGGGCGAACTTCTGCATTAGGTAGTCCTCCTCGTTCGTGCACTTCGAGGAGGCGAAGCAGGCGATCGAGTCGGGACCGTAGTCGTCTCGCGCCCCTTCGAGTTCCGACGCCACCCTGTCGAGTGCTTCAGCCCACGATGCCTCGCGGAAGCCGTCGCCGTCGCGTATCAGCGGCGTGTCGAGCCGGTCGTCCCGCTCGATGAACCCGTAGCCGAACTTCCCCTTCACGCAGGTCGAGAAGTCATTTGCGGGGGCGGCGTCGGGATCGGTCGCCCGCACTCCGAGAACCCGCTCGTCGTCGCTGTAGAGTTCGAACCGACAGCCGACCGCACAGTACCCGCAGGTCGTCTCGGTCCGATCGAGTCGGTGCAGCCTGGCGTCGCCGACACGCTTTGCGATCCCGAAGAGGATCCCCTCCGAAAAGACATCGGCGGCGACGCTCTCGGCGGCGTGTTCGCCCGTTTTGACGGCGCGATCGCCGGCTGCGCGGGCGATCGATCCCACGGTGTCTTTCGCTCGGTGCATGAATCCCGCGACGCCGGTAGGGGCCGGCTCGCCGGCCTCGGCGTCTCGCTTTCGATCCCGCTCGGACCGCAGTTCGCTTCCGACTGAATTTCGCTGCGTAAATCCCGGCAGCGGCAGCGTCGTCGCGTCGACGAGTCCGTCTTCGACGAGGCTGCCGGTCGGACACACCGTGGCGCAGTGCCCACAGGAGACACACTCCGAATCGGCCATCGTCTCGGCGTCGGTCTGAAAGCCGATCCGCGTGTCCTCCCCCGAACCTTCGAGGCGAAGGACGCCCTCGACCTGCACGTCGTTGCAGGCGTCGACGCAGCGGTTACAGAGGATACACTTGTTGCGGTCAATGTAGATCGCGGCCGTCGCGTCGAGCGGTTCGTACGCGTCGCGGTCGTCGAAGACGCCGTATCTGGGGTGTGAGACGCCCGCCTCGATCGCCGTGTCCTGCAGTTCGCATCGCCCGTTCTTCCCGCAAGTCGTACAGCGGAGGTTGTGATCCGAGAGGACGAGATCGAGGTTGACCGACCGCGCCTCCGCGGCCGCCGGGGCTTCGGTGTCGACGACCGCGCCGTCCGTCGCCGGGGTCGAACAGGCCGCGACGATACCCTCGCCGTCGAGGTGGACGACGCAGGTTCGGCAGGTCGATCGCGGGCCGATCTCCTCGGCGGCCTCGGTGTTGCGGTCGTAGTGACAGAGCGCGGGCACGTCTCGTCCGGCGGTTTCGATCGCATCCAGCAGCGTCGCATCCGACGGGACGACGACCGTCTCGCCGTCGACGGTGAGCGTGACCGGGGCGTCGGCTCCCGGACGCCGGTCGTCCCGGCGCTCGGGCCGCGGCGGGTCGGATGCGGTCCCCGACCGGAACGTCTCCGTCAGCGGCGTTCCCGAGCGGGAGTCGTTGAGTTCCGGAACGCCCGGCATCGGCGCGTCGACTGGCTCGTCGGCGCTCATCTGAACCCCTCACAGGATCCCGTCGGACAGCGTCCCTCGGCGTGGGCTCGAAACTCCGGTTCGAAGGCGTCCAGGGCCGTTCGAATGGGGCGAGCGGCCGCCGCCCCGAACGCGCAGAGGCTCGTCGTCCGCATGACGCGGGCGAGCGTCCGCAGTCCGTCGGCGTCGAAGTCGCCGTCGTAGATCTCACGGAGCGCACCGTGCAGTTGCTTCGAGCCCTCCCGACAGGGAACACACCGCCCGCAGTTCTCCTCGCGGGCGAACGCCGCGCGCTCCCCGACCGTCGCGACGACACAGTCGTCGGGGGCGAGGACCTCGATGACGCCCTCCGTTCCGAGGTCCGCGGCCTCGAGCGCCGGTGCGCTCGCCGGAACGTCGAGCGTCTCCGTCACGCCGCCGAAGCGGCCGCCGATCACGTACCGATCACCGTCCGTCTCGACGGCGTCCAGCGCGTCGGAAAGTGGACAATTCGACGATAGTTCGACCGCCGCGGGCGTCGACACGGCACCTCGAACCGTGAACAGCCGAGTATCGCTGACCGAGGCGGTGTCGTCCGCCAGCAGCGCGCGGATCTGTAACAGCGTCCGCGGCGTGTGGACGATCGTCGGCCGACCGTATAGGCCCCATTTCTCGGGCCCCGGCGGCCGCCGTCTGGCTTCGATTCGGTCGCTCCCCTCCAGCGCTTCGAGCGCCATCGTCGGCTCGCCGACGCGGAAGGACGCCGGCGCGGTCCGAATCGTGACCTCGGATTCGACGGCGTCGAGGGGCTCACTCGCTCCGTCGCTCGCGAGGGCGACGACGTCCGGCGCGCCGACGGCGTCGGCGACGATCGACGCGGCGTCCAGAACGTGTCCGGCCGCCCCTTGACACAATAGTTCGTCCGCGGGGGCGTCCGTATCGGCCGCGTGTACCACGACGACCGGGTCGCCCGACGCGTTCCGAGCGCGTTCCCACAGATCTGAGACGGACGCATCCCGTGCTCCGTCCGCGCGTCCGCGTCCGAGAAGCCCCGCCGCGGTGACTCGCGAGCGGATCGTGTCTGGTTCGTGCTCGTCGGCGGTCGGTCGCGGCGTCTCCGTCGGGGCGATCCACCCGCACGGACCGAGAATCTGCCGAGTACCGACTGAGAGCGGTCCCGAGTCGGGAACTGGGAGCGTTTTAATTTCGGGATCGTGTTCGACGACCGCGTCGGCGGCGTCGGTCGACACGTCGCCAGCCGCAAGGGCGGTGACAAGGTCGAACGCCTCCTCGGGCGTTGGGGTCGCGTGAAACGCGGTCGTTCCGTCGATCGTACATAGCCCCAGCGAACTCGGCGACCCGGTCGGGCCGACCGAGAGCACCGACACCGTGCCCTCGGCGGCCGCTTCGGCGGCCTCGAGAACGACAGTCCTGTCGGGCGTGTCGGCCGACACCCGGATCGTCGGGGCGGAGTCGTCCCCCGTCACAGACATACCCGACGGTTAGATGGACGAGTGATAAGCGTTGGCACCGAACGGTTGGCTCTCGGTTCGTTGAGCACGTTTTAAGGCCTGTGACCCGCTTATTAAATCCATGCACACACGGGATCTGTCGGAGCACGTCGCCTACGAGGCTGGTAGAGGGATCGAGGAGGTGGCCCGCGAGCTGGGCATCGATCCCGCGAACCTAATAAAACTCTCATCGAACGAGAACGCCTTCGGCCCCGCACCGAAGGCGATCGAGGCGATCAAAGCGCGCGCGCCGTCGGTACACAGCTATCCGAAGTCCTCGGCCGCAGATCTCAGAGCGCGGCTGGCCGAGCGTCACGACGTCGCGTCCGAACAGATATGGCTCGCCAACGGCGGCGACGGAGCCATCGACTGTCTCTCCCGAGCGATGATCCGCCCCGGTGACGGGGTTCTCGTCCCCGATCCCGGTTTCGCCTACTACGGGATGAGCTCGCGGTATCACCACGGATCGGTGGGAACGTATCCGATCCGAAAGGCCGAGGACTTCGAGCAGTCGGCCGAAACCGTCTTGAACCACTACGACGGCGAACGGATCGTCTATCTCACGAGTCCGCACAATCCGACCGGCAGCGAGATGTCCGCCTCGGACGTCGAGACCATCGCGACAGACACCGACGAGGAGACGCTCGTCGTCGTCGACGAGGCGTACGTCGAGTACTCCGATTCACCCTCGGCGATCGAACTCATCGACGGCCGCGACGACATCGCGGTCATTCGGACGTTTTCGAAGGTGTACGGGCTGGCTGGACTCCGGCTCGGCTTTGCGGTCGTGCCCGAGGCGTGGGCGGATGCGTACGCCCGCGTCAACACGCCCTTCGCGGCCTCCGAGATCGCCTGTCGGGCCGGCCTCGCCGCGCTCGACGACGACGAGCACATCGAAAAGACCATCGAAACGGCCGCGTGGGCCAGAGCGTACATCTACGAGACGTTCGACGGGCCGACCTGGGAGAGTGCCGGGAACTTTGTTCTCTGTGAGGTTGGTGACGGCGGCGCGGTGACCGAGGCGGCCCAGCGAGAGGGGATTATTGTCCGCGATACGACGTCGTTCGGGCTCCCCGAGTGCGTCCGGATCACCTGCGGGACGCGCGAGGAAACGAAGCGCGCAGTGGAGGTGTTCAACGGCCTCGTATGAGGGTCGCCGTCACGGGCACGCCGGGCGTGGGAAAGACGACCGCGACGGGTCGCGTCGACGCCACGCTCGACGTCGTGAATCTGAACGATCTCGTTCGCGACGAGGGGCTGACGAGCGGCACGGACGCCGACCGCGGAAGTCTCATCGCGGATCTCGACGCGGTCGCCGATCGACTCGCCGGTCGAGACGACGTGCTCGTCGAGTCCCACCTCGCACACCATCTCGACGCCGACCGCGTGATCGTGTTGCGCTGTCGCCCGGACGCACTCGAATCGCGCCTGCTCGAACGCGGAGAGTCAGCGGAGAAGGCCGCTGAAAACGCCGAAGCTGAAGCGATCGACGTGATACTTTCGGAGGCGGTCGATCGCCACGGCCTCGACTCAGTCTACGAGATCGACACCACTGATCGATCGCCCGAGTCGGTCGCCGAGTCGATCGAGGCCGTGCTGCTCGGCGAACGCGAGGCGTCGGCCGGAACGGTAGATTTCACCGGGTATCTATGACGCTCGACGGACTCCGCCACCTGGCGGAGCGGCTGCTCGAACCCTTCGTCGATGGAGCGGATCGTGTCGGTCTCACGCCCGACGGGATCAGCGTTATCGCGTTCGGGTTCGCCGTCCTCGCCGGCGGTTCGTACGCCGCCGCCGGGACACCGGTTTCAGGCTACGACCCGTCACCGACTCTCTACGTCGCCGGCGCGTTCTTCGTCTTCCTGAACGGCTGGATGGACCTCCTCGACGGTGCCTTGGCTCGACGGCAGGGAACCGATTCGATGTCGGGGGACCTATTGGATCACGTCCTCGATCGTTACGCCGACATCGTTATCATCGCCGGGCTCGCGGCGGGTATCGAATCGTTCTTCATCGGCTTTCTCGCGATCACGGGCGTGTTAATGACCTCGTACCTCGGCACACAGGCGCAGGCCGTCGGGCTCGATCGAGTGTACGGCGGACTGGTCGGTCGCGCGGACCGACTCGCGATCATCGGCGTCGTGACGGCCGTATCCGGCGTCTTCACTGCCACGTTCGCTGGCTTGACGCTCGTCGGCTGGCTCCTCGTCTTCCTAGCGGCCGTGGGACACTTGACTGCGCTCCAGCGGTTCTACGGTTCGATGCGCGCGCTGGATTGAGACGGCATCCGGACGGCGTAGGCGGAAAACCCTTTTGTGCCGACGCGGTAAGTCCAGATATGGTCCAGTGTGAGATGTGCGGCACCGAAACGGGGTCGCCGAAGACGGTCAAGATCGAGGGGGCCGAACTCGAGGTGTGTGACGACTGTGCCGACTTCGGGACGGAGGTCCGGACGGAGCAGCCGTCGTCGTCGTCGACGAAGTACTCGACCTCGTCCTCCTCGGGGTCGGGATCGTCGGCGTCGTCGCGTGGATCGTCCGGGACGTCTGGCGGCGGTGGTAGCGGCCAGCGCCGAGACATGTTCGACGAGATGGACGAGGTCGTCCAGGATTACGACGACCGGATTCGCACGGCTCGGGAATCGAAGGGGCTGACCCAAGAGGAGCTCGCAAAACAGCTCAATGAAAAGGCGAGCCTCATTCGGAAACTGGAACGCGGCGACGTGTTGCCGAGCGATAGCGTCCAGCGAAAGTTGGAGCGGGAACTCGGTATCGATCTCACGATGGGGGGGTCCGGCGACGACGATGCCGAGTGGTCGGCCGGGTCATCGACGAGCGGGACGACGCTCGGCGACGTCGTCAAGCGAAAGGACTGATACTCGGTTACCCCTCGTTCTCGAACACTACGTCGTCCACGTCCGGATTTACGGAGGATCGAGGAGAAAGCCCCGTGCGTTATCGCGGGGATGAATCCGACGATAGGGACGCTCTCCACGAGTTTTATAATACCTGACAGCACATCGTTGGGTAAGCACATCGGACGAAAATTGGAGTTGGATTGGGGTCTCCACTGGCACAAAGCAACCCTGCGTCGGATGTTCTACTCGACCAGCGTGGTCGAGTCAGGTCGATGGCACGGCCAGTGAGGTACAAGCGGATGTCCAAGCACACCACGCCTCAAACGAGGCCCGACGCACTACTCACGAACCACAGCCGAGCCCTCGATGGTCTCGGTCAGAGTGCCTTCGGGGACGGAGGAACGACCGGCGTGCTGTCCCACGAGGGAATCCCCGCCCTTCAGCGCGGAGAGGATGTGAAAGGGGACTGCTGATGTCGAGCGGACCCAGGTGAGTCTAACACAACACCGAATTGAAACGCCGCGGGGCTCGTCCTCGGCGTCTTGGCGATCATGTCGCGACGACCAGAAAATCCAACACGGAATCGAAGCTCCTCGATCGCGAACCCTGCAACGACGATCGCGACGGTCGCCTCCTGATCGCGGTCTCCGCGATCGCCGAGTGAACCGGGCGGCGACGGCGCCCCTCGGGGGATCGTCCGTCAGTTCACTGCGCGTCGAGCACCGATTTCTCCGAATAGGTCGTCCCGCAGGCGCAGGCCGCGTAGCCGTGACACACGTCGCCTTCGGCGTAGATTCCGCCAACCGCCTCGTTCTGTTCTTCGACGAACGCGAAGACGAACTTGACGTAGTGGTCGTCCGAGCCGTCGGCGTCGGGGCACGTCCCGCCCGTGCAGTCGTCGTCGATTTCGCCCTCCGTGTTCATCGCCATCCCGGCGAAATCCATCGCGTCGAGGCCCGTGGCTCGCTGGAACGCGGCGCGTCCGTCGTCGCCCGGAAGCACCAACACGACGCCGTCGTCGACGCGAACGCCGATCTCCGCCAGTTCTTCGATCGATCCGACGCCCTCCTCGTGGAGGTAGATCAGGATGTCGTCGGGGCGCTCCCCGCGGAGGAACGCGGCATACCGGTCCTCGTTTACCCCCTCCTCGTCACCCATCGATACTCCCCCCAGAGCCTGCGGACGCTGCGCTCTCCGTGTAGCGATCGAACATAACGATCGGCGTTACTCGTCCTCGCCGCCGTCTTCGTTCTCGCCGAGTATCGACTCGATCGATTCGTCGCCCTGGGAAGCGATCTTCGCGTTGATCTGTCGCGTCTCGTCGGAGACCTCCGCGCCGCGGACGGTGATTCGTTTTCGCTCGCCCTCGACGGTCGGTTTGAAACCGATGCCGCCGGTCGAGAGGAGTTGTTTCGTCCTGTCGCCGGAGACCTCGCTGTGCATCGGTCGGCCGGCTTTATCGGAGCCGCCGGTGATCTCGAGCTCGTAGCCCGGCAGGCCGACCGCGTCGCCGTCGACCGTCTCGCCGATCGATCGCCCGATGAATCGGTTCGCGTCCTGTCCGTCAACCTCGAACGAGTACGTGGTCCCGTCGTCGTCGCCGACGATGACCTGGAAGTCTGCCATACGCGATGAAACTGGGCGCGACGGCAAAAGGGTATTGAAACGACGGGACGCCGATCCGGGAGCGTCCGGATCGACGGGGCCTCGCTTGGGAGCGTTTATGCCGCTTCGTCCCGATCAGTCGTCGTGGAGACGACACAACGCCAATCGCCGATGCGTGGGGTCGTTCGATGAACCGTCGTCGGTGGCTCTCGGGCCTCGCCACGGGACTGTCCGCCGCCCTCGCCGGCTGTCTCGGGGCTGACGACCGAGACGAGCCCCGCCGGGAACCGCTCGATCCGGGGATTGGGAACGTCCCGATGTTTCAGTACGACCGCTCGAACACCGGGCGGGCGACTGCGGCTGGGCCACGAGTCGGCGACGAGCGCTGGCGGTTTCAGACGGCCGGTCAGGTCCGCTCGTCCCCGGCAGTCGTCGACGGCGTCGTCTACGTCGGCGGCGGGAACCGGCTGTACGCCCTCGATGCGGTCGACGGCGAACCGCTGTGGTCGTTCGAGACGGACGGTGACGTGTACGCCTCGCCGGCGGTCGCCGACGGAACGGTCTATATCGGCACCCGCGGCGGCCGAGTGTATGCTCTCGGTGCCGCTGACGGGACGGAGCGCTGGAGCATCGAGACGAACGGGGCAGTGGACGCGTCGCCGTCGATCGCTGACGGCGTCGTCTACGTCGCCAGTCGAGCGACCGACGGCCGCGTGTACGCACTGAGGGCGGCAGACGGATCGACGCGGTGGGAGTTCCGGACCGAGTACCGTGTGGTTTCCTCACCGGCCGTGACGGATAGAGCCGTGTTCGTCGGCGGCTGGGACGCTGCCGTGTACGCGATCGACGTTGACGAGGGGACGGAACGGTGGCGCATCGAGACCAAACAACCCGTTCTCTCGTCACCGGCGATCGCCAACGAGACCGTCTTCGTCGGCGGCAACGACCAGCGGATCGCGGCGTTGGCGACGGCCGATGGGGCTGAACGCTGGCGCGTCGAAACGAACGGCACCGCAGCGACGCCCGCCGTGGCGGACGGGACGGTCTACGTCGGCAGCGACGCGAACGCCGGCCGGTGCTACGCCCTCGATGTGACCGACGGCACCGAACGGTGGCAGGTCGACGTGGGTGCCGCCGTCAGCACGCCCGCATCGATCACCGCTGAAACGATCTATTTCGGCCAAACGGACGGAACCGTAACCGCGCTCCGTGCGAGCGACGGGAACGAGCGGTGGCGATTCACGACCGACGATGCGGTTCGATCGGCACCGACAGTGGCTGACGGGGCGGTCTACGTTGGGAGCGACGATGGGCGGCTCTATGCGCTCGGTGCGACCGACTGATTCGACTCGATCGACCTATCCTGGCACCAGCCGACCTCGGCATCGCCCCCGGCAATCGGTACTCACAACAGCGTCGCCGCCGTCGCGACGAGCCACATCGCCATCAGCAGAGCGAAGAAAATAGCGAGAATCTTCTGTCTGTCCATACCGCCTTGTATTCCTCCAGTTGATATAATTCCCCCGCTCAATCCGGCGGGCCGAACCGAAAGGCGGTTTGGCGTTCCATCGGAACGATCCATCGATGCGAGACGGACCGACCCGAGCGACGCTCCCGGTGATCGTCGCGTCCGCGACGCTGACAGTGATGGCCGGGGCGGTGTTGGGGCCGGTGGTTCCGGGGATCCAAGACGGGGTGGGCGTCTCCGAATCGCTCGCGGGGCTCATCATCACGACGCACGGCGCGTTCATCGTCTTGGCGAGTCCGATCGCTGGCGCGCTCATCGATCGCTACGGCCCGCGTCGCCCCTATCTCGCCGGGCTCGGGATCTACGCGCTCGGCGGCGGCGCGGGGCTCTTCATCGACTCGTTCCTCCCGCTTTTGGCCTCTCGAGCGATACTTGGCGTCGGCGTCGCGTTCGTCTACACGGCGATCACAGTGTTGATCTACGACCTGTACCGCGGCGATCGGATGGACCGCGCGCTGGGACTCCGGAGCGGGGCGAACAGCGCCGGCGCGGCCGTCTGGCCGCTCGTCGGCGGCGCGCTGGGCGTCGTGTCCTGGCAGTTCCCCTTCGCGGTGTATCTCCTCGCGGTCCCGCTCGGCGTGGTGGCGCTGGCGGCGATCCCGAACACCGGACGGGGCGGGAGCGACGTGGCCACGGACGGCGACGGACTCAGCGCCGCGACGGAGCGGTCCGGCGCGCTCGGCGTCCTCCGTCGTCGCCCCGCGCTCCTCGCCGTCTATCTTCTCTACTTCGCGGCGAATGCGCTTCTGTACGCGGTCGTCGTCTTTTACCCGCAGCTGCTCACCGGGATCGGGATCGATTCGTCGTTCGGAATCGGCCTGTATCTCTCGGCGAACGGGATCGCGGGGGGTGTCGCGGGCGTCCTCTACGGTCGCCTCAAGGGGCAGTTCGGCGCCCACCCGCTGGTGGCGGCGGCGTTCGGGCTGTGGATCGTCGCGTTCGCGCTCGCAACTGTGGTCGCATCCCCCCTCGAGGCGTTCGCTCCCGTCGTCCTGATCGGGGTGGGGATCGGTCTCGTCTTCCCGTCGACGTTCGTCTGGGTCGAGTCGCTGGCTCCCACGGCACAACAGGGGCAGTTCGGTTCCTACGTCGCCATGGCCGGCTACGTCGGTCAGTTCGTCTCGCCGGTCGCGTTCGGCCCTCTCGTCGCGCCGTTCGGGGTCCGCGCCGTGTTCGCCGCCGCGGCGCTCGTCGCTGTCGTTGGCCTCGCCTCGTTCGCCGCTGCCGTCCGACGGTAATTCGGCCGCTAGTCCACGCGAGCGTCGACGACGCCGTGGAGGACGCCGGCGCTGTGGGTCTTCACCTGCCGAGTGTCGAGCACGTCGACGGTGCGCCCGGCCGCGGCGGCGGCCGTCCGGAGCCGCTCGACGGGGCGCTCGGGAAACCGTGGCTCGGGCGTCGCCTCGTGGAGGTGGACGATCCCGTCCGGAACGAGCGCGTCGAGCGCCGATTCCAGATACGCGTGGGCCTCGTAGTACCCCATCACGATCCGGTCGGCGGTCGTCTCGACCGTCCGGCAGTCGCCTAACACGGCGCGGACGTTCTCGGTCACGCCGTTCAACTGCGCGTTCTCGACGAGCCAGCGATACGAGACGGGATCGATCTCGGCCGCCGTCACCGACGCGCCAGCGCGGGCCATTGGGAGCGCGAAGTAGCCGATGCCGGCGAACATGTCGAAGACGCGTTCGCCCGACTCGACGACCTCGCCCATCCGGGCGCGCTCGACCTTGTTCCCCGGCGAGAACATCACCTCGGCGAGATCGAGGGCGTATCGCGTGCCGTGTTCCGTGTGGATCGTCTCCGTTTCGCCCACGCCGGCGACGACCTCCCCCGAGGGGTCCCGGCGCGTGCCGGCGATCCCGCCGCGCGCCACCACCGTGTCGGCCTCGCCGTGCAGTTCGAGGAGCGCGTCGCCGATCGCCTCGCGAGCGGGCCGATCGATCGTCTCGTCGTTGGACACGTCGCCGAAATCGACCAGCACGACGCTGCCGATCACCGCCCACGACGAGGGCGCGGCGTCGACGACGTCGTCGGCCGTCCCGCGCGCTTTGAGGAGGTCACCGAGGCCGCGCTCGCGGGGCGGGAGGTGGGTCTCGACGAGATCGTCGATCTCGGCCTCGGTCGGCGCGTCCAGCACCGGGACCGCCGTGCTGTCGTCGTCGTACGGCTCGATCCGACGACTCGAATCGTAGACGCCCTCGGCGCGGAGCGACTCGACGACCGATTCGGTTCGCGACTTTCGGACGATCGCCGCCAGATCACTCATCGTCGTCTGGGTCGGGGAGGACGTGGAGCCCGTTTCGGTGTTTGAACACTCTGACCGTGTCGGCGTCGGGGTCCATATACGACGGACGCGGGATCGTCTTCGCCTCGAACGTCTCGGGGTCGAGCACCTGCACGGCGCGTTCGTCTTCGACCGTCACGACCGTCGTCTCCTCGCCGTCGGCGCGCTCGCCGAGTTTGCGCGCTTCGGGGTCGATCCCCTCTTCGAACGAGGCCTCGTAGCGCTCGCCGGTCGCCAGCCGCGTCCCCTTGAGATTGCCGTGGGCGCTCCGCACGAGCACGGGACCGCCGTCGTCGTCGAGATCGATCACGTCGCCCGGCGTGTACGGCGGCAATCGTGCGGTAAACGTCACCCGATAGACCTCGTTGCCGTCGCCATCCTCGGTGACGAGTGTCGGCGCTTCGGAGACAGATCCGCCCAACTCGGCGACGATCCGCTTTGCGATCCCCTGGCCCATCTGGTTCGTCGAGATCTTCATGTCGACGCCGTCGTCGGTTCGCGTCGTCTCCGTAATAAAGGCGTTTCTGTCGCCCGTGGCCTCCCGATCGGCGATGTAGGATTCGGCGATCTCGACCGCGCGGTCGTTCTCCTCGGGCGTCGGCTCGCGGTCCGTCCCCCGAACTTGGATGATACTGGCGTAGTAGTCGCCGGCGATGCGGCCGCACCGATCGCAGGTCTGTCTCGCGATGTACACCGGCACCGTCACCTCCTCGGAGATCGGCGTTTCGCGGACGCGGCCGCCGAACAGACAGTGCATCCGGATCGTGTTCTGGTCGACCTGCTCGGGGTCGACGCCCCACTCCACTTCGTCGGCATCGACGTGGACCGACAGCCGCTCGGCCGTCTCCTCGACGGCAACCTCGGTGTAGTCGCGCGCGCCGACATCGACCCACCGGTTGCCGCGGTGGAGCGCGCCGCACTGACTGCAGACTCGGATCTCGATTCGATCGGGGGCGTCGACGAGGTCGAACGACTCGAAGTAACAGCCGTCACAGAGGACGGCGTCGGGATCGCGCGGCCCGCCGGGGAGGTCGACCTCCGGCGCGCGCTCGATCTCGTCGCCACAGCGCGGACAGAACTCGCCCGATCGTGACCCGGAACTCATTGCGCACGGTAGCGCCCCGAGGCTGTTAAGCGGCCCGGACCGCGTTCACCGCCGCCGCTTCGGCGTGGCGCGTCGGCCACGTACCCCGCGGTCCCGATCGAGCGCCGTCGAGAGCAACGTCCGCTCGGCCTTCCGGAGATGCTCTTGCAGCGTCGCCCGGCTGATGTCGAGCGCCTCGGCGAGCTCGGCGCTCTTGATATCTCTGGGCCACTCGTAGTAGCCGCGATCGAGCGCCTCGGCCAACACGGTTCGCTGTCGGTCGGTCATCGACGGCTCTCGCCCCGTGCCGAACTCCTCGAGCTTTCCGAGCGTCACCGTCCCGAACGACGACAGGTCCTCGATGATCGCCTTGAGGTCCTCGCGGCGGAATAGCAACACGTTGTACTCCCGGTGGGTGCCCTTGATGGTGTTCGACCGTCGCAACGTCCCGTGGTTGCGATAGATCGCCGAGTAGGCTCCACAGGAGGGTTTCGTCACCAGCAGGTTTGTCTCGTCGAGCCGATCGACGTGCTCGACGTGGTCGGCCGCCTCCAGTTCTCGCTGGAAGGCGTTCGCGTCCGTCTCCGCTCCCGCCCGGAGGACGAACGTGACCGAGCCGTCGCGAACTTCCTCGATCTCGATCGGAACGGGGTCGTCGGCGTCGGCCGTGAGCCGGCGCAGGATGCATTCGCGGTGTTGCTCGAAGTGGATCGTCGCGGTGAACATCTCGGTGCGTCGCCGTAAGCATCGGCGCGAACGGATAAAAGTCTGCGGCCGTCGGTGGCGAATCGGCCCATCCGCGTTCGGATCGTCCGAACTGCTCACCGTCGGCCGGTTCCGGCGTATCGATCGACTCTCGGTCTCTGGAAGCCCCCACCGCATACACCATAAAAAGAGCCAACAGGTGTTGGGAGAACGCTTACCCCCCGCTCGCGAGTCTTTCAAAGCGTACGATATCACATGACACACAACCTCGGCGTGGACGTCGGTGGGACCTTCACCGACGTGATCGTCTTCGACGAGACCACCCACGACCTCACCATCGAGAAGGTCCTCTCGACGCCTGAAAACCCCTCGCAGGGCGTACTCACGGGCATCGAATCCGCCACGGAAAAGGCCGGCACCACCGTCTCGGAGCTCGATCTCCTCTTTCACGGCACGACCGTCGTGACGAACATGCTACTCGAGGAGACCGGTTCCCGCGTCGGGCTCATCACCTCGGCGGGCCACGAGGACATCCTCCACTTGGCCCGCGCGTGGACGCCCGGACCGCTGTACGGCTGGATGGCCATGGAGAAGCCGGACCCGCTGGCGGACCTGGTCGACACTCGCGGCGTCTCGGGCTCGATCAGCTCCCCCGATGGGGCGGTATCCGAATCGCTCGACGAGACCGAGGTCCGAGAGGCCGTCAACGAACTCGCGGATTCGGGCGTCGAGTCGCTGACCGTCGCGTTGCTCAACGCCTATCTCAACCCTGTCCACGAGGAGCGGATCCGCGAGATCGTCGCGGAGGAAGCGCCCGATCTACCGGTGTCGATCTCCTCGGAGATCGTCCCCGAGTACGGCGAGTACGAACGGACGCTCACGACGGTGATCAACGACTACGCCCGCCCGCAGGTGATCCGGTATCTGGACGACCTCGACGACTCGCTGGAGGCCGCGGGGTCGTCAGCGAAGATGAACGTCGTCCGCTCGGACGGCGGGCTGATGAGCTCGCGCGCGGCGAAGAACCACCCCGTCGAACTCGCGCTGTCGGGACCGAGTGGTGGCGTCGTCGGCGCCGCGACGATCGCCGGCACGAAGGGCGTCCCGGACGTGCTGACGCTGGACATGGGCGGCACCTCGACGGACGTCTCGCTCGTCGAGGACGGCACCCCCGAGACGAGCCGACAGACCAAGGTCGGCTATCGGGAGTTCAAATCCCGCTCCGTCGACGTGAACACCGTCGGCGCGGGCGGCGGATCGATCGCTCGCGTCCAGCTGAGCGGCTCGCTGCAGGTCGGCCCCGAGTCGGCGGGCGCGGACCCCGGTCCGGCCTGCTACGGCCAGGGCGGCGAGGAGCCCACCGTCACCGACGCGAACGTCGTCCTGGGTCGCATCCCCTCGACGGTCCAACTCGGCGGGCGGATGGACCTCGATCGGGACGCTGCCCACGAGGCCATCGCGACGATCGCCGAGGAGCGCGGGACCTCGGTCGAGGAGGCCGCCCAGGCGATCCTCGACATCGTCAACGAGAACATGCACGGCGCGCTCCGAGTCGTCTCCGTCGAGCGCGGCTACGATCCCCGCGACTTCGGACTCGTGGCCTTCGGGGGCGCGGGCCCGATGCACGCCAACGCCCTCGCGGACGTGATGGGCGCGTATCCGCTCATCATTCCGCCGGGCCCCGGCGTCATGTCGGCGTTCGGCTTTCTCACCTCCGACATCCAAAACGAGTTCGCCGAGACCTACCTCGAGACGGATCTCGACGTCGACGGCGAGGACGTCCACGACGAACTCCGTACGCTCCGCGAGGAGGCAACGGAGTGGCTCGATTCGGAGGGCGTCGACGAGGCCGACCACGCCTTCGAGTACTACGCGGAGTGTCGGTACTTCCGTCAGGACATCCGGATGTCGATCCCCGTCGACGTCGACAACCTGCGGAGCGACACCGGCCTCGCGGAGATCAAAGACGACTTCGAGACGCGTCACGAGCGCCAGTTCGGGTTCGCGCTCGACGCGCCGCTCGAAATCGCCAATCTCAGAGTGATCGGCAAGGGGACCGTCGAGGGCGTCGCGATCGACGAACACGAGCTCGCCGACGCCGATCCCAGCGCCGCCGAGGTCGGCACCGAGTCGATCTACTTCGACGGTGAGTATCGAGAGACGCCGGTGTACGACCGAACCGATCTGCTGCCCGGAAACGAGCTGTCGGGCCCGGCCATCGTCGTCGACGACGACTCGACGGTCGTCGTCCAGCCCGATCACGTCGCGACGATCGATCGCTACGCGAACATCGAGATCAACAGAGGTGAGTCCCAATGAGCACCACGCCCGACTTCGTCGGCGACCACGACATCGATCAGACGACACTCGACATCATCGAGAGCACGCTCGCGAACACCAGAGAGGAGATGGACCGGGTCGTCGAGACGACGGCGATCAGCCCCGTCATCCGCGAGCAGTCCGACCAGTTCCCGCTCATCGCCGACCGGAAGGGTCGGATGGTGATGGGGCAGTTCGGCTCGGCCATCGACACGATCATCGAGAACTCGCCGTTCGAGGTCGACGACTTAGAGGACGGCGACGTGATCGCGACCAACGATCCGTACATGTGCGCCGGCGCGGTGTCACACACGCCGGACATGCTGTTGCTCCGGCCGATCTTCTACGACGGCGACCTCGTCGGTTACTCGAGCCAGTGGGGGAACCTGATGGACGTCGGCGGGAAGACGCCGGGCAGCATGCCCGTCCAGGCGCGGACGATCTTCGAGGAGGGAATGCGGCTCCCGCCCGTCAAGCTGTACAAACAGGGGGAGTTTGACTCCGAACTGCTGGAGACGTTCGCGCACAACACCCGCCTACCCGAGCACGCCGAGGCCGATATCAAGGCGCTCGCGGCGGGGACGAAGGCCGCCGAAACGCGCGTTCACGGGCTCTGCGATCGGTTCGGCAAGGAGACGTACGTCGAAGGGTGCGACGCCATCCTCGATCGGACCCGTGACGGCATGATCGATCTCATCCGCGAGTTCGTCCCGGAGGGCGAACGCTACACGTTCGAGGACTACGTCGACGACGACGGGATGGGCAACGGGCCGATCAAACTCCACCTCGAGATCTACCGGGAGGGCGACACCGTCCACCTCGATTGGACCGGCACGGACGAGCAGGTCCCGGGGACGGTGAACTTCCTGTTGAACGAGAAGATGTTCAAGATGTTCACCGGGGTCTTTCTCATCATGGCGTTCGACCCGCTGCTCACGTTCAACGACGGCTACTACGACCTCTTCGAGGTGACGCTGCCCGAGGGGTCGGTCGTCCAACCGGAGTTCCCGGCGGCGCTCGGCAACCGCCTGCCGATGATGGCCCGGCAGTTCGACGTGCTGCAGGCGACGTTCTCGAAGCTCATCGACGGCTTCTCCGTGGCCGGCAGCTACGGCACCTCGCCAAACCTCGTCTACGCCGGTACGGACTCGGAGGGCAACGACTTCCAGATGCTCGAGATCCTCTACGGCGGGATCCCGGCCCGCCCGGGCGGCGACGGCCTCGACGGCCACTCGTGGTGGCCGCTGTTCCGGACGGTGCCCGCGGAGTACCAGGAGGCGTACTACCCGCTGACGATCGACGAGTACAGCACTCGAGCCGACACAGGCGGCCCCGGCGAGTTCCGCGGCGGCCACGGCATCACGAAGGTGTACACCTTCGAGGAGCCGGGCGCGATCACCTTCCAGGACGACCGCGCACACACCTATCCGTGGGGCGTCGACGGCGGTACACACGCCGAGCGGAGCCAAAAGCGCCTCGTCCGCGCCGACGGCTCCGAGGAGACATTGCCGTCGAAAGTCGAGAACGTCCCGGTCGCGGCTGGCGACAAACTCGTCTTCAGCACCGCCGGTGGCGGTGGCCTGGGCGATCCGCTCGACCGCGACCCCGACGTCGTGGCGACCGAAGTCCGGCGAGGGCTCGTCTCCGAATCGGCCGCCGAATCGGCGTACGGCGTCGTCCTGTCCGACGGCGCGGTCGATGCGGACGCGACCGAGGCGCGCCGCGAGGCGATCCGCGCCGACCGCGATGACCCGCCGGAGTTCGACTACGGCCCGCTCCCGGACGAGGAAGACCTCGAAGCCGAGATCGCCGCCGAACGCCGCGAGTTCGAGGACGGAGACCGGTGATGGCGAAGCGATGACCGATCCGGAAACGACGGCCGAAGTGCGGGAGCGGTACGGGGTCGGCGCGTTCGGCGAGCGCGTCGGAGTGGGCGACAGACCGGCGCTCGTCGTCGTCGACCTGATAAACGCCTTCACGGACCCGGACACCAATCTCGGCTCCGAGCTCGGAGGCATGCTCGATCGGGTCGCCGTACTCCTCGACGCGTTCCGCGCACACGACCTGCCCCGGTACTTCACCACGATCGCCTTCGAGGACTCGTACGGCGACGCCGGTCGCTTCGTCGAGAAGGTCCCGGCGCTCCGCGAACTCCGGCTCGGCACCGAGGCCGTCGAGGTCGACGACCGAGTCGAGCCGATCGGCGACGAACGGGTGATCCTAAAAAAGTACGCCAGCGCCTTCTTCGGCACCGATCTGAGCACCGAACTGACCACCGACGGCGTCGACACGCTCGTCGTTACCGGCGTGACGACGAGCGGCTGCGTTCGGGCGACGGCCGTCGACAGCCTGCAACACGGCTATCGGACGATCGTCCCCGCTGACGCCGTCGGCGACCGGGCCGACGAGCCTCACCGGGCGAACCTCTTCGACATCGACGCGAAGTACGGCGACGTGGTCGCGTCGGCGGACGTGATCGACCACCTCGAGGACGGTGAGGGATCGTGACTGCCGACGGTTCGATCGATATCGGTTTGACGAACGAGGGGGAATCGACGCTATGACGACGTACGGCGACACGCTCAGAGACCGGCTCGCGCGCGACGAACTGCTGGTCTGTCCGGGCGTCCACGACCCCCTGACAGCCGCGGTGGCCGACCACGTCGGCTTCGACGTCATCTACATGACCGGCTACGGGACCTCGCTGTCGAAGATCGGTTACCCCGACGGCGGTTTCATCACGATGCCCGAGATGATCGAGAACGCCGGAAACATCCAAGAGCGGATCGATGTGCCGCTCATCGCCGACGCGGACAACGGCTACGGTAACGCGACGAACGTGATTCGGACAGTCCGAGAGTACATCAAAGCCGGCGTCGGCGGGATCCACATCGAGGATCAGACGTTCCCGAAGCGCTGCGGGCACACGAAGGGCCGACAGGTGATCCCGAGAGAGGAGGCCGTCGGCAAGATCGCGGCTGCGGCCGACGTCCGCGACGAGCGTGACGAGGGGTTCGTCATCATCGCGCGGACCGACGCTCGCGGGACGGGCGGCGGCTCCCTCGACGAGGGTATCGAGCGGGTCAACGCCTTTCTCGACGCGGGGGCGGATGTCGCCTTCGTCGAGGGGCCGACGGACGAGGCAGAACTCGAACGCGTCGGCCGAGCGGTCGAGGGCCCTCTCGTGTACAACTTCGTCGGCGACCTCGGGACCTCGCCGTACGTCGATCTCGACGACCTCGAGTCGTGGGGCTTCGACATCGTGCTGTTCCCGATCGTCTCGACGCTATCGACGATCGCGAACGTCCACGCCGACCTGTCGGTGTTCGCCGACGACCCCGTCGAGTCGATGCGGCGCGTCGACGAGGCGTTCTCAGGGACACCAGTCGGCAGTCTCCACGAGTTCTCGGGGTTTCCGGAGGTCCTCGAGTGGGAGAGCGCCTATCTCCCCGAATCCGACCGCGAGAAGTACGAGGGTTCGATCGGCGACGAGCTCGACGGCTAGTCGCACCCTTTCGCTACTGATAGCCCTCGGTCAGGCTCTCGACGTACTTCGCGACCACGTCGACCTCGAGGTGGACGGGATCGCCGATCGACTTCTCCGAGAGCGTCGTCAGCTCGTAGGTCGCCGGGATGATCGCGACAGTGAACTCCTCCTCGTCGAGCGCCGCGACAGTCAGCGAGATGCCGTCGATAGCGATCGAGCCCTTCTCGACGACGTACCGCCGTAACTCGTCCGGCAGGGAGAAGCCGAACGTCCAGTCGCCGCCGACCTGCTCGATGTGGGTGACGTCGCCGACGCCGTCGACGTGTCCCTGCACGAAGTGGCCGTCGAAGCGCCCGTCTGCGGGAAGCGCGCGCTCGAGGTTGACCCGGTCGCCGACCGCGACGGCGTCGAGGTACGTTCGCTCGAGCGTCTCCGCCGAGAGATACAGCTCGAACGTGTCGTCGTCGAACTCCTCGACGGTGAGGCAGGCACCGCTTATCGCGACGCTTTGTCCGTACTCGAGTTCGTCACAGAACGGCGCGGTGACGCGAAGCCGCCGTCCCTCGTCGGTGTCCTCTATCGAGACAATTTCGCCCGTCGACTCGACGATTCCGGTGAACATACCGTCGGCTTGGGTCGTCGATGCCGAAAGGCTATCGTCATCGGCGACCGGCGGCGGTGTGTCGGCTTCGCTTCGTTCAGTCGCCGCTCGCGGGGACGCTGCCGGGTCCGACGGTTCGGCGATCCCCGACGTGAACCGATCCGTCGCTACCGACCGTGATATCACAGCCAGCGTACGCGAACGACACCTCGCCGTCCGTCATCCCGTTTATAAGTGAGTCGAGCGCGCCAGGATCGATCTGATCGTACAGCGGCGGAAGTTCCGTCTCGTCTCGGTGCGTTCTCCTCGCGACCGCCCGCACGACGCCTTCCGATACCTGTAGTTCTCCCCCAACCATACCCACCAGATCGATCCCCGCATATATATGCCCACGATCGAACTCACCGCTCGAAACGGCCATCGTCGCTCCCGGATCGAACGGCGGATTTTTGTTCGCGACCGCCCTCTCGTATATAAATGAAGCTGCTGGATACGATCACGCTCTTCGGGACGGTCGTCCTCGCCGCCCCGATCGGTCTCCTCGGCGTCGAGTTCCTCGTCGAGGGGCGGCTCGTCGCGGGCGCGGGCTTTCTGTTCGTCGCGCTCGCGCTCGTCGTTGGCGGATACCTCAAACCGAGTGTAAACGGGATCGTGGCCGACACCGTCGCCGACATCGTCACTGAGGACTCCGACGCCCGTGACGAAGAGACCTATAAGGACTGAGGGAAAACTGGCGGTATGGCCCTCGGTATCGTCCGAACCCTCCAACTTGCCGCGACGCTCGTCGTCGCCGGACCGATCGGCATGGTGGGGGTGTTCAACGTCCTCGAGGGGCGACCCGCGCTCGGCGCGTTCTTCATCCTCGCCTCGCTCGGCCTCGTTCTCGTCAGCGAGTATATATACATCCGACTGACGAGCCGGACGCTCGGTGGCCTGCGGCGGGTGAAGAACGTGCGCGGCGGCGAGTGATCGGGACCGTGACGCTCAGTTCGACTCCCGGTACGTCGACTCGGCGCACCTGATCACCTCGCGGATTGGCGCGCCGGATTCGGCGGCTACCGCCGCACAGTCGTCGTACTCCGCGCTCACGTCGTAGGTCTTCCCGGCGTCGTCGCTGGCGACTTTGACTGATACCTCGTAGCTGTCGCCTCCGACGTCGATCGAGACGGATTCGATCGAACGCTCGGCGATCCAGCGGTGCGTGGCCGACGTCTCTCTGATTCCGAGGGTTCCGGTTTCGGCGGCGAGCGACCGGGCCACTTCCGCGACGTCGCTCGGCTTGACGATCACCCGGATCTGGTGCCCAGGCCGGGACTTTTTCATCGTCGTCGGGACGACGCTCACGTCGCGCGCGCCGGCGTCGGCGAGTCGCTCGTGGAGGCCGCCGAGGACTTCGGGCGTCGCGTCGTCCACGTTCGTTTCGAGCACCCGGATCTCGTCGCGGACGAGCCCCCCCGACGATTCGCCGACCGTCGCGCGCAAGACGTTCGGGTGGTCGGAGAATGACTTATCGCCCGCGCCGTAGCCGACCCGATCGATCGACAGCGGCGGCAGCGACTCGACGCCGTCGGCGAAGTGCGCGAGGATCGCTGCCCCGGTCGGCGTCAACAGCTCCGTCTCGATCGGTCCCCCGCGCAGCGTCCAAGCGGCCGCCTCGGCGATGTAGGTGACCGCGGGCGTCGGCACCGGGTAGGTCCCGTGACTCATCGACGCCTCGCCGCCGCCGGCCGAGACGGGCGTCGTCACGACGCGCCCGACGCCGAGGTCGTCGACGAGGAGCGCGGCACCGACGATGTCGGCGATCGCGTCGTCCGCGCCGACCTCGTGGAAGTGCGTCGCGTCGAGGTCGGTACCGTGGACGCGCGATTCGGCTTCGCCGAGGCGTTCGAAGATCGCCAACGCGTCCGCTTCGGCCGGTTCGGGAAGGTCCATCTCGGCGACGATCTCTCGGCACTCGGCGTACGTTCGGTTCGGACCTGCCCCCTCCGCGTGTGTGTGCTCGTGTTCGTGGCTGTGATCGTGCCCGTGGTGATGTGCGTGTTCCTCGCTATCGTGCGTGTGGTCGTGATGGCCATGTTCGTGACTGTGGTCGTGTTCGTGTTCGTGACCGTCGTCTGCGGCGGTTTCGTTGCCGTTCGTCTCCTCGACGAGCACGTCGACGGTCGTGGCGGCGATCCCGTTCTTCGTCGTCTCGCCGATCCGGTACTCGACGGGGAGGGCGGCCTCGACGGGTGAGAGCGCGTCGGGGTTCGCACCGACCGCGAGGAGCGCGGCGAGGATCATGTCGCCGCTGGCCCCGGTCCGGCCGTCGAACGCGAGCGTGTGCATGTCGATCGATCCGGTCGCGGCGGCGAAAAAGGGACCGGTCGCGGTGCTGTCGCTGCCGATCGGGGGAACGCGAGAAGCCGGTTCCTCAGCGGAGATCCGGGACGAGCGGTGCCGCTACTTCACCGACATCGTAGCGCTGTTTCTGGCCGCCGTCGGCGCGAACGGTCGTCGCAGGGCTGTCGTCTGTCGGCATGATCGGGACCATCGGTTCGATCTCGTCTCGGGACATCTACGTCAATCAACAACCGTCATGGTCTTAAATGTAATGATTGTTGATAAAGAATACGGCAAAAACTGCTGGACCGGCTCCCGAACCCTCACGGAGCGAGCCGATCGAGGATCGGGATCTCCTCGCGGCGCGCCTCGTCGAGCGCCGACCAGTCGATCCCTGCCGGCTTCGGTCCGGCGTCGGTCCGGATCGTTCGGGTCGGCGTACAGACGACGTCGATCGGCACGTCGTGCGCGTCGGTCGTGAGCGTCTCCTCGACGACCTGCGTGTCGTGGACGGTCGTCACCGTCGTCGTGTCGCCGTCGACGAGACCGAACTCCCGGAGAATCGCGTACTCGAGATCGCTGTAGCCCTCGCCCTTTCCGATCCGCGCTCCCGAGGCGTCCACGGCGACGCTACCGACAACGATCGCGTCGAGTTTCGGGAGGGCGTCCGGCCCGAGTCGCGTCCCGTGGTCGTCCATATGCGAGACGGTCGGTGCGGCGTCGAGGTCGGATAGCTCGGCGGGATCGAGTTCGACGAAACACGCCGCATCGGCAAGCCGCGGGACGGCCATGTACACCGTCGTCCTGTTCTTCAACAGCCGACGACGGAGCGGCAACTGCGGGGCATCGGGGTTGGCCTTGACCGCGGCGGCGCTCGCGAGTTCCGGGAGCGCCATCGCTCGCTCGGCCGCCGCCCGCGCGCCGTCGAAGTTGCTGATGCGGCCGTGCGGCGGGAAGGGAAAGCGCGCGATTCCGTCGCGTTCGAGGCGGTCCCAGAGCCGCGTTCTGATCGCGTCCTTGTCGACCATCCTACGCTATTCCGCGGACGAACTCGATCTGTTCGGGACCGTAGTAGAACGTTAGCATGCCGTAGGCGAGCAGTCCCAACACGAGGCTCACGAGCCACGCTGTCACCGCCACTCGCCCGACCGTCGCGTGGGCGGTCTGACGGAGTTCGGCCGGCGTGTGCGTCAGCCCGAGCGTGATCGCGTAGAGGACGAACGGCACGGCCAGTACCGAGAGGAAGATGTGGATACCGAGGCTACCGAGATAGAGGCTCCGGAGTGGCGCGCCCGCGATGATCTCCTTTCGACCGCCGCCGCCGGTCTTCAGCAGGTACATCACCAAGAACAGGAGGATGAGCCCGAACGCCGCGAGCATCGCCGCGCGGTGTTTCTCGATCTCGCCGCGTTTGATCCAACGGATCCCGAGAACGAGACAGACGATCGTCGCCGCGTTGACGACCGAGATCGCGTGTGCGAGCAGATCGACCGTCGATTCGGAAATCTCGGGGTAGATCCCGAGATCCCCATAGAGCGTCCCGATCACGACGACGTACCCGACGACCGTCAGGAGGGCCGCGAACGCGCGTGGGTGCTCCCGAGCGAACTGCGGGCGGCGTACGGTTGACATACCTCCCCTTCGGCACCCCGAACAAAGGTCGCTTCGCTTTCCCGTCTCGCTGTCCGGTTTCGTGTCAGTCCGTCCGCGGGAGCGCGTACGCGCCGACGGCGAAGAAGCCGACCGCCAGCCCCGCGAGTACGAGGAGGTTGAGGAGCGGATCGGTCCCGACGAGTCCCGCCCCGCTCGCTCCCACATCGGCCGGCGCTCCGTAGGTCGCGGACCGAAGCCCGCGCGCGAAGTACGTCAACGGCGACAGCTGCATGAACGGCACGAACCACTCGGGGAGCAGCGCCGGCGGGACGAACGTCTCCGAGAGGAACAACAGCGGGATCGCGACGCCGTTTGAGGCCGCGATGACGCCGTCCTGTGAGCCGGCGACGCTTCCGAGCACCGCGCCAAACCCACAGAAGAGCGCGACGCCCAGCGCGACGTAAGGAACGACGAGCGGCGAGGCGACGAAGCTCGCGTCCGTGACGAGTAACACCATCGCGAGGATGACGAGCGAGGCGAGGCCGATGACGGCGACGTTGACGAGCGTCTGCGCGACGAGCCACTCGGGGCGCGATAGCGGCGTCGTCGCCAGCTTCTCGAAGCGGTTCCCTTCCCGGTGGCGGGCGACCTCGCTGCCGACGCGCGACAGCGGGGTGAACAGCACGACGACCGCGAGGTAGCCGGCGACGTAGTAGCCCGCCGGCTCGGCGAACAGGCCGCCGCCCGTCGGATCGGTTCGGATCAGTGCGCCGAAGATGAGGATCAGGATAATCGGGAAGAAGAAGGTGAAAAACACCGCCGTCCGCCGCCGCACGAAGGCGTACCACGACGCTCGGGTCTCGGCGGCGATCCGGCCGAGCCGACTCACGCCACTCCCCCCGAGGCTATCGCGTCGGCGGAACCCGCGTCCGTCCCGGTCAGCGCGATGTAGACGTCCTCCAGGGTCGGCTGTCGCCAGGCCAACCCCTCGTAGACGACGCCCGATTCGGCGAGCGCCTCGACGACTGACGGGATCTCCGTCGCCTCAGCGGGGACCGCGACGCGGCGGTCCTCGGAGATGAGTTCGTAGCCGGCGTCAGTCAGCGCGTCGACGGCGGCCTCGTCGTCTTCGGCCTCGATGACGAGGCGGCTCTCACCGCCGTATCGATCGATGAGTTCCGATGGTGAGCCGAGCGCGACGAGTTCGCCGTCGGCCAACAGCCCGACGCGGTCGGCCAGTTCCTCGGCTTCCTCCATGTAGTGGGTCGTCAACACGACAGTCGTCCCGCCGTTGGCGAGCCCCTCGATCAGCTCCCAGAGGTCGCGACGGCCGGTCGGATCGATCCCGGTCGTCGGCTCGTCGAGCATGAGCAGTTCGGGGTCGTTGACCAGCGCCGTCCCCACGCAGACGCGGCGCTTTTGTCCCCCCGAGAGGTTCTCGTAGAACGTGTCGGCGCTGTCGGTGAGTCCGACGTCGGCGAGTACCGATTCGGGATCCCGTGACTCGTCGTACAGCCCCGCGTAGTACGCAACGAGCTCTCCGGCCGTGAGCCGGTCGGCCGGCGTGAACTCCTGTGGGAGGAGGCCGATCCGATCGCGCGCGACCTCGGCGGGCGACCCACCGAAGACCGAGACCGTCCCCTCGGCGTCGGTCGTCCCCGACAGCGCGCGAACGAGCGTCGTCTTCCCAGCGCCGTTGGGGCCGATGAGCGCGAAGATCTCGCCTTCGTCCACGGAGAAGGACACGCCGTCGAGGGCGACCGTCTCGCCGTACCGACGGCGAACGTCCACCGCATCGATAATCATACGAAAACCGCGGGTGTCTCCGACCTAAAGGCTGCCGTTCGCGTCGTCCGGGTGGTGTCAGAGTTCACAACCGGTACCGCTCGCCGTCGACCGCCATGTCGTCGTCGAAGGCCTCCTCGGTCGGAATGTAGTGTGAGAGGTGGACGAGGCGGTACTCGTCGGCGTCGAGATCGTCGGCCATCGCCCGCGCGCCCTCGATCGTCATGTGCTTGGTCCCGAACGTCCGGTAGACGCCGTTCTCGTCGGAATGGTCGCCACCGAGCGGGTGATATTCGGTGTGTTTCGCCGGCACGATCCCGTCGACGAAACAGAGGTCGGGATCGTCGAGCGCGTCGCGGGACGCATCGGATATCCCGTAGTTCGTGTCACCGGAGATCGAGAGCGTCCCGCCGGTTTCGGGATCCTCGATGGCCAGCCCGTAACAGACCAACGGCGGGTGCTCGACGGGGACGAGCGTCACCTCGAAGCCGCATGTCTCGAAGGGCTCGAACGGCGTCTTGGGGCGGACCGTTATCGTATCGAGGTAGTGGTACTTTTCGTCGACCGTCTCCGCGACACTCTGTCCCGTCTGGGGATCCGTCTCGTTCGCCGCGAAGACCGGCACGTCGTCCAGCAGTCGGTAGGCGTTGCCGAGCCCGTCGAGGTGGTCGAAGTGGACGTGGCTGACGATGATCGAATCCGGCAGCGACACGTCCTGCGTGAGAAACTGATAGCGGAAATCGGGACTCGCGTCGACGAGCAGCGATTCCCCCGTTCGCTCGTTGTGCACGTGCACCGAAAAGCGGGTCCGCTCGACCCCCAGGTCGCGGGCACGTTCGCAGGTGTCGCAGTCGCATCTCGGCGTGGGCGTCCCGGTCGTGTCCCCGGTGCCGAGCAGCGTGACTTCCATCAGTGATCGTGATCGTGGTCGTGACCGTCCGACCCGCCGGCGATGAGCACGTCGGCGTCACCCTCGATCATATCCATGTTCTTCAGATTATCGCGCTCCTCGAAGCCGGCGATCGCCTCCATCAGATCGGCCTGCGTCAGGGTGATTCGCTCCTCGGTCAGCGCGTCGAGGACGGCCTCACGAAGCACGAGTCGGAGGTCGCTGCCGGTCAGCCCCTCCGTCTCGTCGGCGAGCGCATCGGGGTCGAAGTCCTCGACGTCCATCCGGCGGGTGACGATCTGCAGGATGTCCGATCGCATTCCCGCATCGGGCTTCGGGAAGTTGACGATCTCGTCGAAGCGTCGCCAGGCGGCCGCGTCGAGCTGGTCGGGGTGGTTCGTCGCGCCGATGAGCAACACGTCGTCTTGGATCAGCGAGATCTCGTCGATGCTCTTCAGCAGGGTGTTGACGGCGCGCTTGATCGCCGCGTGCTCGTCGGACGCGCGCGTCTTCGCGACGAAGTCGAACTCGTCCATGAAGAGGATGCACGGCGAGAGTCGCTTGGCGATCTCGAACGTCTTGTCGACGTTCTTCGCCGTCTCGCCGAGATACTGGCTCGTGATCATCGAGAGTTTGACCTCGACGAACGGGAGATCGAGGTCCTGTGCGAGCGCGCGGGCGACCGAGGTCTTGCCGGTGCCCGGCGGGCCGACGAACAGGAGTTTACCGATCTCTCGGAGGCCGATCTCCGCGAGGTAGTCGCGGTGTTCGATCGCCTTGACGATCTTGTGGATCTCGTTCTCCTGATCGGCGGTCAACACGAGATCGTCGAGCGTCATCTCGATCTCTTCGGGCGCGCGGATCTCGACGAGGTCCAGCATCTCCTCTTCGTCCTCGTCGAACATCTCCTCCAACAGCGAGTCGATCCAGACGCGGTCGGCGTGGATCGGGCGGTTCGTCTCGCGGGCGGCCTCGTAGTCGACCTCGCTGTCGAACCGGTCGCCGAAGGCGTACGCGAGCGTCGGGTTCTCCCCGAGCGCGTCGGCGGACGTCCGATCGAGGAACCACGATTCGGCCATCTCGCGGTCGGTGAACTCGATCTTCCCGGAGAAGTCGTCGCGGTCGGTGAACATCAGTCCGGAGATCGCGTCCCACGGTCGTTCGACGCCGGTCGCCGCGGCGATGGTGTTGGTCGTCGTCGTCAACGGTCGTTCGACCGTCCCGTCCTTCCAGAAGACCTGCCGGTATCGGGGGGGAAGATCGCGTTCGTCGAGATCGCGGTTTTCGGTGTAGATAGCCGCAGTCAACAGGAACTCAACGACATCGAGTTCGGGGCTACTCATTCCCAGTAGTCTTGCCGTGGAGGGGGTATAAGCCCGTCGAAAAACCGACATCGGGTGTCGACGCGTGGCGTGACACCGAAGTCGGTTTATCAGTGCCGCCGTTCGTTGGTGTATGTCGCTTCGCGTGACCTTTCTGGGGACCGGCGGCGCCGTGCCGACGACCCGCCGAAACACGAGTTCGATCTTTCTGCGCCGGGAGGGCGATCGGCTGCTCTTCGACTGCGGGGAGGGGACCCAACGCCAGATGATGCGCTTCGGAACCGGGTTCACCGTCTCGCACATCTTCGTCACGCACATCCACGGCGATCACACCCTCGGGATTCCGGGACTGCTCCAGACGATGGACTTCAACGAGCGCGAGGCCGCGCTGTCGATACACGTCCCCACGGCGGCGCGGAGCCGGCTCGAAGCGTTCATCGACGCCGCGGCCGGCCGCCCCTCGTTTCCGCTCCGAATCGACGGCGTCGACGACGGCGACACCGTCCTCGACGGCGACGGCTACGAGATCACCGCCTTCCGCACGGACCACGACACCCCGTCGGTCGGCTACGCGCTCAGAGAGGACGATCGCAAGGGCCGATTCGATCGCGAGCGCGCCGAGGAGCTCGGCGTTCCCGTCGGCCCGATGTTCCAGCAACTGCACGCCGGCGAGGCGGTCGAACTCGACGACGGGACGGTCGTCGAGCCCGAGCAGGTCGTCGGGCCGCCGCGTCCCGGCCGGAGCGTGGTCTATACCGGCGACACGCGCCCAACCGAGCGGACCGTCGAAGTCGCCCGCGATGCGGACCTGTTGATCCACGACGCGACCTTCGCGGCCGACCACGAGACGCGCGCCCGCCGGACCGGCCACTCGACGGCCGAGCGGGCGGCGAACATCGCGAACCGCGCCGACGCGAAACGGCTCGCGCTGGTCCATATCTCCTCTCGATACGCCGGCAACGCCGACCCGATCGAGCGGAACGCGCGCGAGGCGTTCTCGGGCGAGGAGGCGTTCGTCCCCGAAGATGGCGACGTCGTCGAGATCCCGTACCCGGACGCCGACTGACGGCCGTCGAAGGAAGGGTATAGGGGGCTCCGCCGACAGCCTCGGGTATGGAGACGTCCCACCGCGCCTTCGTCGGCGATTCCCGGGAGATGACGGCACTTTCCGAGGACAGCGTCGAGCTCGTGGTCACCTCGCCGCCGTATCCGATGATCGAGATGTGGGACGACCTGTTTCGGTCGCTCGATCCGGCCGTCGGGAACGCCCTCGACGACGGCGACGGGCGGCGGGCGTTCGAGCTGATGCACGAAGCGCTCGGCGACGTGTGGGACGAACTCGCCCGCGTGCTGGTCGACGGCGGGGTCGCCTGCGTCAACGTCGGCGACGCGACGCGGACCGTCGGGGATAGCTTCCGGGTGTATCAGAACCACGCCCGGATCGTCGAAGCCTTCGACGCGCTGGGCTTCGAGCCGCTGCCCGACATCCTCTGGCGAAAACCGGCCAACTCCGCGGCGAAGTTCATGGGATCGGGGATGCTCCCGCCGAACGCCTACGCGACGCTCGAACACGAGTACCTCCTCGTGTTCAGAAACGGCACCGAGCGGCGATCCTTCGAGCCGGGAGCCGAGCGGCGCTACGAGTCGGCGTACTTCTGGGAGGAGCGAAACGAGTGGTTCTCGGACCTGTGGATGGACGTCCGCGGGACGGTGCAGACGATCGAGACAGACGAGGGAGCCGACGGTGACCTCCGGGAGCGCTCTGCAGCCTACCCCTTCGAGATCCCGTCGCGCCTGATACACATGTACAGCGTCTACGGCGACACCGTGCTCGATCCGTTCTGGGGGACGGGAACGACGTCGATCGCCGCGATGGCCGCCGCCCGGAACTCCGTCGGCTACGAACTCGACGAAGGGTTTATAAATGTCTTCGAGGAGGCCGTGGCGGATATAAAAACGATCTCGCGGCGTGCCGCCGAAGCCCGCCTCGGCCGCCACGAGCGGTTCGTCGAGGAACGGCGCGCCGAGGGCGAGACGTTCGCGTACGACGCCGAGCATTACGACGTCCCCGTCACGACGAAGCAGGAGCGGCGGATCCGTTTATATACTATCGGGTCGGTCGAGGCGGTCGAGAACGGCTACGACGTGGCGCACGAGCCGTATACGGCGTAGCCGTGCCGTGGTGACGGCGGTGGGACTATTTATATATTATATAAACTCCCAACGAGGTGTATATAAACACCCGACCGGCCGGTCGACGACCCTCAGCCGCTCGTTAGGGCGTCCGCGACCGCCGAGAGCCACGCATCCCTGTCGTCGGCATTCATAAACGCCGACGCCGCCCCGGCCGCGTCCGCACCGCTATCGAGCGCGTCCGCGACGTCCGCCGCGTCGGTGATTCCGCCGCCGAGAAGCACGCGCGTCCGGGGGTTCTCCAAGTCGACCATCGCCACGAACGCCTCGACTCGCCCGGGGTGACTCCGCGTCATCGCGCGGCCCGTCGCGATGTCCGCGGGCGTCTCGAACAGCAGACAGTCCGGATCGAACGCCAGCGCCGCCCGCCCCGCCTCGACGCTGTCGACGCAGACGATCGATTCGAGGCCGAAGGACGCACACTCCGCGACGAACGCCTCGACGTCCGTGAGCGTATCCGGGCTCTCGGGGTGATTAATAAGCACGCCGTCGGCTCCCGCCGCGGCGACCGCCTGTATCGATATCTCCCCGTTTCCGCGCCCCGGCTCCACGGCGTCGATCGCCTGCGCGACGATCGGGAGCGAGGTCTCTTCGGCGAGCAGGCGAACGTCGGGCGTCTGCGGCGCGACGGCGAAGGTGGCGTCGGTCCGCGAGCCGACCGCCTCGATCGTCTGCGCGAGGTCGAGGCCGGCGTCGCCAGCCGTCCCCTCGTAGCGCTTGAAGTTGATGAGGAAGTGTGTATAGTCGAGTGGCATCGAGTAAGTCGGGGAGCCGTGGGGTGTTAGTTCAGTCGCCACTTTCTCGATTCTCACAGCGGTACGAAGTGGAATCTCACGATGTCAGTCGGAGGTCACTAACGCACGATGTGTTAGCACTAGCTCTCGGAGAGCCGCCGTATCGAGTGGGGTAATAGTATGACAAGTTCCATCATTGGTGTAAAAAATAGACGCAGTGACCGATCGATCGGATATATCGTTCTGTAAACTCTTCTACTGCGGATTGTGTGACCGGAATCGACGCGTCAGTCATCGCTTTCTCGATAGGGAAGTAGATTCTCCGGACGCAGTCGTAACTCGCCGAGACGTTGGTGACGTTTCGTCAGGTGACGACGAACGGTACGAATCCGCTATTCCCCGGTAGCCCGATTTTTGATGGAGGCCACGCTGGACATTCTGGATACCTAACTACTGGCCTACATGGCCAACGAGGCCGAGCCGTGGGCAGTTGAGCTTCACGAAGAGATCCTTCAGGGCGAGCGTATCGTGTTCCCCTCTCAGTACGTCGCAACCGAGTTCTATCAAGTGATGGAGCGAAACCGGGGCGATGAGGGCACTAAAGCCGGCATTTCGTAACGATTCGATAGTCGCCTCATCCCGCTCAATGATGACGACGTTTTCGCCTCGGTCTTCGAGGCGTTCAGCGAGCGCGCGACCCACCTGTCCGGCTCCGACTATGATGACTCTCATGGGTATCACATTGAGGTATTGTGCGATGTAGCGTGCCAGCCCTCCCTGAACGAGGGCTGTAACAAAGATGACCAGAAACACCGTTCCGAGTAACAAGTCCGCTTGCTGCGCTAGTGTTGGGTTATTGAGTTCCGTAGCAGCCGTTCTGAGTTCGGTGGCGAAGAGCGTCGCGACTGACGCTGGAATGATCCCTCGTGGGCCGATCGCGCTAATAAATAATCGCTCCGGAATGGTGAACCGGTCGCCGACAGTCGAGATGAACACTAATAGTGGGCGGATTACTACTGTGACCACGACGACCACACCGAGTCCAGCGACCCCGACGTCAAATATCGCCTCTGGTGGCAGTTGGGCGGCGAGTGCCATAAACACAAACGCCAAGACGAGGAGCGTGATGTCGCCCTTGAAATCGGTGATCTCCACTTTGTAGGGAATGTCCAAATTCCCTAGAGCTAACCCAGCAGTGGCGGCCGCCGCGACCCCGGCCTCGCTTGCCAGTTGATTCGCGCCTGCATACGCAGCCAACGCTCCAGCGAGTACGAGCAAGCGCGCATTCCGGGGTGCTGCGCCGGGTGAGTGATCAACGCACCGAAGCAGGTAGTAGAGGAGTGCCGCGACGAGGAGTCCGACGAGCAGTCCTTCGCCGAGACGGAGAGCAAACCCCTGAATCAGTCCCTCGGAGGACACCGTTGGACTCACCGTCTCAAAGAGCACGACCGCCGTGATCGCTGCCGTTACGTCGTTGACGATTCCCTCGGTCTCCAAGACGGCAGATACCCGATCTCTAACCAGGACGACATCAAGGGTGGGGGTGATAACTGTCGGCCCCGTCGCGACTAATAGCGCGCCGATCACGTACGAGAGCCCCCACGGCACTCCTTCCAAGAGGCGAACAGCTACCGCAGTTCCAACCAATGCGATAGAACCAATGGTAACGAGCTGGACGGCCGCACGTGGGGTTTTTTGAATCCGCTCAAACTCCAAGTGGAAGGCTCCCTCAAACACGATAATCGCTACTGCGAGGCCAACGACTGCTGGGAGGGCGTCACCGAAACTCGCGTTCGTGACGATCCCGGGGCCCAGCCGAACGATAATCAACCCGACAAGCACGAAGAAGATGATACTCGGAATCCGGAGGCGAACAGCAAGCACCTAGGCAAGGATGCCAAGCCCGATGATACCTGCAACAAGCGGGATCAGTAGATCTCCTGCCACACTTGATTCCCCGTGCGACTCCTCAATTGGCGGTACGGTATAAGATAGCTGGGGAATTACTCTGTCGTCCGTGGACTCGGTGGAAGTGTTGACAGGGTGGGCATCGGTCGGGACCGTTTGAGTGTTCCTTCATCTGGGATTTCGCCGGTTGCGTCCCGGATGCGGTCGGCTGTCCAGCGTGCGACGTTCCAGATTTTTGAGGCGGCGTCTCCGAGCGAGTCGAACCGTCTCGACGGCGAACGACGAGAACGTCGTGAACGCGCCGCAGAAGCCGACCGACAGCGATCGATCAGCGATGGTTCACCGGAGCCGCCTTTTTCGAGACGCAGCCGAAAGTACGGGTATGGACACCAGTGATTCGCCGACGGGGACTGCTCGTTACGTATTCAAGATCAGGTTCCGAGTCGAACCCTTGATACCGGAGGTGTCGGTCGATCCCGCGGAGTTCCAGACGACGCTGTACTGGGCGGCGGACCCTCCGGGGGAAGCCGGCTGGCTCTTCTTCCGCGATCATCTCTGGCGCGGCGACGTGGGGGACGAACCGTACCTACGCGAGATCGCCGAAGATGCCCTCGGTGTACCAGTGACGTCGATTTCGTTCAGCGAACTCCGGACGGATCGGGCGTATCTCGACGCGTTCCGAGATGCGATCGGTGCCAACCTCGATGCGTTCAGGGCGGATACGGTCGAGGGGGCGATGAAGAAGTACCTCGGGAGTTCGATCCACGTCGTGTGACGACAGCGGTTCGGGTACGACTCTCCTGCAGGGGCGATGGTTTATATATCGAGACGGGACCGGATGGCTCATGCGACGGATACAGCGGTTCAACTCGGATACGCGAGGGATCGAAGGGATGCCGGTCAGACTCGTCATCGCGTTGGTCGTCGGCGTCGCGAGCCTCTCGGTGATGATGAACATGATCTCGGGAATCTCGGGCGCGACGGTCATCGCCCGCGGTGGCTCGGCACGCCTCGACGGCGTCGAGGCGGCGACGACCGACCAAAACGGCGTCGCGGAGCTGGAGTTGTCGCCCGAACTCCGCCCGAATCAGGGTGACGGGACGGTCGAGTTCGAAGTCAAGCCGCCGGCCGGAAGCGAGTACGCCGACGAACGGGGGAACACGGCGCTGCTCGTGGTGAGCGATTGACGACGGACGATGTAGTCCGTATCGAGCGTGGAGACCGTGTGGCAGATCCCGAACCGCTCGCCGGCCGCCGGGGTGCGGTACCAATATAAAAACGGACCGCGATACCCGTGTGTGGTCAATATATGCTCGCAAATGGCATCACGTTCGGAGATCTGAGCCGAGAGGAAATACTGAACTACGGCGCTCTCGCAGAAGGGCGGGGGCTCGAGTCGATCTGGGTCGGTGAGTCGTGGGGGAGTGACTCGGTGTTGTCCTCTACATCTGGTGGTGAAAGAAGCTGAACTGTCTCTTTGTGACTATTCCAAACGACTCTACCGAATCGTTATTCCGGTGACAACCGCTGTTTATCTGTCTCAACTGAACGCGTTGCGTTAGCCGCCGTCAGAAACTATCACGTTCAGCAGCGCTATTCTTCTCTAACTCGCCAATTACAGCCGAGTCGTGTCCTGACGCGTATCCGTTCAGTTTGGCCGCTGCGGGAGACTCACGAAGTTGTGTAGCATCGTATCCTAGCTCTTCGAACGCGTCCATGAAAACGCGTTTCGAGCGGAGCGTGTACTTTTGATGATAGTCTTCGGCGGGGTAGAACTGCGAGAGCTGTTCGATCCGAGCGTCGATTGCGTCCGTCGAAAGCCCCCGTGTCTGTAGGAACGCTTCAAGCGCGTTCTGTTGAGCAGCCATCTCTGTGAGTGCGATATTTTGATACTGCGTCTTCCGCGTCTGCGAGCGAGGGTCGTGGCTCCGGAAGACGTGATCAACGGGGTCGGAATAGCTGATGACATCGGTGTCGAAATCGAGTTGAAACACTTCAGTGTGGTTGCCAGGCGAATGGTACGTCGGGTCGGTTTTCGTGCCCCCGCGCATCCGACTCGTGTTCGGACAACGCTGTCCAGTGCGCCGAACTTCGCATCCGGTCCCCAGAAACACCCTACCCCAAACGTTGCTGTCTCGGTCAGCTCACTGGCTGGTGCCTGCGTGTCGTACTCGCGTATCGCGGTTGGTGTTGGTGTCATGGGTCTGAACCTCCGGTGAAACGTGCGGAGCAGCTGCCGTACACGCCGCTGCATCGTATATTGGTACGCGTTCGCGACAAAAGACATCACCGACAAGAAATCAATACTCTGGTCACCGTCCTTCAGGGCCCACCGAAGATCGGCAACACGAGTTTCACCATCCGCTGAAGTAGGTAACGGCTTGGATCTCAGGCTTTACTTCGACGATCGGATCGGCATCACAGTTGCTGCACCGTGGTGGCTTCTCGACATCTGCGTACACCGTCTCACACCCTTCGCAGACGAAATATCTGAGTCCTAGCACAGTAGTGGATTGGGACCGTTCGTGCAAATTGCTGTCGCAGGCTAAGCGGATCGGGCAACTGGACTGTTCGCTCATTCCGGCGGCTGTCGACCGATGACCGCATAAAATGGGTCCGTCCCCGGTTGGTCGATGATTCGCTCCGTCGCTCCGAATCCCCCAGCCTTAAAGTACTCTTCGACGAGCGCCGCTCGTTCGTCCATCGATCGGGTTCGCCAAGCCCGAATCGCTTTTGTCGGAAACATTCGGTTGGTGAAACTCACGATCGCAGCGCCGTCAGCCGTGAGGGCGCGGCCGAATTCGCTGAACACGTCACCGGGGTACTGCAGATACTGTACTGACAAGGCACAACAGACGACATCGAACGAATCTTCTTCGAGTGGGAGCGTCTGGTTGCTATTGAAATCCTGCAGGAAATATTCGTCTAGACAGTCGTTTGCTTCGAGTTCAGCTTCGTTGAGGCCGTGGGCAACAACGTACCCCGGTGAGATGTCCGGGAGAAACGACACCCAGCTACTCATCGCATCAAAGACACGATCTCCCGGCGTCATCTCCGATTCGTATACTGTCGTTAGCCGAGTCGTGAATGCATCGTCTGCGTGAGTGACGAATCGAGGTGACTCGTAAAAATGCGTGTCGTCACTGGTATCGATCTTCTGCCGATCGACATCTGATAGAACTCTCGGCACAGTACTCCCAGTCAGGGCTTTGAGAGTTAAGTACACACTGTCTGCTGAACAGGTCGTCACATTTCCGGAACTGGAGGACAGCCGCTGGTGATCGGCTAGCAGTCCTCGGCGGCGTTTCGGAACGCGACAAGCGCCAGTTCGGCACACCGGAGCCGTGACGGTGTCAGATCCATCCCGACTACGTCTTCAAGCGTTTCACTATCCCATTCAACGATCTCGGTGACCGGTGCCCCGATCATTTGCTCGGAGAGCAGTGAGGCCGTTGCCTGTGAGAGTGTACAGCCTCGACCAGTGAACTGGACCGTTTCGACGACCGGTGGTGTCTCGTCGGACAGGTTCACCGTTATTGCTATTTCATCACCATCGGGATGTGTCGGGCCGACACACTGAGGGTTGCTCGTTTCATTCTCGATATCTGGATCCGTAAGCGTCCCGTAGTTCCGGGGATTTCGTGAGTGGTCAGCGAGCAACTCCCTAATCAGCGTCTTGTCCATACATAGTACTGGGCTTGAATGATGAAGAAGGGTCTGGACATTACCAGTATGACGCTGGAATACATCCTGATGCTGACCAGTATCCAGACTCAGTGACTGCTGCACGCCTCGATATTCGGTGGTTTGCGACGGACGGTTTTTCGATTCATTCTGTCGAAACACGAGCGGATAACGACACCTGGGAGTGTCAACGGGATCGGCACCCAAACGCCCACAGAACCCGATTACGCTTTCATGAACCGCCATCAGGAGCGGACATTATTGAGGTTGAACTTGCGTCTGTGCATCCGCTCGAAGTCTACTCGACAATTATGAACGCGATCAAACAGCGTATTGATCACCTGCGGTGAGTTCGTTCTTACCGAGAGTGCACTAATGACACAGATCAGATGATCCGTGCTGTGTCAACCTTCTCAGCTGAAATGCGTGAGTTGCGTGAGACACTCGAAATGTACAAAGGACAGTTCGTTGTCGATTACTCAACGTTCGCTGAGACATTTCGGACAGATCCGACACCACACAATGGGGCCATAGAGGAGACTCTACGCTGATATAAATCCGTAGACGCAGATCAGTGGCAGATTGCAGCCGATACGTCTCCTTGTTAAACAGTACCGCAGTCAACGCCAGCGAACAAGGAGTGCAGCAGGCAGTAGTTCAATTACTTCCCAGGCATCGAGCGCGTGTACCACCACGCCCACAGGATGAGGACGCCTTGCAGCGGAAGCCGACTCCATTGGGCGGTCGGAGACGGGTTAAGCGTCCAACCAAACACACCCGTCACCGTCACGTCACTGACGGCCATATAGATGTTCGCCGGGAAGATGACAATCAGGAGGGCGATAACACCCCAAGCAGCGAGTTTTCGCGTCCGTGAGGACAACAATCCGACGCCAAGAGCAATCTCGGCGACGCCCGAGAGATACGCAAGCACAAGCGGATAGGGAAGCATTGGGGGGACGATCTGTGCGAACGCTTCCGGGATGATGAAATGGGTGATTCCGGCGATGATATAACTCAAGGCCATCACGTAGAGCAACGGTCGTTTCAGGCGAGCGAGAAAATAACTGGCGTCCATACTGTCTATCTCTTAGCTTGCGGGGACAAGAGATCTTACCCACGAGTTGTAGTGGTAGTTTGTTCCACAGAGTGACGGAGCGTATCCACGCCGTGAACGGCGTGGTATTTCGCCTGTTCAGCTTATAAAAATCGAATTACCCGTCTGCCACTCGGCTTTTGCACTTCCGTTTCGTACAGCATATATGGATGAGAACCCTACTGGCGACGAAGCAGATCACTCAGAGATTATTTTCGAACTACACGAGGAATTAGCCGCAACAGCGGAGCGACCCGTCGAACAAACTCCCAGCAGATATATCGGCGAAGCGGAAGCGATCGCGGCCGATCTTATCGATGCACCGACTGATCGGGAACTGATCCGGAACCGCGCGACACACATCGTCTCGCTACTGGAAAACGTCAAAGAGACGGGGGATCAAGCGGCGACTGAGCGTGTCGAAACCGCGAAGACGCTCGCTACCAAGCTTTCTTCCGAAGACCCGCCGGATTGACTCACGGAGCTTCGAGGCGTTGATACTGTCGGGCATACCTTCGTACTAATATACGACATCTTGATACGCAATTTTTCACAGGCTTGACTCCGACAGGATAATAATAGCTTGTTCTCCTATAGAGTCGTTGTAGCGATTTAGCAAACATCGCCGATATGGCTGGTGATGGCGGCTAACAGACTACTTCCCCCAGAACGGGTCACGCTTGCGGCGTTTGTCTAGATACATCCGCAGCGCCTCCAGTTCGTCGGCGGGGATTTCGTCGGCCAACTCCTGCTCCAGAATCTTCGCGTGTTTTTCGGGGAGCTCGGTCCACAGCTCGTCGCCCTCCTCGATCTGGCGGCCGACCGTCGGGCCGTCGATGGAGGCGGCGATCGACTCGCCGGCGCGGGCCGAATCGACGTCTTCGCCAGCGTCCTGCAGCGACTTCAGCTCGCCGATGCGCTCGGGCTCGTTGCCCGCCCACTTGACGACGCGGGAGTTTCGCTTGAGGGTCCCCGAGAGAACCTCGACGCCGACGACGGCCGGGTTCGACTGTCTGAAGGTGTGATCTTCGAGGATGCGGAATCGGCAGGGTCGTTGTATCTTGTCGAGGATCTGCTCCTGTTGGGCGTCCTCGATCGCGGCGACGTGTTCCTCGTACTCCTCGATGAGCTGGTAGATGACGTCGTCAGCGAAGAGATTGACGTTCCCCTGCTCGATCTCGCGAGCAGCGTCGTCGAGGACGTCGACGTTGAACGCGAGGATGGCGGCGTGTTTCGGTTCGTCGGCCGTGGAGGCGACGGCCACGTCCCGGGGAGCCACGTCGCCCACTTCCGCGCGGACGATCGGGATCTCGGCCTCGCCGAGCGCCGCGGCGATCGCTTCGAGCGAGCCGAGCGTGTCGGCCTTGACGACGACGCCCTGCTCTTCAGTGACGACCTCGATGTCGGCGAGTTCGGCGCGGACCTCCGCGACGACCTCCTCGAGGTTCCGATCCCGGACGACGCGGACGGGCGCGCCCGCCATCGCGTCGTCGAGGTCCGGCGCGGCGATCTTGACACCCGCGGCCGCCCGGACGATATCGACCTGTTCGAACTGCTTTTCGGTCCGGATCTCCGCCAGCGGTCGCGGTTGGAGCAGCGCCCGCACGTCCGTGATGATCGGTTCGTTCTTCCCGCCGACGACGATGGTGTCATCGCCCCGGAGCGTCCCGTCGTAGAGGACGGTGTCGATCGTCGCGCCGAAGCCGCGTTCCTCTTTGACCTCGAGGACGGTCCCGATCCCCGGCCCCTCGGTGTCGATCGACATCTCGGATTTGAGATACCGCTGTGAGAGGCCCATGAGGACGGTCAGGAGGTCCGGGATCCCCTCGCCGGTCTCGGCGGAGACGGGGACGACGCCGATGTTCTCACGGAAGTTCTGGACGCGCCAGTACATGTCGGCCGAAAAGCCCTCCTCGGAGAGTTCCCCGATGAGTTCGTAGAGCTTCTCGTTGAGCCGCGACTCCGCCCGATCACTCTGGCGTTCGAGCGTCGCCTGCACCGGCGTGTCCGGGTTGGGGTTCCAGCCGGGGATCGTGTCGATCTTGTTCGCGGCGACGATGAACGGCGTCTGCGTGCGTTTCAGGATGTCGAGCGCCTCGTGGGTCTGCGGCTGGAAGCCGTCGTTCACGTCGACGACGAGAATGGCGATATCGGCGAGCGCGCCGCCGCGCGAACGGAGCGTCGAGAACGAATGGTGTCCCGGCGTGTCGATGAACAGCAGGCCGGGCAGGTCGAAATCGTCCGGGTTGACGAGGCTGCCGGCGATATCCGAGATCGTCGAGAGCGGGACGGCGGTCGCCCCGATGTGTTGGGTGATCGCTCCGGCCTCGCCCGCCGTGACGGCGGAGCCGCGGACCTCGTCCAGCAGACTCGTCTTTCCGTGATCGACGTGGCCGAGGACGGCCACGATCGGCGTCCGCAACTGCGTGCCGTCTCCGGCGTCGGTGGTGTCGGATTCAGACATAGAAAAGCCCCTTATCCTTTGTGGCCCCCCGCGCCATATAACCGTTTCAATGTCCGGACGACGGGGATCCGAGCACGCGGCCGTCGACCGCTACCGCGATCGCTCGCGTTACGCTTTTTCGTTCTCGCCTCCTACGCGGTCGTAGATGGACTCCGCCGCACTGCTCGATCTGCTCGGCAACGAGAACCGTAGGCGGATCCTGCGATTGCTCTCGCGGAAGCCCTGTTACGTTACGGAGATCAGCGAGTACCTCGGCGTGAGTCCGAAGGCGGTCATCGACCACCTCCGAAAGCTCGAAGAGGCCGGGCTAGTCGAATCGCACGTCGACGATGGCCGGCGAAAGTATTTCTCGATCGCCAGAAACCTCCGACTGGAGGTGAACGTCTCGCCGTACGAGTTCGGGACGAAGAGCGCCTACTCGGCCTCTCCGAACCTCGACATCACCTCCTGGCGTCACGTCTCGTTGCACGTCGACCGCGCGAACGCGGCGAGAGACGGGCGTGAGGACGCGCACAGCGGGGCCGACGACCGCGACATCGCCGCCCTCGCTGCGGACCTCGAACAGCTCGAACAACTCGAAAACGAGCTCTCGATGGCCCAGAGATGGGTGCAGGGTCGGCTCACGGACACGCTGGATCGAATCAGCGCACACTTCGAGGGGGTCGACGGGCGTTTCTACGGCGACCTCCTCCGCGGGCTCGCATGCGGCCCGGAAACGGCCGAAAGTCTCGCCAAGAAGGCCGAAGCGCCGCCGGAGATCGTCCGCGATGCGCTCGAGGGGCTCTCGGCGCACGGCGTCGTCGACCGCGACGGCGACCACTGGCGACTCGTCGCCGGCGAGCCCTGACCGGCCCTTCAGAGCTCTCTTGTCAGCCCGTCTCGGAGGTCCCGGCCGAAGTACATCCCGGCCGCTGCAACGATTGCGCCGATCCCGCCCGCGAGCGCCGCGAGCGAGATCCCGACGCCGCCGAGGAAAGCCACGACGGCGAAGTCGAGGAGCGTGCTCACGGCGGCGGCGAGTCCGCCCGCCAGGGCTGTCTCGGCGTATCTGCGCTCCGAGGTGACGAGTCCGAACAGGAACGTTGCGGCGAAGATCCCGAGGAGCCCGGCACCGGGAAGCGGGATCACGGTGCCCGCAGCGAAGACGCCGCCCGCGGTGAGGAGCAACGCCGCGAGGAAGATCCGGGGCGCGAACAGCGTCCCGGCGCGCTCGGCGGCGCGGGCACGGAGGCCTCCCGACGCCTTCTCGGTCCTCGCCCGCGGTCGCTGTCCGTCGGCGTCGGTCTCGAACTCCGGGGCGAGTTCGAACTCGGCGTGGAACTCGTCATCGCCGTCACCGGAACGATCCCGAGTCCGGGTTCGATCGCGGCTCATACCGTCCGTTGGATCGCAAGCGGTATCGGTCTTTCCCACCCGGTAGCGACGAGACGCCTCCGGCGATCCCGGCACGTTCGTCTGGTTAGCCAACAGTTGTGACCCCGTGGCCCCACACGAACGTATGAGTACATCCGATGGCGGACACCGCAGCGAGGCGGTCGCGGCTATTGCCGACCGCGAGTACGGGACCGCGGGCGACAGATACACCCGCGCCGGGAGGCGCGTCCTCGCCGACCCCCGCCCCGACGTCGACCCGTTCGCCTCCGACCCGAAGGGCTGGGTCGGCATCGGGATCGGGTATCTGGCGACCGCCGCCGTCTGCTACCGCGTGGCCGGGGCGGGCGAGCGAGCCACTCGACGGAGCGTCGAGGGCATCGCCGTCGCGCGGGACCTCGCCGCCGGCCTGGATCGCCCCGTCCAGCGGGCCTGCCTCGCGGAGTTCGTCGCCGACTTCCGGGTGATCGGGGGGACCGGCGACGCGGCCACCGCGTACGACGAGGCGGCCGACGCCTACGAATCCTCGCCGCCGGACGAGCGGGGGCCACAGTACTGGGGGACGACGCCCCTCTTCGAGGCCGCCGCCGCGCCAATCAAACAGGTCGCCAGAACCCTGGATAACGGCGAAATTGCCGTCACCTGGGAGGACCTCCACGGCTCCGACCCCGCCGATCTCGGGGCCTTCCTCGGTGCGCGCCCGACCTACAAGCGACAGCGATTCCCGGGGCTGTTGGAGCGCGTGACCGAGGCCGGCGTCCTCGCCGCCCCCCGCGGGACGACGGAGTACTCGACCGACCACCACCGCTGTCCCGACTGCGGGAGCACCGACGTCAACTGGGCCGCCGAGAACACGCTCTGTCTGCGGTGTTCGCGCCCGACTGCGGAGCAGTGACCGCCCCACACCCAACGTCGACGGATCGGGGTCAGATCCCGTAGGGATCGAACGACGGGCGGGTGTCCGTCCCCCGCGGACAGTCGTACTCCGCTCGGAACCGGTCGGCGAGCTCGCGGCCCGCCGCCGAAAACAGCAGAAGAACGCCGTAGGGCTCCGTGTGCGTCGACGCGCCCAGTTCGTCTGGATCGAGGAACACCGCCTCGGCGGCCGGATCGCCGACGCCAGGGATCGACTCGAAGAGGTCCTCGAGCGGCAACAGCCCAGTCAACACGTTCGGGACGAACGCGCCTTCGGGCAGCGGTTCGCGGGGCTGCAGACAGCAGACCCCGACCGGGTCGTCGCCCGCGGTCATGGTGACCGAGATGGGTTCCGTCGCTCCTGGCTCCCAGGCCTCCCGGGCAACGTCGGGCGGCGTGACGCCGACGGCAAAGCCCGCGTCGACGCGGTCGAGCCGTTCCAGCGCCGTCAGCCGCCAAGGCTCCGACTCGGCCGCGGGATCGCCCTCGAGGGTCGCCTCGATCCGATCGCCGGTTCGGAGCTCGTCGACCGATGGCTGCAACCCGCCGTAGCCGGACTGGTAAACGGTGTAGAGCGTAGGCGCGTCCGTTGACTGGAGGTTGTAGTGGGGCACCGACTCGAAGACGCGATAGACGCGGAAGGTCCCGGAGCGTTCGGCCATGTTCGCACGACGGGTTCCAGCGGCCTCCGTCTTCCGGCCCGATGGCTCGCGATCTCGTATCTCGTCCCGGCAGAGCCCTCAGCGCTCGGGCAAGCGCCCCCCGTCGATCGCGACGTTCTCGCCGCTTACGTACTCGGCCGCGTCGCTCAGGAAAAACAGCGTCGGCGCGGCGACGTCGTCGAAGCTGGCCGCCCGCCCACGCGGGAACGACGACACGTCGGAGACGGTGTTCTCGACGGCGAACGGCGAGACGGCGTTCACCGTGACGCCGTCGTCTTGGGTGTCGGCGGCCGCCATCCGAGTGAACATCAACACGCCGGTCTTCGCGACGAAGTAGGGGAAGTTCACCGGGTGAGCGTGCATCCGGTCGCTGTCGGCGAAGCCGACGTTGACGATCCGGCCCCACCCGGACTCGCACATGGCGGGGAGCGCACGCCGCGAGCAAAGCACCGTCCCGTAAAACGTCGTTTCGACGACGTTTCGCCACGACTCCCACTCTATTTTCGTCCAGTGTCGGGCGTCGAAGTCGCCGACGTTGTTGATCAATACGTCGACCGGTCCCAGTTCCGACTCGACGGCCTCGAACATCGAGTCGACGTCGTCCGGGTCAGTGATGTCGGCGCCGACGGTGACGGCGTCGACGCCGCGCTCGCGCGCTTCCGCTGCGGTGGCCTCCGCGGCAGCGTCGCTCTCGTTGTAGTGGACCGCGACGTTCGCACCACAGTTGGCGATCCGAAGCAGTAGTTCCCGACCGACGCGTTTCGCGCTGCCGGTCACGAGCGCCGTGCGTCCGCTCAGGTCCGGTGACAGGGACATAGACAACGTAGGGGGCTCGCCGTCTTGAACCGACGGGTGGCGGCGACGCTCTCCTCACGTCCAGGCCTCGGATCAGATCGAGTGCGCGACTCGTTCGCCGACGTCGAGGCCGTTCGAAAGCGCCGCGTGGACTCGTCCCTCACCGGCGACCCAATCGCCGAGACAGTACAGGTCGGCCGCTTCGGCCGCGAGCACAGGGTCGCGCGCGACGCCAGCCTCGGGCAGCGCGTACCGCCACCCCTGGTGATCGCTCCACGTCGGCTCTCCGAGGCGCTCGTCGCCGACGATGTCCGCCGCGAGTTCGGCCAACTCGGCGACGTTCTCGGCGGGGTCGCGGTCGTAGTGCTCGCTCGACCACTCGCCGCCCGCCTGTACGACGAGCACCGACTCGCCCTCGGGGGCGTGCCCCGTTTTGCACTCCTCGCGGGAGATCCACCCGACAGCGTGGTCCTTTTTGGGATTGACGAGCCCGTAGTACGGGCGATCGAGCCGGAAGGGATACCGAAGGACGGCCGTCCAAATCGTCCGATACGGAACCGCTGCGGCCGCCTCGCGGAGCGCGTCCCCACGCTCGTCGTCCCACTCGGCGTCGTCGAGCAACGCGGCCGTCTGCGGCGCGGGCGGATTCAGACACAACACGTCGAACGGTCCCCACGAGCCGCCCTCCGCGTCGACGAGCGTCCAGCTCTCGCCATCTCGCCGGATCGTCTCGACGGGCGTTCGTCGGTGAACCGTCGCCTCGGCCCGCTCGAAGAGCCGCTTTGCGATCTGGGTCAGGCCGGTTTCGTAGCTCCACTTGTGACCGTCCGCGTCGCGCCCCGGCGAGACTGCTCCCGATCTATCGAAGGTGTAGATCGGCTCGGAGATATCCGCGATTCCGTCCGTTTCCAGCGTCTCGGTGAGGAGTTCGACGACGCGCTCGTCGTCGGATTTGACGTAGTTCGCGCCGTAGTCGTAGATGAGGCCGTCGCCTCGCCGAGTCGCGGCGCGGCCGCAGAGCCCGCCGGACTTCTCGAGGACGGTCACGTCGGCCTTGGGGACGGTTCGTTCGATGGTGAACGCCGCGGCGGCGGCGGCCGCACCGGCACCGACGATCCCGATGGTTTGCATACCTCTCCGGACGTGCCGAACGCACTAAAACACCGGTTTCGCGGTCATCCGCGACGGCGTATCCCAACGATTAGAACCCTCATCGATGGAGGACGACCATGGTCAGACGGCGGCTCGGGACGAGCCTCTACGCCGGGGTGTTGTTCACCGCGCTCGGGCTGCTCCCGTGGGCGAGCGGCCGGCCGTTCATCTTCCCGAGTCTCGGTCCGTCAGCGTTCACCTTGACATTCGACCGGGCCCGAACGTACCGGGTCGTCGGTAGCCACGCCATCGACACAGTCGCCGGGTTCGCGCTCGGAGTCACACCCGCGATCGTGGGGTCGTTCTTCGATCGTTGATCGCCACGCGAGCGAACGCGCGCGCCCGTTCGCCCTCGGGGTTCTTCTTCCGGGTCCCCGACGGGTCGCCGTCGGTCGGAGCCCAGCCGCCCGTCGTCGCGTCCGCTTCGGTCTCGGCGATGGGCATGTCCGCGACGTCGTACTCCTCGAAGAAGACCTTCAAGAAGTCCCGGAGCGTCGATCCCTCGAAGGTGTACTCGAAGCTGTGCTTGCCGATCTCAGTCCTGACGTTGCCGGTACATCGGACCTCGACGGTCGTTTGCGTCCTCGACGCCCGCCGGGAGATCGCAGTCGTACCCTGCCGGAACGTACGCGCAAAGCGGATCGCTCGCGAGCGGGTCCCCGGTGGTCGCGAACGCCCGCGAACGGCTGCCGAAATGGACGACGACGTGACCGTGGTACAGCTCAACGACCGAGAGCCGCAGTTTCTCTACCGAAGCTCGATGACAGAGGATACACCTACGCGACGATCGAAACTGACGACAGCGCCGTGACCGCGATCTGGGAGTAGCCGTTAGGCCGTTACCGCTTCGGGAATCGGGCGACGAACTCGTTCGGATGTCGCTGTTCGACCTCGTAGCCCTCGGCGTCGAAGGCCTCAACCTCCGCTTGGAACTCGCAGAACAACGGCTTCGGTTCGTGGTCCTCGAGGATCGTCAGCGTCTCGCCGGGCGACCACTCCCCAAAGGCCGAGTGGATCTTTGGGTGGCGCTCCGCCGGCGGGACGTCTCGAACGTCGAGTGTGGTACCGGACATGCACGCTCGGCTACCCGTTCACCTCCCGAGACGCCGTTGCCGAACACGTTCGGACGGCGCGATCCCGCCGCCTGAGATCCCCCGGGGCGATTTATGTGCCGCGCCTCCAACCGTCGCACATGACCGACTCCACCAGCGGGTTCGGATCGAAGCGCGGTCGGGCATCGGGACACCCTTACACCCTCGAAGTGCTCCCGAACGGTCCCGACGATCCGAACGGCGAGTACACGTTCGTCCCGCAGAATGCGGACGGCGACGAGCGGCTCACCCAGTGGATCAGCGCTGACCGAGGAGTGATCGTCGAGCTCTCGGCGTGGCGCTGACCACCAGCATAAGTCAATGATAAGTATTGGGGGACGGTTTTCGGCGTATGGCAATCGATCGCCGGACCAAGATGTCGCCCGAGGAGACCGATGCCTTCCTCGGATCCCACGAGACGGGGGTGATGTCGCTCGCGCGGACGGACGAGCCGTACGCGATCCCGATATCGTACGGGTACGATGCGTCGAACGGGCAGTTTTACACGCGATTGGTCTCGACCCCGGAGAGCGAAAAGCGACGATTTCTCGACTCGAATCCGGACGCACGGTTGGTCGTCTACGAGGCCGACGGCGACACGTATCGGAGCGTCATCGCCACCGGGACGCTCGTTCGGATTGACCCGCAGGAACTGACCGTCGAAGATGTCCAACAGTACGGCGACGCCAAGCGGCCGCTCTTCGAGATATGGCCGAAACAGAAGGGGGAACTCGATATCGAACTCTACCGGCTCGACCCGGAGACGCTCAGCGGCCGTCTCATCGAAATCTCCCGCGAAAAGTAGCCCGCGCGCTGGCTGCCCGGGTCACGCCATCTCGAAGTGCGTCGCCCTCACGGACTCGATGCACACCGGACAGCCGCTCGAGAGGATCGCCTCTCGCATCGAGGCGTTGACCTCGATCTCCTGTTTGCAGTCGGGGCAGACGAAGATGTACGTACTCATTGTCGGATCTCGGCCACCGGGCGTGCGGTCGTTTCGCGTGTACGACATTCTATGTGATATATCGATTGGGTTTCGGACGGCTGCGGCAGTCGATTCGTGCGATTCGGGTCGGAAGCGCCGAAAGTCGACACTGTCAGTCGGCCGCCTCTGGCGTCGCGACACTCGAGGAGAGCCCGATGGTCAGGCCCTCGGACTCCCCGAGCGAGATGGTGACGTCGTCGAACGTTCGCCGATACTCGCTCGCGTGTTTGCCGTCGGTGCTGAGCCGAACGCGCTCTTCGACGAGCCCCGCCTCGGTCAGCTGTTCGAGTTTTCGGTAGGTCGTCGAGCGCGGGACGTCGCACCGCTCGGTCAGCTCGCCCGCGGTCAGCGCCTCGTCAGTCGTCGCTTCGAGCAGCGCCCGGCAGTCGGGATCCTCAAGCGCGGCCAGGATCGCCCCGCAGTCGGCCACGCTCGAACGGTCCTTCGTCGTCGCTCGTAGGCCATCTCTCGGGTGAACTTCGGCTGCCATTGTCGTGTCTTACGCAACGTCCTGTCCGGTGGCGTAATCCATCCCTCAGTATAGAGGGTATTTTATAACGCGGCCGAGGGATTCGCGACAGCAGACAGACTTAGGTGCGTCCGGATTCAAGCCCGCTCGATGGGTTCGGGGATCCGCGCTGAGATCCGCGTCGCCGCCGACGGGACCTGCCCGATCGTCGAGGCGTCGTCTGATCTCGGTTCGCCGTCATACACAATCGCGCGCGGCGTCACGGGCGGAGCGCCCGACCGGGTCAACGAGGAGTTCATGCTCGAGAGCGGCGGCGACCCCGAAGCGAGCGTCGAGTTGACCGAAATCTTCGATTACGGCGCGAAGACGATGTACCGATTCAGCCGCGAGCGCGGCCGCGGCTGTCCATGCGAAACCGTCGAGCTGTTCGACTGCCCGATCGTCGACCTCCACGCACGCGACGGCTCGCTGTACCTCGTCTTCCACGCGACCGACATGGAGACGCTTCAGGAGACGATCGTGACGCTCCGGAACCGGTACTCGGCGGTGGACGTGCGACGGCTGCTCCGCAGCGAACACGACGCGCCCGAGGACGATCTGGTGTTGCTCGACCGGAGCCGACTCACCGAACGCCAACGCGAGGTGCTCGAAACCGCGAACTCGATGGGCTATTTCGAGCATCCGAAAGGGGCGAACGCCGGCGAGGTCGCCGACGAACTCGGGATCACCACCTCGACGTTCTCCGAGCACCTGGCGGCGTCCCAGTCGAAGTTGATGGACGCGATTTTGGACATTTAACCGCGATGACATCTCGGCTTACAGCCGCTTCGAAACGTACGGGCCATCCTGATAGTACTCGAGTTTCTCGCGGTAGTACTCTCTGACGCCGATCCCTGAGATGACCGACAGTTTCTCGAAGCCGGCGTCCGCCGCCATCGCCTCGGCCGTTTCGAGCAATCGACGGCCGTAGCCCCGGTGTTGGTGGTCGTCGCCGCTCGCCTCCCCGACGCCGACCTCGCTGCCGTAGACGTGGAGTTCGCGGACCACGGCCGCGCCTTCGAGTTCGGGCCTGATCGGGTCGTCCGTCGGGAGCGGCCCCTCGTCGGGCGAGCCGCCGGGGAACCGGAGCCGACAGAAGCCGATCAGGAGGTCCTGCTCGAAGTCCTCGGCGGAGATGAAGTGTTCCGTCCCGCCGGCGGCCTCGTAGGTGTGTACGTCCAGCTCGACGGTGTCCGGCTCGGCATCGTTCATCCCGACCTCCCGACAGCGGATGCACTCGCACGTCCAGCCGTGTTCCTCCATCCGCTGTCGAGCCAGCTGGCGGAGGTTCGACTTCCAGACGCCCGCGTCGATGAAGTCCGCGGGAATGTCGCGCTGCACCCGCTGGAGCCGGGTGTACCGCGGGATCATCGATTTGATCTCTGCGACGAGTTCCGCGGCCTCCTCGTTCGTGAGCGGCTCGTACTCTCCGCGCCGCCACATGTCGTAGGTGATCGTGTCGCGGACGACGAGCGTCGGATAGATCTTGAGGTAGTCCGGCCGCCAGTCGGCGTTCTCGAAGAGCTCACGGAAGTCCTGCAAACACATCTCCGCCGACATTCCCGGCTGGCCGGGCATCATGTGAAAGCCGACTTTGAACCCGGCGTTACGGAGCCGACGATTCGCGTCGAGCGACGCCTGGATGCCGTGGCCGCGGTGCATCTCACGGTTGACCCGCTCGTAGGTCGTCTGGACGCCGACCTCGACCTTCGTCCCGCCCAGCGCGAGCATCCGGTCGATCTGTTCGGGGTCACACCAGTCGGGCTTCGTCTCGAACGTCGTCCCGATGTTCCGGATCTCGTTCGTCTCGTTTTCGGCGATCACGTCCTCGAGGTACCTGAACTCGGCGTCACTGGGATCCGGCTTGAACGACTCGGATTCGCTCGGTGCCGGCGACGCGTCGAGGTCGTAGTCGTTCATCGCCTCCAGCGCGCGCTTGACGAACCACTCCTGGTAGTCGTGGCTCCGCGCGGTCATCGTCCCGCCCATCAGGATGAGTTCGACCTTGTCGACGGGGTGACCGATCTCCCGAAGCTGGTGGAGCCGAAGCGTTACCTGCCCGTACGGGTCGTAGTCGTTTTGGACGCCCCGCGCCGCCGCCGGCTCGTGGCCCGTGTAGCTCTGCGATGAGGAGAACTCAGAGGCCGGCCCGCCCGGACAGTACAGACACTTGCCGTGCGGGCACGTGTGCGGCGAGGTCATGATCGCGACCGGGGAGACGCCCGACGCCGTCCGGACCGGTTTCCGCTGGAGCACCGATTCGAGCTCCTCGCGGTGCTCGTCGGGCGCGTAGTCGAGCAGTTCGGTGTTCTTCGGCACTTTCGGCGCGGAGTGTTCGCGGCAGGCGTCCATCTTCGCGCTCTCGACGTCGTCGCGGTCGATCTCGCCGGCGAGAATCGACTCGACGAGCGACGCACAGACGCGTTCGAACGCCTCTGACTCCGCGGGATCGACGTCGGTACTCATTCGCTACCGGCACAACGGGGCGCGACGGGAAATGGCTAGCGGTTGTGTTCGACGATTCGGACGGTGAAGGTCACGTCCTCGACGGCGAGGAGGTCCCCGGGACCGACGGGTTCGTCCCGGACCGTCGCCGAGTCGAGGTATCTGAACGCCACATCTGCCCCGGCGTTTCGAAACCGCACGGTCGACACGTCGCGAAGTTGGGGGATCGAGTCCCAGAACATCGGGATCGCGCCGACCGCCTCCGGCACGAGCTCGACGGCGTCCGCCGCGTCGTCCACCCGTTCGAAGACGAGATCCATCTCGGCCCGCAATCCGGTGTCGATTCGGACGACGTCGTCACCGCGGGCGGTCGGCTCCCGTCTCGGGACCATGCGGAACTGCGTTCCGTTGACCTCGAACAGCGCGCCAATCGACTGCGGTTCGCGGTCGCCTCTGCGGCGCACCGACTCGACGCGGACGTATCGCCCCGGCCCCAACACCGACAGTCCGAACACTTGCCGTACGACGTGTCCCCGTCGCCATCGGTCGTTGGGGGCGAGCACGGAGATCTCGCTCCGTCCAGCCTGTGGTGCGTTGATCGGCACCCACCGATGACCGCTGTCTTTCAGCAGCTCCCAGCCGGTTTCGACCACGAGCTCGGCCGTGTTCCCGTTCGTGACGTACATCGACCCGGCCGGATTCTTCGGGGTGAACCGTTCTCTAGAGGGCGCGACGTACGCCGATTCGGATCGGTCGTCGAGCCGGTGAAAGCAGGTAACGCCATCGGGTCCGCGTACGTCCGCACCGAACTGCGACTCGCCGACCGGGATCGCAGCGCCCGCCATACGCGGATCCGAGGGTACCTCGACCGGTGTGACAGTCGGGCGTAGCACGTCCGGCTCCTCGCGACTGCTACAGCCCGCAACGACCGCCGAGACGCCTGCGAGAAACGTTCGACGGTGCATGTCCGCGAATACGAGCGCGAAAGATAAAAGTTCGATCGGTGCCGGCGGTTCGGGGTTACGCCGACGGCGTCGCGATTGCCGCCCCGACAGCTTCGACAGCAACTTCGATGACCACGTCGCGTTCGCCGACGAGGAACTCGATTTTCGGCTCGCGAGCGCCGGGGTCGGCGATGCCGGCGTCCGGTGCCGCCGATTCGAGCTGAGCGACGACCGCGCCGAGATCCAGTTGGCCATTGGTTCGGACGTGGAGTTCGTCGGTGCCGACGCCGATGACCGCAGCCGAGTCGAGCCGACGGGAGAGTTCGTCCAGCAGGAGTCGCGTCGGCGGGAAGTCGTATCGGTGCGTGTACGCGTCCGTGTCGAGGACGGCCACCGAGACGCCGTCGACGGTCCGCTCGTCGAGGTTCGGGACGGCTGTGTCGAGTTCCGCGTCGAGTTTCGTCCCGAACTGTTCGGAGACCTGCGCGGCGAGGCCGGTCCGCTTCTCGAACAGCAGATCGATGATGAGCTCGCGTTTGTCCTCGTAGGACTGATAGTACGCCTCCAGCGCGATCGATTCGCGAAGCTGCTTCGCTGCTTTGGCGTCGACGCCGGCCTCGACGGCGAGTTCGTCGTAGACTGCTGGGGCGTCCGCCCAGTAGCTCACCGCCGGCAGGTGGCGCACGTCATCGCGAACGTCGCCGTTGACCGCCGCGGCGAGGGTGGCGGCGACGGTCGAGGCGGTCCGATCCTCGACCGTGACGAGCGAGTCGACGCGCTCGGCGACCGCTTCGTCGGCGCTGCGTCCGTCGAGGACGACGCGCGGGGCGTCGTAGATGTCCAACAGCTCGAGGCCGTCCGTCGAAGCCGCCGTCGAGCCGGCGGCGGCGAACACGAACAGCGGCAGCGTCTCGCCGTGACGGTCGCGGTCGGAGAGCATGCGCGTCACGTCCTTCGTCGCGTCGTTCATGTCGTAGACGCCGTCCTCGAGCGGTCGGCGGTCGAAGTAGTGATAGACCGCGTCGGCCGTCCCGTGTTCGGCCTCGACGAGCGGGAGGACGGCACGCTCGATCGCCGCCCCGGCGACGTAGCCGTCGGCCGTCGCGTCGTGGCGAACGACGATCGGACGAGACTCGATCACCGCGCGACGGATCTCCGTCGCGGCGGCCTCGGCGTCATCAACGACGGCCGCGATCTCGGGATCGTCCGCGATCGGCTCGAACGGTTCGGGACTCGCGCGGTCCTCGAGGGCGTCGTCGATCCGCGTCTCGACGGTCGACTGTGCCTCGTCGTCGAGCGCGACGAGCGATTCGGTCTCGACCTGGATCTCGCCGCGTCGAAGCTGCACTTCGCCATCCAACCGCACGACATCGTCGACGTCGACGTCCGGGTACGCTCGGACACCGGCTTCGATGAACGCCGCACAGTCGACGATACCGGTTTCGTCGCGGAGTTCGAACACCGTCGGTCCGGACGTCTGTCGGACCGAGGCGAGCGTCCCTTCGAGCCGAACCATCTCGCCGACGCGATCTTCGAGTGAGTCGATTTCGACGCGCTCGATGTCGGCCGCCTCGGCCGCTGCCTCGGCCGCGTCGGAATCAGTCGCCAGCTCCGCCAGTTCGGCGTCGCTCGGGTTGCCGCCGCTTTGCTCGTCGGCGCCGCCCGTCGTCCCCGGCTCTCCGGCCGTGGGTTCGTCGTCGGTGTCGGCATCGGCGTCAGCGTCCGGCTCGGGGTCGGGTTCCGCTTGCGGCTCGTCCTCGTCGTCCTTCTCGGGGAGTTCGTCGCCCTCGGGCGTCTGGACGAGTCGCCCGCGGAAGTCGTCCGGCGACTGTCGGATCGACCAGTTGAGGTCGATGTCGCCGTTGTCGCGAACGTTGTTGACCTGCACACAGACCTCATCGCCAACCTCCCAATCGAGGCTCTCGAGTCGTCGATCGAGCTTGCTTCTGTGGAGCAATCCGGTGACGTGACCGATGTTGACGAACACACCGAAATCGGCGTAGCCGTCGACGCTCCCGAGATAGAAGCGTCCGGGCGTCAGCTGCGACGGTTGGTTTCCAGTGAATTCGAAGACGACGTCCTCTTGGTGGACCTCACAGATCGGTCCGTCGGCGGACGTGCCGCAAATGATACAGTTACCCATTAGCGGAACACAACAGTTGGGGCTTAAAACGGTTGTCGGAATCCACGCGCCCCGCTGTCGGTGGCCTCACCGATCGTTTGCGCCAACGTTTTGGGTCGACTCGATCGTCCGCGGATCCGGTTCGATACTCGCGTACTCGACCATCCGGCGGCCGAGCACTTCCACGCGATCGCGAACGTCCTCGTCGACGATCTCGCCGTTCTCGAAGCAGCGATGGGCTCTCGGGATCGCCACTTGATGCGGGACGACCCACGCGTCGAGCGCGCGACTCACGGCTCGGAGGTGATCGAGCGTCGTCGTCGGGAACGATCCCCCAGCGACGCACAGCAGTCCGACCGTCGTGTCTTCGAACTCGTCGAAGCCGCAGTAATCGAGCGCGTTCTTCAGCGCCGAGGCGTACGAGCCGTGGTAGACGGGGCTCCCGAGGATGATCGAGTCAGCATCGCGGAGCCGCGCTCTGAGTTCGGCCGCGTCGCCCGCCTCGTCGTCGGCGGCGTCGTACACCGGCAACGACACGTCGCGGAGATCGACGAGATCCGTCTCGACCGCTTCGTACGTCGCCGCCTCGTCGAGCGCGTGCCGACACGCCGGCCGGGTGTAGCTGCCGTCACGCAGGCTGCCGACGAGTGCTGCGACCCGTATCTCGGTCATGGGTGATCAGTTCGCGGGTCGGGACAAAGACGTTCACGGTGGCTACTCCTCGTCGTCGTAGTGTTGGCCGAGCGCCGCCGGCAGGCGGGTCCCACCGATGAGCGTCAACACGACGATGACGACGATGAAGGGCAAGACGCCGAACAGCGCGCTCGGGACGTCCAGTTCGGAGATCTGTTGGAGCCGAAGCTGCAGGGAGTCGAAACTGGCGAACAGGAGCGCGCCGCCCAGCGAGGTGATCGGATTGTAGTTGCCGAACAGGTACGCGACGATTCCAAGGAAGCCGCGGCCGTCGATGCTCGTCTGGCCCGCGCCGACGAACCGGCCGAGCTGGCCGAGCGTGAAGCCCGCGCCGCCGATACCGCAGAGAACGCCGGAGAGCAAGACGCCGACGTATCGGGTCCGACTGACGCTCACTCCGGCCGTATCGAGCGCTCTGGGATTCTCGCCGCTGGCTCTGATTCGCCGGCCGAGCCGCGTGTGTCTGAGCACGTACCAACTGACGGGCGTCGCGACGAGCAGCAGATACACCATCGGCGACGCGTCGAACAACACCGGGCCGATTCCGGGAATGTCCGCGAGCAGCGGGATCCGCCACGTCCCGAACGTCTCCACGGACGGGCTGTTGACGCTCTCGAACAGCACGAGCGAGACGAACGGCGCGACGCCGAGGGAGATCAGCCAGATCGCCAGCCCGGCGATGACCTGATCGGCCTCGTACCGGATGACGAAGACGGCGAACACGGCCGCCGCGGCGACGCTCACGAGGATGCCCGCGAGGAACGCGGTCCAAAGCGCCGCGGTCGTCCCGACGCCCGCCTCGGCGAGCCCGTGGAACGCGACGACGCTGCTCAGCGCAGAGAGCACGAGAAATCCCTCGATACCGATGTTGATGACGCCGGATTTCTCGGCGAAGATGCCGCCGAGCGCCGCGAAGCCGATCGGCACGCTGACGCGGAGGACGGCGCTGGCGTAACTCGTCGTGAGCAGCGCGTCAAACACCTGTGCTGTCACCGAGCCCGCCGGTGCGAGGAACTGTCCGACGAACAGCGCCCCGATCGCCGCGACGACCAGCAGTCCCCACTTGAGCGTCGTTCGGCCGAGAACGCTCATCGGTCCGCCCCCTCGTTCCGAAGGTCGACCGTTCCGCGTCGGTCGAGGTGGCTACCGAGCATCCGGAACAGTTCCGGCGTCGCGACGAAGAGGATAATCAGTCCCTGCAACACGCCGATGAGCTCACCGGGCACGTCGAGTTGGAACTCGATGGCCTGACTGCCGCTGTCGAGCGCGCCGAACAGCAGTCCAGCCGGTATCAGCCCGATCGGGTTGTTTCCGGCGAGGATCGAGACGGCGATCCCGTCGAACCCCACCGACGGCGCGCCGCTTTGCCACCGGCCGAGCACCATCAGAATAAAGATCGCACCACCGAGTCCGGCGATCACGCCGGCGAGCGTCATCGAAAACAGCGTGGTGAACCGCTCGCTGACGCCGCCGAAGGCGGCCGCCTTTGGCTGCGTCCCGACCGACTGAATGTCGTAGCCGATCGTCGTCCGCGTGAGTAAGTAGAAGAACAGCCCCACGACGACGAGCGCGAGGACGAAGACCGGCAGCGAAAACTCGCTTCCCTGTGGGAACACCCGCGGGTCGAGCGTCGCCACGTCCGGGATCGATTCGGTCGCGGTTCCCTGCACCGTCTCGTCGTTGAAATATCGGTCGACGAGGACGAACGCGACCGCCGTCGCGATGAAGTTCAAAAGCAGCGTCGTGATGACCTCGTTGGTGTCGTACTGGACCTTCAAGAATCCCGGCAAGAGGCCGTACAGTCCTCCGACGACACAGCCGGCCAGTACCCCAGCGGAAACGAGCAGCGCGCCCCCGGCGACGCCCGTCGGTGCCAACGGGGCGAGCGCGAGGACGACGACGGTCGTCGCCAGCGATCCGAGGACGAACTGCCCCTGCGCTCCGATGTTGAAGAGGCCGCCCTTGTACGCGATGGCGAAGCTCAATCCGGTGCACAAAAGCAGCGTCGTGCGCTGAAGCGTGGCGGCGACGTTGTAGGAGTTCCCGAACGCGCCACCGATCAACACGGTGTACACCTCGATCGGATCGTAGCAAAACTGCACGCCGAAGACGACGAGCTTCGGCGACGAACAGGCGGCCATCGACCCCGCGGCCAGGATGATCCCCATCCCGACGACGATGGCCGCGACGACGGCGGCCAGACTCAGCAGTATTCGCTCGCTCGCCGAGAGTCCGAGCAACGCATCGAACAGGCGCTCGAGGCGGTCCCAGACGGACGTCACGAGGTGTTCACCGTCCTTTCGGGTCGTTCGCCGGCCATCAGCAGTCCAAGCCGCTCTTCGGTGACCGAGTCCGGCCTGACCACGTCGACGAACGAGCCGTCGTGGATGACGCCGATCCGGTCCGAGAGGCCGGTCACTTCGTCAAGCGACGCCGAGACGAGCAAGATTGCGACGCCGCGTTCTCGCATCTCCAAGAGCTGTTCGTGGATGAATTCCATGCTTCCGATGTCGACGCCGCGCGTGGGATGGGCCGCGACTACGATGTCCGGATCGCGGGCAAACTCACGTCCGACGACGAACTTCTGTTGATTTCCCCCAGACAGCGACCGCGCGATCGCGGTCGGGTCCGGCGGTCGAACGTCGTAGGTGCGGATGATCTCCTCAGTGTGCGATCTGGCCGCGTCCCAGTCGATCCGCCGCCCGTCGCTGAACGCCGACCGACGCTGGCTCCCGAGCACCGCGTTTTTCACCAGGTCGAAATCGAGGACGAGCGCCCGTTCTTGCCGTTCGCCCGGGATATACGACAGTCCGCGCGCCATGCGCGTTCGACGCGAGTCGTTCGTGACATCGTCGCCGTCGAACTCGATCGTGCCGGCTGCGACGTCCTGCAGCCCCGTGATCGCCTCGACGAGCTCCGTTTGACCGTTGCCGTCCACGCCGGCGATCCCAAGGATCTCCCCGGCATGCACAGAGAGATCGAGGTTCGTTACCTTCTCGATCCCGCGCTCGTTTTCGACGGTCAGATTCGACACCGAGAGCCGCTCGTTCCCCTTCGACGTCTGGCGCGGTTCGACGTCCAACAGGACGTCCCGGCCGACCATCTTCTGTGCGAGGGCCTCCTCGTTCGTTTCGTCGGCGGCGACCGTCTCGACGTTCCTGCCCTCGCGAAGGACGGTGACCTCGTCGGCCGCGCTCAGCGCCTCGTCGAGCTTGTGGGTGATGAAGATTATCGTCTTGCCCTGTGCGGTCAGCTCTTCGAAGATCCGGAACAGGTCGGTCGCCTCCTGCGGCGTCAACACGGCCGTCGGCTCGTCGAAGATGAACACGTCCGCCCCGCGGTACAGCGTCTTGATGACTTCGACGCGCTGTTGGACGCCGACGCTCAACTCCTGGATCGGCGTGCGTACCACGTCCCCGAGGTCGAACCCGTAGCGCTCGTTCAGCGCTCGAATCTCCGACTCGACGCGGTCGTCGTCGACCGCGACCCCGCCGTACTTGACCGGTTCCCAGCCCAGCGCGACGTTTTCGAGGACCGTCATCGGATCCACGAGCGTGAAGTGTTGGTGAATCATCCCGACGCCGTGCTCGATGGCGTCCTGCGGCGAGTCGAACGCCACCGGGTCGCCGTCGACGCGGATCGTCCCGTCAGTCGGCTCGTAGAGCCCGTACAGGACGTTCATTAGCGTCGTCTTTCCCGCACCGTTCTCACCGAGCAGCGCGTGCACCGTGCCCTTCTCGACCGCGAGGTCGACCCCGTCGTTAGCGAGGACGCCTCCCGGAAACCGCTTGGTTATGTTTTGTAAATGGACTGCCTTGGTCATGCGGAGCATTGTATGCCGGTCTGGACCGCCGGTTTCTCACCTGTGGGGTCGACCCCGAGGCGTCGACCCTGCCTACGGCTATGCCGAAACGTCGATCTCGCCGTTGGCGATCGCTTCCTTGGTGGCCGCCGCCTCGTCTTTGATCTCCTGTGGGATCTCGTCGCCGATCTCGACACCCCACGGGAGGTCGAAGCCGCCCTCGCCGGCACCGAGCTCGAGCGTTCGACCGCCCTCGAACTCACCTTCGACGACGCGTTCGACAGCGCGAACGACGCTCGCGTCGACGCCCTTGATGATGCTTCCGAGTATGACGTCCGCGAACTCCGAGGCCGTCTCGGACTGTCGACTGTCGGCTCCGAAGGCGAATCGACCGCGGTTCTGGCAGGCCTGGAACATGCCAGAGCCGCCGGCTCCAGCCCCGTGAAGCAGTACGTCCGCGCCGTTGTCGATCATCGAGATCGCCGCTTCCTCGACCGCGCCCGGGTTGGCGAATCCGCCGACGTAGCTGCTCAGGACCTCGAACTCCTCGTCAACGCTCTGTGCGCCGGCGCGAAAGCCCGCTTCGAACGCCTGCACGACAGGCACTTCGACGCCACCGATAAACCCGAGCGTCTTGTTCTCGGGATCGGTCTCGGCGCCACCGGCGGAGAACTCCTGCTGTGAGAGCTTCGCCGCGGCCTCGCCAGCCATATACGCGCCCTGCTCTTCGGCGTACACCCAGCTTTCGACGTTGGGTGCGTCGATCGAATCGTCGAGAAGCGCCCACTTCTGATCGGAATACTGCGCCGCGTTCTCTTCGAGATCCGAGACATGCTCGAAGCCGAGACAGATGATGAGATCGTAGTTGGGATCGCTCGATCGTGCGAACTGCTGCTGATAGGATCCGAAGTCGCCGCTGTCCTGCGGCCCCGCGTCCTGGAAACTGATACCGAACTCGTCGACCGCTTCGTTGATGCCGCGATTCGCGGCGTCGCTGAACGACTGATCGCCGGTCCCGCCGAGGGCGTAGATCATCCCGACGTTGACGTCGGAGCCCGATCCCGACGCGTCGTCCCCATTGCCGTTGCCGCCGTTCCCATTTCCGTTGCCGCCGCCATTTCCACCGTTTCCGTTCCCGTTTCCATTGCCGCCGTTTCCGTTGCCGCCGCCGTTACCTGTACAACCCGCGACACCGGCTGTCAATCCGATCGCGCTCGTTTTGAGCACGTTACGCCGTGAAACCATGCCGAATGGCACCCATCGGACGCTGATATAATTTATCACTTAGGGGCGTCAGAACCGCGGAGAGCGTTAGAAACTGCTGTCAGGGTGTTCCCACTCCTCACCGTAGGCGCGCTGGCTCTCGATCATCTTCTCCGTCGAGAGGCCGAGCGTCTCCAGCTTCATGCTCGCGACCTCGCGGTCGAGGCGGTCCGGAATGTTGTACAGCCCCGGCTCCAACTCGGGATCGTCGACGAGCATGTCGTAGGCCGCCACGAACATCATCGCAAACGTGGTGTCCATCACCTCTGCCGGGTGTCCCTGGCTATACGGTCCGGTCAAGTTGACGAGTCGCCCTTCGGCGAGTAGGTTCAGCCGACGGCCGTCGGGCATGTGGTATCTGGTCACGCCCTCCTTCGGCGTCGTCGTTTTCTCGGCCAGTTCCTCCAGCCCGTCCAGATCGAGTTCGACGTCGAAGTGCCCGGAGTTGGCGAGGATGACGCCGTCGTCCATCCGCTCGAAGTGCTCGGCGCGGATGACGTCTCGGTTGCCCGTGGCGGAGATGAACAGGTCGCCGGCCTCGGCCGCCTCGTCCATGTCCATCACGCGGTGGCCGTTCATGTGCGCCTGCAGCGCCTTGCGCGGATCGACCTCGGTGACGATCGTCTTTCCGCCGAGTTCGCGGGCCTTGTTCGCGATGCCGCGGCCGCAGTAGCCGTATCCGCAGACGACGATGTCCTTGCCGGCGATGATGGAGTTCGACGTAATCGCGATGTTCGTCAGCGAGGACTCGCCGGTCCCGTGGACGTTGTCGAAGAAGTGCTTCATTGGCGTGTCGTTGACGCCGTACACCGGAAACTGGAGGACGTCCTCGGCTTCCATCGCTTCGAGACGGGTGATTCCGGCGGTCGTCTGCTCACCGCCGCCGATGACGTTCGCGGCCACGTCCGGGTGTTCGGCGTGGACCTTCGCGATGAGTTCGCAGCCGTCGTCGAGGATGAAGTCCGGCTCCTCCTCCAGCAGTTCGTGCTGGGCGTTGTCGAACTCGTCGTCGGTCATGCCCTCCCACGCGAAAGCGGTGATCCCCTCTCTGGCGTCAAGGGCGTCGACGACGGGGCCGTGGGTGCTCTGCGGTTCGCTCGGTGCGAACAGCACGTCCGCGCCCGCCTCGTGGAGCGTTTCGATGGCGACACCGGATTTCGTCTCCAGGTGTGACGCGAACGCGATCGTGTAGCCGTCGAGCGGGGTCGTCTCGCCGTACTCCGCTTGATACGCGGCGAGAATGGGGGTGTAATCGCGCGCCCAGGACAGCGGATCGTCCTCGTCTGTTTGTGCCATAGGCGTAGCTTTCGGCAGATCGGATTAAAGACTCCGCATTCGGTCGTCGACGGTGCGTCGGTGAGTCGGCCGACTTTTTATCGGGGGCGTCGACGGATCTGCATATGGACATCATCGTCACCGGCGGTCGTGGGACGACCGGCCGCTGGATCGTCGATCGTCTCGCCGACGAGCATCGGGTCGTCTGTCTCGATCGATCGCCCCCCGACGGAGACGGCCACTCGGACGTCGAGTACTATGCGCTCGACCTCACCGACGCCGGGAGCGTCCTCGACGTGATGACCGATATCGACCCCGATACGGTCGTCCACTGGGCGGCGATCCCCGTCGCGGGCACACACCCCGGCGTCGACCTCTACCGGAACAACACCCTCGCGGCGCACTCGGTTCTCACGGCATCGGGCCGCGTCGGCGCGCGAGTCGTGCAAGCCTCCTCCGACGGCGCGTACGGGTTCTTCTTCGCCGAGGAGACGCCCGTGCCCGACTCGATCCCCGTCCCGGAAGCGCACGCATGCCGTCCCGAAGATCCGTACGGACTCTCGAAGGTCGTCACGGAGGAGATCGGCGAAACGATCGCCCGACGCGACGGCGTTTCGATCGCGTCGCTTCGCCCCACGTGGATCCAAGAGCCCGGCGCGTACCCCTGTAGAGACGACTCGTACGTCTCGGATCGGTCGGCCGGGGCCGGGAACTTCTGGTCGTACGTCGACGTTCGCGACGTGGTCGACATGGTCGTGGCCGCGCTCGCCGCCGACATCGACGGTCACGAGGCGTTCAACTGCGCGGCCGCGGACAACGCCCTTGGCGAAACCCTCGCCGAGCTCGTGGAGGAGTATTACGGGAGTCTACCGGACGACTGCGGCGTCGTCGGCGATGCGTCCGTGTACGACACGTCGAAAGCCGAGCGATTGCTCGATTGGACGCCGACGCACTCGTGGCGCGACGCGGCCGAGGAGGAAATCGACCCGCCGACCGTGTGAGCGACCGGGCCCGCGTGCTGAGTGCAGCGGATGTGTTTATCGAATCGAGGCCGCATCGGGACGCCGCTCCGCCGGTGGCCGATCCGGCGGTCTCCCGCGCCACCGGCAGCGGGGAGTTACATGCTCCGCTCACGGTGTCGTTGGAAAAGCGCAGCGTGTTTCTCGTACCCAGGGATCGACAGCTCCGGGATCGCAACGGCGTCACTCCCGGAGACGAGCGGCGGTTTCCTCGCCGGCCTCGACAACGTCGATTAACCCGTCCTCAGCCAGATCTGACAGTAACTCACGGAGCCACTCTCGACCGTGGGTACCGTCCGGAGAGTAGTCCACGCGGATCCGGTGGCCCAACTCGTCGATTCCGATCTCATCGCACTCGCCGAGCGTTCGCACGATCCGTCCACGGAACTGCCGACGGCTTCCCTCGAAACTCGGCTGTGTGGGTGCGTCCGGCGCAGTGAAGTCGCCGGTCTGGTAGGCGTGACACCACTCGCGCCACGGACAGCCCGCAGCGTCGCATTTCGGTCTCTTCTTACAGGCGACACCGCCGAGTTCCATAATCGCGTTGTTCCAGATTCGGGACTCTCCAGGCAGCATGAGGGCGTTCGCAACGGATTCGTAGTCAGGATCGTCCGCATTATGGATTTCCGAAAATGACCGATACAACACCCGCTTGACGTTCGTGTCGACGACCGCGTCGCCGTCGTTGAACGCGAAGGAGGCCACCGCGTTCGCGGTGTAGGGGCCGACGCCCATCAGCTCCTGCAACTCGGTCGGCGTCCTTGGGAACGCCCCGTCGTACTCCTCGACCACCTGTTGCGCCGCCTCGTGGAGGTACTTCGCGCGATTGTTGTAGCCGAGCGAGTGGCTCGTCCAGAAGCCTACGACATCGGCTCTGTCCGCGGCGGCCAGCGCCTCGGGGGTCGGCCACTCCTCGACGAACTCGCGCCACGGTTCGATTACCCGATCGAGTTGGGTCTGTTGGCTCATCACCTCCGAAACGAGGATCCGGTACGGGTCGTCCGTCTCGCGCCACGGGTACGTCCGGTGGTCGGCTTCGTACCACTCGACGAGCGTCTCTCGGATCGCATCGAGGTCGTCCGGGCGAGTCCAGTCCGTAGCGTCGGCCATCGAGCCGTGGTAGGTGTGTCTCTGGCTTGTGTGTGGCGATCCGACAGCGGTCGATCGCGAGGACGTCTCAGATCACGAGCGTGACGGCGTCCGAGATCGCCGCGACGACGGTCTCCCAGACCGAGACGTCCATCGTCATGGCCAACACCGTGTCCGCGCCGAAGAACAGAAACATCGCCGCGCCCGCAACGTGCGCTTTCCGCACGTCGAAGCGGCCGGCGAACCGATGGAAGAAGAACGCGTTCGCAAGGCTCACGGGAATGATCGCGAGCATCTCGCCGAGCCAGATGGCCGATCCGGCCGAGTATTGTGCGGCGAGCCCGATCGTGACGAGTTGGGTCTTGTCACCGAACTCGCCCGCGGCCATCATCGCGAAGATCGGCAGGAACGTCCCGAACCGATCGGGTATCTCACGACCGAGGACGGAGATCTCGCCGTCCACGCCCGGGAGTCCGCCGTCGGTCGTGGTCCCGTCGTCGTTTCGCTCTGGCATCGATCGCCACAGCAGGACGCCGAAGAGAAAGAACAGCCCGGCGGTGATCCCGTCGAGGACGAGCGGCGAAAGCACGCGTTGGAGTGTCTGGCCGAACCAGACTTCGAGGGCGGTCCAGCCCGCGAAGGCGCTCGCCGCCGCGGCGACGACGACGAGCGGATTGTATCGCGTCGAGAGTCCGGCGATGATAAACTGCACCTTCTCGCCGGGCAGCACCGCCAACTGGGCGACGAACGCGATGACGAGTACCTCGAACCATTCGGTCATCGCTCGGTCACCGCCATCGATCCCCCCGCGACTCGACAGCCCTCATCACGCAGGAGTTATCGAGTCCGACGCTTAAGCGTTCATTTCCGTCGCCGCGGTCGAGCGGAACGAAACCCACTTCCGCGCGCCCGACCCACCCGCGGGTATGGGACTCGACGAACTCTCCGACGATATCGACGCGACGTACGCCGACCTCGGCGAGGAGCTCTCGGTGGCACTCGACACCGAAACGCGGAACGAACTGGCGATGCTCGAAAGTGTCTACGATCCAGACGAGACGGACGAACTCGTCCGACGCGCGATCCACATGCTGTTCCAGACCGCCGTCGACACCGGCAATCTCGACTTTCACCTTCGAAGCGGCTACGACGTAACGTACGACGAGTATTTAATGGGCATGACGATGGATACTTACAACGAACAACCACAGCAACAACAATACCCTCCCCAAGACGATAACGCTCGCCGATATCAATTTTGAATCCGGGTGTGGAGGTTCGGAGAGATTAGTGAACAGAAACAACAACCGCTGACTACACCAGTGTAAAACTCAACGGGGGTGTTTTACGGCATTTTACAGGGGTGTAAAACGAAAAACCACAACAGTGCGATACAATCAAGCCACCACTTTACGCATTTTACACTTCTGTGTTGGAGGGGTATGTGTTGCAGGTGCGTGTTCCCGCGCGTGCCAGAGATGCCTCTGCCACAAGAGCGTAAAATCCGTAAACCGGTACACTAATCCCTTGATACCGTGGGTTAGAGCGGTTGAGAAATTCGAATAGCGTTTTACACCCCCATGTAAAACGGGTGTAAAATGCGTAAACCGATTTACGCCAGTCGCCCCAGATAGCCATCATAGTATCAATGGATTCATCTAGCTGTTCAATCATAATTTCGTAGTCGGTGTGGCTGTGGGTCGTATGGTTTGAAAAAGCCGAATTCACCGCGTTTGGCTCAAATCAGCGGTGCTTATTTGTTCTTTATCACACACTTATCTGTTGATTAGTATTCCAACTGTGTAAGTGTTAGTCCAGTGGCGGGAAGAAATGGAGACCGAAAACCGCGCGCGAATCACTAGAATCGCCGGATGGGTATCTGGATCGGTTGCCGGAGAGCGACTATTACGAAGGGAAGCAGGCCGAAGCCGAGTGCATGGCGATTGAACAGGGCTACCACCCGGACGACGGGCCGGCTGCCGAGGGCGATACGTCGAATGGAACGATCAACCCGCTGTAGGCGCACTTAGCAGAACATCGAAGTCACGAGGAACAAGCATCAGTATCGACTGAACAAATTTCTCGACTTCACCGAGGAGCAAGAGTTGAACGACGTTTCCGAACTCACCGGAATGCACGTCGAACAATTCAGACAGACGCTTGGCGCGAGAGGGTGGAATCCCTTGCGCAAGTGTCGGATAGCTCAGAGTGGTGCTTCTCGTGCGATTTGTAGCATACAAACTACCTCGATCGGCTGTCTCCTATTTAGATCATATATCCATCTTCGTTAGCCAATTGTTTGTTATAAAACATTAAATTTCATAATGGTTAGCTCAGATTCAGCAACATTGTCTGATCCTCAGCGTTGTGTTTGAGTTGTAATCGAACAAAGATGTGTATAAAAGAACTATGTTCAGCGTGGTTCTAGTGGCACAGGTTTGCCACATAAGGCATTTTAATCAAGAACTTGGTAGAGATTGTGTAAGATGGTGTGAATTAGTCATCAGAATTAAAATGGCCATATCAACACACAATATGAATTTAAAACGATTTGAGCCTATGTGTGGTTATAGTATTAAATAATAAATAACAGCAAAAAGACCAACTACAATAACACCAATAATTACAGTAGCTTGTATAATCGCGAGAACCGCTTCCCCCGAACCCATAGACCCGTCTCCTGTTAGTGAATTGTATCCCTCTATCCCCCGTACAATTGTTTTGGCGACCTCTTCAATCCCATCACTGTCATCAAGGCCACCTGCTGAGCCCGCAGTCTTGTCAGATAAATAACTGTCTGCTGCCTTACCCTCGCCGTAATTCGATTTGGATTTATGAATAAACTTTACTGGTGCAGAATTTGGATCCATTCCCATGTTTGATCCATTTTCATAATCATTTTTTAATTTCCTCCAACCATCCATATCATCAATTCCACATGCAAGGGCAATTACGTGGGTATACTCTTTTTTATATTCCTCAATCTGTCCACGCAGTTTCTTTGTCTGGCTATTATTGAGATCGCGCTTTAGCTCAATACCAATTGACCCATTAACGACCACATCTCCATTGACGTTGCCATGTTCACGTTCTACAATAATATCGTTTTTTTCTGCAAACATCATGGAACTACCTTCGTTTAATCGCTGATCTAAATACTCCTGTAACTCGTTTTGAAACTTAGACTCGTGGCCATATGCCTTTGAAGGATTCCAGTGTTCGATTGCTGATGCGACCTTACGTGCAAGCTGCTGATTATTCCCTAGTGACATCTATTTATATATGTTTATAAACTCTCAAATGCTTATCTTAATAATATTTACACTTTTGCCCCGAACGGGGGGTCTAATTCCCCCGCTATTGCCCCGTTATTGTCCTTTTATACACACAGACGGCTAAATGTTCGGCTAGTAAAATCCGAACCTGATATGGAATCAATACACAGCGAGAAAGAATTTATAATAGGTTAGTCGTCTTGATTATCAATTGCCTCTTTTTCTCTTTCACGGGCATTATCTCCGTATTCTAAAACGAAATCCCAAAGCAGGTCATACGGTTCATCCGCATTACCTCTAGGATCTATCGGCGAAAGTATTGATTGCACGACCGTGAATTCTGTTCCCCGGTCCCCTTTCGGATCGTCGTTCCCCGCGAACTTCTACTTCCCCGAGACATGGTTTATCTGATGAAATGAAACATAAAAAACCAAGGGGTGAGTGGATTTGCTACAACGACTGAACGCCGGTACTGTCGCCGAGGCCAAAGTCGGCGGGTTCGGAGCAGATGGTTACTCTAATCCAAAATATAATACCATTAAAAGGTACATTAGCAGTATGAAACGCCGGAAGTTCGTGGCGACTTCGGGGGCGGCGCTCCTCGCGGGTTGTAATGAAATTCAAGGACCCGACCCCGACCCCGATGATCCTCGCCCCCCCGAAAACGTATCAGAAGAAGAATCACCAGAGAGCGGTCCGGTGGGGGATGTCGAAATTAAACAATTTGAATGGATTATTGACGGGAAAATATCTCAATTCCTTCTAAGTAATGTCGGTGAGGCTCCGGCTGGTCGGGTAACGCTGGTCGTTCAATGGTTTGATGCAAACGGGAATTATATCGGGAGTGATCAAGCGTCCTTACCGGTTCTCCCTCCACAAACTGCATGGCTCATAGAAATTGAATCCTCGGTGCCCTTTGAGACTGATAGTTTTGATGGGTATGTCGAATTTGACCCTCAATATGAGATGGATGACCTCCCCGTCGAATCACTTGATATTGATCAAAGTGTGCCCGGAGTTACGGGTATTGCCCCCCTCGACCGCGACAGCGAAACGGCAATTCAGGCAACGGTTCTTACATTTAATTCTGGGTGGGTGACACACGCGGGGCAGATTACTGAAAACCATATCCCTGAAAGTACAAATTGGCGGTTTTTAATCCCCCTTACGCAAGTCGGGGGTGATGAATCGTCGATAGGAGACGACGAAATAGAACTCTACTTTTCACTTCTTGAATAGAGGTTACAACGACTGCACGCCGGTACTTTCGCTACCCCTAAGATATATAATCTGACGCTTTACTAAAATCGGTATGGGGAAGAATTCGGCTCAGATGGTAAACCAGCAACCCAGAGAGTAAACTTAGCCGCGGAGAGTAAGTGGTGGATATTTCATTTTATAATCACGATGTACATTCCGGCTATTTTTATTGCTCTTGCAATAACTCCATATCTCCCGGTGGCTATCGCCGATACGCTTCTATTCAGTTTGGTGGGTGTGGCTTTTATTGCAGTCTGGGGGTCATTAATCGGCTACCATGCCGAAGCCAGAATCATGAAAGAAAACAACGCCGACTGGGTGCCGGGAACGTGGCTTTATACTATCGGTCACTTCTTAATAACACCATTTGTCGCCGCCCCGATCTACTTGATAGACCGATGGCTTGCTATTGGGATTGATTGGAGTCATCTAAAATTGTAGGAGACGGTGATTTAGTTATTTGCTGATGGGAGCTGCTTGAGGCCGACCTCGTTTTACCGGTTAGTTCTCGAACACTCGCCCTGTCGATGACCACCGCATGACGACCCACAGGAGGGTCACAGGCCACGATGTGAAGATCAACTGGCCGATGATCCACGGCCACGCCCGTTGAGACCACGCGATATTATTGTCGCCTGCGGTTCTCCAGTAGGTGAAAAATGATGCTAATCCCGAAACGACTGTAGCAAGAAAAAACAACCACCCGACTGCGGCAAACAGTTCGCCAATGGGGTTATTGATCCTAGAAGCTATTATTAACACAACGGCGATAGGAAACGAAATCGTATGCATCACCGGCCACGGAAGCTTCATAAACCGCTTGAGCATACTATTTTTCGGCCCCCATCCGTATTAAAATCGATTAAACTTTATCGAGGCCGACCTCGGGGAGGTGACCGATCGCGCCGACGCCGAGGCCGCGAGCGCCCAGCGCCGACCGGATCACGCTCCAGTCGGACACGTCGGCAATCCGCTCATACTATCTCCCCTCCTCTAGTTGCCGCTGGTTTTCTTCGGGGGCCTCATGAACCGTCGTCACACCCTCTTTGATTACTAATTGTGTCGTGTTATCGAACTCCGACGTACCAACGACGACAACGCGCGCCGCTACCAGTTTTGATCTCCCCGCCGGGCGGTGTCGCGAAACGGGCTACCAGACGAACCGAAACAGCGCGGTGAACGCCACGTAGGCCCCGACCGTCGAGATGATCGGGACGACGTTTTGCATGATTATCACGCGCCCGGTCGTCGTGGGGTCGAACAGATCCGCTGCGCCCGGGATGTCCGCGGGGTCTTCCTCCCCGATCGGCGGCGCTTTCTCCCCGGGCTGTTCTGCGGCCAGCGCACCGACGGAGACGTTCGTTTCCTGCTCTCCGCGGACGACCTCTGGGATGGTCGATGTTCGGGTTGCACGCCCCCAGCCGAGCCCCACGATGGACGTCGTCGCGATGATCACGAACGAGGCCGGAATACCGATCGCCGAGAGCCCGACGACGATCGTCGAGGAGATGATCGCGACGACGATGGCCGCGGTCAGCGGCAGTTCCGTGATGTCATTGCCGAGCGTATCGAGCGTCCGTCGGGCGATGGTGAACGCGCCGACCGCGACGGCGGCGCAGCCGAGCAGGATCATCAGGTCGATGTCGACGCCGGCCCCGACGAGCGGTGCGATGGCGTTCGCGATGTTCGAGGTCCCCGACGAGAAGGCCATCAGACAGCCGATACCGACGACGATGACGGCCCCCGTGAGTTCCCGTCGGGTGGTGTTAGGCCCGGGCGTCGGTCGTGGGACGACCCCGGTTCGGTCGATCTCGACCAACGGCCCGGGCGTCGTGGTGATCGCCACCCATCTGTTGATCCGCGTGTAGAAGTAGCGTCCGACCATCCCGGAGACCCAAAACCCCACGATCGGGGCGACGATCCACCAGACCGCGATCTCGCCCATCACGGCCCAGTTCAACGCGTCCGTAGCGACGCCGAGCCCGGCGATCGCGCCGACGGCAGTCATCGACGTGGACGCGGGCACGCCGTAGTAGTTGCCGACGAACAGCGCGCCGCCGATAAAAAACAGCACCACGATGCTGGATTCGATGGTGAACACGCCGGGGTCGGTGACCAAGTCGTTCCCCAGCGTGTCGACGACCTGTCTCCCGATCGTCCAGCCGCCGATCAAAAAGAAGGCCGACATCAGCGCAGCAGCGCCGGTCTTCGAGATCGCGCCCGCACCGACGGCCGGACCGAAGGCCGGACCCGTAGTCGCCCCACCGATGTTGAACCCCACGAAGAGGGCGACGACGATACCGACGGCAAGCAAGAGGAGTTCGAACACACTAGAAACACTCGTCGGACGCTATTAAACGACCCCATCCGCGTCAGGGCACGAACGCGAATGGAGGCCTTTTCCCGTCACGGGACCGATTGTTCGGGTATGACATCAACGACTACACTGGCAGGGGTCGATATCCGATGAACCCGAAACGCGTCGACTTCATCGTCGATCTCGCCTACGGTGTCGCGATCCTCGCCGCCATCGCGCTGATCGTCGTCGTTGAGACGGGGATCGGTATCGCGTTCGGGCTCGGTGTGATCCTCTCGTACGTCATCCACATCGTGTGGAAGATGGCCCGCTTCGATCCGGACTGGATGACGAGAGAGGTCGCGGATCGAGTCGAGAAGACGGTCGGCGACACAGTGGGTAAAGAGGTCGAGAAGACGGTCGGCGAAACGGTCGGTAAGGAGGTCGAGAAGACGGTCGGCAAGGAGGTCGAAAAGACCGTCGGGGACACGGTGAGCAAAGAAGTCGAGAAGACCGTCAGCGACACGGTGAGCAAAGAAGTCGAAAAGACGGTCGAGGACACGGTGAGCAAGGAGTTCGAGAAGACCGTCGAGGACACCGTCGGCAAGGAAGTGGAGAAATCTGTGGGCGAAAAAGTCGAGGAGACAGTCGGTGAGACAGTCGAGAAGACTGTCGAAGAAACGGTCGGTGAGACGGTCGAGAAGACCGTCGAGGAGACGGTTGGCGAAAAGGTCGAAGAAACCGTGGAGGAGACGGTCGAAGAAACCGTGGAGGAGACGGTTGGCGAAAAGGTCGAAGAAACCGTGGAGGAGACGGTTGGCGAAAAGGTCGAAGAAACTGTGGAGGAGACGGTTGGCGAAAAGGTCGAAGAAACTGTGGAGGAGACGGTCGAAGAAACCGTCGACGAAAAAGTCGAAGAAACCGTTAAAAAAGCAGTTGACGAGGGCGACGACGAGTCGCAGTAGCGCGGTTGTCCTTTTACTGCCGTGCCCGTTCTCCCCGTCGACGTTCCGTCCTCACCGAACGACGGTGACGGGAACTGGCGATCGACGGACGATCGTTTCGGCGACGTTTCCGACGATCAATCGCTCGGCGAGCGTGCCGCTGTGGCTCCCGATGACGACCGCGTCGAACTCCTCCGCCACGTCGACGATCGTTCTCGCCGGATGCCCGATCCGCACTTCGGTTTCGATCTCCCGGTCGTGCTCGGCGGCGATCTCGGCGGCGCGCGCCATCACGTTCTTCGCGTGGTCGCTCGCTTCCGCCTCGGGGTCATCGGCGAGTGCGACGTTGGCCGCCTCCCCCATCATCGAGGAGGGTCCACCGACGACGTGCAGAACGGTTATCTCAGCCGTCGGATGCGCATCGAGCGCGTGTCGGAGCGCTTCTTCCGATAGCGCGGAGTCGTCCATCGGCACCAGTACGCGAGCGAGCATGCGTCATGCTACGCAGAGCCAACCAATAAACGCCGGGTTCGTCGTCGTCTGAACCGAAGCGGAAGAAATCCAGGATACCGAACGCCCGGTTCGAGATCCGGCCTCAGATGAACGTTTCGATGTGGTCGGCGACCTCGTTGGGCGTGTCACCGACCGGAACGCCCGCGTCGTTCAGGGCGTCGATCTTCGATTGGGCGGTGCCGGTGCCGGAGCCCGACACGATGGCCCCCGCGTGACCCATCCGCTTGCCCGGCGGCGCGGTTCGACCGGCGATGAAGCCGGCGACGGGCGTGTCCATGTGTTCGCCGATGAACGCTGCGGCCTCCTCCTCGTCCTCGCCGCCGATCTCACCGCACATCACGACGGCCTCGGTCTCGGAATCGTTCTCGAACAGTTCGAGAGCGTCGATAAAGTCCGTTCCGATGATCGGGTCGCCGCCGATCCCGACCGCGGTCGTCTGCCCGATCCCGCGCTGGGTGAGGTTGTCGACAACCTGGTAGGTGAGCGTCCCGGATCGGGAAACGAGTCCGACGTTCCCGTCGGCGAAGATGTTGCCCGGCAGGATGCCGAGTTTGGCCTCGCCGGGGGTGATGAGGCCGGGGCAGTTCGGCCCGATCAGGTGGGTGTCGGTCTCGCTGAGTTTTCGGTAGACCTTCGCCATGTCCTGTTGGGGGACCCCTTCAGTGATGGCGACGGCGAGATCGACGGGCGAGTCGAGCGCCTCGAAGATCGCGTCGGCTGCGAAGGCCGGCGGGACGAAGATGACCGAAGCGTTGGCGTCTTGCTCCCGGACGGCCTTGTGAACGGTGTCGTAGACCGGGACGCCTTCGACCTCTTGGCCGCCGCGTCCGGGCACCGCGCCCGCGACGACGTTCGTTCCGTATTCAAGCATCTGGCCGGTGTGGAACTTCCCCTCACCGCCCGTGATACCCTGTACCACGACGCGCGTATCGTTGTCGACAAGAATGCTCATTGTTCTTCCTCCGCGTAGCTGACGGCGCGCTGGACGGCGTCCTCGAGCGTTCCCTCGACCGTTACCAGGTCCGTGTTCAGAATCTCCATGCCCTCCTCGGCGTTGGTCCCGGCGAGTCGGACGACGACCTTCTTCGGGATCTCATCGAACTGTTCGAGCGCCTCGTTGATCCCCTTCGCGACCTCGTCGCCACGGGTGATCCCGCCGAATATGTTGAACACCACGCTGTCGACGTTTTCGTCGGAGAACACCATGTCGAGGGCGTTCGTCACGCGCTCGGCCTTCGCGCCGCCGCCGATGTCGAGGAAGTTTGCGGGTTCGCCGCCGTAGTAATCGACCAGGTCCAGCGTCGTCATGACGAGCCCGGCACCATTGCCGATGATGCCGACGTTGCCCGACAGTCGAACGTAGTCGAATCCGTACTCGTTTGCCTTGGCTTCGAGTTCGTCGCTCGCGGCCTCCTCCTCCATCTCCGCGAGATCGGGCTGCCGAAACAGCGCATCCTCGTCGATGTTCATCACCGCGTCCGCGGCGATGACCTCGTCGTCGGAGGTAACCATGAGCGGGTTGACCTCGATATCCGTCGCGTCCTTGTCGTCCCACAGCTGGTAGAGCTGGGTGAGGATCGACGCGACGTCGTTCGCGACCGTGCGGTCGACGCCGGCGTCGAAGACCGCCTTTCGGGCCTGGTAGGGATGCATGCCGAACGCGGGATCGATGTGCTCTCGAACGATCGCGTCGGGGGCCTCCTCGGCGACCTCCTCGATGTTGACGCCGCCGCGGGTCGAGACCATCGCGACGGGCTTGCCCTCGGTTCGGTCCATCGTCACGCCGACGTAGAGCTCGTCGGTGAAGTCGACGGCCGCCTCAACCAGCACGCGGTCGACGTGCAGTCCCTTGAGATCCATCCCGAGAATCTCGTCGGCCGCCTCGCGAGCCTCCTCGGCATCGTCGACGAGTTTGATTCCGCCGGCCTTGCCGCGGCCGCCGACCTGTACCTGCGCTTTGATTGCGACCGGATAGCCGATCTCGCCGGCCGCCTCGACCGCGTCGTCGACGGTCGAGGCGAGCTGCGAGTCCGGAACCGGGATCCCAGCGTCGGCGAACACGCCTTTCGCTTGGTACTCGTGAAGTTTCATCGCTAGTTCGCCCGAAACCTCGAACGACCCGGAGTTAGTATTACCGGAACCGATCGGCTCTCGTCGCGTCGAAGATCCCGCAAATCACGCCATCGCGTTAGGCCATCGATCCGGTGAGCACGTCCGGTCGATCGGCGATGACGCCGTCGACGCCGGCCTGCGCCAGTGTCTCTGCTTCGTCGGACGAGTCGATCGACCACGCCGTGACGCTCATTCCCGCTCGGTGGGCGTCCGCGACGACCCGACCGGTACAGCGCTCCATCGACGGGTGGAAATACTCGCAATCGAGATCGATCGCTATCTCGATCCCCTCGGCCGCCGCGTCGTCCGTCAGGTACGCACGCGGTACCGTCGGGTCGATCTCACGGCAGTCCGCGAGCACGTCGCGCGAAAACGACGAGACGATCGCCTGTGGGTGATGCGCGTCGATCAGTTCGAGCGCGTCCCCTCCGGTCCCCCGCTCCTTGAGCTCGATGTTGACGCCCACGTACGACGGAATCGCTCGCAGCGCTTCCTCGAGCGTCGGGACGCCCGCTCCGGTCCCGAGGACGTCCAGCGCCTCGAGCTCAGCGAGCGTGTGTTCGGCTACCGGACCGTGGCCGTCTGAGACTCGATCGATCGTCTCGTCGTGGATGACGACCAGCTCACCGCTCCCGCACCGCCGAACGTCGATCTCGACCTCGTCGGCGACGGCTGCGGCGGCTTCGACCGCTTTGAGGGTGTTTTCCGGATACGCCGATCGAAATCCCCGGTGCGCGATGAGACGCATACACGCGCCGTGTCGGGCGGAACCGGTAAGTGCGTGTCGTCTCGGTGCGGCGCTCGATCGCCCCGTGACGGCACGCGAACCGGCAGTGGCCGACCACGACCTCGACGGTTCAAACACGTATATAAATCCGCGCCGTAGGGTGGAAGTTATCTTGCCCCCGGACGGTCGATCTGTCGCTCCGGCCGCGCGGCGATTCTATAACGGAACGCCTTTTTCGGTGCTGGTCGTTTCCCGAGCAAGACCAACACATGACTATGGACGAAAGCATCGACGAGGTACGCGACAAAAAGCGCGAAGCCGAACTCGGCGGCGGCGAAGAGCGCATCGAAAAGCAACACGAGAAGGGGAAGCTGACCGCCCGAGAGCGGATCGACTACTTCCTCGACGACGGCACCTTCGAGGAGTTCGACCAACTGAAGACGCATCGCAGCACCAACTTCGACATGGACGCCGAGAAGCCCTACGGCGACGGCGTCGTCACCGGGTACGGCGAGGTCGACGGTCGAACCGTTTTCGTGTTCGCACACGACTTTACCGTCTTCGGCGGCTCGCTCGGCGAGGCGTTCGCCGAGAAGGTGTGTAAGGTGATGGACCGCGCCGTCGAGACCGGCGCACCGATCATCGGGCTCAACGACTCCGCCGGAGCCCGAATTCAAGAGGGGATCGACTCGCTCGCGGGCTACGCCGACATCTTCCACCGCAATCAGAAGGCTTCGGGGGTCGTCCCGCAGATCTCGGCGATCATGGGTCCCTGCGCGGGCGGTGCGGTCTACTCGCCCGCGATCACCGACTTCATCTACATGGTGCAGGAGACGAGCCACATGTTCATCACCGGCCCCGACGTGATCGAGACGGTCACCGGTGAGGAGGTCGGCTTCGAGGAGCTGGGCGGAGCTGGAACCCACACCGCCGACTCGGGCGTCGCGCACTTTTCGGCGGCCGACGAGAAGGAGGCGCTCGACGATATCCGATACCTCCTCTCGTATCTCCCCTCGAACAACGTCGAGGACCCGCCCCGCGTCGAACCGTGGGACGATCCGGATCGTCGCGACGACGAACTCGAGGAGATCGTCCCGGATCAGCCGCGAAAGCCCTACGACATCGTCGACGTCATCGACCGGATCGTCGATGAGGACTCCTTTTTCGAGGTCGCCGAGGCCTACGCCAGAAACCTCGTGACAGGGTTCGGCCGACTCGACGGTCGATCCGTCGGCATCGTCGCGAACCAACCGCGCGTCAACGCCGGCACACTCGACATCGACGCCTCGCTGAAGGGCGGGCGGTTCGTCCGCTTTTGCGACGCGTTCAACATCCCGATCGTCACGTTCGTCGATGTCCCTGGGTTCATGCCCGGCACCGACCAAGAGCACAACGGGATCATCAAACACGGCGCGAAGCTCCTGTACGCCTACAGCGAGGCCACGGTTCCGCTACTGACGGTCATCACCCGGAAGGCCTACGGCGGCGCGTACGACGTGATGGCGTCGAAGCACCTCGAAGCGGACGTCAACTACGCGTGGCCGACCGCCGAGATCGCGGTCATGGGGCCGAAGGGCGCTGTCAACGTCCTCTACCGCGACGAACTGGCCGACGCGGACGACGTGGAGGCCCGCCGCGAACAGCTCATCGACGAGTACCGAGACACCTTCGCGAACCCCTACACGGCCGCCGAGCGCGGCTTCGTCGACGACGTGCTCGAACCGAAGGACACCCGCCCGCGGCTGATCCACGATCTGGAGATGCTCGAATCGAAGCGCAAGGATCAGCCGGACAAGAAGCACGGGAACATCCCGCTGTGACGATGCACCTCGACATCCCCGACGACGCGGACGAAGCCGAGGCTGCCGCGATCACCGCCGTCTTCCGGACGCTCGCTGCGGAAGCCGAGGCGGCGGTGAGCCAGGGCTCGACTGAACCGCCGCGGGACCGGTGGGGGTTCACCGGCCGGATCGAGGCCCTCCAGAGCCGCCGGGTCCGCGCGCCGATCGACGCGCCGCGCGACGACTGGGCGGCCGCCGGGCGCACCGACCGATTCTAACTTTTCCGGACATTCGGTTCGGTGTCGATCGATAGAATAAGGTGCTCGCCGTAACACCGATTCGACAACATGTTCGACAAGGTGCTCGTCGCAAATCGCGGCGAGATCGCGGTTCGCGTGATGCGTGCCTGTGCCGATCTCGGCGTAGACACCGTCGCGGTGTACAGCGACGCGGACAAACACAGCGGCCACGTTCGATACGCCGACGAGGCGTACAACGTCGGTCCCGCGCGTGCGGCCGACTCGTATCTTGATCACGACGCCGTCATCGAGGCCGCCGAGAAGGCGGGTGCGGACGCCATCCACCCGGGGTACGGCTTCCTCGCGGAGAACGCGGAGTTCGCCGCGGCCGTCGAGGCCACCAACGGCGTGACGTGGGTCGGCCCCTCCTCGACGTCGATGGAGCAGGCCGGCGAGAAGACGAAGGCCCGCAAGGTGATGGACGCCGCCGACGTGCCGATCGTCCCGGGGACGACAGACCCGGTCACGTCCGCCGACGAGGTCCACGCGTTCGGCGACGAACACGGCTACCCGATCGCGATCAAGGCCGAGGGCGGTGGCGGCGGCCGCGGGATGAAGATCGTCCACGACCCCGAAGAGGCCGAAGCCCAACTCGACGCCGCGAAGCGCGAGGGGGAGGCGTACTTCGACAACGACTCCGTGTACCTCGAACGCTACCTCGAGAACCCGCGTCACATCGAGGTCCAGATCCTCGCCGACGAACACGGCAACGTCCGCCACTTGGGCGAGCGCGACTGCTCGCTCCAGCGCCGCCACCAGAAGGTCATCGAGGAGGGCCCATCGCCCGCGCTCTCGGACGAACTCCGCGAGAAGATCGGCGAGGCGGCCCGCCGCGGCGCGGACGCGGCCGACTACTACAACGCCGGGACGTTCGAGTTCCTCGTCGAAGAGGAGGATCGGGCGGACGACGAACTGCTCGGTCCCGACGCGAACTTCTACTTCCTCGAAGTCAACACCCGGATTCAGGTCGAACACTGCGTCACCGAGGAGCTGACCGGCATCGACATCGTCAAGTGGCAGCTGCGGGTCGCCGCGGGCGAGGAGATCGACTTCGAGCAGGACGACGTCGAACTCGAGGGCCACGCGATCGAGTTCCGGATCAACGCCGAGAACGCCGCCGAGGAGTTCGCGCCGGCGACGGGCGGCACGCTCGAAACCTACGACCCGCCGGGCGGGATCGGCGTTCGCCTCGACGACGCGCTCCGACAGGGGGACGATCTCGTGACGGATTACGACTCGATGATCGCGAAGCTCATCGTCCACGCCGGCGACCGTCAGGAGTGTTTCGCCCGCTCGGAGCGGGCGCTGGCCGAGTACGACATCGAGGGGATTCCGACGATCATCCCGTTCCACCGGCTGATGCTTGAGGACGAGGCGTTCGCGGCCGGGACGCACACGACGAAGTATCTCGACAACGAACTCGACCCCAAGCGGATCGACACCGCCCAAGAGAAGTGGGGCGGCGACATCGAATCGAGCGATTCGGACGAGGAGACGGTCGAGCGGGAGTTCACCGTCGAGGTCAACGGCAAGCGCTTCGAGGTCAACCTCGAGGAGAGCGGCGCGTTCGCTGCGATGGCCGGCGGCGGCAACCCGACGTCGAGCCCCACGGCGCAGCGGCCCTCGCGCGGTCGAGGCGACAGCAGCGACGACGGTCCCGAGATCTCGGCGGACGGTGAGGTCGTCCGCGCGGAGATGCAGGGGACGATCCTCTCGGTGAACGTCGAGGAAGGCGACGAGGTGGCCGCCGGCGACGTGATCTGCGTTCTCGAGGCGATGAAGATGGAGAACGACGTTGTCACCGAGACGGGCGGCACGGTCACCGAAATCGCCGTTTCGGAGGGCGACTCGGTCGATCAGGACGATCCGCTCGTCGTCCTCGAGTAGTCGCGACGCGTGACCGGAGCCCGACGACGATTTTCAAACGCGCGTTTCTCGGGACCGTTATCCGTACGCGCCGCGTGAACCACCGCATATGCAGGCCACTCGACGACGAATCCTGGAGTCGCTTTCCGAGGCCCCGGTTTCGGGTCCGACGCTCGCCGACGAACTCGACGTTTCGCGCGCCGCAGTCTGGAAGCACATCGAAGCGCTTCGAGAACGGGGATTCGAGATCGACAGCCGCGAGGACGGATACGTCCTGTTGGGAACGCCGGAGTTCGGCGGTGCCAGCGTCGAATACGGCCTCGACGCGCCGTTCGATATCGAGTACCACGATTCGATCGGGAGCACGAACGACCGAGCCAGGGAGTTGGCCGCAGCGGGCGAGTCGAACGTCGCTGTGCTCGCGGACGAGCAGATCGGCGCTCGGGGGCGGCTCGATCGCGAGTTCTCGTCACCGTCCGGGGGGATCTGGATCAGTTTCGTGTGTCGGCCGGATCTCCCGCCGGCACAGGCGCCGATCTACACGCTCGCCGCGGCCGTTGCGACGACCGAAGTCCTCCACGACGTCGGCGTCGACGCGGGCATCAAGTGGCCCAACGACGTCCTCGTCGACGGCGAAAAGCTCGTCGGGATCCTCACCGAGATGGAGGGTGAGGCCGATCGGGTCTCGTGGATCGTCGTCGGGATCGGGATCAACGCGAACGTCGATGCCGACGCCGTGCCGGACACGGCAACGACGATCCGCGAATTGATCGGCGACGTCGACCGGGCGGCACTGACGCGCGCGTTGATCGAGCGGTTCGAGGAGCTACGGAACGCGCCGGAATCCGTGTTGTCGGCCTGGCGCGACACGGCGACCACGCTCGGTCAGCGCGTTCGCGTCGAGACTCCCGGCGGGGATGTCGTCGGGGAGGCGCTCGATATCGAGTTCCCGGGCACGCTCGTCGTGGCGACAGACGACGGGGAGGAACGCGTCTCCGCGGGCGATTGCGAACACCTCCGCCCGACCTGAGAGTTGGCTTTGTTTCGGCCTATTCGAGCGCTTCGGTCACCGATGGATCAGCCGTGACCGGTTGTTCGTCGGTGGCTTTCGCCGGCCGTTCGATGGGTTCGCCGACCCGGACGGTCATGATCGGGATCGTCGCCGAACGGACGACTCGCTCGGCCACGCTCCCAAGCAGCAGGCGGTTGAGTCCGCCTCGACCGTGTGTCCCCATGACGACGAGGTCACAGCCGATCTCCTCGGCGTACGTCAGGATCTCACGGCTCGGTGGGCCGTCGACCATCGCCGTCTCGACCCGATCGGCCGTCGACCGACTCTCGGCGGCTTCGAGCGCAGCGTCCCCGTCCTCGCGGAGCATCACGCCGACGCTCTCCCACGAGGTCTCCATCGGCAGGTTCGCGAACGACGCTGTATGGACGGCGTACACGAAGTGGACGGTCGAACCGTGAACGTCGGCGAGCTCCGAGGCGGTGTCTATCACCCGGGCCATCCCCTCCGATCCGTCAGTCGGGACGAGTATCGTATCAAACATAGGTACCACACCACATGATAATATGTCTTCCGCCTACAAACCGGTTTCGACCGTTCACGCGCCGTCTATCGGTCGATTTAGCCCAATATAACGTTCGTAACGTCGTCGACGCCGGCGCGTCTGACCACGGCTCGGACGGGATCACGCGCGCCACAGAGGTTGTCCGAATCCCCGTCGAGGACCTGGAGTCGGGCGTCCCGTCCGGGTTCGATGACGCCGTAGTTCAGTCCCGCGATCTCCGCGCCGGCAGCGGTCGCCATCCGCAACACCTCGGGGGCGGAGACGTCGCACAGCTTCGAGACGAACTCCATCTCGCGGAACATCGACGGGCTGTTCAACATCACGTTGTCCGTCCCGAGTCCGACGGTCGTCCGTTCGACGAGCTCCGCGACCGGCGGGACCCCCACGTCCGTGACGAGGTTCGAGCGGGGGCAGACGACGACCGGAATTTCGCTGTCCTCGATTCGCTCGAGGTGCAGCCGTTCCGCGTAGACCATGTGGACGAGGAAGTCGGGATCGAGGTCGAGCGCCGAGTTGATGTCGTAGGGGTCGCGCTCGCCGGCGTGGATGCCGAACAGCTTGTTCTGCGCTCTCGCCGCGGTCCGCTCGGCCGAGAACTCGCCGTCGCGCGCGCCGCTGGCGCCGTAGCCGTCGGCGACGTCGAGGACGTCAATCTCGTCTCGACCCATCACGATCGGATCGATGTCGAGCGTCTCGACCGCTGCAGAGAGCGCCTCGACGCCCGCCACACCGCCCTCTCGGAACTCGATGAACGCGCCGGTTCCGCCGGCGATCATGTACTCCAGCGAGCGCCGCATCGCTTCGGCCAGTTCCTCACGCGAGGCCTCGGCAAGCAGCCGGTGTTTCAGCCCGTCCGGCGGTGCGACGAGTTCGTCGAGCGAGAGGCCGCGGCCGGCCTCCTTGGCGATTGAGTCGCCGATGTGCGTGTGCGCGTTGACGAACGCCGGACAGATGATGGCCGACGACGCGGTTTCCGCCTCCTCGATCGCCGTGATCTCGCCGTCCTTGACGACGACCCGGCCCTCGACCGGCTCGTACTCGGGGCCGGCGAGTATCGTTCCCGAAAGCTCCATACGGGTCCCTGGATCCCCCCGGTTAAATCGCTTGTAGCTTTCGTCCGGCCAGGCGGCTCAAAACTCGTCGAGCGTCGTGTTGATCCCCTTGCGAACGTCGACGACGAGGGCGTCCAGATCCAGTCCAAGCGTCTCCTCGGCCGCCCGTCCGACCGCGTCCGTCGCCTCCTCGGGCGCGTACACGCCGAGTCGCCACTGCTCCTGTTGCACCCGCCGGAGCGCGTCCACGAGCGTCGATTGGGTGCCCAGCGTCCGGACCTCGCCGTTGACGACGACCCGACTCGTCGACTCGCGCATCCGGGGGCGATCGGGGACGTCGATGATGACGGCGTCGGGCTCAACGCCGGCCCGCGTCGCGATCTGCCGCTCGAACTCGCCGCGCGCCTCGTGATCGGCGTCGAGGAGCTCGTCCGGAACGTCCTGAAGCTCCGCCCAAATCGCCCGCTTGTACAGCGAGCGGGTGTCGAGACGGGTCGCAAACGCCGCCGTCTCCGGACACGAGCGGAGCGCGACGCGCAACGCCGCGTCGTCCATCCTGCGGAGCGTCTCGGCGGTCGCCTCCTCGGTTTCTAGCAGCCGCTCCGTCGCCTGTCTGAGCATGGCCTTCGAGATCCGGGCGACGTGATGATTGTAGACGACCGGGTTCATCAGCGCCCGCGCGACGAGCAGCGACTCGGCCGTCTGCACGTTCCCCTCGCCGAGCACGAGCTCCCCGTCGACGAACCGGAGTTCGCGGATCAATCGCCCGGTGTCGATCGTTCCGTACGGGACGCCCGTGTGGTGGGCGTCGCGGACGAGGTAGTCCATCCGATCGACGTCCAGCTCCCCCGAGACGAGCTGGCCGAACTCACCATCGCCGGCGATGAGGTCCGCGACCGCCCCCGGATCGATGTCGTGCAGCGCGAGCACGCGGGCGATCTCGCCCTCCTCGAGGAGGTCGTCGACCTCGTCGTGCATCCGCCCCGTCAGCCGCGCGATGATCGACTCGATGTTGTGGCTGAACGGCGTATGGCCGACATCGTGGAGGATCGCCGCGGCCCGGAGCCGCTCCGCCTGCGCCCCCTCGATCCCCAATCCGTCGAGCGCGGCGTCCGCGAGGTGATAGACGCCGAGGGAGTGCTCGAACCGGGTGTGGTTCGCGCTCGGATACACCAGCCCGACGGTCCCGAGCTGTTTGAGCCGTCTGAGCCGCTGGACCGGAGGGGTATCCAGAAGCTCCGCTGCGACTCCCTCGACGGTGATGTGGTCGTGAACGCTGTCCTTGATCGTGACCATCCGCGTCAAGGTTCGTCGCCATCCGTTAAAAACGGTCGCGCCGAATCCGTGGCTGTCGATCCGACCCCCGACGGTCAGATTGAAATCCGTCCACATGATAGCGGTAGTATGGTAACCTTCCTCGCCGGCGGTACGGGGACGCCGAAACTCCTCCGGGGATCGAAGCCGGTCTTCGCCCCCGAGGAGACCCCCGCCGTCTGTAACACGGGCGACGACGTCGAACTGAGCGGCGTCCTCGTCTGCCCCGATATCGACACCGTGTTGTTCTCCGAAGGCGGCCTCCTCGACCACGAGACGTGGTGGGGGATCGACGGCGACACCACGGCGACGCACGCGGAGATACGCCGGCTCACCGACGCGGCCGGACTGTCAGGGGGGCCGCGATATCTCCCTCCGGAGGCCCAGACGAGCGGACGCGACATCGCCCGCTACAGGCGGTTTTCGGGCGTGGGTGAGTTCATGGAACTGGGCGACCGCGATCGGGCAATTCACGTCACGCGCACCGGTCTGCTCGACGAGGGGAACTCCCTCACCGAGGTGACCGAGACGCTCGCGGACGCGCTGGGCCTCGAGCGCCCGGTCCTGCCGATGAGCGACGACCCCGTCGCCACGATCGTCCACACCGACGAGGGGCCGATGCACTTTCAGGAGTTCTGGGTGGATCGGCGGGCCGACCCCGATATCGAGCGCGTCGAGTTCCGAGGTGCCGAGGACGCCGAACCGACCGACGCCGCCCTGGCCGTCCTCGACGCGCCCGTCGTGATCGGTCCCTCGAACCCGGTGACGAGTCTCGGCCCGATGCTCGCCATGGACGCGTTTCGGTCGGCGCTCGAATCGACGCCCGTCGTCGCCGTCTCACCGTTCGTCGAAGATCGGGTCTTCTCCGGACCGGCTGGCGATCTGCTGGCCGCCACGGGCCACGATCCGTCGACGACCGGCGTCGCCGCGGCGTACCCCTTCGCCGACGCCTTCGTCCTCGACGACGACGACGGGACGGAGCTCGACCGGCCGGTCGTCCGAACCGACACCGAACTCGGCGACCCCGAGGACGGACTGCGCGTCTGTCGGGCCGTCCGCGAGGCCTTCGAGGCGATCGACGTGGGGGTCACCTGATGTTCGAACCGCGCGTCGCAGTCGCCTCACTATCAGGCGAATCCGACGCCGAGTGGGCGCTGACCGCCGAACCGTATGTCGGCTGTGCCTTTCTCGGCGGGCTGGCACTCGATGCCCCCACGCGCGCTGCCGCCCGAGCGCTCGCCGATCGCGAACGCACCGAGTTCCTCCCCGACTCGCCGATCCGCTTTCTCGATCGGCAGCTCTCGTCGCTGGCCGACGTCGACCTCACGCCGGCGTTCAACGTCCGGAGCGTCGATCCCGCGGCGACCGCCGAGGCCGCGGCCGTCTGTGCCGATCACGGCGCGATTCTCGAGGTGAACGCCCACTGCCGGCAGCCGGAGATGTGCGACGCGGACGCGGGCGAAACGTTGCTCAGGGACGAGGAGCGCCTCCGCGAACAGGTCGCCGCGGCGTCGGACGCTGGCGCGACGGTCAGCGCCAAGGTCCGCGCCGAGGTCCCTGGCGTCGACTTGCCCCGCCTGTCCCGAGCGCTCGTCGACTCGGGCGCGGACGCCCTGCATATCGACGCCATGGACAGCGAACCGATCGTCACCGAGGTGGTCTCGGCCGCCCCGGAGGCGTTCGTGATCGCCAACAACGGCGTCCGGGATCGGCGGAGCGCCCACGAGTATCTCGAATACGGTGCAGATGCCGTCTCCGTAGGTCGCCCCTCGGACGATCCGGCAGTCCTGAAGCGCGTCCAAGCCGCCGTCGACGGCTGGTTCGATGCGGAGGCGACCGAGCCAGCCGACCCCGGAGTGACGCCCGATGCGTGACCCGGCCGAGAACGCACAGCTCGCGCTGTTGCTCGAAGTGACGGGGACGCCCAAGCCTGGAAACGTCGACCGACGCCGCGACCACGAGAACCTCCGCTTCGAGCAGTTCATGGCCGGTGCGGTCGGGGCGTTCGAGGGGCTGCGCGCGGCGGCCGACGGCGAGCCGATCGGTCGTGCCTTCGAACGGGCAGTCGAGGGGATGGCCGACCAGTCCGGCGGGAACACCCAGTTCGGCGCGCTCTTGCTCACCGTGCCGCTGGTCCGGGCGGCCGCGACGCACCGTCTCACGCCCGAAGGCGTCGCGGAAACGGTGAGGCGGACGACCGTCGACGACGCCTGCGGGTTCTACCGGGCGTTCGAGCACGTCGATGTGGCCGTCGACGATCCGCCAGAGGACCTGGCGGCGTTGGACGTTCGACGCGGCACGGCGGCCGTCGAGACGCTCCGCAGGCGGGAGATGACGCTGTACGACGTGATGGAACGGTCCGCCGATCACGACGGCGTCGCCGCCGAGTGGCTCTCGGGATTCGAGCGGAGTTTCGAGGCCGCAACCTGGCTGCTCGAAAACAGCGGCCCCATCGACCGGCGCGTCTCGCGGACGTTCCTCCGACTGCTCGCCGACGAGGAGGACACGTTCGTCGTCACGCGAAACGGGGCGGACGCCGCGGCGGAAGCGACCGAGCGCGCACGCGCAGTTCTCGACGGCGCGGAGGACGCCGACGCGCTCGCCGGTGAGTTCGTCGACCGCGACATCAACCCGGGGACGACGGCCGACATCGTCGCCGGGGCGCTGTTCGTCGCCCTCGAACGCGGGTTGGTGGTGTGAGGTGACGCGCGCCGAGTGGCCGGTCGAACTCCGCGGTGTCACGGAGTCCATCGTGACCACGCTCGGCCCGAACGGCCGCTGGAACGTCGCCGCGCTCGGTCTGTTCGCCGGTGACCCCGTGACGGCTCGGACGTGGGGGCGAACTCGGACTAGGCGGAACTTCGAGGAACGCGGCGACGGGTACGTCCAGTTTTCGAGCGATCCCGTAGACTTCGTCGACGCAGCCTGCTCGATTCGCGAGGAGGACGAGCCGATCTTGGCGAGCGTCGACGCCTGGACGAACGTCGAGGTCGAGGCGATCGATCGAGGGACGGAGGGCAAAACCAAGTGGGTCGAGTGGGCGCTCACGCCGACCGATGCGGTGATCGAACGCCGGACCGTCCCGACGACGAACCGTGGGTACTACGCCGTCGTCGAGGCGACCGTCGCCGCCTCGCGGCTGGACGTGCCCGATTACGATCCGGCGGAACTTCACGACCGGATCGGGTACTTCGAGCGCGTCGTCGAGCGCTGTGGCGGCCCCCGCGAGCGCGAGGCGTTCCGAAGGTTGCGTTCGCACGTCGATCTCACGGACTGAGTATCGTGCTACGTCTTTTCGGTCACCTCGGGGACGGATCCCCTCCCATGGTTTAGACGCGTCTAATCTTTAGATGTGATACAGAAACTTAATATGTAGTCGTGTCAAATGTGTGGTCATGAAAACGGAACCGACCGGATCTCGGTCGCTCTCGCGCCGGCAGTTCGCGCTCGCGAGCGCCGGCGGCCTCGCGTTCGGACTCGCCGGGTGCGTCGGAAGCGTTTCGAGTGGCAACGGTAACGACGGGTCAGACGGCGATATCACCGTCGTCGCCTCGTTTTTCACCTTCTACGACTTCGCCCGAAAGGTGGCCGACGGGACGCCCGTAACGGTCAAAAATCTCGTTCCGACCGGGCTCCACGGCCACGGGTGGGAGCCCGATCCCTCGATCACCCGCGCTATCATCGACGCGGACGCGTTCGTCAACGTCGGTCCGGGGTTTCAGCCGTGGGCCGATCGCGCGATCCAGACGGTCCGCGACGACGGGGCGGACACGCACATGATCAACGTCCGCGAGGGAATCAACTTGCTCGATCTCGCCGACACCGTCGGTGAGGACGAGGCGGTCGAATCCGGGAAAGACCCACACTTCTGGCTCGATCCGGGGCTGGCGAAACAGTCCGTCGACAACATCGCTGACGGCCTCGCCGAGATCGCCCCGGCGCACGAGTCGGCGTTCACGGAGAACGCGGACGCAGTCAACGCGGAACTGGACGCGATTGACGCCGAGTGGGAGGCGATTTTCGGGGCCGCCGAGCGCGACGTGGTCTTTCTCGCTGCGCACAACGCCTTCGAGTACGTCGGAAAGCGCTACGAGGCGACGATCCAGCCGCTGGTGACGAACCTCGCCGCCAACGACGATGTCCGACCGGCCGACATGCGACGCGCACAGGACACGATCGAAGCACACGACATCCGGTACATCGGCGCGGCGGTGTTCGAGCCCCGACGCCCCGCTCGGCAACTCCGCGATCAGACCGACGTCGAGGCGTACTACCCGGTGACGCCGTACGCCGGGACGACGCAAACGTGGGTCGACCGCGGCTGGGGGTACTTCGAGATCGCTCGCGAGATCAACATGCCCACGTTCGAGATCGTCCTCGACGCCGCCGAACCGGACCCCGACTTCGACGCGGAGTGGCGGAACTTCGAGTGATCACACGACACGATCCAACATCCACACCACCATGACACACATCGCTCTCGAAAACGTCTCGTTCGGCTACACGGCGAGCCCCGTCATTCGGGATATCTCTCTCACCGTCGACTCGGGCGAGTACGTCGGACTCATCGGACCCAACGGCTCCGGGAAGAGTACGCTCCTCCGACTCATCTTGGGACTTCACGACCCCGACGACGGCACGGCGACCCTGTTCGGTCAGCCGGCCGGCGCGTTCGTCGACCGCGCGCGCGTCGGCTACGTCGCCCAGGATGTCACGGAGAACACCAAGCGGATGCCAATCACGGTCGCAGAAGTCGTCCTCATGGGCCGGTTTCCGCACGCCGGCTTCGGTCGAATCACGACCGAGGACCGGGAACTCGCGCGCGAGGCGCTCCGGACGGTCGGCATCGAGCATCTCGCCGATCGGCGCATCACGAAGCTCTCTGGCGGTCAGCGCCAGCGCGCCTACATCGCCCGCGCGCTCGCCGGCGAGGCGGACCTGCTCGTCCTCGACGAGCCGACCGTTGGCGTCGACGCCGAATCGGTCGACGCGTTCTTCGGACTCCTGGACGCGCTCAACGACGACGGCATGACGATCCTGCTCGTCGAGCACGACATCGGTGCCGTCCTCGAACACGCAGGTCGCGTGGTCTGTCTCAACCGAGAACTGTACTTCGACGGTCCGCCAGTCGAGTTCGCCGAGAGCGACGCCCTCGATCGGGCCTACGGGACGAACGTCCGCCGTGGTGAGGGGGTAACGATCGCGTGAGCGCGGTCGCGGCCGTCAGCGTCGTCGGAGCGCTCTACGAGCTGGCGCTGTGGCTGCTCGGGCTGTGGAGCGGGCTCATGGTGATTCTCGCCGATCTGTTCGGTATCACCATGCTCGAGTACGGGTTTATGCACCGGGCGTTTCTCGTCGGCGTCCTCATCGCGGTGATGGCCCCGCTTATCGGCACCTTCCTCGTCCATCGACAGCTCGCGCTGATCGGCGACGCGCTCGCCCACACCGCCTTTGCGGGCGTCGCCGTCGGGCTGTTCGTCAACGCAGTCCTGGGAACCGGCATCTCGCCGTATCTCACCGCCGTCGTCGTCGCGATGCTCGCCGCCCTCGCGATCGAGTTGATCTCGGAGGTGACCGACGCGTACAACGACGTCTCGATGGCGATCGTGCTGTCGACCGGCTTCGCGCTCGGGGCGGTGCTCATCAGCCTCAACTCGGGTGGCCTCGCCGTCGGCGTCAACCAGTATCTGTTCGGGAACCTCTCGACGGTGTCCAACGAGAACACGATCTTGCTCCTCGGACTCTTCGCGGTGATCTCGCTCGTGGTCGCGGTGACGTACAAACAGCTACTGTACGTCACGTTCGACGAGACGGCCGCCCGGGTCGCGGGGATCAACGTCCCCTGGTACAACCGCGTCGTGGCGATGCTCACGGCGATGGTCGTCGTCGGGGCGATGCAGATCATGGGCGTCATCCTCGTCGCCGCGATGTTGGTGGTGCCGGTCGCGGGCGCGACGCAGGTCGCCCGGAGCTTCCGCGAGGCGCTCCTCGCCTCGGTGATCCTCGCGGAACTCGCAGTGTTGATCGGGATCACCCTCTCGTTTCACTACGAGGCGACCGCCGGCGGAACGATCGTCCTCGTCGCCGTCGGCCTCTACGTCGTCGCCGTCCTCTTCGGCAAACTACAGGCCGAACGGACGGTCGCGGTCGACTCGGCCCCGGCGGCCGCGGACGATCCGGCGGATTGAGTCCCCTTCGTCGGTCGAATCGGGGCCGATCGCTCGCTCGCCGTCCGTGCGGCACCCTTTCGAATCTTTTTTAGGTGCCACAGCAGTATCAGGCAGTATCAATGGCCATCAAACCCGCCTACGTCAAGAAGACGGCGACGCTGCTCATGGAACGCTATCCGAAGGCGTTCGGTGACGACTTCGAACACAACAAAGCCCTCGTCGAGGAGCTGACCAACATCGAATCGAAGGGCGTCCGCAACCGGATCGCCGGCTACGTCACCCGCAAGCAGCGCGTCCCGCAGACCGCATAACTCCGTATTCTTGACGATCGTTCATTTTCGACCGTCGGAGAGCGGCCGCTTTTCACAACCGTTTTCCTATGGCTCGTCATACCACCGTCAATGTCCACCCGCGTAGGTGTCCTCGGCGCGACCGGCGCCGTCGGGCAACGGCTCATCCAACTGCTCGTACCGCACCCGGAGTTCGAGATCGCCGCGCTCACCGCCTCGTCGTCCAGCGCCGGCCGAACGTATCGCGACGCCGCGAAGTGGCGTGTCGACACGCCCATCCCGGACGACGTCGCCGACATCACCGTCGTCGGCACCGATCCCGACGAGGTCCCCGACGATGTCGATCTGCTGTTCTCGTCGCTCCCGTCCGACGTCGGTGCCTCGGTCGAACCCGCGTTCGTCGAGGAGGGATACGTCGTCTCCTCGAACTCCTCGAACGGACGCATGGACGACGACGTCCCGCTCACCATCCCCGAGATCAACGCTGACCATCTCGATCTCATCGAGGTCCAGCGCGACAACCGTGGCTGGGACGGCGCGCTGCTCAAGAACCCCAACTGCTCGACGATCACGATGGTACCGACGCTCGCGGCGCTCGACGAGTTCGGCCTCGAACGCGTCCACGTCTCGACGCTACAGGCCGTCTCCGGCGCCGGCTACTCCGGCGTCACCTCGATGGAGATCATCGACAACGTCATCCCCCACATCGGCGGCGAGGCCGACAAGATGGAGACGGAATCGCGCAAGCTTCTTGGCTCTTTCGACGGCGCGGGGATCGAACTCCACGGTGCGGACGTTTCTGCGTCGTGCAACCGCGTCCCGACGCTCGACGGCCACCTCGAAAACGTCTGGGCGGATCTCGCTGACGACCCCGATCCAGCGGCCGTCGCCGAGGCGTTCCGCTCGTACCCGAGCATCGATCTGCACTCCTCGCCCGAGCAGTTGATCGAGGTGTTCGAGGAATTCGACCGCCCGCAGCCTCGACTCGATCGGAACCTCGGTGGCGGGATGGCCGTCTCGGCCGGCGGCATCGAGACGACCTCGAACGGGATCCAGTACAACTGCTTGGCACACAACACGATGCGCGGTGCGGCCGGTGCGAGCATTCTGAACGGCGAACTGCTGTTGGAAGAAGGCTACCTGTAACGACCGATACTCGACGTTTCTCACCACGCGATGTATCGCGACCTCTCCCATCCGATCGAGACCGGTATGACGACGTTTCCCGGCGATCCTGACGTCTCAGTCCAACCGGCCGCGACCGTCGAAACCGACGGCTATCACGTCTCGGAGATTCACTGTGGCTCTCACGCCGGGACGCACATCGATGCGCCGAGCCACGTCGGGTTCGACCAGTCGCTCGACGTGTTCGACCTCGATCGGTTCGTCTTCGATGCGACCGTCGTCGACTGCACGGCGTTCGGCGCGCGCGAAGCGATCGATTCGACGGTGTTGCCGGACGACGGCGGCGACATGATCGTCTTTCGAACCGGCTGGGACGACCACTGGGGCACCTCACGGTACCTCGATCATCCGTACCTCAGCGTCGATTGCGTTAATCGCTGTCTCGACGCCGGGTGGTCCGTCGGCATCGACACGCTGAACCCTGACCCGACCCCGAGTGCGAACGCCACCGACGCGCCGGAAGGGGTTCCGGCCCACCGAGCGCTGCTCGGCGAGGGACTGCTGATCGTAGAGAACCTGACGAACCTCGCCGGATTGGATCGGTGTCGACTGTTCGCCGTCCCGCTCTCGCTGCCGGAGGGCAACGGGTCCCCCGTCCGGGCGTTCGCGTGCGAACGATGAGTTACGATGGAGTCAGTAGATCAGCTCGTCGCTGTTTTCGACCATGTACAGCGTCCGCGCCGCGATGTTGACCGCGTGGTCGCCGACGCGTTCGAGATCACGAATGGTGAGGAGCAGTCGCGACACCTCGGCCATGAGCGCCTCGATCTCCGCGTCCGACGAATCGCTGTCAATCTCCGTTTCGATGAGGTCCCGGACGACGATGCTGGATGCGCGCTCACAGCGGGCGTCGACCTCGTCGTCGCGGTCGTTGATCTCGAAACAGGCGTCGGTGTCCTCCTCGGCGTAGGCGTCCATCGCGTCCTCGACCATTTCGATGACGTCCACACCGATCCCCTGAATGTCGACGTCGGGATACATGTCCCGGGAGGCCTGCAGCGTGTAATCGCCGAGGTTCGTCGCGAGGTCGGCGACCCGTTCGAGGTCGGTGATGATCTTGAACGAGGCAGCGATGAACCGGAGATCGCCGGCGACGGGCTGTTGGAGCGCGAACAGATCGATGCAGTCTTGCTCCAACTCGAGGTAAATCTCGTTGATCTCGTGGTCGCCTTCGATGACCTCCCTCGCGAGCGCCTCGTTTTTTTCGTCCAGCGCTCGAAGCCCCTTTCGCATCCGTTCGAGAACGATCTCGCTCATGTAGAGCACGTTCTCACGGAGTTCCGTCAGCTGCTGTTGGAATCCTTTGCGTGCCATTGGTTTCGCTTGTCGCTTCTCCTGTATGGCTTTTCGGGGAGCGTCTGACGCGCGTCGTCCCACGCGCCACTCTGGGGGTCATCGGAGCCGCGATTTTGTCGGAACGTCTGTGAACCCACATTGAATATATAGAAGTATATAATTTTGGCTATACAACGGGACAGTATCCGATCGATCGCCTGAAACCCCAACCGTTCGCTGGAAATCGCGTCAAACGGGCCGCCATCTTCTATATATCTCGCCAAATATTTATGTACTGGTTTTGTACGCAACGTATGGAAACGAGAAAAGTTCAGGTGACAGGTGGGTCCACGTACACTGTTTCACTCCCGAAGGGATGGGCGACGGACAACGGGGTCCACGGCGGCAGCGTCGTCGAGTTCCACCCCGAGGAGGATACGCTCCTCTTGACGCCCCAACGGGAGGAGGAGAAAGTCGAGGGAACGCTCGACATCACCGGCCTGGACGGCGACGAGTTGATGCGCGCGGTCGTGACAATGTACGTCAGCGGCTTCGACATTATCACGCTCGAGACCACCCAGGTGACCGCCGCACAGCGCCGGACGATCCGCGAGGCAACCCAGGGACTCGTCGGCCTCGAGGTCATCGGCGAAACGTCCGAGCGCGTTCGATTGCAGGATCTCCTCGACTCCTCGGAGCTGTCGATGCACAACGCGATCACCCGGATGCAACTCGTCTCGACGACGATGCTCGCCGACGCCGTGGCGGCGCTCATCGAGGACGACGACGACCTCGCGGCGGACGTCGTCCAGCGCGACGACGACGTCGACCGGCTCTGGTCTATGGTCTCGCGGGTGTTCCGATCGGTGCTTCGCGATCCGTCGGCTGTGGCCGGGATCGGCCTCGATCGGGAGACCTGTTTCGACTACCACTCGAGCGCCCGCCAACTCGAACGGATCGGCGACCACGCCGCCAAGATCGCCACCCACGCCGGGACGCTCGACGCCCCACCGGACGACGCCGCCGAGGCGATCACCGAACTCCACGCCGAGGCGACGGAGATCGTCGAGATGGCGATCGATGCGCTCTTGCAAGACGACTCCGACCGCGCGACGACGCTCGCCAACGACGCCCGACAGCGCGTCACCAGAATCGACGAACTCGCACGCGTGGTCGACGACACCATTCGAGAGCTCGAACCCCAACAGGCGCAGCTGCTCGGGCTGATCGTCGACTCGCTGTCGAGAAGCGCCGACTACGGCGGCAACATCGCCGAAACCGCCCTCCAGAACGCCGCACCGCGGCCGTAGCGGCCGCCACGCTATCGAAGCAGTTCTTCCGCGACCGTCTCCGGATCGAGTAGCGCCGGATCGACAATGTGGCCGATCTGTCCCTTCACGAACTCCGGAACCGAGTCGCGGGTGTACACGACAACTCGGAGCGCGGGGTTGCAGTCGAGCGCGACGGTCACCGACGTCGCGAGTCCGGCGTCGGTCAGTACGAAGACGTCCGCCGCCTCGATACCGGCCGCTTCGAGCGACGGACGATCGGCTGTTCCCTCGGCGTAGCTGACCGTCGCACCCGCCGCCTCGAGTGCGGCTCCCAGCCTGTCCCGATCGCCGCCGGCGACGACGACCTCACTCATACTCGATCGTCGCCGGCGGTTTGTGCGTCACGTCGTAGACGACGCGGGAGACGTTCTCGTTCTCGCCCGTGATCCGCGATTGGATTCGCTGGAGCGTCGCCCAGTCGACCTCCTGTGCCCGGGCGGTCATCCCGTCGCGCGACTCGACGGACCGGACGGCGACGACCCAGCCGTGGACGCGGTTGTCGCCCTTCACACCGGTCGCCTTGCCGAGGACAGCCGCGAGCGCCTGCCACGGCTCGTGTTCTTCGAGTTCCTCCTCGACGACGTGATTCGCCTCGCGGGCTACCGCCAGCTTTTCCTCCGTCACTTCGCCGAGGACGCGGACGGCGAGTCCGGGGCCGGGGAACGGCATTCGCTCCGAGACGATTTCCTCGAGATCCAGCGCGCGCGCGACCTCTCTAACCTCGTCTTTGTACAGGTCCCGCATTGGTTCGACGATCCCCTCGAAGTCGATGACCTCAGGGAGTCCGCCGACGTTGTGGTGGGATTTGATCGTCCCTTCGCTCTCGATGCGGTCCGGATAGATCGTCCCCTGTACCAAGTAGTCGGCGTCGAGTTCGCGGGCGACGGTCTCAAACTCGCGGATGAACCCCTCGCCGATCACGTGCCGTTTCTCCTCGGGATCGATGACGCCCGAAAGCGCGTCGAGGAACCGTTCGCGGGCATCGACGACGCGCAGGCTCTCCATGTAGGAGAACGTCTCTCGGATCTCCTCGGTTTCGCCCTTCCGCATCAGCCCGGTGTCGACGTAGACCGGCGTCAACTGATCGCCAACGGCCTCGTACGCGAGCGCCGCCGCCGTCGAGGAATCGACGCCGCCGGAGAGAGCGATGACCGCGTTCGAATCGCCGATTGCCTCGCTGATCTCCGCGATCTTCTCCTCGGTGAACGACTCGGTATCGACCATCAGGCGGTCACCTCCTCGTGGTCCGTCTCTGCATCGTCGTGTCCGAGGATCGTCTCGACGAGGCTGACGAACGGCGGCGAGGCCCGCCCCGGCCGCGAGCGGAACTCGGGGTGGAACTGCGTCCCGAAGAAGAACTCGTTGTCGGGCAACTCGAGGATCTCCATTCGGTTTCCGGCACGCCCGGAGAAGACCAACCCCGCGGCTTCGAGCTCTTCGATGTACTCCGGATTGACCTCGTAGCGGTGGCGGTGGCGCTCAGTACAGGAGGTTTCGCCGTACACTTCGTGGGCCAACGTCGCGGTGTCGATGTCGGTCTCGTGGGCGCCGAGCCGCATCGTCCCGCCCATGTCTTCGACCTCGTACTGCTCGGGCAGAATGTCGATCACGGGGTGGGCGGTCGTCTCGTCCATCTCCGCGGAGTGTGCGCCCTCGTACCCGCAGACGTTTCGGGCGAACTCGATAACGGCCATCTGGAAGCCGAGACAGAGTCCAAGGAACGGTACGTCGTTTTCTCTCGCGTATCGAACGGCCTCGATCTTCCCGCTCGTGCCGCGAGCCCCGAACCCGCCGGGGACGATGATGCCGTCGGCGCGTTCGAGCCGATCCGCGTGGGCGTCGTCCATCTCGTCGGCGTCGACCCACAGGACGTTGACGTTCGTGTTCGTCTCGAAGCCGGCGTGCTTCAGCGATTCGTGGATCGAGAGGTAGGCGTCTTCGAGCGCGTACTTGCCGACGAGGGCAACGTCGATCTCGTCGGTCGCCTCCTGCGTGACGATCTCGCGCCACTCGTTCTCCCGGTCGGCCTTCGGGATCGCCTCGTCGTCGAGGCCGAGTCTCGACATGACGTACTCGTCGAGCCCCTCGTCTTCGACCATCAGCGGGACGTGGTAGATGTCCTCGACGTCGGGGTTCGAGAAGACGGCGTCGACCGGCACGTCGCAAAAGAGGGCGATCTTCTCCTTCGTCTCCGGGTCGAGTCTGTCGTCACAGCGCCCGACGAGAATGTCGGGCTGCAGGCCGATCGAGCGGAGTTCCTTGACGGAGTGTTGGGTCGGTTTCGTCTTCTGTTCGCCGTTCTTCGAGTACGGGACGAGCGTGACGTGGGTGAACAGAATGTCCTCGTCGTCCTCCTCGTGGGCGAACTGTCGCAGGGCTTCGAGATACGGCATCCCCTCGATGTCGCCGACGGTGCCGCCGACTTCGATGATACAGACGTCGTGACCCTCCGCAGCCTCCCGGATCCGCCGCTTGATGTCGTCCGTAATGTGCGGGATGATCTGGACGGTCTTGCCGAGGTAGTCGCCAGCCCGTTCCTTTTCGATCACGTGGCGGTAGGTCTTGCCCGTCGTGACGTTGTGGTCGAACGTCATATCGATGTCGAGGAACCGCTCGTAGTTCCCGAGGTCGAGATCGACCTCCCCGCCGTCTTTCAGGACGTACACCTCGCCGTGTTGATAGGGGTTCATCGTTCCCGCGTCCACGTTGAGGTACGGATCGATCTTCACGGCCGTCACGTCGAAGCCGGCGTTGGCGAGCAGACGCCCGGTACTCGCTGCGGTGATGCCCTTGCCCAGTCCGGACATCACACCGCCGGTGACGAAAATGAATTTTCTCCCAAGAGTGGGATCGTAGTCAGTAAGCTCCGTCGGCATACCGACGGTGCGCGAGCGTCGGACAAAACAATTTCGAACGATGTTTTTACACGCTCTGGTGGTCGCGCGCAGCTTGGCGCGCGACCGCCTTCGCGGCAAAAACGTCGATCAAAAATAGCGCGTACTCCTCCGGCAGCCGGAGGCTGCTTTCATTCAATGCGCGCTGCCGAGCGCTCCCTTCGGTCGCGCTCGGAGGAACCGCCTTCGGGCGACCGTCGGGCGCCCTCCGGCGGAGACTCGCGGTTCAGTTCAAGGCTCGAGCTCTTCGTGGATCGGTTCGCGGGCCCAGTAGGCCATCTGCATCGGTAATCTCGCACGGTCCGTTTCGGGGTTTTCGGGGAGGGTCCGAGGATCCCCGGCCGTCTCGTGCGCGGCGATCCCGAGCGCGAGCGCATCGAGCACGTCGTCGACCTCGACGCCGTCCGCGCCCGGCGTGCTCGCCAGATCGTCCGTGACCCTTCGGAGCAACGCCCCAGGTTCGTCCACCAGCTCGCCGAGTGCCTCCAGACGCTCGCCGACGCCAGCGGCAGTTTTCTTCGAATGTTGAAGTTCTCGGCCGAGAAACCCGCGGAAGCATACTTCTGGATGTGATTCGAGTATCACTCCTTTTAACTGTTCGTCCCCTCGGAGTATCGCATCGATCTCGCCGATCCCATCGGTGATGTGGTACGATTGGGAGGACAGTCCTTTACCGATATCAGATTCGTTCTGCTTTGCGGCCTCGTCGTACTGGGCCCCGTTTTCATATACCTCCGTGGCGACGGTTCGCGACGGAACCGGAAAGACGCTGGATGGCCGGCCGGTGATAGAGCGGGCCAGTGAATCGACTGTTTCGCGCTCAATGACCGTCTCATCGTCCTCCGGAAGGCCGATCGGGACGTCGATGAATACGTGATCAAGGGGTCGGTGCTGTTCCCAGAACCGCCAAAAATCGCCTTCCACGACGCAGTCGGAATACGACCCGCCGTCGAATACGATCGCCAACCACGTGCCTCCGGCCCAATCGACGCCGGCAACCGTTCGCCGTTCCATGTTTAACGAGTTGGCGTGATTGTTTATATACTCTTTCGGCTTGTACATGAAGGGATCGCGTTCGGGTCGTCCCCGTGTGGATGTTCAGTTTATATTCTCGGCCGAGTATACACCCGATCGTCCGTTTATATACTCAACAGCTCCGCCACCAGTTCGCCGACCTTCGGCGTCTGCCCAACGAAGTGGTGGTCCGCGCTCATCACTTCGACGCGACCGCCACGCGCTCGGACCCGTGCTGCGACCGCCTCGGCGTCGACGGTCGTGTCCCGCTCGCCGTAGACGATCCCGACTGGGCAGTCGATCTCGTCGACCGCGGCGACCGCGTCGATCCCCTCGGAGAGTCGTGCGGCCGGCGACAGCGCGACGACCCGTTCGGGCGGCGTCCCAGCGGCCGACTCGCGGGCCGCGGCGACCAGCGCGAGACAGCCGCCGAAGCTGTAGCCGAACAGGCTCACGCGATCGTATCTTCCGCCCGCCCACGCGTACGCGGCTCGGACGTCGGCCAGCTCGCCGCGACCCTCGTCCCACGGCCCGTAGTCGAACCGGAGGCAGGCACTCTCGAGCGCGTCGCTGACCGCCCGGAGTCGGGGATCACTCCGGTTGCCGCCCATCTGCGGATGCGGCGGACAGGCGACCACGCAGCGATCGCCTTCGGGCGAATCGAGCGTCCCGCGCACGTCCCGATCCGAGGGAACGACGACGGACTCGCTCATTCGAGCAGCGACTCCCCACTCATCGCCTCGGGGATCGCGACGCCGATTGTCGACAGGACTGTCGGCGCGATGTCGGCGAGCGTCCCGCCCGCTCTAACCGTTCGGCCGCCGTCCGTGCCGTCGCTCGCGAGGTAGACGAACGGGACCGGATTTGTCGTGTGCGCGGTGTGTGGGTGCTCGGGCGTTCCCATGTCGTCGGCGTTGCCGTGGTCGGCGGTGACGAAGAGGTGCCCGCCCGCCTCACGGACGGCGCGCTCGAGGCGGCCGAGCTGCGTATCGATCGCCTCGACGGCGGCGACGGCGGCGTCGAAGTCGCCCGTGTGGCCGACCATGTCGGGGTTGGCGTAGTTCAACACGAGCACGTCCGGATCGTTTCGCTCGATCGCGTCGATCACGACGTCGGTCAGTTCAGCGGCCGACATCTCCGGTTTCCGGTCGTACGTCGGGACGTCGGGGCTGTCGACGATCTCACGCCGCTCGCCCTCGAAGGCCGTCTCGCGCCCGCCGTTAAAAAAGTACGTTACGTGGGCGTACTTCTCAGACTCGGCGGCCCGAAGCTGCGTCAGTCCGGCCTCGGCGAGCGCTTCACCGAGCGTCCGCTCGGGTGCGAGCGGCGGGTACGCGACGGGAAGATCGAACGTCTCGTCGTACTCGGTCATCGTGACGAGTTCGACCGCGCGCGGGTCCGTCTCGAAAGGCCACTCGGGGTCGACGTCCGCGAGCAGCCGGGTGAGTTGTCGGGCCCGATCTGCTCGAAAGTTGAAGAAGACGACCGCGTCGCCGTCCGAAAGCGCGGCCGCGTCGTCACCGACCACCGTCGGCTCGACGTACTCGTCCGTCTCGCCCCGCTCGTACGCGGCTTCGACGGCGTCGACCGCCGAATCTGCGCGGTACGGTGCCTCTCGATGGACAATTGCGTCGTACGCGCGCCTCGTCCGTTCCCAGTTTCGGTCCCGGTCCATCGCGTAGTAGCGGCCACAGACCGTGGCGACGTCTCCCGTCCCGTGCTCGGCCACTGTCGCCTCGAGGTCGGCGAGGAAGTCGGCTCCGCTCTTCGGTGCCGTATCGCGCCCGTCGGTGAACGCGTGCGTCACCGCATTGACGCCTCGCCCAGCAGCGAGTTCGATCAGCGCGTGTAGGTGTGCTTGATACGAGTGGACGCCGCCGTCGCTCACGAGCCCAATGAAATGCACCCGACCGCCGTGGGCGCTCGCGTGGTCGAACGCCCCGCCGATCGCCTCGTTGTCGGCGAAGGCGCCGGCGGCGATGTCGTCCGTCACTCGCGTAGAGTCCTGTTTGACGACGCGGCCGGCACCGATGTTGAGGTGGCCGACCTCGCTGTTGCCCATCTGGCCCTCGGGGAGGCCGACGCGTCTCCCGTGCGTTTCGAGCGTTCCGAAGGCCCCCGATTCGCGGAGTCGATCGAACACCGGCGTCTCGGCGGCCGAGACGGCGTCGCTCTCGCCGCCGTCGCCGAGGCCCCAGCCGTCGAGGATCACAAGCGCGGCTTTCATTACGTGGGGCAAGCGGCGGCCTACCTAAGGCGATATCGCTTCTGAACGTCCGCGCGATCGGGCGCTTCGGTTCTCGGAAACGTTTTCCCGGGTCGGCCGGTAGCCCGGGGTATGTACCTGCGGCTCATCGGGCTTTTCCTGCTCGTCCCGCTCGTGGACGTCTTGTTGCTCGTCGTCCTCGCGACGGGGCTGGGACCGGTCACCCTCGGCCCTGCGGCGACGGTCGCGATCGTCGTTCTGACCGCGTTGCTCGGACTGCTCTTGGTCCGCGCGGAGGGTCGACACACGGTTCGAAAGATTCAGCGCCAACTCGCCCAAGGGGAGCCGCCGACGAACGCGCTGCTCGACGGCGCGTTCCTCCTCGTCGCCGGGGCGTTGATGCTCACTCCTGGACTGATCACCGACCTGATCGGACTGCTCTTGGTGCTCCCCCCGACGCGCTACCCGATCCGACTGGTCGTCAAGCGCTACGTTGTGACGCCGTACCTCGACGGCAAAACCGGTGGCTTCGCAACCGGCAACGTCTACATCGGCGGCTTTCCGAGCGGCGACGGCGAAGGCGGCGGCTTTCAGGGCGGTTTCGGCGGCGCATCGGGGCCCGGCGCTGGCCCCAACGCGGGACGCTCTGACGGCGCGGAGACGGTCGACATGGGCGAGGACGACTACGAATTCGAGGACGTCTCGGACGATGGATACGCCGACGACGACGATTCCGACGCCGAGTCCACCGGCGACGGATTCTCCCGGCGATAATCGTGCCACGGCCCGACGAACTTCGACCGAAAAGAAACGTTTAAACGACCCACGCGGCTACGGTGAAACGCGCCCAACAACGGGCCAATAGCTCAGCTAGGTATGAGCGCTCGGCTGATAACCGGGAGGTCCTCGGTTCAAATCCGAGTTGGCCCATCACGTTTCCGAACGGTCTTTGGCCGTTCACAAAACGGGCGCAGACCTCCCCAGCCAACCAATTTCCGGCGATACCACCTTTCGAGCAGCGCCGCTTTTCACCCGATCCCAACAGCAAACCTAACGCCCACCCCTCACGTCGTGCGATTCTCTTAGCCGAAACCGGGGGTGCAGCATGAGCCCCTGCCGCTGTGAGTACGCCCCGACCGCCCGGTACGACGAGTCCGGCGGCCGCTACTGTGCTCGCTGTGGAGCGATGCTCCCCGAGGTGACCGTCCGATGACCGCGAGCCGCCCGCTCAACTTCACCGCCGAACGCGAGCAGGAGACGACGAGCTTCGAGCGCGCCGATCCGACGGCCTCGCTCATCGAGCAGCGATCACCGCAGTCGTGGACCGTCTCACTTCCCGACGGCGACGGCACCCATCACGTCACTCTCATTCAAGACTACGGCGTTTACATCGGCCGCTGTACCTGCGAGGGCTTTCAGTACAACGAGGGACCGTGCGCCCATCTCTGCACGATCAGGAAGGCCGATACGATCGGCTACCCCGACGTGAACGGAACCCCCGTCAGCATCGAGCGGGTCAACCGCGATCTCGACGACGAGCTTGCCGACCACCACGACGACATGGAGACGGTCCGCGCCGACGGCGCCCGGAGGATCCGCCGGTGAATCGCGCACGCACGCACCCGCCCGCTCGCGCGAGTTCGGCGAGCGCACCCCGTGGGGGGCGTCATACATACTCCGGTCACACCCCCGAATCCCGCCACCGTATGCGGGTTCGATGGCGTCATAAAAACGTCGCGTCTGTCATACGGGAGGGATACTGAATGCCGCGGATGGAATCCCCCGACGAGAACTACGAGCGAGTGAGCGCTCGCCTCTCGGGGTCTCGACGCGAGCGGTTCAACCAGTACCTTGACGAGAACGACGTGAGCAAGAGCGCCGTCATCCGCCGCGGAATCGACCTCGTAACGAACAGCGCAGTCGAGATCGGGCGGCTGTCTGGAGAGACCGACGAGATCCCAGCGGCCGGCGAGATCCGAGAGGAACCGTGGTACGCGCTCGGGGGCGTGTTGGTCGGCTACTTCATCGGTACGCTGCTGTGATCCTGTAATATCACCTATCTCGTACCTCTGTACTCCCCCTCAAAATTAAGTAACCTAAAAAAGAATGTGTTTGTAACATGTTCGAACGCATTAGTAATTGGCTTTCTTCTCCCCGCGAATACGAGGCAAAGTTAGAGTCTATTGACATCCTCCCCGGCCTAAAGGGCGAGGATTCCCGAGCGTTGGGATATTAAGATTCGCAACCCACCTGTTCGCTCGGTGCGAAACGCCCCGAGGTTTGATTGAACAGGTAGGCTACTGGCCGTGCCAAACGACCGTTACTCGTATCCCCCGTAGGAGGATTCTGAGTTATCTTTCTGCGAATGTTCACCGCACCATTCACGTCTGCGTTTATCGTCACACCGCACGACTCACAGACGTACAGACCACGCTCCACGCGATTCGCATCCTGCTTCCGACCACAGCACGAACACGCCTTCGACGTATCTCGTTCGCTCGTTCGGTCAACGAGGATGCCGTGTTCCTCGGCTTTGTATTCGAGCAACGTGGTGAAGCGGTCAAACTCCCAGCCGTGGAGTTTCTTGTTCCCACGCTTGCCCCAGTTCCGAGCGTCACCATTTTCGTCTTCTCGAATCTTGCTCAAGTCGCCAACAGCGATGCGACCGACCTCGTGGTCGATACACTGCTCAACGGTGTGCTTGGCGAGGGCGTGTAGGAAGTGGTCTTTCCGACGCGAGAGGGTTTGCCGGGCGCGAAGCGCACGGCGTGACGGGCCGTTATTGCCCTCGGTGTCGTACTCGTCGCGGGTGAAGTAATGCTTGTCCTGCTTCAGCACATTCCCCGGGTACAACTCTGCATCACCGTCATCGTAGGCGATAGCGAGGTAGTTGCTGATACCGAGGTCGATTCCAGCGGTGTTGTCGCCGGGTGCGTCCTCGACGGGAATCTCGACTTTGCAGACGAGGTGAAATTCCCAGTAATCGCCGTTCCACACGGCCCGAACTTGCTGGATGTTCTCCACGGTCACGTCCGGTCGAGTCTCGTACTCTGCGAGGATGAAGTCCGAGCGGTGGTTCTTGAGATTGAACCCTTTGCTCAGACGGAGTTGGTTGTGCTTCGAATCGTGCTTAATGCCGTTCTGCTTCCACGTCACGGTGGAGCGTGGGTGATTGTCGCCTTGCTTGCGGTAGCCGGGTGGGTTCGCGTCTGTGTCGCCGTTCTTGCGCTTTTCGAACCAGCCGTTGAGCGACTCAGCAAGCTCTTCGAGAACTCGCTGACTTGACTGAGAATGGAGGTCACTGTATCGTTCGTGGTCTTTTAGCTCGCGCTTGAGGTCGGCTTCGGACGGAATCTCGCCAGTGTCATCCCACTCTTGTTGGATGTGGGAGCGTGCGACGTTCCACAGTTTCGAGGCTGAGTGCCCGCAGTCATCGAGGTCGTCACTCACCTGTTGGTGGTTGACGATTTTCGCTCGATAGGTGCGGGTTGTCTCCAGCATCAGACTGTGTTCATAAGCACTTATAAAAAATAGGGTATTAAAAGTAACGACTGGGACGTGGAATATCCGATTATACCATCGAACGTGGTTAGTGGAGGAACTGTCGGCTGTATCCCCGCCCTGAAGGACGGGGTTTTAGCCTTGTAACTTCGAAAAATTCGATTATAGTTAGACTCGACGATTCGGCGAGCGTCACGAAATGCTGGCTCTCACCTGACGAACTCGACCGGTTCGAACGGACCGCCGGGCACGACGGTTGGAATCGAGAGATCGCTATGCAGTTGATGGGACGCTGTGGCCTTCGAGCGTCCGAGGTGAGCTACCCGGCCGACAAGCACCTTCGCTGGTCCGAGGACGGCGACATATGGCTATTCGAGGTTCGTGGAAAGAACACGAAAGGCGGCGACCCGAAGATACGCGATGTGTGGATGCCGGAGGACGTAGCCGACGACGTGCATAAGTACAGCCGTGAGCGCGGCCTCGTCGCAACCGATAGGTGGGTCGACGCTTCGACGCCGTCCATACGTCGGTGGGTCAAAGAAACGGCTGAGACGGTCGCACAGGAGACAGGAGATGAACGGTGGTTGAACGTATCGAGTCACAACCTCCGGCGCTCGTGGGCGACGTACCACCTCGTAGAGCGGCAGGTAGATGTTCGAACCATGATGAGCATCGGCGGTTGGTCCGACTACGAAGCGATTGAACCGTACCTCGCAGAGCCGACCGAGAAGCGGATCGGCGAAGCGATGGCGGCGAAACACCTACATTGATGAATTCACTACGAATTCATATGAGCCGAACTTCGATCCCTGTCGATTCGACCACCAAAGAGCGGTTAGACCGCTTGAAGCGAGATAACGAGACGTGGGACGAATTCTTAGAGCGGATTACGACGACCGAGGAACCGATCGAAGCCGGTGCGTGGTCCGACGAGCAGGCAGACCGCGCGAAAGCTTCCATCCGCAAGTCGCGAGAGAATTGGCGATGACGTTCCTCGATAGTTCGACGATTATCGAGTACCTACGCAACAATCAAACCGTTATCGACTACTTAGACAAGCGAGAGCCGTGGTGGACCTCTACAATCTGCATCTTCGAGGTACTGAACGGCCCCGTAGGATCTCCGAACTTCGATCCGATCGAAGAACGACAGAAATTCAGCGGTGTTCGAGCGCTCGAATTCAACGAACAACTCGCCCTCGAAGCTGCACGACTACAAGACGCATCGATCAAAGACGGGAGTGAACTCTCTCACCGGGACGCCATGATCGCCGCAACCGCCCGATCAACCGGGGACGAATACGTAGTCGCAGACGGCGATTTCGAGACCGAACCGCTCGAATCCGTGATGACAGTCACGAACCTCCACGCCGAAAAGTGAACTACCCCTGCCTACTCGCCGCCTTCGGCGGCTCCTTGAGGCAGGGGCTTCCTGGTTCAACGACTCGCTTTGCAGGAACAACCGCAGTTCCCGTAGGGAGCGCAGTCTTCGCAGGCATTCCTTCGGAGTGACCCACTCCTAGTTGCGAGAGTCCGCGAGAAAGGATATTCCACGCCGCGTTTGCATCTCTGTCGGCTTCGAACCCACAGGCAGGACAGGAGTGTTCACGCACCCACAGCGGTTTGTCCGTTTCGACGCCACAGGACGCACACTCTTTGGTCGTTCCAGCCGGCTCGACTTCCACGAAGTGCGTGCCTTCGCGTTTGCACTTGTATTCGAGTAGATCGGTAAACGCTCCTTACTTGCTTGTGACGCGAGAACATCTCCCTGGCCGACGCGTGTGTCGAGACACCCGTGGCGCCGCTTCGCCCTCGACGGTCGCTCGTGCGCGGGAGCGGATTTGAACCGGACTCAGACGTGCTCGCTGTGTGCGTCTGGCGGGGGTCAAATCGGTCCTCCTCCTTCGCTCGGCTTCTCGTTCCGCTCGAAAACTCGCTCAGTGCGCGGGACCGGATTTGAACCGGCGGACCCCTACGGGACAGCGTCCTAAGCGCTGCTTTGCAGCGCTTAGGTCTTGGCAGTCCAGCGTCGTGCGCGTCTGGAAGCACGAATCGCCGCTGAAGCACTTCGTGCGCCGGTCTTGCCCGCGTTCTCGGACCTTAGCGTCGCGTGAGCTTTGCCTGTAAATGTCCGGGTCTCACGCCATCCACTTAAATACGAGGCCCGGCACAGCGTTCTGCGATGTTACCACTCGCGCGGTCAAATTGCTTGCCTGCCCGGACGTGTTTGACGCTGTCCCGCAGGAATCCGCCGGTTCGAAACCGGTCCCGCGCACTGAGGAGCGGAGCGAACAGGATCGATTTGAAACCTAGAAGACTCGCTGGCACTCGTCTTCTCCACAGTCGAATCGCGCTGCGGGTACCGGTTCGACTGTCAAACGAGTCGTTCATTTAGCCGTGAAGCGTCTAATTTCGGGGGTTATAGAATAAGATCTCAGAGGTGGAAAGGCTAGAATACGGGCGTTCCACATCCAGAAATCACTAATAGACACTATTGTATTGAAAATCGATAGAGTCGACCGGGATAACCGCTTGGAATTCCAGCTGTATTATGCGAGGACAGAGGTCTGTTGAAGACAGGGCACTTATCTGGCACACAGATCTCGGTGACTACTCCTCCGACTTGGCTAATGCCATAATTTCGAGGCCCCAATCCGGGAGATCCGGTTCGTCATTCAGGACGGGCCAGGCCCCTCAACGTCGATCCCCTTCGAAGCGGCTTCGTTGACAAGGCGCTTCAGTTGCCAATGGAAGGCTTCTTCCGTGTCCATATGGGTTCATCAGTTGCCATACTCTCTCACCTCAATCGCTTGGATGATATAGATGAATTTCGTGTATTTGTTTCGGTGAATAACCGTCTGCCCCTGTCTAGTGTTGCGCCACGTCGGATAACTTCAACCGGCGTGAAGTCGAGAAGAGGCGCGTGCTCCGGGCAGCGTTCGACGGTGTTTACGAGCGGAGTGACATCCCGACGCCCCATCAGGGCTGACGGTAACTCGATTTTATATTTCCTGCGAAGAGGTTCGGAAGTCGTGTTTAGATTCGACTAACTTGACGGCAAGGTTACTTACGTGACTGGTAGATAAATCCAGGTAAGACAGTCGCTCACGGCGGTCTCCAGACCTGAACCTCGGAAGTAAGGAATGACGGCGCGTCACTACCGCGCCGCCTGTGTGCCGTCTTAAGCACGGAAGCACACAATGACGCATCCGAACTCAACGAACAATAAGACTACGGGAAGCATCGACAAATCAGGCACTGCAGTCATCGACATCCCTCACGGTGACGCGCTCGAAGTTGACGTAACGTACATCGACACAACCGCACGGAAGACGATCTACTACCTCACCGGTCGGTCAGACGGGATCGACTTCATCACAACTGACAGAGAAGTCGTTGCGCGGTCTGAGCGCGCTCAGACACTCCTTAACGAGCACACGGACTCTGATACGGAGACAAGTGTGGACGGGCGCACGGACCCACAGCATGCCGTCATGACCGACGGAGGCGAAGAGTGACCCGAGTCACCAACATCGACCACGAACCACTCGACAGTGGGCGTGGGAACGTTTGCATCACCCTGAACGACGACACCCACATTGACCTTACCGCTACCGAGAACGAAACAAGGATCGCGCGGACAGAAGGCATGCTGTCAACCAACCGAGTCACGGACCCCGCGGTCATCGAACAACACCTCGATGATATCACTGATCAACTCCCTGACGACGTCGAACGCACCGCGCGGAGAATCCTGCAGGTAGACGCGTGGATCCGTGAGAAGGATCCGACGCGAGCTGCAGACATCAGCATCCCGATTCACGGTCGTTATCGCCCGCTACGCGACCAAACACTCGTGTTGATAGAAGAGACGACGGAATACAAAGGAAACCGCGCACTCCCCATTATCGTCCCATTCAACGAAGACATCAGTGACGGGAAACAACTGCAGCGACGACTGAACGATATCATGGAGCGTGTGACGATGCGAGCGATGGGGGCTCAGCAAGAATCAGCGTTCCGCGACGACTTGACCCGACAGGCAGTCGCGGTGAAGTGGAGAGTCGTCGAGTCGCTGGATGACGCGGAGAAAATCGTTCACGGAGAACCGCAGTCAGCGAAAGCAGCGCTCACAAGCTACTAATAGGGATTAGGGTTAGCAGAATTTCTCATACACTTGGCCGATGTATCCTCCTGTAGCTGATGGATTGGTCGTGATGATACAACGTGCTTATTTTGCAGAACCATTGAGCGCGCCTCCGCTAGAGTAACCACCGTTGCTTAAGACCGACGATGGAAAGGGCCAACCCAAGTTATTGTGTGGCCCTCGTTCATGCTAGCGCTTGATTACGGGCAGTATGACCAATACACTCCGCCACGCTGTAACTCGAATAATCAAAATCCCCTGGAGTGTGAAAATGTCGCTCATTAAAGGATTCAGGAGTCATGGAAAAGAACACCATGAATGGCACCAGTCTCGATGCATGTCTCACACTCGTCGCTGATCGACGCCGGCGAAGACTCCTCGAACACCTACGGCACAACGGAAACGGGGAGGTGCGGATCGATGACCTCGTCGATCAATTGTACCAGGCCGAACTGGCCGCCGCCGATGATCGACAGATGAATCGGGACCAACTCGCCATTCAACTCAATCACTCCCACCTGCCGAAGTTAGCAGATCACGGCGTCATCGAACACAATCATGAACGCGAAACCATCAAGTATCGGCCCGACAACCAGATCGAGACTGTGTTAGAGGGGCTTCCCGAAGAACCGTCGCTTGCCAACCCCTGAACGAACACGTCACCCGTTTCTGAATCGACCGCTCCTGATTAGCTTGGGAAAGCCGATTGACGCCGATTGTCTCGCTCGTTCTTAGGCTTCCGATCGTGGCTCAACAGGTCGGACCTCCACCGAACCGCCATCGTGAACGGTCACGGACTGCCCTCCAAACTCGAACGTAACAGTAACTCCGTCACCCGCTGGCTCGTCCCCATTCGAGCAGACGAGTGCGTCCAACGCGTCCGGATCGATGACCTCGTACAGCGGTTCAATTCCCACCGGCTCACGATCGGAAGCGACCGCGACCGTCTCAATAACTGCGGTACTCGGCGTCGTGGATGTCCAATCGTATTTGGTCCGAATCGCGCCGTCCTTCCCTGGCGGAGTGTCGGGTTCATCCGGTCGATCTGCCGTAGTCATGTCTGATACCCGTCCTGGATGGAGGCGGTTAGTATTAGTTCTGGATTCATGTGAACGAAGTTGGTGGTACTCACCGTCTGATTCTCTCTAGTCGGGATCGACGTTATCGAGTCGCCAGGTGAAGATTGCCTTCAGGACCACGACCAGGCTGTTCGACTCACCCTCACCCCAAATGGCAGTCTCCGACCGCGGGTCAGACGGGCTCGCTTCCGCCCCGTTGACGAGCGCGCTCACGAGCGTCTTCTTCCCGTCCACCATCATGAGCCGGCCGGCCGGCGTATCCGACCACACCCACAGCGATTCGAACATCGTCGCACCGGGAATAGTATCCTGAATGTGGTCCTGGACCTCCTGTGAAATCCCGGCGAGTTTGATCGAAACACCGCGGTCTGCCGCGTCTGCTAACCCCTCGATTAGCTCCTCAGTGAGGAGGTCCTCGACGGTCATGTAGACGATCTCCTCCTCCGCGCTGTCGAAGAACTCCAGGACTCGTGTCGTAACTGGCATTTGCCCGTCGACCGTCCAGACACCGCGCTGTTCCGCCTTTCGCTCGACGGGTTCGAGTTCACCGAGAGCCGTCCGGAGGAGCTCCGTCCGATGTTGCAGTTCGTGTTCGAACAATCGACTTGCAGTTTCGGCAGAGATCGCCCAAAATTTCCGGGGCGAGGAGTTCTGAATATCGACGAGACCCCGGTCGTGTAACTCGTCAATAGCATCGTACACGCGGGTACGGGGCACCTCCGAGACCTCGCTTACGTCCCTCGCTGTCCCCGTGCCGAGGCTGGCAAGTGCAACGAACGTCCGCGCAGCGTAGTTACTCAACCCGAACCGTTCGAGCTGTTCGACCGCAGCAGCCTGTGGGTCCTCGCTCGGATCACTACTCATCTATGGATTCCGTTTGTCCCGAACCCCGCCACGGGAGGTGGCGAGTCGGCATGCAGAAGTAAGGTGGTTGGGACACAGAACTTGACTGCATGCCTGTCGAACGATAGGACGTCCCCGGGCATAATGGTTTTGTGATTAAACGGGTGACAATCTACGTTTCCCGGCCAGCGGAGTTCTATTCTGTGTTTTCGCAGCTCGATACTGTTGTAACGAATCTCATAACACACTTTCTTCGTCGATTCTGGCGACCGGATAAACCAACAGCGTCGGACCGTATAACCCTGGTTCCCGCTCGTCAATCGTCATGGCGGTAGTGACAATACCTTTCTATCCCGAGGTTCTCCCTTCAGAGAAGACCCGGATACTCCGGGGTTGGGACACATGGCTACAACAGATAATTTGGAGGAAGCGATCGAAGTCCTCCAGCAACTCGGGCTGAAAGAATACGAGGCACGATGCTTCGTGGGCCTGTCACAGCTAGAGACGGGAACAGCAAAGCAACTCAGCGACATGACCGAGGTGCCTCGAACGCGCATCTACGATGCGATTCGGGTGCTGGAGGCGCAAGGGCTCGTCGAAATCCAGCATTCGAGTCCACAACGGTTTCGCGCTGTCCCGCTTGACGAGGCGACCGAAACACTCCGGGATCAGTACGAGGCCCGCGTCCAACGCCTCCATGATGCGTTAGACCCGGTCGAGATCATTGATTCGGACGACGACTCAGCCATCCAGCAGGTGTGGGCGATGTCCGGGCGGACGGCGATCGAGAACCGGACGGACCAGCTTATTTCAGAGGCGACTGACGAGGTCGTACTGGTCATCGGTGATGAGTCACTCCTGACGCCCGATCTCGTCGACGTGTTGAATCAGGTCGGTAATGGGGTAAACCTGGTCATCGGCGCGTTAACGAAATCCATTCAGGACCGGATTCAGGACGAGGTGCCGGACGCAACAACGTTCATCTCGGGTCTGGAGTGGTTACACGGCGAGGAGGCCATGAAAGACGACACGGCGATCGGTCGGCTCGTCTTGGTCGACCGATCGACAATCCTGGTGAGCTCGATCATGCCCGAGACAAAGGAGGAACAGGCGATCTTCGGTGATGGATTCGGGAACGGTCTCATCGTAATCGCGCGCAGGCTCATGGCCCAAGGACTATTGACCGCTCGTGACCCCGGAACATGATTCGTAACGGACGACCATCGAATCCGATAGTCAGTCGGGGTGACGGTGACTCGATTTCCGTTCCTGCCTCTCGTACTGTGCCGTTTCGAGCAGGTCGAGGGTGAGATATTCGCCGTTGTCGATGGTGACCACGCAGTTGGAGTAAATGAACGAGAGTTGGCCACCGATCCGTGGTCGTCCGTTGGACCGCGGTTCGAATAGGGCGTCTAGGGCATCTGGATCAAGCACGTCCGAAAGTGGGCGCAGGGAAGGCGGCTCACGACCTTCGATAGCGCTGACCGCACGTACCACGGCCGTGCTCACCGATTCGTCCGCGCCGATCTCGTACTCCACAAGAGCACTTCGTGCCGGGCAAAATTATGTGAACCGTTTTTCACCCAAATAATCAAAATAGTATAGGACAAGGCGGCAAAGTTCACGGTTCGCGGGTTGTAGACATCCTGTGAGGCGAAGCGTTTCCTGCTAAACTCATCCTCTGTAGTCAGCACTCCACCCCTGGCAGAAATCAGGTAGGTCGGCCAGGGGTCTGCCGAACACAGGGCGCGCAGTCACCCGACCTTCTCAGCCTTCGGTGTTACGTATAGAGGATGCTGGCAAGGACCTTGGACGCGTATCGGTGATCCCATTGTGTGGGTCAAGATGCACTTGGCACCCATTCTTGGGCCAACAGATCAGGTGTCCGGGCACAGTGGCGGCATGAACACAGAACAAGCAATAGCAGACCTTTACAGCTGGAAGCCGACGATACGAACGATGGCTACCGAGGCGACGTTCACGGTTTCGTCAGACCAGTTCCCCTTAGGACAGTGTTCCACCAACTGCCGGACGTGACGGTCACGCTGGAGCGACTTATCCCCGCACAGGACGTGGTGATCCCCTATTTTTGGGTGCGGGGAACGGAAGTCGACGACATCGAGAGCGCGTTCACCGAGCACCCGGGCGTGAAGAACATTCGGCTCGTCGACTCTGTCGAGGACGAGTACCTGTTACGCGTCGAGTGGGCGCTGGACTACGGCGACGTGCTAACCGTCCTGGCAGAGACAGCGGTTCCACTGATCGAGGCCACCGGTACCAAACAACAGTGGACGTTCGAAATCCGCGGTGATGATCGAAGCGGCATTGCTGCCTTTCAACGACGGTGTCGAGAGCTGGATATCCCGGTCACGTTGACGACGTTGAACGCACTTACGCCGGTTAAGACGGCGACCGAATCCCTTCTCACTGACACGCAGCAAGAGGCGCTGGTGCTCGCCTACGAGCGTGGGTACTTCGAGTCCCCCCGCGAGGTCACGTTGGAAGCCCTCGGCGAAGAACTCGGCATCTCACAGCAGGCCGTCGGTTCCCGCCTCCGAGGGGGGATCAAGCACGTCCTCGGGAACACGCTCTCCGCCCTTACAGTCCGACCCTGATAGGGTGCTTAAACGGTTTGTGTATGAAAGAGTCACCGTGATTCTCGTCGGTCGGCTGTATTAGGATGATGAGTGTGGATTCTCTCGCCTTCGATTCGGTACTCGATCTGTGTCAACACTAGCACCGGCGGATCGTGCTTGGGACACTCGCAGGAGAACAGCGGTCTCTAACGCTCGACGACCTTACGGAGGCCGTCCTCAAGTACAATCATCAGACGCCACTTACAGAGGCGTCTGAGGATGTCCTAACAGAGATTCGCCTCTCGTTATATCATGTCCACCTCCCGAAGTTGGCCTCAGAAGGACTCATAAACTATGATCCTGAGAAACAGCTTGTGGTACCGACCGAGCAATTCGATCAGGTGTAGCTGACCCTGTCTACGATTCTTGATGCCGATTCACAGCTCGATACGCCGATGAAACTGTAGGCTTATTGAGCCCGACGTTCTGTAGCGATTTCTCGCTAGTCCGCACTGCGGATCTTGGCCCACTCTGGTGGGACAAGGATTCTGTGAACATGTGCCAGTAGTCTTCGTAGTGGGGGTTGCACAACGGCGCGAGATTCTCAACATCACGCGAACTGCCATATCGAGCGAATTCGATGAATGGCCCATGCAGACTTTTCATTCGCCCCGTCCAAGGACACGGTATGGACGATCCTTCGATAGACGACGTGGACCGAAGCATACTGCACCAACTGCAACTCAGTGCCCGCCAGACCGATACTGAAATCGGTGAGGAGGTGGAGGTGACCTCCACGACGGTCCGGAACCGCCTCGACAAACTCGAAGACGGGGGCGTGATCCGGGGCTACCACCCCGAGATCAACTACGAGCGCGCGGGGTATCCCCTCCACGTCCTGTTCGTCTGCACGGTCGACCCGAACGAGCTAGATTCGGTGGCTGAACAGAGCCTCGACATTCGCGGGGTCGTAAGCGCCCGGGAGATGCTCGGAGGCGAGCGGAACTTCCACGCCGAGGTCGTCGCCGATACGGTACACGAGATCGAAGAGATTCGCAACGAAGTGGCTAACTTGGGCCTGACGATTAACAGCTCCGAGATCATCTCCGAGACGCAGGTCCAGCCATGGGATCATTTCTATCCACGGGCGGGCCCCGACGCGCGCCAAGACGACAACGACGACGAGTCGCCCACCGATCAAGAATAGCAGGCCGAACTCTTGAAATATTCAAATAAAACGGCTTCTTGAGGGGCTTCTATTCGAATTTGGTTTCAATATACCCACGAATTTGCTGAAAGTATTGGAATATTCAAACACCCCAATTCTCTTCAAAGAAGGGCTTTTCCGGTAGTACCCCCCATGCCACGTTATGACCGAAACAACCGGGGCAGTAACCGACGCCTTCACCGCGCTGACAGACCCCGTCCGCCGGTACGTCCTGTATTACCTCACAAACCAGGAGGCCCCGGTCAGCTTCGACAGCCTCACCACTCAAGCTGCTGCTTGGGACACCGACAGCGAACCGGACGCCGTCGACGACGAAACCCTCGCCGAGGTGCGCACAGCCCTGTATCACGTGCACCTGCCGAAGCTAGCCGATCTCGGCGTCATCACCTACGAGGCCAACCCCGGGGAAATCGCCCTTACCGACGACACCGACTCTCTTGACCCTTTCCTTGAGCCGGCACGCCAGGCGGATCTCGGGACCGGCACGCCGACCGAACAGGTATAAGTCCGGCTACCGCCTTCGGGTTGTATGGCATCCGCTGACGACGATACGGAGGCTGTGGTTTTCGAGTCAGCATTCGACCCGACGGATGGTCCCGTGTCTCTACGAGTTGTCGAAGCCGTCGCCACGTTCTACGAAGTCGAATCTACAGATATCGACCCGCTATACTCGGTTATCGATTCGGACGCACTTGATGCCCTCTTCGACCCGTCCAGGACCGGCCGGAGATTGAAGGGAGTGGTCACGTTCCAGTACGAGAACGTGGCGGTATCCGTGAACGGTGACGGAACGATCCGTCTCAGCGATCCTGCGTAAGGTTGTTCCGGTTTGAATTGTCCCCTTCGCTTTTACCGGATCTACTGTCCACGCTCAGGGGTTGCTACCGTGCGAGATTCGCGCTGTGTATTCAGCAGGGTCGCGGAAGCCTATCACCGACTCAGGGTTTCAACAGGGCCATTTTCGCCTGTGATGTGATACCTTGATCTCCTACGCTGAGTGATTCTCGGGAAGGCAGTACAGGTACGCCAACTGTGCTATGATACCCTATTAATTTCCCCTAGTAATACTTCGGTTTGTGACGACGGGACGGGATTCGAGTGGCATCTAGTTCGTGCTCACATCTCCAGCGGCGAGTCACTTTGACGCGGCCGCATAAGTCCGCAGGGACGTCCTCGGAAGAAAACGACCCGTAGTGTCTTAGATACCCCCCTTTTAGCCACACCCCGAATTAACGTTAGAATTAACATTCAGAATAACGTTTGTGGCAACTATGCCGAAACGGACCACTACGACAGTCTCTCAGAACGATAATGGTCAGTATCAGGTCACGATTCCGAAGGCAATGGGAGACGCTCTCGACCTCGCCGGTAAAGAGGTGGAGTGGGGTATCGAGTCCTCATCGAAACTCTCCCTGGAGCGGGTAGATGAGTAGAGCGGTCGCCTTCTACCGGAAGTCGCAGGGTACCGAGGATGACGTCTCTCTCCAATTGCAGCGAGACCGTGTAGGCGACCTCGCCACCGACCTTGCGGACGAGGTTGAGGAGGTGGACCTCGGCGTTCACACCGGGTTTAGCATCCACATGCGGCCAGATAGTAAGGAGCGGATCGACACGAATGAGGATGTCCTCGCCCTGTTAGAGAGACTCCGCGCCGGCGAGTACGACTATCTCTGTGCGTGGGACGACACACGTCTCGCCCGCGACCAGTTCTTTTGGGAATTGAAGCGTGCTGCGCTGCTCGGTGGGTGCGAGCTGGCCTTTGTTGAGGAGCCTCCTGAGGATAGCCTCACATTCCGCGTCCAGCGCGCAGTTGAGAGCGATGTCAAGCGCCGCGAGATCGAAAAGTCGCGGGCAGCCATGGCGGAGCGACAGGAACAAGGACACGATCAAGGCAGACCGCCTTACGGCCTCACCTACGACGACGCTGGCGAGCGGTGGGTTCCTGACCGAGAGACGGAGAACGGCGAGGTAAGCGACTTCCAGCAGGCACTGGACGTCATCAAGCACCGGCGAGACAGCGTCTCCTGGCGAAATATTGCTGAGCGGACCGGCGTCCACAAGGATACGGCTCGGAACATATGGGACCGCCGTGAGCGATACCTACAAGAGACGAACGAAGTATGACCGAGAATAATGTCGATCCCGAGGATCCACGCCCGAAGACACTAACTGAAGTTCAGAGATAACGAGTGGCACTATCTCCTCGCCAAGTTCACACAGACGATCTCATTTGGGTCGGCCAGCGCCGAGGAAGACATGATTGGGTGTTACCATGCACCTCCGAGCGGCAGGATGAACCTCCAAGAGGAGACATCTGAAGAGTCCCCTGCGAATAACGACCGATAGGCCCTCTGAATTTGTTCTGGCAGCCCATGCGTCAAAGGGCAAGGGCTTATCTGCACCCTTGTTGAACACCTAGTTATGAGCGACGCTCAACCCGACCGAACGCGCGATGACAAGGGTCGATTCCAGGCGAGTGCATCACCAAATGATGTATTCCAGCAGATGGAGCCACTGGAACCCTATAGTACGAATGAGATCGCCGATCGACTTGGACTACCTCACCGGACAGCTCTCCATTATCTGAACCAACTGGCCGAGAATAATAGGATCCGGAAGAAGAAACCGGGGAAACGTAGCGTAATTTGGGTTCGAATGGAGTGATCTGATGCTTACCTATCATTCTAACTTAGTTAGTGTTATTAACCAGTTGCGAGAGACGTCTGACAGATACCAACCGAACGCGCCATCATCCACACCGCCACCAGGAGAGAGTATTCATGGACATCAGCCTCGATAACCTCACAGACAAGGATAAAGAGGAGATCATCCACGATCTCGTCGAACACGTCGTCAAGACAGAAGAAGAGGTCGAGGAAAAGGAGACACGTGGCGGAAAAACGACGGACCTCAAACTCTATCTCCTAGACAACCAGGGCTTCGAAATCGGACAACTCAATCCGACAATCGAGTTCCTCTCTTCTAGTGACAATACCGGCAAGAACGCTAAAAGCTTCATCGCGGACCACGTTATCGACGAAAACCAGGTCAGTGAGGACATCTCCCTTGTCAAAATTAGCACCCCCTCAGCAAACCGTACTGATGATTTCATCTTCATCCAAAACAACGGGTACCTCTGGATACTCACTACAGAACGGAAAGAATGGGCGAAAAAGACGGTTGAAAACCTCATCAAGTATCTGCCCGACGTCGAGCGACTCTATCTGTCCTCCGAAGCTCTGGAAGATATGGTGGAGGATCTCGATGATGCATACGTGAGTGGGTTCACTGCTAAGTACCACTCCCCTAACCGCACCCGCGATGCAACGCTTGTTTTCCACGGTGCAGAGGAAAACGATCTAGACAAAGCCGAGGAGGCCTTTCAAGCCAGGCCAACTCGTATCGAATTCGACCAAACAAACTCCCCTGCAGCTGCTATCCAGGGCTCCCAAGCTAACGATGGCGAACTCTCCATAGAGAGCGTCAAAGACGGCTCAGAAGCAAAAGCTGTTGCCACGCTCATCGGTCTCTCAGAAGAGTTCCAAAACAAGGACCGCGAAACATTCGAAGTCGAGTATCCCGCAGAACGAACTGTTCTTGAGGACGGTGGATTCTCAGTAAACGGCTTCACAGCTATCGAACTCACGGATCCTGACCGTGATTCAGCGCCCAATCTCGCAGCTGAACTCCAGGAGGAAATCTTGAGCAGCAATCAGTATGATATGGGCCGGTGGGGAGAAGACACGATATTCGTTCACGACTCAGAACATCAGGAAATCTTCGAAGTGGGGCTTGAACCACCGGATATTATCCTATATGCCCGCGAGTCAACTTCGGCACTTAGCCTCCGAAGTTTCTGCCAGAATATCATTGATGAGTTTGATTCGACCTATTCGGTTCAGAAGCGGCAAAACAGGATAGCCGGGTAGTAGGATGACAGGGAAGCAGAACCATTGGAGCCGACAAGAACGCGAGATCCAGTCGTATAATGTCTTCTTTTCGGCACTCACCGCTCGCGCTGACCCTCCACTTACCCGGCAAGGGTTTGAGGCACCCGTAAGCTTCCCGGAAATCGAAGGACAACGAGAGAATGTTCAAGCGCACCCTGATTTCTTGCTCTACGATGGAGAAATCTGCCTGTTGGTAGAAGTCAAGCAAGGCGACAATATCGAAGATGAGCATATCGAGCAGATGGAGGAATGTAATCGGGTCACTATCGAGCGTGCCGAGACATACCTGAAAGATGCGGAAGTCCAAGAGAAAACGTCCTATAATGGGGATGTTAGCCAAGTAGAGACCTGCATCTCCTACGCAGGGCTGGACGAAGGCTATATTGAAAAGTGCCGTCACGAGTGGCCTAACTGTAGTGAACAACTCGAAGAACTCGAAGAGAAAACAGCAATCCTTGGACAAAGCGCGGGTGACTCACTACAGCTTCTCGCTGGAGAATTCGACTCGTCTGTTCTTCAGTCCCTCTTCGAACGAGGAATACAGCTCCCCGAAACTCCACAAAAGGAGTTCGCCATCACTGAAGGATGGGAAAAAGAGAGTCTGGCAGTCGCAGTCTGTCAGATTTGGGGGTACGATGCTGCCTCAGGCCCTGTTGAGGTTACGCCCTCGGACATTCGATCACACTTCGCACCACGCCATGCGATCCCCATGGGACGAATCAAGCGGGTACTGTATTTCCTCAGTGAGATTGAAGCGTGCGACGATGTCTCTGACAACGACCGGGACCACGTCTATTCATTCTCGGTCGAACATATGAATGAGATCTTAGGAATTGTGGAGACAGTACGTGAACAACCCGTGGAAGGGTATCTCCAGGAAGAGGGACAGATGGATCTTGACTCGTTTATTGACGAAGATAATGACGAAGAGAGCGACGAGGATGATGAAGGGGAAGAGTCCGGTGATTCTCAGCAGTAAAGAGAGCGTGTCATAGAAGTTCGCAATGCCTGCTCCAGTCACCCGTGAACGGCCGATACTGGCTGTGTGGAGCGTGTTGTTACTAATTATCTTGGCGTGTGTGGTCGCGGAACCATTTCCGTGAGAAGTCGTTGCGCTGCAACTTTTGGGCGAATTCGTCATATGCTTCTCGCGCTCGGTCTAGTTCTCGGGGGTTGAAAGAGCCGTCTGCGCGGATGGCACTGCGGATGTCGAGGTGCGGCCCGATTGACTGGAACACCCGTACTATGTCTTCGGGGGCCCATAGATCGGCACCTAGGGATGCCGCCAGTAGTGCGTTCTTGTGGAAGGGGACGCCCGTTATTTGTTCGGATAGTTCTGCGGGGTTCCACGGAATCCCGTCTTTTTCAGGGGAGAAGTCTGTGACTTCCACGTTACGGTAGGTGCGGTCATCGCCCATGTCGAACGCAAGGCGTACTTCGGTGTAGCCTTCACAGGGAAGCAACAGTAGCCGCGTTGTACAATCTGCGCAGTAGGTCGCCATCGGTGTGAACGGCCGGGTGCCTGAGCGGACGATGGCCTGTTGCCAGATCGGGTGTTCGTCGTTAATGACGTTGTTGACGATGTACTGACTCACTCGGTCGCTCGTCGTGTAGGGCACGCCCGTTGTGCATCCATCACAGATGAAATGGTCTTTCGATGGATCCGCGGCGGTGAAGTCACCTCCCTCGTAATGCGCTTCTAGATCGCCGACTGTTACGGTGTCGGTCACGTGGTCGTCGACGTCAGGCATTGGTGCCCTCCTGGTAAACTCTCGGATCAAGGTCGTTTTCTCGTTGCATTCCGTCTCTACGTAGAATACCCACCACTTTCGCCATTTGAGCGGACTCTATGAAGGGCTCAATTAAGTGAAGAGGTCGCTTGACATGGGGAATTTAAATAAACGTACTTAGAAATCGGTGCCATGGATCGAATCCTAACTGAGACAGAGCGAGAATTCCTCCGAGGTGAAAAAGAGTACGCGGGTAATAAAACTGAGAGCAATAAGAGGCGGAATATCAGAGAACGAGTGTTTCAATCGTTAACTGACTTCGAGCTCCTAGCTAACGAATTACCTGAAGATGATCGACGGAAAATTTTTGAACGACTCTCCAAAGAATCAGAATCACACGGGGCAGATGAGGCTGCTTCGGTAATTGAGTTCTTGTACAAGGGGTTCAGCGATCTAACAACAGATCCGAACCATATTGCAGCTGGCCCTAAAGAGACCTCAGTGGAGCGATTCCTTGCCTTCCGGAACGCATTAACCACCGGTGTTGCAAGAGGAAAGTCTGAATTCGAAAATCCACAGGAAGAACCGCCAGATATCGTCACTGTGGCTTCGAATGCCTATCTATTCGAATTTCCTGATGATGAGGACATCCGGGCAGAGCTAGAGACCGATCAATGGAGAGAGATTAACAAGCAATCACCCGGTGATATCGGAGATCATGACGATGTTGCCTTCTTCTTGCAGGCAATGATTCAACGTCAAATCCACGAGCGTATCTCTGCGCGCCATGAGACGGCTAATAAAAATCTAAAGGACTACAAAGATTTTGAAGGTGATGTAGCTGACATGAGTTAAAACAGAAGCGAAGTATTATAAATCGAATACGGCATTCAACGAAAACATCGTACAATTACTAGGTCTTATATGAAGAGATTGGTGAATAACACACGATCTGCTGTTGGATTGATTGAAGATAATCCTCTACGGCCCAACCCTAAGCCGTTGTCTCAGTCAATCAGCCTATCACGTTGTTCTGTAGTGGTCTGTTTGGGGAGTGAACACTTCGCCCTGGTGAGCTAACTTCTCCAAGGCCTTGTTTGCTTTTTCAACAGGGACATCTAGTTCTGCAGCGATCTCCTCGACAGTCGGGCCATTGCCAGCACTCCCATCATTGAGTTCTTTGACAACCTGCTTGACAGATTTCATCCGTTCCTTCTGACTCATCGAAGTCCCGGTTTCTATGACATCGGCATCAAATTCTCCAGTTTCCGGATCGATTCCGACATCTTCCAGTGACTGCCGGATTAATTTCACAGCCCGCTCGACGTCTTCAACCTCGATCGTCTCAGATAGTCGGGCACGTGCTGACGATCCAGCCAGGCGGAAAATTCCTTCTTGCTTCCGCGCTGTTACCGGCACAGCATTCGGATTTCCGTCGTCATCACCCTGTTGGCGGAGATTTGTATAAGCTGCGACCCCTTTCTTCCACACACGCTCGTCTTCGACTGTCGGGACAAGCTCTCGTGCACGCGAGATGTATCCACGAATAATTCGTGACGAGATGTTCCGTTCAGCCCTATCACGGTCAGTCTCTCCGGTCGCTTCTATCTCTAATGACCCGAGGAAACTCTTCGCAATGGCCTCGCCGACCGCAGCATCGTGTTCAGCGTCAACCTCATCTTGAAGCAAGAAGATGAGATCGAACCGTGACAACAGCGTCCCTTTGAAGTCAATCTGATCAGGAATCGGTTCGTATTTATCGAACCGTCCATACTTGGGATTACCAGCTGCTAGAATGGCCGTATAGGCGGGTAGTGATACGCTCTGATCTGCTAACGACGCATCTACTCTCTGTCGTTCCATCGGGTTATGGAGCGCCTTAATTGCGTCATCACTAATTTTATCGATCTCGTCGATAGCACAGAGCCCGTCGTTCGCACGAACCAGCACCCCCGCCTTGATCGACCACTGAGACCCCCCAAAGCCATCATCAGTCGCCGACACTGTCATGCCGGGAGCTGTGACCCGTTCGCCGACTATTTCTGACCGTGGGGCCAACTGATGGGCCTCATCAACGGTTTCTGACTTCGCCGTTCCGGGATCACCGAGGAGCAACATATGCCAATCACCGCGAATCCGTGTCCCGTCCTCGTGATCTGCTCGCGGTGAGCCAACCAACTGTAGCACGAGCGCTTCTTTAATCAGTTCGAGCTTGTCCGTTGTCTGGATTCCCGGTAACAATGACGCTTTCAGGTCTCCAATCGGCGTGTCTGACTCAGTAAGCACGGCAAGTTCCTCGTCACTCACGTCCTTGTCACCGGTTCCATCACGCAGCTCGATGTCCTCTGCATCCAAGAGATACGGGTATTCCGTTGACTCGGGGTTGGACCCATCAAGCGTGAGGACGCCAGTAACTGCTACACGCGACCCGACATCGCCTGTATACTCACCAGCTAACCTACCCTTCACTATCGCTGTAATCTGACTTTCGCCATCAGTAGCATCCTCAGGAGGGGTCTTGATCTGGACCAATTGTCGGTCGCGGAATTCCGAGCTCTCATAATCTACCTTGAATGGCCCTTGACGTTCACAACCCCGGCATTCGTGGGGTTCCGTCAGCCGGTCATTCTGCTTCGGTTGAGAAATCTGCGTTGTAGTACCGCACCGTTGGCAGACAAACGAACCTTTGAGCAACACTGGCTTGACAGCGGTTATTTGTGCGAGTTGGCCGACGACCGTCATTGCCGTCCCCGTGTCTTCCGGTCGATAACAACCAACCTCTCGCTGGTTCGGGACGTTCCTGAACCGTATCGTAACCCCGCTGGAGATCTCATCCCCGTCGATCGGGTCGGTTGCGTCTAACATCTGCAGCGCGTCAACGAAGTGGTCACGCATCCAATTCGGAAACTGCACGATATCATCTGCGAGATCCTGATTGAAGCGTGCGACTTGGCCGCAGTCGATAACCAGTGACCGGTAGCCGTCTGCCCACTGTTCGATGAGGGCGTCAATCTCAACCTGATGCGTCTCCTCAAGAAAGTCTGCAATCTGTGCAGATACAGTCCGATCTATCGGATTATCGGGCATCAGAATCACCACCGTTGCGCTTCTGCGCGCTCTTCAACTCGTGTTTTTGACTACTGGCTCCGACATCTGTCGATTGCTGCGAGCCACCAACGCCACGCCTCAGACGCTCCGGGGCGACACTAATATCATCATGGGCAGACGCTCGCGCCCGGATATCTGCGATAATGTCGTCACGCTTTGTCTCCGATGGCCCGGAATCATGCTTCACGCGAATTGCGTCCTCAATGCGACTCTTGTAGGCCTCGATCGTCTTGTTCGGATTCTGGTCCATGTCGGTCAATATGATGTCGAATATCTCAGTGAGGTCCCTGCGCTCTTCCTCAATCCGCTGCAACCGCTCCGTAATTTCACGGTGCTCCTGCCGGACGTCTTGTAACTCTCCGACGAGTGTCTGAATCTGATCACGGAGCCGTGACTCTCTATCAGCCAGGGTTTCGCTGCGGCGACGAAGATACGCCTCGCTGTCTTCGTCAACTCCGAGCGTCTTCTCGATGATCTCAATGACTAACTCACTCTGCGCGAGACCTCGTTGCTCTGCGACTTCCTCAATCCGCTCGCACACGTCTTCGGTCAGTCGCAAGTTCTTTCGGCCAGGATCAGTCATGCTCCCCTCCGAGCAGTCGTTATCGAGTAGTGCTGTTTCCTCTCCAGTTCGGCAATGTGCTGGCACGTGGTGCCAGTTCTGGCACCTGGTGCCACGCGCGTGGGGGACTGGTTCGAGAACGGATGATACGACCTCACGTCCTGACGCAACTGGAGCGGGTCGCCCCGTTTGGCGCTCGCCGCCTCGACCGAGTCTATCGGTTGGAATGCTCGTTGCATTTCAACCCGACCAACGTGACCGACCTCGGTCGGGATTATTACGTAGTTAGCGATGAGGTTCTTTAAGACAGCCCGCTACCACCCCGCCAGTCGCCACATATTTCATCGAAATCCGATGAACCGGGCGAGATGGCATGGTTCAGCTGCCGACCCTAACCGCGGGCGATACTGAACGGTATCCAACTCGTCTCTGTCGCGCCTCAAATTAACACGCACTTCGGCAGTACAGCGGAACTGGTTCTAGGAATGGGGTGATGAATCTCTTTCCTCACGAATTCCGGCGTCTCAGCCCGTCACACACGCCTAGTTGGGCTTGTTAACAGAGAATTCCGCCAGTCTACCCAAGAGCGAAAGAGCGTTACTCTACACTCTCATCATCGTCGCTGTTTGGTACAGCCACCACCTCAACCTTAACGACGCCAACCGCTTTACGGTTACAGCGACCGCAACGCGGCATTTCACGCTTCGGGATACCACCAGTGATTGGGATGATATCGTGCCCCTCCCGGCAGGCGACGATCGTCGTCGCACGGTCGAGGTCCCGAGCCAGCGCCAATGCCGACTCTGGCGAGTAGCCAGCGCGGAAGGACCCATGAGTCAGGGTTACCACTTCGAAGACGACCTGGCCGGCGTGCGGATCCTGGTCGCTGTCCGCAGGTTCGTAGTCAGTCATATCTCGGACCCGTGATCTGCGAGCAACTCAACCTCGGCACGATTGTCTCGGTACCTTCGTACGTGAGTTGAGACTTCGCCCCGCTTGTCGAAACCCAATTCTTCTTTGACCTCTCGGCCAGGATCAGGCATGCGTCCCCCGGACCGTCGGCATCTAGTAGTGATGTACTCCCTCGACCCGGCAACCTGTTGGCACATGGTGCCAGAACTGGCACCTAGTGCCACGCGCGTAGGGGACTGATTCAATGGCGGACGACACGACAGCGCGTCGTGACGAAACTGGAGCGGGTCGCCCTGTGTGGGGTTCACCGCCCTGATCGGTTGGAATTTTCGTTGCATTGCAATTCGACCAACGAGGCCGATCTCAGTCGGGGTTATTACGCAGTTTGTGATGAGGTTCTTTAGGACAGCCCGCTACGAGCGCGTCAGCCGCCACCTATTTCATCGAAAACCGATGAACCCGGGGGGACGGCACGGATCGACCGCCGGCCCTGTCCGTGGGAGGTGCTGAACGGCGTATAACGCGTTGCTGTACCGGTCTATAATCGAGAAGCAGCATCGAAGCTGGTGAGTTCCTCAATCCGGGTTTCCAGTTCCTCGATTTCCTGTTGGAGCTGTTCGGTATCCTCGTCGGTCGCCGCGAGTTTGTCTTTCAACCCCTGCAGCCGCGTTTCCTTCTGTTCATCGTTGACCTCGGCCTTCCGGACATATTCGCTTTCTTCAATCTCGTATACGTCTGATTCGGCGAGTTCCGTCACGTTTAGCGCGTCATCGACCTTGCTCGCGTCCACGCTGGTCACGTCTTCTCTGTCAATCCCGACGGCCTCCAGTCGCTCCAGCACTTCCTTTTCGTCCTTAAGCGAGCGGTTCCGCCGCGACGTACGCTGGACTGACCCGTACTGCCCGCTGACGGGCTGGTCGTGGTGGAGCCGGTCGAGCAGGACGCTCCGGGCGTCTTGCCGCAGGTCGTTAGCGTTCCGTTGTACATCCGAGAGCAACGTGTAGAGGTTCACGAGTGCGGGCGTGTCCATCCCGTCGAGATCCGATGGGTCGTTCCGTTCGAGCGCGTCAATCAAGAGCAGTGCATCAGCGTAGATGGGGATGTCTGGTTCTTCCCGGTCGCCGTTTCCTGTCTCGCTGGCTACCTCGTGGGCGTCAACCAAGGGGGAGCTTGACGGCGTCTCAGTTTTCTGGAGTATCCCCTCGTGGTCGTCAAGCTCGAACCGTGGATGAAGACTCACCACGGTTGCGTACGGTTCGGAGTCGGGTGGGAGGCGGTCAAGATCGAACCCACCGGTGGCGTCTTCGACCCGCTGAAATAGCGTTTCGAACTGCTCGCGTTGCAGAGGGATCACCCCGTCATCGTCTCGGTACGTGATGAGAATCCGATGTTCCTGCACGTCCGTAATCCGGAACGGCGTGCGAGACAGCGGCGTGAGCAGCGTTGCATCAGCTGGCAGTTCCTCGGCAGTATCCAGCAGATTGTGCCACGTTGCGCTGAGCGGCATATCTGTTAGTTCGCCGCACAGAGCAAAAGTCCACGGGCGACAGAGAACAGCGAGATTCAAGATGACATGAGGACAGGGTCAAATGTTCATAGGCGGTGCCCGAGAACGCCGGCTATTGTTCAATTCTCACACTCTACTAATGACTGGTTCATCGAATCACGGATGAAACCAACTCCGCGAAGTTCAGCCGCATACTGCTCGATATCAAATCGCTCCTTGGCCTATTGAACCAGCCCCCCAAGGCACGACTCCGTAACGGAGATATCGTGTGGGTTAGCTATAGCCATGAAAACGCCGCCTAGTAGTTTTCCGGGCTGTTCGTTCGTGATGATCGCTGCTCTAAGGTAGCTGTCAGCGTTGTCCGTAGACTTATTTCCTATCAGCTAATCCACAGACGTTACTCAATCGATGCCTCCTCCGGTTTCTCTGGATGGCCATCTAACCCGAGAAGCCGGATCTCAACCATATCTATAAACATCGCTACGGTCATCAATTTCTCCGTTGCGCCCTCTAGATCTGAGACTTTCTTCTCCCGAAGCCCCCAATGATCATCCGGGCGATACCGGTAGGAAATACGGTAATGGGCACTATCAATTCGGATTTGACGGCCATCAGGATGATCTATCACAATGTCGTGTTGCTGTTCTGGATGACGAGATGGCTCCCAAGGATCAATAATATGTTCGACGAACGATTTGTATTCTGTGTCTGTGAACGGAGTTGCAACCGGAGTGTCACGCATACTCAGTCATAGTATAGTTTTAAAGAAAAACGTATGGATATCTAATTTACGACATACTATTAACCGACAGATGTTCGAGAGTCAGACAATCTATCCACCAATACAATGAAAGTACTGTCATGGAACGTCCAGGGAGCATTTCCATACTACACGCCGATTGAGCGTATTGAAAACCAGATTCAGTATATTCGGGAGTCGGCTGAGTATCCGGATATCATCGCACTGAACGAGGTCAATCGATTCAGGCGTGATATGTGGGTAGATGAGTTAACGGACCTCGGGTACACGGAACTCGTTCACACGCTTGATTGGGCTGAAGAATTAGGAGAGAGCGATGTACCGCCCCACCAAGATTTCAACCACGTAAATGGAAATCTCACCGCGGTCCATAAGTCATCTCATGTGCATTCTCTGACTCGATTGTCTCCGAGCATTCGTAACGGACCATGGGATGGGGCAGATCTGAAAGATTGGGATACCAATATGCCTGAGAAAATTCTGCACGCGACCGTGGAGCTGGCCGATTCGACGCTTGATATCTGGAACGTCCGGGCGGTTCCAGGAAGTATGCATGGAGAAGAGAAAATCAAGATTCTGAATAATACGTACAACAGGATCCGGAGAGGCTGCCAGTCACCGTGTCTGCTCACAGGCGATTTCAATGCTCCCGACCGGGAACTGGCAGACGGAACGCTCATTCCATGGCGAAACGACCAGGGGGGAGACATCGCAGATAAGTGGGTCACAGCGGAGCGGAATATCCTGCGTGGATTGGAAGACAACGGCATGGTCGATGTGTTCCGTGAGCAACACGGCTATGGAGACCTCGACATCCTCGATGTGAGTCACGCCACGCAGACAGATGATCCACTGGCGGTTCCACCAGCGGATGTGGAAGGGAAACGCTTCGACCACCTGATCGCTTCACACGACCTGCATCCGGAGGCGTGCTGGTACGATCACGACGGCTTTCGCTGTAGCGATCACGCTCCACTAATTGCCGAACTTCGGCCGGAATCCTAGCTCACGCGCAATACGATCACCCTCCACGCAACGTGAGAGACCCGCTCGTGCAGTTTCTATTCTGAGGGCGTGACAAAATTCAGCGGCTACGTGTCAAGTACGTTATCAAATTCCTCAATGACGATTTCTCCGTTGATTACTCGGTCCTCGCACCAGTCTACTGCTTCTTCGTCTGTAAACGGGACGATCGACTCAAACGACGGGTCCATTTCGTCATAGTTGATGACGTAGTGTTCTGCTGTGTTCCACTCTTCCACATGCAGGAAGTAATCGTCCTCGCTCCTCTTGTAGAGAGTTTCTCTCAAGCCAGGTACTGCCCCGGGTACAGTATTCGGCATGAACTGAGCGAGCGGTTCTGCTTCTTCAGTATCGTACGGTTTGCGGTCGATTATTCGGATCATCCACCTCTCTTATCTTTCACATATTTAAAAACCCTCGTTGCATAGCGGTGCGCAGGCAGTTTCGACTCCAGTGATACGGGGGACTCGCCTGCTCCACCCTATATTCCCGCGGATAGTTCTCCAGAATGAGAGTCCGGCATGAGGCGACTGCTGACACGACAAAGCAATAACAATGGAATCTATGGAATCATCGGACCTGGCTGCCACGATAAATCACGATTCCACAACCGACGCTCAGCACTTGTTCCAGAAGCGGCTGTGTATAGCGAAAGGAGCTCAGAGTACACTTGCGGACGGCAGTACTCCCCCAACGGCGATAGCGTGTAGACGCGAGTATTTCCTGCATTGGTGATCCGAACAATAGGGAAGTGATGGTTCCACCAGGTCGTCGACAACGAGTGGTGCCGTCCTCCTTCGATCTCGGTGACAAACTGGCACATAGTGCCAGAGTTGGCACCTGGTGCCAGGCACATGGGGGACTGATTCGTGAAACAGTGATCTGTTGCTGATTTCACAGCATTGTGGCTTGTCACTGACAGTACCGAATTTGGCTCCGACCAGAAGGAGGCATCGCATCTTGAATTCGATGAATTACTGGATGAATTCGATGAATTCATGAGATGCAGGGCTTCCACGGTCAATGTGAAGCCCTAGAGAGATAGGTAATGATCTGATCTCCTCCGTTCATCCCGTAAACACAAGAGGAGTCTTTTCGTTAACTACGATTTTCTGGTGGAACGTCACGAGAATCGAAGTTGGATGGAAATGCGGCTGCCGTGTCCTTATGCAGTTCCACAGCTTTCCTGCTGGTTGTAGCACGAGGGTTTAAAAAAGAAGAGTGAAAACATACGACATGCCAGAACAGAATTCCACTAGTAGGGCAGACGACAGTGAACACGTGCGAACCCATGGATATGGTTCAAATCGTCAAAGTCGGTCTTTTGTTGAATCCTTAGACCCTGAGGATGTGTTTGAGAATCCAGCTCGGCCTCGACGGAAAGAAGCAATCAGTGGACTTGTGGATGCGGGGTTTCTATCGTCGCTGGAGGCTGAAGCATATATTCGCTACGTCATTGAGGGGCAACGTGGGGTTGAGGAGCGATCCTTTTCGCTAAGTAGTGTTGAATCGGCGAAGACGAAGATTGCCTCTGCACGGGAGTCATTCGCTATTCTCGATGCATATCGATCCCCGAAAGCCCCGGATAAGTGTTCGAAGTGTGGTTCTGATCTCGGTGAGGTATGGACAGCGAATCTCGAAGAAGTATCGCTCTGTCTTGATTGTGCGGATGTTGAACGTCCGGAACTTAGATAGCCTCCGCTAATAACTTCGCACGCACAACAAGTATATAAACGAGTTTCTATTAATTTTCATATAGAATGGTGGGGATTACACACTCTATCCGGTGTAGTCGGTTGGATCTCATGGATAACCATTCTCAAAATCTCATAGCAGCATTTCCTATTCACACACCATCAAAACTCTCCCCCCGTCATTAGTTCATATTGACCCAAATCCATGGTAAAAATACACGGGAACCCCTGGTCAGTTAGTACAAAAAACACAGAATGGGCTCGAAATAATCACCAGCCAAAGCAGCCAACACTGCGGATCTCCTTCAAAGGCCACAGTTCAGAATGTTTGCGATTCCTCAAAGAAACTGGATTAGCACAACTGTGGCCAGATCCAGCTCAGGTTACATTCCGACTGCATTCAGATAACGAGGATCCCAAAGCGTCAGGTATTCTCGGCGTTTCAAGTCGCTCAGGAGAGTACCTTCTTGAATGCGAAGCCAGTGCAAGACCAGTCTTCGACTTCGTGAATGCGGCGCATCAGTATGCGGATGAAACTGGCGATATCGTACAGTACTGCCTGTGGATAGAGGCGGAAGACGGATTGATAATGGATTGGGACGCGCATATGTTAGTTGTCTTCACAGTAGATGCCGATGTACTTCGCCACCGAAGTCTTCTCCCATACGGGCTGGACACACAAGGTGAAGATCCACTGTGAACTAACCCTGCCCACTCAATTGTGGGTATCCTCACTCATTCTTTGAGGCAGGGTTCCTTGTTTCAACGACGCGCCGTGCAGATTCTCGTCACCACCTGCGCGATTGCTGGCGAAGACATCGGGGTGTGGAACGTTGCTGCCGCCCATCTTTGGCAGTCCTGGAAACTGACGCAAGTATTTGACTCGTCCTAAGCTGTGCAAATTACCTAGCCCCTGAGCCAAACCGAGTTCCCCCTAGATTGATACATCAATGGTTTGAGCACGCACTATGGATCGGGTTTGGATCACGAACGGGTCGACACGGATCGCTCCGGTCGTCAATCCACTCATCGCTGCATGTCATGACGGCTACGCTCCGACTGATATCTACGTCCTCAACAATCCAATCATCGATGATGTCACGGACGCTGCAACGTCCTTGATGAAGACGGTCGTTACCGCACATGGTAACGACGAACCGTCTATCACAATCAAAACGATCGGTGAAGAGACTGACTTCGAGGCGATTACTGACTACCTCCAGTCGGCAATTGAAGCAGGTGACGACGCGAATGCCGACATCGCGGTCGACATCACGCCCGGCCGGCGATTCTGGTCAGTCATCAGCTTTCAGGCTGGTCTCACGCACGATGTCGAACACCTCTATTATTCACACGTCGAAACCGAGGAGTATTTCGGGGAAACGTATCCAACGATTCCCCGGACAGCAATCAATCTGATTGACTTCACGGAGGTGGTCTGATGCGAATCCACCGCCAGCATCTGACGGTCCTGTTGAACCGATTGTACGACCGCGGTGACGATGTAATCGCGGTCGAACACCCGTCTCGGGAAATCGGTGAGCTCCTCCGCATCGAACTCGGGGACTACGACGCGTGTACGATCACGTTTAGTACCGATATTGAGGGCTATGCCGACGCACGAGATGACGTCAGGCGACAATATGTCGAGACGGTTGTTGAGGACCTCCCGGATGCATCGGAATTCCGGAATGCGGTACTGTCCAGTGGGATTCTCGAACCCGCGAATCAGGACGATATCAAGACGTTTCTGGAACGGTACGGGGATCCCGACCTGATGGCGGGGCATCCGCCCGCGATTGCTGGCTTCGATACGAACTTGATGCCGTGGCGGATCGATCGCATCCTCGGGCTCCACGATGCTGACAAGGGAATTGGGTACGTCAACGGGTTCGCGCTCGCAACAGGCGTTCGTGACGAGCTCGATTGGGACTACAAGTGCCACGATACCGATCCGTTCGTCAACGCATTCGGTGACGTCTACAAGGACTACTGGAACCAGCCACTCGGTTCGGCGCGAATCGGACGGATCGGCCTGCTTACCTATCGACGGATTCGGGACATCGAACAGGCAGTCGAGATTCAAAGTACTGAGGGGGACGAGGCGATCATCGATGCGTACGACGAGTACGACCGTGAATACCGGAGCGACATCTTACTGTTCAGTAACGACCGGAATTTCGTCGAACGGGCGCGGGCCCACCGGATGCTCGGCCAGCGAGTTGACCTCCCCAATGAATTCCCGGATACGGCTACAGCAAGCTGGCGAGAAATTGAGATCCTCCTCTACATGCTCGCTATCGTGTTCGGTATCATCGAGGTGCCGAGCGCGACCATTTACGGTGTCTGGCGCGGGAAAAACGAGCTGGACTGGCAACACGAGCGTGTCAAAGTAGATGCACGCAGTCCGACGCTCGATTCGAAGTTGGAGGGCGATCTCTCGATCGTCGAATCATACGAGGAACATAGAGTAGGGTAAACGAGTGACTAGTTCATCCATTGATGTTATTCATCGACACTAACTTTTTACCAGATAGTTGCGCATTAGAGAGGTGTGCCTATTCAGCGCGCCAAGCCGGTCGAAAGTCTCTACAAGGATGTCGCAGATTACGATTTAGTCCTCACCCCGGACGCGCCGCTGGCGAGTGCGATCAACCGTCGGGTAGACGTCCCGCAGTTCGGGACGTTTGCGACAACGCCGCGACGGCTCGCGGCAGGTCGGCGAGAACAAGCCGAAGACCGGAGCGCGTTTCTCGAAGTCATCGACTGCACTGACCACGACTGGAAATCAATCAGTTACGCCATCGGGAACGTTCTGCAGTGTTGGGAGCACCAGGGAACCATCGAATCGATACTCGAACACGACAGTTATGTCGACGAAGAGACCGGTGACGTCGTCGAGATTATGGCGGAGCTCCAGTCGACATCGAGGTCGCTGACGGAGTACACTATCGACGCGGAGTCGCTCGCAGTCATCGGAGAACAACAGTTGACGACACTGGAGCGAGCGATCCTCCCCAAGGAGTACGACCAGGTAGACCTCTTCACGACCGATACGTTCGACTATCCGTCGTTCAACATCTTCGACTCGTCTGCCGACATCGTCGATGCGATTCTCGACACCGTCACCGCCACGACAGCAGGTAATGTCGCTGTTGTGCTGGACGCCAGTAGTCGATATTCGTCGCTCATCGAAGCAGCGTTTGACACAGCCGGGATTCCCTACTACGGTGGACCGGGATTCGTCGACGAGCCCCACCATCGTGCGTTTCTCAACCTTTGTCGGACAGGGTTTCGTGGGGGCGAGACGACGGTCGGAGACGTCAAACCCGTGCTCACGCAGATGGGTATCGACGTCCCCATCGATCACGACAACAAGCGGCTCTACGAAACAGTGATCCCGGAAACAACGTGGATTCGTGAATTCTGCCAGTCGATTACCGCACACACGTTCGCGGACGCACTCGAAGCATACGAGTCACAGACCGAGACCACTCTGACGTCGTTCCGGGAAGAACTCGCCAGATTGGGCATAGCCGACACACCGGTCGCTGCAGACACGGTCGACGAACTCGCGTACTACCTCCAGACCTACGAGGTCCCGGTCGACCGGGAGAACGAGGGCGTGTTGCTCGCCGATGCGAAGTCCGCAGGCTACGTGGACCGACCGGTCGTGTTCCACGTCGGTCTAGACGAGGACTGGACTCACTCTCCGCCACAGCGGCCGTGGGTCGACACCGCGGGACAGTTCCAGCGGTATCTCGACCAGTTCCAGCTTCTGATCCAGAGTGGCGTCGAGCAGTACTATCTCGTCCAGGACACGCAGGGCGGCCAGCCGGTCACCCCGTGTCTGTACTTCGGCGAACTACTGGACGATGACTATGACCAGTTCAGCGATCTCGATGCTGTCTCCCACCGCAGGCCAGTCGTCGACGGAGAGACGGGGTTCCAGAAAGAGGAGACCGACGTCGAGGCCGAGACAGTCGAAGCGATCAGCCAGTCGAGTCTCAACAGTTACGTCAACAGTCCACGGGACTACTTCTTCAGCCGATTGGTCGACGGCCCCGACAAGGATTACTTCACCGAGGGGAACCTGTTCCACGACTTCGCCGAGTTCTACGTGAACCATCCGGACGTCGTTGACGCCGATGCTCTCGTGGACGTGGTAGACGTCATGGTCGAGGAAGCGCGGCCACTGTTCGCGGGGACCGACGAGCCGTTGCGCCGCCGGACCTACCTGATCGGCCTTGAGACGATCGTCGAGTATCTCGATGCCCGTGGTCCCGAGGCTCAGGACTTTCTGACGCCAGCGTCCGGGTGGGGGCGGAATTTCTTCGCGGAGTACTTCGACGAACCAATCGATTCACCACTCACGGAACGCTGGTTCGACAACACGTCACTCGGCATCAAGGGCAAGATCGACCTCGTCAGAGCGCCGGACCACCTGCTCGATTTCAAGAGCGGTCGGAAAAAATCACGGCACAAAGTCGTTCAACAGGCCGCGATCGATCCGCCAAACGATACGCCGAATTTTCAGGCTGCGCTGTACCTCTGCCACTACCGGACGAAACACCCTGACGAACCGATCGCATTCACCTTCTTTCACTTTCTGGAAACGCTGGACGACGTCATCACCGGCGACGCCGACCTCGACGATACGCTCACGACTGTCCGGTACTATCCGTGGACCTTCGACGAACACGTCGGGTCGCGGGAGGCCTACGACACGTTACTCGACGGGTACAACGACTGCGTGGCCACGTTCGAGGACTTGGGATTCGAGGCGTACACGGAGATCATGGGGGGACTGTCGTTCCCCGACACGACCGAGAAAGCGGAACTCCGGGAGTCGGACTTCGCCGCCCGGTTCACCGCGGCCGTCGACGACCGGACAGGCGACGACATCAACGCGGAGAAGGGTTGTGACCAGGCAATCCGCGAGCTCAACGGGGTTCGCAAGAAGTCGTTCTTCCGGGAGGATCTTGACGCGATCGAGCGGTTCGTCGACAACCGGATCGAAGAGCTGAACAGCTATCGGCGCGGTGACGACCGGTTCCCGGTCGAGGGCATCGGCGGTGAACCGAACTACCGTCGCATCGACCACCGCGACCTGCTTCTGGAGGGGACTAGCGATGACTGAACCGACGCCCAATCCTGCCCAACAGCAACTCATCGAGAACACTGACGGCATCTACGTCGTCGACGCCGGTGCCGGGACCGGGAAAACATTCGCTATCACGCATCGATACGCGGAGATCGTCGATCAACCGGCGGTCGAACCCGAGGACGTCCTACTCGTGACGTTCACGCGGAGTGCAGCGACCGAGATGAAAGAACGCATAGTCGACCACTCCACATACTCCCTGCGGGAACTTGCCGACGGATCTATCCAGACCTTTCATTCACACTGTTTCGACATCCTGCAGGAGCACGGGTATCGAGCACCGACACACCTCGGACTGGACGAGCGGATCACTGGCTCGACACGCGTCGTCGAGGACGAACTCGTCGAGAACGAACTGTTCCGCGAGTTCATCGACCAGTTCCGCGACACCCACCCCGGGTACGCCGACGTATTCCGCGCTTTGTCTGCCCCGCTCGAACTACTCGATGTTGTGTCTGAACTCGCGTCCAAGGGCGTCTTCCCGACAACCGAAGGGTGGTACCGAGACGGCGAAACTGCCCTCGACGGTGACTTCGACGCGTTCAAATCGCTCTTCGACGACGTCAACCAACCACGCAACGACGGCCGCAAACAGTCCCGACTCCGAAGCAAACTCAATCGCTACGGGCGCAACAAGACGTACCTCCCCGAAGCACCGGCCAAAGCGGAGTTGCGAGGCGACGGCACAAAACAGGTCCCTGCGCGAGTCACCGAACTGGTCTTTGACGAAGACCGGGAGGGCCTCAAGGCGTTCATCCACGACGTCTACATCGAATACCTCGACTTCGCGCTCGGTCGTAACTATCTGACGTTCGGATTCCTCCAGTTGTTCGCGTTCGTCCTGTTATGCGAGGACGACGTGCTCCGGGAACGCGTGGCGTACGACTACGTGATGGTCGACGAGTTCCAGGATACGAGTGAGATCCAGTTCAAACTCGCACTCTTGCTTGCAGGGACTGACAACATCTGCGTCGTGGGCGACTGGAAACAGAGCATCTACTCTTTCCAGTACGCCGACGTCGACAACATCCGCGAATTTGAAGCACGTCTCGATCGGTTTACCGATGACCTCGACGAGGAACGCGAGCGCATCCAGTTTGAGGTGGACGAGATCGAACGGATCGAGCTGACCGAGAATTACCGGTCGACACAGACTGTACTTGATTTCTCCGAGGAAGCGCTCGTCGTCCCCGCTACCGATCGAGACGACGTTGACGACTCAGTGCTGAATGACGTTGTCTCGCTCTCTTCCAACGCTACGTTCGACAACACCACCATCGAAGGGGTGCACGATCCCGACGAACACGAGGCCGTCCTCTCGACGATCCAGGATGTCGTCGGGAACGAGGAGTATGCCGTAGAAGATGAAGACGGTCACCAGCGGACGCCGACGTACGGCGACATTGCTATCCTCACGCGAACGCGGGATTTCGGTCGGGAACTGTTGACCGTCGCCGACGAGTACGACTTCCCGATGGCCTACGACGGAGGGATAGAACTGTTCAGAACTGACCAGGCGAAATTGCTGCTCGCCTGGCTCCGAATCCTCGAAGCGGATGCTGACAGGGGATGGGCGGTCGTCCTTGAACAAGCAGGCTATGTGCTCGACGAAATCGACCACATCCTTAATACGGGTGACTACCCTGCGAATATAGCCACATTTCGTGACGAGCTCGACGAGCGAGCTGCGGTCGGGGCAGTGGCCAGAGCGGTGTTTGACCGTTACGGGTTCAGCGGCGAATACGCTGACGTCATCTTGCACACGATCCAGTCGGTCCACGAGTCCTCGACGCTCACCCGTGGCGACCTGATTCGGTTCATCGAGCGCGGCATCGAGAATGGCAGCACCCACGACGTGTTCACGAGCGCCGGTGTCGACTCGGTCACGGTTCAGACGATCCATTCGGCGAAGGGGCTGGAGTACCCGATCGTCGTTCTTGCGAATATGAACAGCGGGAAGTTCCCGCCCAACGGCGGCGGGTCGAGTGTCATCCAGTACTCTGAGCCGGTCGGACTCCGCCAGCGCAAGCAGTACGCCACTGTGGCCGAGCATCCACACGTCTACGACAACTGGCGTCACGACGTCGTCCGTCACTGCCTCTCTCGTGACAACGACGAGGAACGACGTCTCCTCTACGTCGCCATCACGCGAGCCGAGAGCCACGTGCTGTTCACTGGCGGCGAGGATCCAAACACGTTCTTCGAGGAACTTCCCTGCCCCACACGCGAAGCTGACCCGACAGTTGAAACAGTAGATCGAACCGCGACAGCCCAAACCCAACTCCCGTTTTCAATCGTCCAGCCGGACGGCCCGACAGGCCACACGCCACACACCCTTATGGACAGCAACGTGTTCGCCAACGATGGTACAGAGACCGAGGCAGTCGAGTTCCGTGGTCGGGACTTTGGCTCACGAATCCATGACTTCGCAGAGGCCTATGCACTCGGCGAGGACGTCACGCCGGCGATTGACGACGCCGACGACGAGCGACACGTCAAAGCATTTCTCGACAGTCTCCCGGGCGAGCTTCACGTCGAGGAACGAGCCGTACTCCCCTTGGAGGTAGACGATGAGCGCGTAACGATCTCAGGCATCGTTGACCTCGTCCACGAAACACCCACGGAGATAGAGATCATTGACTTCAAAACCGACCGGACAAGGCGCGGCCAACCAGAGTATCGAAAGCAACTCAGCGCCTACTATCACGTCCTATTGGAGTGTTTCCCGGACAAGACCGTGACCACGAGTCTCTTCTACACGGCGGAAGGCGAGCGAGAGTTTATCGAACCGCTTTCACAGGATCGACTACGGGACCTCGTAAGAAGCGTCTCTATGAGGGAGCAGGAGCGAAACTGATGCTTTCGGAATCTAATCTCTACGATCGCTGGCGAAATCGGCGGGGTGATTTCTGCTTGTGAACAGCACTGGTTACAGCATGCTCATCAACGGAGAGAGGACAGTACAACTTCTGATTAAAATCCGCTAAGGGCTCTTTCCCTATTGGATCAGGTCTTCGAGGTGGCCAGAAAGAGTGGTTTTGAAGTCCTCAACAAACTCACGATAATCTCTATCCCCTTCAGCTGTGGGCAGTTCTACCAGTCGGAGAGAGTGGGTATCTTGGATAGTGTATTCAGTCTCGATGGACTGGTATTGAGACGGATAGACGAGGATCCCGGGCACGTCGTCTGCAAGCTGATAGGCAGTCAGTTGGTACAGATCGGCTTGGTTCGGTGAGCCGGTTTTCCACTTTGCGTCACCGACGAAGACGACCTCGTCCGTGTGGTTTCGAATCACAAAATCCGGGCGCATTCGAACCGGGAACTTCCCACCTGTGACCAATCCACGCACCTTACCTTGACCCCTCACTCGAAGCCCGTCCATATCCTGTATTGCCTCTCGCGCAGCACGTTCTACAACAGCTTCGAAGATCCGGTTCATATCTATCAGGACTGCAAGGGTTGGACGCGTTCCGCTTTGGAAATCGTCTATGTAAATCCCGTTAATAATCAATTCGGCATATCGGAGTGCATCTTCGTAGTGGTCGTTAAGCCGTGTGAGCTCGATCTGATCCAGTTGATGTGGTTGGACCGGAACGAGGGTTACTCGTCGCCGGAATCGGGTTACATGCTGTTGGAGTTCACGGCGTAGACCGTTGCTCTGGACTAGACTTGCCAGTATCCTCGTAGCATATAACACGGCACGGTTCTCCACTGTATCAGCGGTCAACTCGTCGTAGTCGCACTCGAACTCCATCCCCGTTGGTCCCTGGCGTTGCAATTGACGCTGTAAATTTAATCGGCCACGAAGATGCTCCTCTGTTTCCTGGACATGGCGATAACCGGTATGGAGGCCTGACCGCCAAATTGTCTCCAACTCTTCCAAATATAAGGTTGCAAGTGCATCCACGAATCGCCGTCCCGCCACGACACTGCTTTGGGAGTCCAGCGGGGGTGCGGCAACCCCGCGGGCATACCTGTAAAGATGAAGAAGGTTCGTCCCGGCTGCTTTTGGTCGGACTTCCACCGTCGGACCGTCCGGAAGCGAGAATATGCCCACGTAATGCGTACTCCCGAGAATAACTGACCCGTCAGCGGTGTAATTATAATTGAGCCGAGTACGCTGTTTGTTAATTTCTGACTCGATCATCTCGATGTCACGATCTGTCAAATCGAGTGGCTCCGATTCACTCCATTCAGACATCGTTAAGTCCGTCTGGAGGGGCTCCGCAGAGTGATCTGTCTCAGCGTCCGGGTCGGTACGTCGGTCAATGCTCATGAGTAGGACCTCCGCGTGTCAGTCATCACTCTCAACTTTACGGCCCTGTGTCTCGGTGTACAGCGAGTGGGTGATCTCGACCAGGTCCACGACATCGTCGATTGCTTTCTGGAACAGTTCTGAGCCGCGTAATTCTTCCACGATACGCGGTCCCTCACCACGATCGACATCCTCGATATCATATTCTTTCGTTACTACGCGGTATGTCGTCGCAGAGTCCTCCGGAGGTCGGACATCGAACCCCTCCTCTTCGAATTGACCCGCGTTTTGGGTGATGAAGTCGAAGTGTTGGTCGTCCTCTCCTTTTGTGTGCAACCGGACAGCAAGCGATCCGCTCCGTTCCGGTGCAGGCTTAAACAGATACGTTATCTCCTCAGGGTGATCCGGGTGTTGAGACGTGAATTCCAGTGCGCGACGATCGTATTCCGTTGACGATACTTCCGACACGACATCTGCGTGGAGCATGTCTTTGATCCGTGGGAATATTTCGGACTGCGCCGCCTCTAGGGCACCGGGATACGTCGAGTACGATTCCGATTCGCCCTCCGAGGACGACGCAATCTGTAACGACCCTTCTGGTTCAACGTCTGTTAGAGTAGCCAACGCTTCAACCAAATCGAAAGCATCAAAGTCACGAATGCGTTCCCGCTCCCAATCCAAGAGTTCGGTTCCAGCACCGTGAAAGATGTCTTGTCGGATTCGTTCGAACTGCCCGAAATAATACTCGTCTAAGAGCGGCAAGATGTCATACTTCCATGCGTCCACCGCCTCCTGAGGCCCGGAGACACCAAGTAGATATGAATGCCCGATTTGCTTTCCTTTGCCTAAGTCAGGCGCATCCAGAATCGCCTCATTCACAGTGTGTAGGGCTTTGATCGATAAGGCTTGAAGAACTGTGTCCAAGTCTTGATTGGACGATGCAGCCGTCTCTGCGGCTTTTTCGCCTCCAAACCCATACTCGTCGTATAGCACTTCATAATCTGGTGGGAAAGCGATAAACCGGAATCGACGTCGAAGCGCCGCATCAACCAAGGCAATCGAGCGATCCGCAGTGTTCATCGTCCCAATTACGTAGATATTCGGTGGAACAGTGAACTCAGTTTTTGAGTGTGGGAGCGTCACCACCGTTTCATTCTCTGCGCCGAGGCGTTTGTCATTCTCTAGTAACGTGATCGTCTCTCCGAAAATCTGAGCGAGGTTCCCACGGTTGATCTCGTCAATGATTAAGACGTATGGCTTCGCATCGGCCCCGGCATCTTGATACGCTGACCGAGCCCGGTCACAAATTCGCTTGAATACACCGCTTTTGATTTTGTATTCGACACCTCCATTTGATTTCTCAGCGGTCAACCCTTCGATGAAATCCTCGTAGGTGAACGACGGATGGAACGTGACAGTTTCTAATTGTGACTCTGTCGGATGCTCGGTTTCCTTGGAAAGCCACCATCGCGCAAACCGCTGCGCTGTGTACGTTTTCCCCGTGCCTGGCGGGCCGTGAAACACGAGCTGATGGGCTTGCTTGAGTTGCCGCTCGATTCGTTCGGCATCAGCCGGCCGAGTCGGCGAAGCGGCGAGTGGTTCCGGCGTGTCTTCACCGAATCCACCGTCGAGGATCCCTGCCATTTGAACTTGGTCAAAATTGGGGCTTTCAACCCCGGCTTGTGATTGCAACTCACGAAGCAACACCACGAACAGCGTTTGGGCTCTCGTTAGAGGCGGCACCCACCCTGATCCGAGTTCCTCAGACTGCTCTTCCAAACGGGTTTCATTATTTCTATACAATTCAAGGATCCGCCGCACCGTCGACACATCCCCCGACGCAATGTCTCCCTCACCGAGGTCATTCCGCCGGAACACCTCCGTCCACTCACGGACCACCGAACCAAGGATAATTTCCCCAACCCAATTCTCATTCACTCCGTCAACCGACAGCCGAGAACGAATATCCGTCACCGCCTCCTCAATCCCATCGTACTCCGCAGCCGAACCAATGGACTGCGCCTCCAGGACAGTCTTGTATAGTTCAGCTGCTGCGGAGTGCGATTCTTCCGCCGGATCCCCTTTACCGACTTTATCAATTACGTTTAACAATTGATCAATCTCATAATTCAAAGGCACTTCATATGCCGTCCCCTCAGTCACTCGTCCGACCATCTGCCCGTATTCTGATTTGAACGTATTGAACTGCTCAACGCATCCTTCATAGTCCCGCGGGCAATCATACCCGAAAAATCCCAATCCCCGCTCAGTCGACCCGTTCAGAATCGGGAACTCTTCGATGTGCAGTAACCCGAATAACTCCCATATGGTTCGCTTCGCGCCGAGTCTCTGCTCCCACGACTCATCATACTCCTCAGCTGCCCGCATCTCCCCAATCACCTCTGCTAATTCCTCTGCAGACCGTCCATACTCGTCAGTCCATTTTTGATAAATGACATCAGCAGAACCGGCTCGTTGTGCGCTGTGCATCGGATCCCACAACGCTTCAAACGTCTCACGGTCCGGTGACGACACAAATTCCGCTGCTCGATCACGAGCATCCGACGGCGTGTATTTGTCTACGAAGTCAAAGTGCCGCGCTTGACTCACTTGCCCTGCAGCAGTAACCCACTGCCGAAGAATCTCAACCTGCTCGTCCGTCAACTCCGTGTCGGTCAGATCCTCTCGACTATTCCAAAATAAAAACATCCGCTCGATCGTCCACAAGTGAATCTCTCGTTCAGCGTGATCGTCTAGGACTGACCGAATCTCCTCATTCAATTCCCAAAACGCAACGTAATCCTTAGCAATATCCCCGCTTGGCGTCCACTCGCCGATATCCCGTAGTGCATCCCGCATCGACCGATAATAAATCGGGTACGTGTCTGGTTCCTGCAACTGCCAAAAGTAAGAGAGGAAATATGGAATGTACCCTGTTTGCGGGGCTTGCTGCGGATTCGCAACCCGCGCCCGTAACTCCTCAACGACCTCCTCCAATTGTTGTGAGTACTCCAGTGCCGTCTCACCATCTCCTGGAGCCACGAGCACCTCTCTGAGCACTCCCTGCAGATCGATGTCGTCCTCAGACTCAGCCGCTGATAGAAGCATATTGAAAAACATCCCTCCGCTCGTTCCGGAATACCCCCACAGCTTGTGTTGTCCCGACTCGCTCGCCATTTCACTCCGAAGGTCCTCGGCCCCCATTTCTCCATCAAGAAACTCCTGCAGGAATCTGCGTCGAACCGGAAGCCGCTCTCGCCGTTCCTCATTCGCAGTCCCTAACGCAAACACTTCCCCACTATCAGACGCATACTGAAACCCTGCGTCAGCAAACGCATCCCAAACATCGCGGATTTGTCCCTCGTCCTTCAGAACCATAGACTCACAACTATCTGGTAATCGTATAAAACCGCCGGAGCACCACATACTGTTAATTCAAGTAAGTATCGACAGTGGTAGTGACATAATACCGACCACTTGAAATACCTTTGCGAAGCCAAGCTCGACTAATTTCACCTCTGTTTAGTTATAGCTAGTCTGCCCTATTCAGGTTCCAATTAATCGAAGAACAGTTACACCGGACGCTGACGTCTGAATTGCCTTCTTGCACGGTGCTAATACAGGAGTTGCAGTCTTCACACCAAAGTAGATTAAACAAGTCCCGATACACAGTTACTGCTGGTTCTAATTCTGCGGGTGTACAATTCGCAAAATCACGATCAGATTCATTCCAGTGAATGTTCGGATTAAGCGCTGTGCCATCTGTCGCTATTCTATCGGCGATATTAGTCATCTCGTCATCAAGATCTTCAAAATGGGCAATGTCCCGTCCCCATGATTGCTCTGCGGCTTTTGCTTCTCTCACTAACGATTTGTATCGAGAGATCACACCCTGTTGAAAATCTCCTAGTGTCCATCGGCTATTTGCCTTGAAAGGGACTTTTGCATCAATTCTGTCACATACTTCTCGTAAGAACCATTCAGCCATCCGCCGTGTCTGGTGAGCTGCAATCGAGACGTTACCATCACCAAGTTCTGCCTCTATTGTTTCCCACTCCATTTCTGGCCGACCGAGCGTCTGTGGACCCTCTACAATATCCCAACCAGAGAGTTGAATTGCATTATCAGAGGTGACTACTCCGGAGGAGCGGAGATGACGATGCCAAAGGTCATCATGCGTAGTAATGAACATCTGGCAGTCCTCACCTGCTATTTCTGACGCTAGCAATCTAGCTAATGGCCGTCGGTGCTCCGCGTCGATAGACATTACAACGTCATCAAGCATCATTACAGACAGTTCCTCCTGATCCTGGAGCCAGTCAAACAGTGCGAAATAGAGACAGATGCCCATACTATCTTGATGGCCTTCGCTATGGAGAGCATGCGGTGGATGGCGCCCTCGGTCGTAGAAATCAACCTGCATATCTAACCCTGTTTCTGTCGGGTCCAACCCAACGTCGAAATCGGACTCATCCCCGTGAATAGCAGTATAATATGTTTCGAACTGGTCTTCTATCTCGTCATAAATCGCGTTTAAGACGGAGTCACGAGCCGAGATAAACTGCTCATGAACGGATTCCATGTCACTGGCTACTCGTCGTGACTCACCAGCACGCCGGCTCAACGAAATCATCTCATCGTAACGTTCCTGCGCTGCTTGAAGTGTCTGCCACGCCTCTTCTAACTCGTCTAACACAGGTCCGTCCGCAATGTGTTCCTCAAGATCCGCAAGCATTGCTTCGACCTGCTCTGGTTGAACCAGGGCCTCTCGTTCATCATCCGTTAAATTCGCTTGCTGAGGGGGTGATAACGCACCATTGTTGTACTCTTCCTCCCACTCCTCTAGAGACTCTACGAACGCTGTGAGGGAGCCTGAATTAAATCCATCAACGTCACTGAGTGTTTCACGGAGTGACTCAGCAGTCACACGGACATCAGTTAACAACTGTTGTACTCCTTCTTGTTCTTCTTCAAGAGCTTTGAGTTTCGACTGTAATTCCTCAGCCTGGTCGATCCGGTCAGAGAGAAACTCATTGAGCTCTCCCGGATCCCAATCCTTCCAACACAGAGGGCACCGTCCGGCTTCAGGATCGATAGCATCTTTACCAAGTTCGATGAGTTGCTGCCGCTCAAGATCTCTCAGTACATCTTCGTCAGCCTCGATTTCTCGGCAGGATTCAAGGAACGACTCGGCCGCTTCGAGAAACTCCTCTGCACCACTTCCGAACCACTCTTGCAGTTCGTCAATCCGCTGGCGACCATCCGTCCTGAGCAACGGGGATGCAACGACTCTCCGTGAGGGTGACTCTATCCCTCTATCAAACTCCTCCTCTAACTCATCAATCGTATTTCCATTGAGGCATTCCCGAAGTTCGTTCACTTTTTCCAAGAGCACCGCGCCAGAATCTTGATCAACCTCTAAGGCAGAATAAAGGCCGTCACGGCGACTTTTCGCTTCCCGTTCAAGTCTACTCGCCTCACTGTCAAAGTGATCCGCTGCGTTGCCAAGGGCCAGCCGCCGATCTTTGATGTTACGAAGGTTGAGAAGCGAGCGAATGCTCTCTGAACGATCTCCTTCCTTTGCAGTAATGAAATCCAGAATTTCATCCCGAGAAAGTAAATGAAGGCCGCGATCAGCCGCGCTTTCTACCGACTCGAATACCGATTCCAGATCACCGGTGTCATCTTCAATAGACGGGTCGGTCCGGCCTTCGACGCTTCGCCGTATCGTCCCTCGGTCACCGTTTACAGCGATTTCGGCCTCTACCCATGCCTCTTCGGGGTCAGCATCAATATGGGGCGCATGCCGCCGCTCAGTAAGTGACTGTGACCCCTCCCCTGAAAGTTCACGAATCGATCCAGTAAGCAGAAAATCAATAGCAGCAATCACCGAACTCTTCCCTGAGCCATTAGGCCCGACAAGAACTACATTCTCTCTTTCCGGATCAAGTGTGAATTCGCCGTTGATGCCTCGGAAGTTCGAAATTGTGAGGCTCTCAATCCTCATCGTTCAAAACACTCTCCTCAACTCTCTCAATGATACGCTCCTCACCGCCGAAATCCTCCTCGTCAAGCAACCCTTCCATCTCCTCGACAATCTCAAAATCAACATCAGACTCCTGCAATTGCCGCATAAACTCGCCAACGATCCGATCCTCAACATCCGCATCGCTGAATTCCTCATCGGGAGTCATGTAGATAGCCCCTCACGGGGTGTTAATTAAATTACTCATACTTTGGAGGGTTTGTTCATATATGTGTGATCAACTCACGTCTCTCTGGTATGTGTCCTAAAGGGAAATGTGAGCGGAGTTGGTTAAGTTAGCCGGTAGTCGGGTTATCGGCATTGATCTCAACCATTCTTGATATTTGCACTCAGAACATCTCCTTAATGATCTCTCGGCACGGTTCTATCGGGAAAATAAACTTTTCAGCATTTCGAGTGTAGTATTCATCAAGCTTGGTCGAGAGGTACTGATAGACGTCTGAACCAGACTCATATCCCCACTGGTCCGCGAGTTCATTGTTACTGGTCGGAGCCAGCTCAATGATGTCCTGGAGGCGATCAAGTTCCTCCTGATCTAACGGACAGTCCGGCCACGAGTCGCTATTATTCGACTGGCCTTCAGACAACTCCACAGGATCAGATTCCACTGAAGAACCTGGTGACGAACCTCCCTATGAATCAGCAGGTCCTTCTCCGAACTTGGCACCGCCATCTCCTGTGCTGCTTCGAAGGGCGTCTTGGGCTTGGTCGGGGGATCGTGATAGATCTTGTATAATCCCAATACCTGTTGTACTGATTCGGCGGCACTTCGACTGCTCACGGACGGGGATCATGCACGCCCCATTCGGTTTCAGGGACTGGCGCATCCCTGTAGGTGACTTCCGCTAAGAGGATTGCCCTGAACGAGGTGAAGCAGACGTAGACGTTGTTATAGACATGACCGAGGAAGTCCTTAAGTAGGGTCTCTAACTCATCCTCTATGAGTGGTAGAAAATACAAATATAGTAGCCGGAGGAAAACATCTACTGGCAGGAGTTACAGCCGGAAGATTCGGTTGTAAGCCGAATTGGATTCATCCCATTCAATTGTTCCCCGCAGTTCTCACAAGCGACCGATCCTGTGACTCCTTCGCCGACAGCATACGGTACACGAATCGACTTGGAGTGGTTTCTTTGCTGGAGATGAATATCTAATTCCCCACGTTCGTAGGTAACGATAGTCGCCGTAGCGGGAACAGTACTCACTTCTAGCGAATGCCGTCGAAAAATCTGGTTTCGTTTCTCACGATACCCATTTTGCTTCTCTTCGAGGAGTTGTTCCCGGTCTGATTCAAGGGACTCTTGTTCGGACTGGAGTTCGTTGCGCTGTTGGAGGAGTTCGACCCGTTTTCGCTGTTCGGTCACGTCGTTGATTTCTCTGGCTAAATCTTGGACCCGATCTGTGAGCGAGGAAATCTCGTCTTGGACGTCGTCAAGTCGTTGCTCTTGGAGTTGACGGTATTCTTCAAATTCTCTTTCCGCAGCTCGTGTCGCCTCCTCTCGGGTTTGTTGTAGTACCTCCTCCACAGCGTCTAAAGCGATATCTTGCGCGTCCTTGAGTGGTTTTTCTAATGACTCAATCGAGATTTCCGAACCGCCGTCCTCGGATGTCGGCTCCAGTGGGTCCATGATAAGGTCAAACATGAGTTCCGACACTGTAGTTGTCAAGTTCGGCAGAACTTCTGAGGAGTTCGTATCGACAGTGACGGCTTCAAGTAAATCCCTCTGATATTCGCTGACTGTTTCTACTCCGATCTCGACCAGTACAAAGAGCGCCGTTCTGTCATAGTATGGAACGAAGTTCGCTGACTCAACCTGCGCGTCACTTTCCAGTATCCAGTCAGGATACAAATAGTCTCCCTCAACCTGTTCGGTGGTGACGGTTATCGTTCCGACGGGAAACTGATCGGCCACCTCAGAAAGAAGTTGCTGTGCAAATCGGCTATCCGGTGAGAGAGCCCATTCACCCTCACCAGCCTCGGTCTCTTCAACTTCGATCAGCAGGTCGAATTCCTTCTCTTCGAGGAAGTCAAGTTCTACATGAGAGGGAAGTTGAATATGCCACCTGTGCCCTTCGTCTCGAATCGAGGCACCGATCGTTCGCAAATAGGACTTCGTGAACCCCTTTATAACCCGCTGTGTCACTGGATGCGATGCATCAGTCATCGTCTGGCCCTAGGTCAAAACCCTCGAAGACACCACTATTGAAGTTCTGAACCTTCTGTGCCAGTTCCTTCTGTTCCTCAAGATCAACCGCCATTGCGTCAAAATCGTTCTCCAAATCGACTTCTGAACCCGCGTTCACTAACCGTTCGAAGATTTCATCTTCGAAGCTCCTGCCGGAATCTTCGAGTCTGCTCAGTATCGTACTTAGTTCTCCCACTGTCTGTTGGAACAAATCGATCTTATGGTAGAGCCTGTCGAGTACGTACTCCTCGATAGTGTTTTTCAGTCCCATATTGAAGATGTAGACCTCTCGTTTCTGCCCGATGCGATGGATGCGACCGATCCGTTGTTCGACTCGCATCGGATTCCACGGCAGATCATAGTTCACCATAATGTTACAGAATTGAAGATTGCGACCTTCGCTCATCGCATCAGTGGATACGAGTACACCGCCCTTCTCTTCGAAGCGCTCGACGATGTCCTCTTTTTCTTGACTCGAATGACCACCATGGAAGGCGTGAGTCGTGTATCCCTGCTTATCTAATGCCTTGATGACTTCCCGTTGGGTCGGCCGGAACTGTGTGAAGACGATCACCCGCCCCATGTCCACGTGCACTCGGGCCTCCTCGACGATGTCGAACAGCCGCTCTTGCTTCGTGACGGTATCGATGGCCTCGATCTTTTCAAGGATCGTCCGGAGTTCATCGCGGTGCGTCAGCTCGTTGCGCTCCTCCAGCTGCATCCTGATTGTCTGTTCTAGCGCAGCTGGACTGCTTACGACCTCCTTCTGAAGAAGCATCAACACCAACTTCTGACCTTGATCTTGGCTGTAAGCCTCACGGACATAGTCTGAGACCGAATTATATAGGTCCATCTCGGCAGCCGATGGTTCGAACGTCCGCGTGTCGATAATACGGTCGGTGAAGTCGATGTCTGCATCCTCACGCCGGTTGCGGATCATCACCTGCCCCAACCGATTCTGAAGCTCGTCCCGGTTTACCAGCGTCTTCTGGTTTCGGTTTACGAAGTAGTGGTGGAACGTATCCCGGCTTCCAAACAACCCGGGTCGGAGGAGAGAAACGATATTGTAGAGGTCAGTGAGTTCGTTCTGAATCGGTGTCGCGGTGAGGAAGAACGCGTAATCGTACGTCAGCTTGTCGATGAGATCGTAGCGGTCTGTCTCCTCGTTTTTGACGTAGTGAGCCTCGTCGAGCACAAGCACGTCCCACTCCCGGGCGAGAACAGTGTGCCTGAATCTGTCGCTCTTGGCCGTATCGATGCTGGCAATAATGTAGTCGTGAGCATCGAAACCACCAAACTCGCTATCATAGTTGCAGACGAATTCAAGACCGAACTTCTCCCTCATTTCGGCCTGCCATTGCTTTGCCAGTTGTGCGGGAGTGAGAATCAATACAGAGTCATTGGTCTCACGGTAGTGCATCTCCTTCAGAATCATGCCAACCTCAATGGTCTTCCCGAGGCCGACTTCGTCAGCGAGGAGCGCTTTCCCGTCCATCTCGAAGAGTGCTCGATAGGCCGCGTCCACCTGATGTTCGAGGAGCTTGACTTGCTCCTCGTCAACGTGGGAGAGCGATCGGAGTTCGGTGTCTGGTTGGCCAACTAAGAGCCGATTTGCAACGACCGTCTGCCGGTGGAACGAAAAATCCGAAACTCCAGAAGAATAGGAATCAACAATGTCCTCTGCGTTGTCGTGCGTGACCTCAATATCGACGAGGTCTTGCTCATCCATATAGTAGAAGAACCCTGTCGAATGGTATAGAGGTTTTGTCATTCTAACTCTCGTCTTAGGCGGGTTTTTATTAGTAGAGGGTCACATTAATCAGCAAATGAGTAGCGGGAAGCCGCGGTTTCAAGAGTACGACCGCGATGAAGCGGAAGAATATAGCGGATTCCTCCTGACGAACGCGCCGACTGCAGAGGACTTCATCAAGCAGACAACCGACCCGAAGGCAATCCGCTATCTAGTTGAAACACATACGATCGACGTCGACGTCCCTGGCGCTGGCACCAAGATAAAGGAAGCTATCCTCACCTCTGAGACAGCACCGCTCGATGTGAAGCAAACCGTCGCACAACGCAACGTAGACCTGGACGACATTATTGTGCCAGAAACCGTCGAGCGCAATGCCCGAACCGCTCTTGCGGTCGGCAAGCCAATTGTTTTCTATGGGCCGACAGGAACTGGAAAGACGTATTTTGCCAAACAACTTGCACTGGAAACCTGTATCGACTACGAAGTGCATACCGCGACGCCGACGTGGACGCCAGCGGATATCACGGGGAGTATTCAGCCTGAGACGGATGACGGAGAGATTACGTACCACCGGCGAGCAGGCTGTGTTTCCCGAGGAATCCAAGAGGCAGAGCGATACGGCGACAACTACGCTGTCATTATCGACGAGATCACCCGCGCCGACATCTCACAAGTCTTCGGTCCGTTGTACACGGCTATCGAGGACGATAAACAGGTGATTTTCCGTGATGACGATGGAGACGGACTCACCTTGACCGATGATTTGAAGCTCATTTGCACGATGAATATGTCTGACCGGACTGTCAATGAGCTTGACAACGCCATTACCCGTCGGTTCGCAATGATCGAGTTGAGTCGTTACGACGACGATGATCGGGCAGCGTTATTCGATGACTGGATTGGAGAATTAGAATCAGGCCCGGACCTAAATATCGATCTCAGAAAATTACATACACTGTTCGAGCGCCATCATCGAGGAATCAATGAGGGGACGACGACGAGTGCCGAAGGTGGGATTATGGAGTTCGGTCCGATGCACTATATCGACGTGACAAAGTTCCTGAAGCACGCCTGCAAGCCAAGCGGGCCATACTCGGGAGAGGCGAGCCTGGCAGTCGGACAAGCATTTGCGACCTATATCGCGCCACGGCTTCTGAACACCGCCTCACTACCACAGATTAACCGGTTGGCAAGCCACTACGATTCGCTTGACGATCAGTTTTCCTTCGATTTGAGTGCCCCTGCCGATCTTGCTCGTCGGCAAGCCGAAGCAGAGGAGCGTGAGATGGGCGTCAACGCTTATGAGTGATGCAGTTAGGTACGAGTACGGGACATCCCTGTGCACGGTTCAAGAGGACCAAAAACTAGTCGTTGAGAACTGTGACCCGGCTACGATCCGGGAAGAACTCGAAGCGGCGAATTTTCAGCGAAATGATGCCCGATTTGTTAAGCGCCGTGCCAGATTGCGGTCAAATGCATCGGATGATGAGGACGATTCACTACAGGTACTCGCGGTCCGGGTGGCGGAGGACACACTCCACGTCGAGCCTTCAGACGTCATTGGTATAGTCGGTCTCGTGCCCGGGATGAGTGTACAGATCGAGCCGAAAATTGAGTGGGGCGATGTTGTTCGGATGTTATTGACGGTCTACGATATTGACCGGACACAAACGCCATACGGAATTCCGCTCGAAGAGCTGACCTCAGGTGGCATTGAAGCGTCCCGCATTATCGCTATCTTGGCTATCAATTATGTCCACGGTGTTCGGACGATCAAACGAAAAGGATTCATCCGCGATCTCAACATTCAGCGACGAAATGGCTTCGAGGGGATCGGATCTATCGATATGTCACAAACGCTGATGAACCAAGCGACCGGGAAACCGGAACCTGCTTGGATTGAGTCGCAGGTGGATTACAGCAACGTCGTTAACGAAGCAATTCATATGGCGGGCAAGCTCCTTCTTCGTCTCCTTCACCGGGACTCTGAGGAGGAGCAGCATCCTGGCCATGGGGCGCTTCTCTCTATGGTTCATCAAGAGGTCGAAAGGATGGAAGACCTTGGAATCGGGAGCAGACAGCAACGGTTAGGCGAGTACAGGCAACTGACGCTGAATGCCCTTCCTCGGCAACGTCACTATTACCAGCGCGCGCTTCACACGGCACACTCCGTTCTAGCGTCTACGCTACTTGCACAGACTGGAAGTGGCCCCGAAGAACTACTTGTTGACTATGCACTAAGCATGAACGCTCTTTTCGAGGATTATTCACAAAAGGTTCTGGAGCGTGGCCTCCAATCCATTGCAGAGATAGATCACCTCGACCAGCTCACGAACCTCGAAATCGATGCAGAGCCGCCGCTAGAGCCTTTTGAAGGAAACAATCAGGCGAGCTATTATCCAGACCACCTGGTCGTCGACAATGATGTGACGCTTGCGGTGCTGGATTCGAAGTATTACCAGGAAGGAAAAAATCCCGCCAATGAAACGAACTCTCGGTCCCGAATGTTTTCCTATGCCTATCTCACCGAGACCGATCGGATGGCATTTCTTTGCCCACAATTCCACCGGACCACGTTAGTAGTGAATAACATCGATGCATCGGTCGATATTCTCTCTCCAAATGGTGGATTTAGTTGTGAATCCTATGAATCCTTACTCCACGAGTATCTCCTTGAGACGATTGAACTACGGTATCCTGAAATCGGCGTTTTCAATTCAGTCCGGGAGGGAATGCTCTGTCTCCAAGGCGTCTCAGAGGAAGACCTTGCGGCCATTACAGAGGTTGAGGGCCCCTTCGGAATTAGTAACCCGTCTACGTTCGCGTCGAAAGTGATTTCGGCGATCTCATTCTCGACCCATGGGCCCGGGAAATTAGAGCTAGAGAACAGCGGGGGATGGACAAAATCCCGAATTATTGAGAGATGCAACAAGAAGGACGATGAGGATCGTCCAATGTATCCACAAGATCAGACCACCTGTGTTCCGGTCTATACACCCGATGGCGATACCGGCCATGGCACGATCACGTTGAATTTCTTCAGACAAGAAGAGGATGGCTTGATAACTAAACTCGAAGAATCGCTTTCGCTTATATAATCGGTGTCTTCACACTCTGAACGGGGTGACTAGCCACCCGTCACGTCGACGTTTGATCTGTCGCCCAAAGATAGTCTGGAGCGAGTAGGACTCACTGTCGATCGCTACTTCGAATGTGTCCCCAACACTCTGGAAGTTTCCACCAAGGGTGAACTGTATCGTCGGCAACGGATGCTGGTTGTTGAGATAGTCCATCTCAGCTCGCATAACTGAAACGAGGCGTTCACGAAGCTCTTCCTCTTCGGCAAGTGCCATCTCTAACCCGACAACACAAACCTCCTTCGGCAAGTCTCGCTCATCGAGACTGGATACGAATTCCTCGATGGGAAGCTGGTAGTCCGCAGTTTTCCACTTGCCTCGTTCCATGACGTTGTACATCCCGGCAACTGCATCGATCTCATTCATGTCTCGGAACACCTTCGGAACTGTTTCGGATGATTAGTCATGGAGCAGAGATCGGTATCCTTCATCATTAGTAAGCGCTGCAAGGTCGTTTGTGAGTTCAACCATCTCACTCGTTTCTTCTATTTCCTGTTGCTGACCGGTAATCTCCCCCGTTTGCGCGGCATACCAACGGCGCAACTGAACCCGGTCTAAAGCTGTTAAATCCGATTCTGTGGTGGATTTTAAATACGCAACACGGTCTTCATCGTTCCAATCCAGTATCTCAAATTCATCCTCGTCCCGGATCAGGCCCTTCTCTCGAACCTCCTCGGGAGAGACATCGGTGCCATAGCAGAGACGATGGAGGTCAGTTTGAGTCGGATCATCCATCCCAAGCAGAGTGAGATAAATTTCGTCGGGCGTTACATCCCCGGCCACGAGTCCATGCATCTCAGCAGCAATCTCTGTAGAATCTAACACGCCACCTTCACGATGAACCTTCCCATAGTACTGTGAATACTCCCTGAAGCAGCGGCCTAGCTCAACAATTCCCATTTCGCCTTCTGAAATAGATTGGTCACTATTTTCGAGCTGGTTGCGGGCTTCAGTCGCGGAGCGATGGGCTTCACGTCTAAGCGACGACCAACTAATCGGTTCCCGGGAGTCAGCGGGCTTGGCGACGACCACCACGGTGAAGTTGAGTTTATCGTCCCCGAATAGCTCACTGGCGTTTGCCGAAACCGGGTACATTGCAGCGATGTCGAATCCAGATCCGCAGAGTCCGTCGAGGAGTGCCCCCCACGATTCCGCCCCACCATGTTGGTACGTGAATGCCAAGATGCCATCGTCAGACAGCACCTCACGCATTCGAGCGAAAGCCTCCCCGAGTTCCAATTCGAACTGATCGTCATCTTTCCCGATTGCAGGATTCGACACGATACTCTCCTGGCGTGGAGTCGTCTCTTCTTCAAAGCAGTCGTAATCTTCGGATAGTAGAACACGCTGCCAGACGTAAAAGAAGTCAGAAACCTCAGAGTAGATGACGTTCTCGTAATACGGTGGATCGGTAATTATCGCATCATACTCTGTATCGAGGTCAACATTGCGCATATCCCCTTGATGGAGGGTGTAGTCACCACTAACTGACTTCTCGAATGGATTCGTCTCCTCCAGCTCTCCATCCTTCAAGTACCGTTCTGTCGGGTGGTGGGCAAATTCAACTCCGTTTTTGATCTTTTCCCACGTCGATGTGAAGGTTCCTCGCCCCGCCCGTGTCCCCCATACGTTGTTCTCCGCGTAGGTCCCTCGTGGCGTGTACGAGTTTCGGCCGAGTATACCCTCGATCTTGCGCCCTGCGCTATTATACCGGCCAAAGCTGTTCTGGAACAATAACGAGTCGCTAAACGCTAACAGGAGATACTCCTTAATCTGTTGGTCATCTATATCGTCGATTGCCCGGAGCAGCGTTGAAAGGCAGTAGAGCTGGCGGTCGTTGAACATATCCCGCCATTTTTGAAAGCCGTGCTGGAAAATGTCGTTTCCGCTGATTCGAGATGCAGCTGTTATTGCCCCCTCTGGAATAGGGCCCTCCGGTGCGTATTCTTGGAGACTGTCGTCAGTCTGCCACTGATCTGAAGCGGATTCATACTGTTCTCTGTCCGCAGTTGACGGTTTCTTGAATCCCTTGTAGACTGCACGATCTTTCCCCTCATCATCGCACTCCGTGCAGTAGTACTCGACTGCAAAGAGCTTCTCCGAGTACGACTGACCGTCCGCGATCGCATCGACAATTGGGTATTTCAGTCCACAGGAGGGACAACCATACTTTCCTCCTTGTGAAACCGGGCCATTCTCTGGAACGAACTCGTAGCTACACTCTGAACAGACTGAGTTCGTCGAAAGATCATCTGTGAGAGAAATCCCACCGCAATCGGGACAAAGGACATGGTATCCGTCACTGTCTGCGTATCTGCCCTTTGCCACCCGGTAGTCCTTGAACAGTGGGATCGTCTCGCCACATGAGATGCAGTCGAGAGTCCGAACCCAAAGGGCATAGACGATATCAGCGATGTGCTCGTCATTGTGTGGGCAGTCGGTCTCGTATTGTGTGGCGAGTTCCGCAGCAACTTCGTCTTCAACGCGCTCGAACGCCGAGTGAAGTGCATCGATCTCAACCTCGTGTGCTTCGAATTCTTTCTTCGTCACAAACCACGCGACCGGGTTCAGGTCGACTCCCGTAACAGACGCATCGAATCGGGAGGCTTCTAGGAGACTTGTCCCGCCCCCCATGAACGGGTCGAGTACTTCGACGTCTTCAACCTGCACGTCCCGCTGATAGAGATCCCAAAGTGCCTCGGGATTCTCCAAATCTACCGCCTGAATTAGCTCCCTCAGATCGTACTCGTTCTTGTCATCACCGGATGTGTATGCCGAGAGTGATGCGTTGCCGACTGTTTCATCTTGGACGGTCACCCGGTCAGGATCGTCTAGCAGCGTGTAGAGACAAACCGCCCGGAAGGTACTCCCGAGCTTTCCAGCCCACCACTTGTGCATCGTGGTTAACGGTCGGTAGTAGAGCTTCGCACGCCCTTCACGGGTAGCTAACTCTGTCACTTGTTCGATTGGGAATCCACGCTCTATCGGGCGTTCCCTCGGGACATCGGAGTTTGAATCAGACATACCGTCTCATGGCCGTGTACTCGTATTTGAACCTCAGGCTCATTCGAACTCGATCGTGATATCGATGTTAGTCGCACTGCTCGGAATCTTCTCTAACAAGTCAGCGACTGTCTCGTGCGACTGTCCCTCTGTCAGTTGCAGTTCCGTGTGCCCTATCTCGAAGCTCGCCACGTTCTGGAGCTTCTCGGGGGCTGCGTCGGCATTTTGGGCAGTAAACGACACTGATCCATAGGTGACAGTACCGGACTCATGTGAACTCTGCCACTTTGAGAGGAGGTCTGACAAACTCTCTCCTTCATAGAGGAACTCCCATTCGTCGGCATCGGGGATCCGGAAACCAATACCCCGGAACCAGTCAGTCGGATCTTGTGTCCTCGTTGTCTTGAATTCGTACTCGGGATCGTCATCACCGAGATTGTCCAACAGGAAATGCCGAATCGCAGCTTCAGACTCCTCAGGTGCGCACTCGGCCTGTATATCGCCGACTTCGAACGTGTCCTCCACATCGAGATCCCCAATATAGTCGAGTATTTTATCCCCAACTTCGTCAGGCACCATCGGAGCAACTACGACAGACCGTGGGTCTCGATCACCGAGAGAACTCACATAGTCGCCCATCGTTTTGATCCGATACCCGTCGCCGAGGAGCGAACTCACAGCTCCCGTAAACGCTGTTTTAGTCTCTTCGGACGGGAGATAGACCTCGACATCGTTCCGGATCGCAGTTAGGACTTGACCAGTATCGGCTTCGTCGGCATCCTCGATTGCTTCCTGGATACGACTTTGAACCTCACCTGAGCCAATCCTCTTCGCGTTTGAGACATCACGAAGTGTGGCGTCCGATCGGGCTTTCGTGATTACCTCACTCCCGCTGACAAGGACGTATTGATCCTCGTTGGCAAGTCGTCCGACTGCCCGCATAATGTCGTCATGAGGGTCGTCACTGTCGACCCACACGTCCGTTCGGTTTAGCACTTCGAGTTCGAACGTTCCCACATCTACTTTCTTCGTGCCGCCACTGAAGTTCCGCTGGAGTTCCGATTCGATATCGTCGACCGACCACCGGTCAACATTCTCACTGAGCACCAGAACTGAATCTGGATCGAGATTGTCCATTTCGCTCTGGAATCCCGTCCCATCGTGAGCAAGGACAGGTTTTTCTTCAAGTCCGTCCTCGACTGCGTCGACAACGGCCTGAACACTCCCCGGAATCGGATACGTCGGGTCCATCAGGAACTTCTCGTAAACGTCATCGATCGTCGTCTCTGACCGACTGTTCAGCCGGTCTTGGACAATACTCCAGACATTCCGTTGAAGATCGAAGGGGTCGGCTTCGGCTGCCGCAGCTATGTTACTAGCGTTTAGCTCGTCTTCTGCCGCCGTGAAGTTCTCCAGCGACATTTCCGCCGCATCGTCGTACGCACTCAGTAGATTGTCACCGTCAATGACCTCTCCGTAGGCACTCTCCAGTCTGTCTTCCAGGTCATCTGCATATTCACCTTGGAGCTTCTTGATTTCGGACTGGATTTCGTCAGACAAACTCGGATCGTCCTGTCGGAGCTTCGCGCCGATAACCTCCTTCGCTTTGCCGAGGAATTTCTCCTGCTGCTTGGTCGTCGAAATCGTCTTCTCATTTTTCGGCTGGACGAACACCAGCGTATTCCGCCACTGGCGACCCGCCGGCTGATTTTTGATGATCTCGCCGACCTCGTCCTCGCTCCAGGGGCCATTCTTCACCACCACCTTGATATTTTGACTGTCCGGGACGCTCTCCAGTTCACCATCGGTATTGAAACCGACAGCATACGCACCCGAGCCAAATACAGACTCCACTGTATCGCCGATAAGCTGCATCGCATCCTCGTCTTCGACGTCACGGGCAGCGTTCTTCACTAACGACCGGGGATTTTCGTCCTCTCGTATGACGAAGCGCTCGTCCGAACGCCAGAGGTGGTACACCTCGCCTTGCAGGCGTTCGAGGTCGACGATGATGTCGTTGATGCGATCTCCAACGTGGTACGTTCCGATGATGATGTCCGACGTCGTCGCTCCTTCAGCAAGTCCAGGGGTGAGCGAATAGATGAGAACCGTGCTGAGAATCGGACGGCCGAACGAGATATCGGTATTGGACAGTCGGTCGACGATGTCGTCGTAACACCGGTCGGCACGGGCATGAGCAACATTGATCCGTCCGATTTCGTCGTTGTACTCGACTGCATCAACCTCACCATGGGTGATGAGATCGGTCTTCTGGTGCTTGTCCACGAGCACCTTCGCAAAGAGGTAGAGCATCCCGCGAGTCGCACCGGATTCTGTCTCGGCAAAGTATCGCGTTTTGAGCGACTCGATAAGTTCCGGGTGGAACGGGTACGTCTCCTGCATCTCCTCCCGGAGGCCGTCAGGCATATCGACATAGTCCGTCCCGTGATAGGCATCGATGTATTTGTCGACGAGCGTCTCAACGGCACGCATATCGATGGAATCGGGTTCGACCAACCGGTGGCGGAGGACGTCCTTGATATCCACCTGGTTGGACATGTTCACTTCGACTCGGGTCTGTCGAGAGAGAATGTCGTGGACGGCCGATCCTTCGCGTAGCACCGAGACGATAGCGTAGAGATTCGTGCGAGAGGTAGTTTCCAAGAGGGCCTGCAGGAACCCTTTGTTGGCGCTCTCACGGCGTCCTTCGAGGGTTCCGAACCAGTCCTCCAGCTCGTCCATGAAGAAGGCGACAGTTCGATCGCCGACAGCCTCCTCGATCACGTCGATAGTCGGGTAGCCACCCTCTTCGTCGTAGTCTTCCTCAGTAACCTCGTAGTCCAGCGCGTCGAATAGCGGTTCCCAAAGATACTCGGACTGTTCCTTCTGAAGAGAAACAACGACAGGGAGCGCGTCCCGTGGGAGAGTTCCGTCGAGCCCCTCAACCCGGCCGTCGGCCCACTCCTCGACGACGTCGGGCGAATTGAAACAGTGGTACATTGCCACCATCTGGTGGGACTTCCCGGTCCCGTACGGACCGTACATCTCGTGGATGCGCGTGTTGTCCTCGCCCTGGAGCGTGTCTCGTAATCGCTTGAGAGAGTCCTCTAAGCCGTCGGTCAGCAGTGTACGATTGAAAAACCGGCCAGGATTAGATTCCAGTGTATCTTCGTCGCTATCGACGTCGTAGAGGCGAATTTGGCCCTTAATGAGGCCGTCACCTTCCGTGAGTTCCTGACTGAGCGTCAGTATATCGTCGATCTCAGTATCGAGAGTTCCTTCCGCACTCATGTATGTCCAAAGGGATGGCTGACTGGCTTATGAAAGTGAGCATTATCAACTGATGGGCTCAACTGCCAGAAGACGCGGGAAGAGGACTAGTCGTCGGAGAACTCCGAAAGCGAGGTGTCGACACCGATCATCTTCAGATAGGTTTCGTCCTGCGTGGCCTCTGCAAGCCCTTCACATAGCTCTTCGAGATCATCAGTCGACCAGTCCTCAAGGTACTCTTTGGTCGATTTACCTTCCTGGTAGTAGTAGCGAAGGAAATGGGCCTTGTCCAGGACTGTGAGGGATCCGTTCCCCTCCGCGACTTTGGTCTGAAGGTAGGCTTGACGTTGTTTATCGTTCCAGTCGCCGAGGATAAAGTCGTCGCCGTCCATACGGAATAGTGCCTTCTCTCGCATCTCTTCTTCGGAGGCTTCACTCCGCCGGAGTAGCTTGTTGAAGTCGTTGTAGCTTGGCGATGGGTTCCGTTGCAGGGCGAGGAAGAGATCCTGCTCACCGAGCGCGTTGTCCTGGATGATACCGTAGATTTCTTGGACAGCCTCCTTCGCTTTCATGATATCGCCACTTCGGTGTACTGCGCCATGATGTTTCGAATATTCTGAGAAGCACGCACCCATCTCAACCACGCCGATGTCACCCTCGGTCAGGTCTCGGTTCTCTTCGAGGCTTTCTTGAATCTCTTCAAGTTGATTTATAATATTTATTTTGAGATTCCGCCAACTGATCGGCGTGCGTTCTTCCGTCGGGCGAGCAACGATGACAATGTCGAATGACACTGCCTCTCCGCCGATGAATTTGTTCAGGTCGGAGTTGATTGGATACGTCGCTGTTACCTCAAAGTCATTGTTACAGAGCGATTCAAGAAGTTCGCCCCAAGATTCCTCGTCACTGTGGTGATAAGTGAAAGTGAGCGTGCCGTCTTCTTTGAGAGCCCGGTTGATAACGGCAAGAGCTTCGCCCATTTCATGTTCGAAGTCTTCGGCAGTCTTGTCGAGAAATGGATTTGTTACGATTGATTCGGCTCTTGGTGTCTTCTCTTGGTCAAAGCCAGGATGGACATCTTCTAAAAGAATCTTCTGCCAGACATAGAAGAAGTCGGCGACTTCTGAATAAATGATATTGTCATAGTATGGGGGATCAGTGATAACTGCATCATAGGTATCCTCTGAAGATATATTCCGCATATCTCCTTGTCGAACCTCTGAATTCAGACCAATAGGTTGAGCGAACTCTGAAGTTTCTATGGTGTCACCATCATCGATATACCGTTCGGTCGGGGCAGCAGCATATTCCACGGCATTCTTGACTTGATCAAACATCGCTGTGAATGTTCCAGATCCATGCTCAATCCCCCATATATTGTTCTCTGCAGGATACATTGGTGGATCGAAAGAATTCGTGCGCATTAGATTATCAATATGATTTCTACTTTGATGATATCCTACCATCATTGTATTATACCGTAGCCCGTCTGTTAAAGCAAGTAACAGGTACTCAGCAGCATTTTGATCATTCAACGAGGACAGCGATTTCAAAATCTTTGATAGACATAGTAGCTGACGTTCATTGAGCATATCTGTCCACTGGCTATAGCCATGATCAAACACCGGATTCCGCTCGGACGTCATATGACCTGGCGGGATATCTTCATCCGGAACATAATCGTGGAGATCAGTCCGGGTGTTCCATTTTCGCTTCGCATCTTCGAAGAGTTGCTTATCAGCGGCTCCAGCTTGCTTGTACCCCTTGTGATCACTCTTCTCCAAGCCCTGTTGGTCACACTCCTCACAGTAATATTCGACGGCATATAGCCGTAGATTGTACCCACCCTGATCCTGGATCCCATCTGTTATAGATTCTTTTTGGCCACACTTCGGGCAGTTGTAATATCCGCCTCGGCTTACGTTCCCTTCCTTTGGAACAAAGGAGTTGCCGCATTCCTTACAGTCGCTATCATCTTGCCAGTCATCAACGAGAGTTACGGCTCCACAACCTGGACATAGGACGTTATAGCCTGGTTCGTCACTGTATCTCTCCTTCGCCACCCGATAATCCTTGAAAAGCGGAACGGTGTGCCCACAAGAGACACAATCAAGCTCCTTGACCCAAAAGTCATACATCACATCCGCTTCGTGATCGCCATTCGGACAGGGAGTCCGGTAGTACTCCAGGATCTCATCCGCGACGTCGGCCTTTACCTGTTCAAATGCATCTTCCAGATCATCCACACTAGTTTGCCCTGCCTCAAGCTGTTTCTTTGTGACGAACCATGCGACCGGATTGAGATCCATACCATGAGTCTCAACACCGAAACGAGAGGCTTCTACAAGCGATGTACCACCGCCCATGAATGGATCAAGGATCTTTTTATTTTTGATTCGCACATCTTTCGGATAGAAGTCCCACAGAGGCTCCGGATCATCCATATCCACCTCGCTAATTGCATCAATGATGTCTTGCTTACTAAGGCCATTTTGTCCGAGGGTCTCATTCTCACCGGGTTCATAGACTTCTACTTCTTCAAGACTCGTATCATCATCTAGTAGTGAATATAGAGAGATCGCACGAAAAAGACAACCCGGGCGACGTGCCCACCACTTATGCATCGTATAGATTGGGCGATAGTACTGTTTGGCACGACTTTCTTTCTCGGCGATTTTATTTATCTTTTCAATAGGAAATCCACGCTCGATGGGGAGTTCAGGACGTCCCTCCGACTTCTCAGATTGATCCTGCTTAGACATGAGTCAGCCTTACCAGGCATTTCCGCAGGAACCTTATAAAAATACGTAACTGCTGTCCAAAACTCGGCCGCAGACCATCTACTCGCTTTTGACGATGTGGCCCGGTGCCCCAAGTTTATCTTCCGTAGTTACCATTTAGACACGTGCCGAAACTGAAACGGCGAAAAGACGGGGGCTACTACCTCCATGCCTCCGGCGACGAAAATCCGATCAACACCTTCCAGGTCACTGACCGGGGAGCCGAGATCGTCAAAAGTAGCGGCCGGGAACTCGGTGAATTCTTTCCAGACCAGCTATTCTTCCTACTCTACGACCTCGGTCACCTCTCGACGAAAAACTCCGGTGAGACCGGTGGCGAGATAATCGGCCAAGACCTACCAAGTGAGGTATACCAAGCTCTCTCTGTAGAAGACCGCGTTCAGGTGGCGAGAAAAATCGTCCAGACCCACGGAGTCGAGGAACTGTACACCGGTGAAACGGCGAAATGGGTCTGCTCTATCCTTGATCAGTCCACAGCAACCCTACAGCCTTTGGTAGAGGATATCGCGGAATCAGCCGGATACAGTTTTGAAACCATCCTGGAGTACAGCAAGCTGGTTCACGACGGCGGGAACTCACTAGAGATCGCTCTCTGTGCAGATCTCCAGATCCGATATCTTCGTGAAGTAGCGACGTTCGATGTCGATGATGGCCAAGAACGCGAACGAGAGGTACTCGGGGCTGACAACAAGTTCGTCTATCTCAAGACCCCAACCGAGGATACGTTTACCTTCGGCATTCCAGGCGACAAACCGATAGAGATCGCTGATGATCTCTCTGCTGAACTTGATAGGGTTTGGAGCCCTGGAATCGGTACCGCCGGTTTTGCTGCGCTAACAACGATGGAGGTGGAGCGACGATACGACGTCGATGACGGTATCGTACTTCCAGCGGAGCGCCTCAATGATTTTCCTGTTGCCCTTCCACCTCGATCTGAGGTTACGGAACTTTACGAGTCCCTTCGTTTGCTGAAGGCCACAGTTGACCATGTACTCTCCTCGCCGGACGCGAGTGTGGAAGACGGTGATAACTCGGTTTGCGACCGATGGCAAGATGAGCTAGAGAAGCGTCTTACATCGGGTACTGACGGAGCAGATTCCCTCGGTGCGCAGCAGAACTCACGCACCGACCACACGGTTCAGACCTACCGCGACTGCTACGGCAACGGAAGTGAGATTACTGACTACAAGTATATCGAGTGGTCTCAGCCGAGTGAGTCAGAGCAGCTTCGACTGTTTGGATTCGGGATTTTCGAACACGGAGAGGAAGTCAAGGTCCCGGTTGCACCGGAGAGCGAGAGGCCGTTACCGGTCTATCCGCAGTCAGAGAGCGAGTTAGAGCAAGCAATCGAGTTGTTAGATGAGTTCCCATCGAAACCTTCTGCCTGATGACGACGAACAGGACTGAATTCGATTGTTGCGAAGACAACTAGAATATCACATATCCAATAACTGTGGCTACCCTCATTCAAGAGTAATATTCACATTGTTTGACTGAGACACGGTCGGTATGTCCGAAACAATTGAAGACCTTCTGGCAGACATCAATACAGATGTCTTTCTTCCGGGTCTTCAGCGTGAATTCGTTTGGTCACCAAACCAGATAGAGACGCTCTTTGACTCACTCATACGGGGCTATCCGATTGGGGTGCTGCTTAAATGGGATATCCGTCGTGCTCGGGACGACTACTATGCCTACAAATTCATTCCGAACTACATCGCTGACGACGGCGGTGTTCCTCGACCAATTACTGATCAGGGATTCGCGCGAAACAATGAGGGGGTCGATGACTCCGGTGCTGATTCACTAATTATCGATGGACAACAACGACTCAATTCACTCTACATCGGACTATACGGTAGCATTGCAACCTATACCGGAGGTAGCGGGAGGACAAGGGAAGAGTCCCGGTATTGGGATGAAAAGAAACTCTGTGTGAACCTCTTCGGTCACCCGCAGCATGACCGGGATGGGCTATCGGGTGACTACGAGTTCAGTTTCAAGAAATCAGATCTATTCGCGGAGGAAGACGAATTCGGCTATGAACACCGCGGAAGCACACATCGCTACTGGTTCCCACTTTCTGCTGCTATCGCCAATGATGGACTTCTGTTAGAGCAATCCGACCTCAGAGCAGCAGCAAAGGACCGGGTTCGTTCGACAACAATGGAAGCGGACGAGGATACGCGTGATGCCCTGAAGGACTCGGCTTCGCTGGTCATGGACGAGTTCTATCACAACGTGATGAAAAGCGAACTGCCAGTGGAGACGATCAAGAAGGACAACCACCACATCAAGGAGATTTTTCAGCGTATCAATATCCAGGGAGAAGAGCCACGACCGTATCAACTCATGCTGTCTAAGTTGATGAGCACGTGGCCGTATATGGAAGACCGACCGTTCAATCCTCGACAGAAGGTTGAGAACTGGATCGAGGACTTCAAGCGCGAGTTTTCAGAGTACGAGACCGAGATAGACCGAGACCTCTTCATGCGGTATTCCTACATGCTTCTTGATGACGACCTTGCTGGCAAGTCATCCGTCAACAATCTCTCTGAATCGGATCTGGAGACCCTACGAACGAAGTGGATGGATGGTCCTGAAGAATATTCGTTTGCACCGTTTGAGTGGTTCCCCCGAGCCATGGAGAACTCCGTACAGAGCCTGATCGATATCGGGCTTTCAGAGTATACGATGGGTTCAAAGAGTCACATTGCACTTCTTGCAAAGTTCTTCTACGAAAACCCATCTATTGACCATACCGCAGCTGAAATTCGTAATGACATTTTCAAGTTTTTTGCCATTCTACTTTTGCTGAACGAGAGCCATGGGCTGCTTCGACGGACGAAAGCGCGCACCACATTATCGGTACTCTCTGAAAACAAAGGTGAACTTTCCACGTTCCCCGCTTTAGAGCTCTTCAATACGTTAGGAGTTAGTCCGGCTCGGGAAGATATCGAACGAGTAGTCAAACACGCGGAATACAACCCGAATGCCACAGGCACGGTTACCTTCACCAGCCGGAACGTTGCTGCGGTTCTCGGCCTACTTGATGGTGTGTATGGAGATAGAAACGTCAGTGACTACGAGGTTGACCATATCTTCCCTTCCAGTCGCGCTGATGAGGTTGAAGCAGAAGCCGGTGACGAGGTGAACATTCACAGACTTGGAAATCTCCAACTGCTTCATCACAGAGTCAATAACAACGAAAAAGGAACTCAGTGGCCACTAGATTGGCTTGGTGATCTTTCTGAGGGTGAACAGAGACGATACCGGGAATCCAATCTGTACCCGGACGACGTTCAGATGTCACCAGAGAATTATTCGGCGTTCACTGAAAGACGGGAGGAACTGATCAAGAAAACTCTCATAGATCGGTACGTCAGCAGCAGTACCGATGATTGAGGTGACTGAACAAATTGACGAAAGCGAGCGAGTACTTCGTTAGGTAGCAAATCAGCAGAGGACCCCTCCGATAACCAGATAATGAATCTCCCAATCGATCCAACTGAAAACGACTTATCACCGCAAGAGCTTATCCAGGAACTCCCCTCCAAAGCCGCTCGCCGTCGAGTCCTCCAAGCAGCGGACCTTTCCATTGACGTTGACGACCAGAGCTTCACTGAGATGCTGGAAGAACTCTCTCAAATCGAACTCCGGCGAGCGGCATCACAGCTACGCTTCGCAGGTGCCAGGACGATCTACTACTATCGTGTTGAGGACCTCCAACAGGTTTCACCGGATGGCGCGGTCGGCCGTGTCGGGGACGTCGGCTCTCCGGGGGCATACGGCCCCGAAGTTCAGAAAGCTCTCAGAGAGCACAATCGGATCTACGTCGTCTGTAATGTACCCAAGACTGGATCGCAGACACAGCTCACACTCTCGAAAGATGACCGTCCAACAACCGTTGCCACCTTCAAACCGAGAACGCAACTTCTCGCAGTCCGTTCCCCTGATGACGGCACTGCAGATGCAACAGCTCAGGCTGTGTTGAGTTATCTCGGATTAGAGGATGCCTCTAGGGTCTCGTTCTTGGACGACGGATTCCGTGAAAGGTTCGAGGATGCGTGTGTCGATGGTTATTCCACGGTTCAGCTTCGCCATACAACCACTTCGGCCAACACGAAGGAGATAGAGGTGCGATCCAAAGAATCCGGGGATAGAAACGTATCTGATGTCCGTCCTGATGCAATCGTTGAAGACTTGCTACAGCGGGGGGACATCGAACTAGAAAAAGCAGGAGGACTGGTATCTATCCCTACCACGGTTCAGTCGATTGAGCACGGCGAACGACTTCATCCACGCGTGACGATTCGATTCCCCGACGGGCGTGTGACGTTTGAGCAGTTCGTTCCCGAGCAAATCCTGATCGAACTGGACGATGTCGTTCGTAAATCGCTCTGAGTCTGGCGACACTGAACTGTGAGTTCAACCGCTATTCTTAAAGACAAGTTTGGGGAAGAATCGGGGGTAGCTGAGTAGAAATACATACGTACTTTTAACTAGATGTCCTACGGTTTCATACAGCCTGATGCCCTGGTGACGTCGTCACAGAAGGGCCGCGTGTAGTAGCACGCGACCGGGCTGTTCGCCGGAAAGCAAACAGCAATGACAACTTCAAGCTCGCACCGAGAAAAAACCCTCGGCACGATCTCTCCAATCGCTGTCCCGATCAACCAACTGCCCGTCGTTGAACTCAACGCTGAGTACATCCGCCGCTCCAGCGAATTAGCACTCGACCGCAACGAGTCTTATCGGAATATCGACGGAGGCACCGTTTTCGGAAACAATGACGCGCTGACAAGCCATCAGACCGGTATCCTCGGAGAGATGGCCGTTGCCGAACTCTACGCTACTGATATAGATGCTGAAACGTACGAATTCGGCGACGGGGGAGTCGACCTCGATTTGTGGGATGCTTCTGCTGATGTCAAATCGACAACAACGAATAAAATGCAGTACCCACAACTTCTGATCTGCGAGGACAACCCTCTTTCTGCAGACTTGTACTTTGTAGCCCATATCATCAATTGGGGTCCAGGCGGTGCTCAAGTCCGAGTCCACGGCTACGCGACGCAGGAACAGGTAGAATCCAAAACGCCGTACCGGCATCCGGGCACCCGCAAGAACTACGTCGTCGACCCGGAGGAACTGACACTGCCACCGCTAGTCCAGGTCTGCCATGGTTGAATCAGGCTCGTCAGTCCGGACTGCGACGGTTGTCGTTGTCGTTTCGACCGCGATCGCTGTCGTCGGTACCGGACTATTCGGTGGAATAGGCTCACTCGGAACTGGAGTGTCGGTGATTGTACTGACGGCTTTCGCGGCCCCTATCGCGTACGCTGGCTACAAGATCTCCCACTCGATATCAGTACCGACCACTACACGGGTCAACGATACCCGTAATATGGACGCCGAAGTTGTGAAGAAACGCACCGAAAGATGGTCTGAGGAAGCCGCGGTCAATCCGGCGTTCCCTCCAGGACAAGATCCACCCACCAGCGCACGCGGTCAGAACCACTCATCCCAATCCGAACAAAGACAGACCGACACTGACCCAAGTGAGAAAGGACCCCGACCTGCTCAAGGGAGCCGAGGTCTTGACACGTCAGAGATGGAGTTCCACTGGCGGGTAGAAACCAATGTGGGGTTCGATGACATCGGCGGTATGGACGACCTGAAGGACGAGCTCCGTGCAGAGGTAATTACGCCATTGGAAAACCGTGAGAAGGCCGAGGAACTTGGCGTGTCAGCACCGAATATCGTATTTCACGGCCCACCAGGGACCGGAAAGACGTACACAGCCGAAGCGTTAGCCACCGAACTTGGGCTCCCGTTCGCCAAGCTCAGCGGCGCAGACGTCACGTCGAAATGGATCAACGAGTCCGCATCCAAGGTCAACAACCTGTTCACCGAAGCGCGACGTGTGGCCGCGAAAGAAGGCGGCGCGGTCGTCTTCATCGACGAGTTAGACTCGGTGCTCAAAGACCGGGCCGGGAGCGAAAGCTCGCACGAAGAGGATAACAAGGTCGTCAACGAGTTCCTCTCCCACCTTCAAGACACGAAAGACCACAACATCGTGTTCATTGGTGCGACTAACCGCATGGAAGCCCTCGATGAAGCGGGGACTCGTTCCGGCCGGATCGATAAAAAAATCCACGTCGGTAAACCAGACGCTAAGGCGCGGAAAGCTATTCTCCGTGCACAGCTGACCGACAGGAAACACAACCTCTCAGAGACAGATATCGAAGACTTAGCCGGCGCAACGGAAGGTGCGGTGGCATCAGACCTCGAACAGATCGTGAATAGAGCTGCCAAGAACGTCTTATTACGAGGAGGGGATACGATTCGCAGGTCAGATATTGATTGACGGAATCACAAACTCAACACCGCGTTTTCGACGATACGGTCGTGCTGTCAATCGGTTCACCATGCTATCAGTCGCCGTGTCTTTCTCGGTCCTCTCTCCGTCTTTGTTTTGGGTCGATAATCCTCCCACTTCCTAACAGCCTCGAACTCATCAATCAGTCGTAGTAGCTCAGCCGATCAACCACCTCAGCGAACGCGACATTTTCTCTCACGTCAGTGATCTCGATACTCACCCGTTCGCTCTCTTCAGTGTCGGGAACAATGACGACGAACCCGCGTTCAACACGGGTGATACCGTCACCTTGGTCTCCGATATCTTCTATCTCGACGTCGCGCGTTTCACCCTGTTCGACAGGTGGTTCTGGTGGGCCACGTTCACGCTCAGGTTCCGTTCCTGTGTCCTCATTACTATCGTTTGAGGGCGAGGATACAATGGCAACTCGATACGTTTCGCCAGGTTGGATATCGCCGAGTAGAATTTCTTGTTCCGGCACTTCCAATCGATAGGATCCGCCCTGATCTTCAATTTGTGCAGAAAACACACAACGAAGTTGATCCGAGATCTCCATTAGTAGACCTCATCCACCGGATACGCGGGCCTGCGTACTTGATTCTGCTGTCTGAAGCCAGCTACCCTAGTGGTTCGTCAACCGTCGATTGATGAGTTCGGTGGGCTGTTTGCCCTGCCCACGGAACTCGAACGAACTTCTATCTGTCAGAACCGGTGTGATGGATACAACGTCCAGGTCTCGCAATTCAGTTGCTCCCGAGCGTGGGCGTTGGAATCGTTCGATATAGAGTGATACGACTAATCGATACGTTCCACGCGTAACTCATATTCAGCGTACTCCTCTATTTCGCCTGCCTCATCAACAGCATGGATCTGAGATTTGTCGCTCATATCGCCAGGCCATGGAACGAACACACGGTAATCCGCCACGTAGAGGATGTACTCTTCGGCACCGGGGACATACCGATGGGCGTCGTGTACGATATCGAGTGGTCGATCGTGATCACACTCAGTGGGAAGTTCGTCACTCAACACGACGGGCGTATAGTGCAGCGGACTGGACACAACAAGATAGCATGTGACCGCGCCTCCCTTCGAGAGATAGTTGAGAATCCGTAACTGCTTGGGATTTCCGGCGAAGATTGTTACATCATCCGGCATACGAGACTAGTGGCTCCACAGTGGAATAGAAGCTTGTAATTCAATCGTAGCTGCTTGACGAGATGGTCTATCGGTGGACGTATTTCTTGATTGCCAGCGCCACCTCACGGATGATCCAGTCGTACCTATCTGTATAGAACACTCTCACCGTAGTGCATCTACTCTCTGAATCTTGCCCGCGGTAAGAGAAATGCCGCTGACCCACTAGTTCAGATAGGGCGATTCCAAAGCCATCACTCTACGATTGACAGAGCACTAGTTCAAGCCCGTCACAAAGACACGCCATCACTTCAGGCTCACAACCTCTTCACAGTTCGGACACTCGGCCCACATGTCTGTTGCTCCGTCATCTTTCTGGTACTCGATAAGGACTCATGCGGAAGGGATACGCTCACCACAGTCCGAGCAGCAACCAAGTTTTGAGGACTTCTCAGTCATGGACAGAGGATGGAAGGAGCGTGTAACAGATTCCTTCCACCGATATTCTGGTCCTGTAAAAAAGGAAGCCTTTGGCGAGAGACCACCCAACCTATGAATATCCAAGGATCACTTCATGACCTCCGCTGCATTCGGAACCTTCGGCCCGGTGAATAGTTGAGCCTCGACAATTGTCAAGCCCATTTCCCGGATTCGGCGTTCCTGAGAGCGATGTCAAGGACCCGCAACCAGTACACGGCCAACCGTTCCACGACCGGGTCATTGGTATCGTGGAGACGTTGTACCAATGTGTCGCGGCGATCGCGGAGCTTCTCTTCGTCACCGTCAGCGTCAGCAAGTACCTCCTCAGCCTCGCTTTGCATACGCTCACGGTCAGGACCGAACCGGACGACTCCGTGGCGTTCGGCACGAGTGACTACACCTTCAGCGACGAGGTTGGCGAGAATTTGTCTTGTCCGGTCCACGCGGACATTCGTTGAGAGAGCGATCCCGGTCGCTGACCGCGGCGCATCGTCGGTCAAAGCCCATGCTCTCACTCGATCTCGTGGTGAAGACCACATCATCCACCTCCGCTCGTCTGTGCCCGAAGTCATGGTCGAAGAAACGGTTCTCATCGTCTTTAACGCCGGTTTTTCTGACCGTCACGACCTCGTTGTCACCAGTTTCGACGCACGGAAAACCCCCTGTCCCGCCCTTGGAGAGTGCGTCCGATAGAACCGGTCCCGAAGTGGCAGCGAATCAACCTTAATCACCGTCAAGAGAAACGAACGTCACGAGGGAGGTTACCGGTCGTCGTGTAGTCTCATGGAGGATTGAGGGGATCCTGTAGCCCTCTCGAACCGCCGTCGGCGCGGCAGCGGCAACAGTGTGGCGGTCTCCACGCTGTTGGAGGACGGAACAGTTCGACCATGGCCTCCTCCTCCTGATGAGCGAGGGGGGGCATCCGGAATGCGGTACGGTCAGCAGTGAGCTGTCCTGATGGAATGAAAGCGCGAACCCCCGTCACGCATGCGTAGTCGGTAAGCGACCCGTATCCCGACGGCAGTCTATCAGTATATGAGCTGAGCGACTGCGCGCGTGGTGAGGGATCTCATTCGGCATCACCCGATCACTGGTCACGGTCGCTCGTGACTTGCGCAGGATTGATTTGCTGCAACAAGCATGTCAGAACACCGTGCTAACATCGACGAGCGGCACGACTCCCTGTTTCCAGTCAGGTGGCTACTGGACATGCGGTGCGTTCGGTAGAGTTCGTAACTCACGTGAATATTGAACAATAGGTGGATCAGGTACGTGAGTCACCGAACGCAGTGCTCGCGGCTCACGAACGTGTGTTGGAGTAGTGGCATAAGGCGCTGTAACTGACGGAGGTACGTGAGTGTTGATAGGCTCGAACGCTACCTATGCTGCACAAGGAACGGTAGGGAACTGTCGCGGACAAGCTACGTCCGGCACAGTCCGCACGCCCGGTCCCTGTGGTAGCGTCAGTATCCTATGCACTGAGGCTACCACAGTTACCTTCCGTGCAGTACTTTCCGACGAAGCGATCGGTTCGTGATAGTACTCTAAGCACCGGAAGAGCGAGTTTCTCCAATCCCTCCTCTTTGCTCACCGGCGTTCATGTCGTGGGGTCGGTCCTCTCCGCTATGTACTCCTCTGCACGCACCTATGGCGAAGGGTATTATTCTCACACCCATCACACAGAAAAAATTGGGGGCAGTTACGATTACCGCTCGTTTCTGGCTCGACGACCAAGCTTTACTGTACCACACGACCCTCGGGGTTCCCTCCGAACTCCACAAGGAAATAATCCGTACCGGTCCCCTCGTGTACAGTTGTCACAGTAATATACTAAAATTGATAAGTATTCTGTAGTCAAGCCTGGCCACATGGCGTTTGAAAGTGGTTGCCCCATCGGCACCTGCGATATAGGCTACGGGGGTAAATCCCTCTCAGCCATCTATTAGACCTACCCTCTTTGGAAATTTTGAGGGGGTATAGAGCTGTGCGAGTTCCAAGCTACGGTGGGAAATTGCTTCGCACTGCTTCTAAAGCTCTTAGAAGCTATGCGGGTAAATCGTCATGAGATCTCTGCGCTCGTTATTGTGCTTATTTTCTATAGAATTCTACCATGATCCGGTAGAAATCGCAGTGCGTGGACGGGGTAGATTTGGGGATTTCTCGTGTTCGAGGCTTTCGCGGGAACTAGGGCGAAAGTGGTTGCAGAATTCACGTGTTATTAATCTATAGAATAACACATCGAGTTAGGCGGAACCGCAAGATGAGGCCGGGTTATTGTTTAATGTAATTGTGCGATGGATAATCTAGAATCAAAGGACGTGAGATTTCAGGCGAGCTGTGGTGGAGGGTCTAATTAGTGCCAGTTCGGCTCAGTTATTAACCGTGTTTTCTATTACTAAGTATTCAGATAGGTTTGGGAGAAAGTCCATGTTGTATATCTCCGATGGAATAGTAAGAATCGCATGACGCTACGAAATTTCGCTTATTGTATATTCTCGATGAATGATGCGTGATCGCAACACGTAGCCTCAATGTAAATCTTCAATGAATCGTGTGTAATTTCGCCATCTATATCATCGGCACTATTATATAAACAAACCAACTGAACAGTGTAACAGGGAAAATACCGCCGTTTACATGCCCGCATCTGCCACCATAAGATGAATGACAAAAACCCTGTTTTACGACGGTTACGCTCCGGAAATGGGAGGATTGGTTCAGGATTGCATAATCCAAATACTATCCTTTAACACACAGGATAAACCTGGTGAAATAATTCTCTCACACCTATTCACGACTGAAACTGACATGACTCTGTACCCGTAGAATAGTCTGGTCACCCTGTTCCCATCAGTAAATATCGTAAGTTGGCCGGTTTATTTGGGTTATTGATACTCTGTCTGGAGATCAGTTGAGCCACTCCACCGATACCGCTTTCCCCATTTCAACTGTTCACCCCATCTATGAACGTCGGGGCGTCATAACCCATCTCCTGAAAGATCGGCCCTGCTGAACCCTTGCTGAAAACACAACCAGTCAGTAGCGGAGGAGAGATGGATTCCCTCCCGAAGCCACGCCTCCTCCGATTCGTTGAACATGGTGCCGTGTTGGCTCGCTGTACCGCGCCACGGTTCTCGACACGCCATTCTCGGGAGCGCTTCATTCTCCGCTAAAACGTGATTCTGCTCTGGCTGAACGTGAAGTAGACGACAACGCACTGCGACCACGTTGACGAACCCATCGAACTACCATGTATCCGCGATGCCTTTGAGCTTGAATCGATTCCTGGACCCTCGACGCCCTGCAGGACATTCGACCGCTTTGAGATGGCTGTTTGGCGTGTTCCCTGATCATCTCAATCACTGATCTCCTCTTAGACGGTGTCACCGAGATCAATGCGTGCAGGTTCGAGCGCACGAATCTCGCACAAGCTAGAAGATACCAACCTTCTATTTACCCTCCAATGAAAGGGAAGGAGTATGAGCGATCTTCCGAATCGTCTGGACCTCAATGTCAAAGACGTCTCGCCAGCGCATGGAACTACAAGACCTCGGTTGGATGTCGAGATATCAGCTGGTCCATCCAACAACAATGACATACTGGTTGAGCAAATTTCGCCAGAGGTGACGTTTCGGTTCCCAAAGAACAACAAGCATATTGAAGGCTCGATTCCAACGGTTCCACTCGCTCAGACCTCTGAATTCGAGCGCCGAGGGTCGACGTTCAAACTCTTCATCGAGTTCTCGCGCCAAGAACTCGATACCATCGAGGAATACCGCGAAGGCGGCGACATCGAACTGGAGTTGAACCTCTGGATTGTTGGGGACCGGAACGACAACCGGGAGGAAGGCCGATTCGAGTTGACTGAGGGACTAATCGATGGTGAGTGGACCCGGATACTCGACGCATTTGACTATCACAATAAACGGGATGTCGAGCTAAACCTCGGTGTCGAGAATCCTCGCATCCGAGACCGGTTAGTTACGGCCCATGGGAAAATCGAACGGGCACAGCAGAAGCATGATACAGGCGACTACCCATCAACTGTTGTCGAGTGTCGTCGAGCGATTGAGGCGCTTCGTACCATCGAGGAAACCAGCGACGTACTCCACAAACGCAAGTACGACGATCTGGACGATATAATGGGAAAGTTCGAGAAAGGCTTCGCTGGCGGTCTGGCTCATGCTGAGGAGAAAACCGCCATCACCCCCGCACTCCGGCGAGATAGTGAATTTGCTCTGAATCTCACAAAGGCGTGTGCCCGCTACATCTCAACCGCCCTTGAAGAAGAAGGAGGAGAGATCCGAGAATAGCATACCCTTCGATGAGTGTAAAATGCGTCAAGAAACAAGCTGTCGAGATCCCGCTTTCTCACTTCCTAAGCAGTGTTAAGAGTTCTAAGCGACTTAGAATATATTCGGTGGTTCGGATGTTATCCAGGGTAGTGTAAGAGTCCTCTTACACTCTGTCCGATAGTTCGTTCATGAGGCTGACCCGTCGCCCGGGTTATTTTTGCGGCTGTTGGCAGTCATTTTCAGACTCGGTGCTTTCAGCTTCATCACATTTTATCGAGCGCGTCGCGTCTCTGACTTGCGGGAACCTGATCATATTTCATTGTAGTGACAGGAGTTTGATGCCGGAGTTGGTCCTTAGCCGCTTTGAGGTCTCGTTCCGCTGCGAGAAAAGTACCTGTACTATGCCTGATACTATACCAGGTCATTGTGCGACCGCCCGTGTCGATACCCGCATCAGCGCATAATCGCCGGAGGAGCCGGGCGAGTGATCGGGACGAATACGGTGTTCCTTCCCTCGTAAGCCATAATCGGTCGCTGTCGTCGTAAGCTGGATTCTCGGCCCGCTCTTCCAGCCATTGGGTCAATGCGTCAGTAGTGCGGCTTGTCAAGCTTGTGCGCCAGTTATCTGTGTTCTTACTCGACTCTTCCCGGGGGATACGTAGCAACCGATTATCGATATCAACCCATCCTGGCCGGGCACGAGAGACCTCCACGGGACGGAGCGCGGCGTCTAGACTTGTAAGGATGATTGTCGCTTCGCGCCAACTCTCCGTTGCGAGCGCAGCCTCACGAATCAGCCTGCGTTCGCGCCGAGTAAGGTAGTCGCGTGGGGCGTCGTCGCCACTCGACGAAAACCGTTGGTCGTGCTCCCACTCACAATTGGGGTGGTTGTCTTCGAGATACCGGTAGTACCGAGCGAGTGCTTCCTCGGTCTTGCCTTTCGTAGCGTTGCTCACGTCTCGATAAATGACGTCTTCTTCGATGTACTCTGTCGCCCGCGCGGGTTCGGGTGGGATTGAGTATCGGTCATGGCGGGCCCATACCCACCGGTCGAACCGAGCAGTGCGGTACGCGGTTTCGTACGTAGTGTAATCGCTGTAGCCCACTCCCTTTTCAGGAGTTTTTCCGCGAGTTCTCATCCACTGGATGAATCGATCTCGGTGGTCCGAATAGTCTACCAGTTGCTGATCGTTGAGGTACTCGGCGTTCGGCTCAGGGACTAACTTTATCGTTCGACCGGGCTCGATTTGAATGTCACAGCGTCCGTTTCGCTTGGCTGTCATGATTGTATGCACAAGCAAAACCACGAGACTGCGTAAGGGTTGAGTGCGCGGGACCGGATTTGAACCGGCGGACCTCTACAGGACAGCGTCCTAAGCGCTGCGCCTTTGGCCTGGCTCGGCAACCCGCGCGCACCCTACCGTACCGGAGTCACGCAAAAATAGCTGTCGCTACCGATCGTTCGACTCGGTGCTCGCCCCCGAACTCGCGAACGATCGCACACTCCACTTTTCGAGACCGGCGCGCGAAGACGAGAGTGATCGAGCAGCTCACCGACGCTCACTTCGACGATCTCGATCGACCGCTCCGAGCGGAGCGGCGGACCGTGGCGAACGGTTACACTACCCTTCACATCGGGGCGTCTCGGGGACGAGTCCGAGCTGGCTGAGAGTAGTGAGTTGATCGTAGCACCACCACGCCTCCGTCGCCCTCGTGCCGTCCATCTTGTGGATCGAGACTCCCTCGAACTCGACTTTCTCGTTGGTCGGTTCGAGGTTGAATGGGGGGAGCGGCCCCTCGTGTGTACCTCGGGCGCGGTATCTGGTCACGACCGTATCGCCTTCGACGATGGTCTCTAACAGTTCGACCTCGAAGTCGGGGAAGGATTCGCGGAGCCCCTCGACCCACCCCTTGAACGCTTCTCGCCCCTCGTACTCCTCGCCGTGGGCGACGTTGTGCATCACCATGTCCTCGGCGTAGACGTCGTCGATGCACTCGAACTCGCCGTTGCTGAACACCCGTCTGTTCGTCTCCTCTACTTGTGTTTTCAGTTCTTCGGATCCACTCATGAACGGACACCTAAGCGTCCGTGTATCTACTCTCTAACACAGTAATGAAGCGACTACACGGTCCGGCAGCCGGTAAGCAGCGTTCACTGATTTCACGTTGATAAGTAGCGAATAGAGTCGTCAGCTAACAATTCTGCACTCATCTGTAGTCTGGGAGACAACGATGCAATCTATTATTGCCTACCAGTCATTTCACCTAGTAGGCAGTTCCTGTACGTGGAATTGCATCCAAACGAATGAGTGGACATGAGTCATACGCAGTCGTCGTCCTCGAAGCCTCTCGGGTCAACAGACTCGACTCTCACGAGATAGAAGACCTCATCGACTATTTCGACCCGGACGGTGTCGTCCTCATCCGCGGCAACGCACCCGCGTTCACCGTCGAACAGGTTCGCTATGAACTTGAACGGGTCATTCCCGACGGTGTCGGGCTCCACGCTATTGCTGAATCCGACCCCAGAACCGTTACAACCGACGCTGGAACGGTCCTCATCGCTCCGAATGAGCTGTCCACGCAACAGGTCGAATCATACCTTCCCGGGGACGGAAGCCACACCTACGTCCTCACAGAGGCTGTCAGCGTCGAGATGGACATGATAGCCCTCACGGCCTCCGTCGATGGACTTGACCCTTACGGTGGCCACGATACGCCACTTACCGTCTTCTCGGGGCAACTCGCCTCTGACTACTGGGTGGACCATGACGGCATTGACCTCCGCGGGCTTGGCGTCGTCAAACAAGGGAACGTCAAAATCCCCTGCTTCTACCTCGGCTCCGACGGGGTTGTTACGGTCAAATCACTCGCTGAAGGTAAACTTGGGATTCGTGCTCTCACCGGCATGGGTGAGACCTATGCGGCCCGGTTCAAGCAAGCAGGCTACAAAACCGTTGAGGATATCTACCGAGCCGAGATGGTTGACCTGCTCAGCATCAAGGGCGTCAGCGACCATCGCGCCGAGCAGTTCACCAAGCAATCCACCGCGCTCGTTGAACGCGAGGTAGTTCGATTCACCGACGACGAGTCGCTTCCACAGGATGTCGTCCACATCGACATCGAGACCGACGGGCTCAACCCAAGTATCATCTGGCAGATTGGTCTGTACGACCCCCGCGCAGACGAGACCTATGCGTTCCTGCAAAAGGACTCAACACAGAAGGGAGAGATTCTCCGTGAGTTCGGAGCATGGCTCCGAAACAACCTCGATGGCCGGGCAGTCGTCGCGTACAACGGGTGGAAATTCGACTTCCCGCATCTAACGGAGTTCTTCCACCAGTGCGCCCCGGAGTACAGCCAGACGTGGGAAAGCACCTACAAAGTTGACCCGTACGACTGGGTCGTCCGCGAAGGACACGCTGCATTTCCAAGCAGAGGGAACGGCATCGAGGCTGTCGCTGATGCGGTGGGCTACGAGCGTGAACACACGGGACTGGATGGGGCGACCACAGCACACGCCTACCAGCGGTGGATGCAGAACCCCTGTGGGGAGACCGAACTCGACTGGGACCGCCACACCACGTACTGCCGTGAAGACGTGCTGGCACTCCATCACGTGTACCAAGCCTTGCTCAACTCGGGGCGCGTGCTCTCAGAACAGAATACCGACCGCCCTACCGATGAAAACACACAGCAGGGTACCTTGTTCGATTACTAATGGCCAGCATCGACTCCACCGAACTCCGGCGAATCTACGAATCACGCTTCAACTACACAGATGACATCGCGTTCAGCCGAACGGAGCCAGAGAAGCCCGCTGAACGAGTACCTGTCGACGAGGTCCTTCCCCCGGAGTTGGCCAATAAGCTCTCGTTCGACCCCTACGCCCATCAAGCAAACGGGCTTAATGTACTGAGTGAGGGCGAGAACGTTACTGTCTCCACGGCAACAGCGTCCGGAAAGACCCTCATTTACGCGCTCGACATCGCACGCCGGTATGTCGATAATCCGGTCGTGACCGGCCTGTTTGTCTACCCGATGCGTGCACTCACGCGCAATCAGTTCGACAACATCAGCGACCTGCTCAACAACACGCTCGGACTGGATATCGACATCGGGGTCTACGACGGAGACACGAGCACCGAGCGGAAGAAAGAGATTCGCGCGAACTGCAACGTTGTCCTCACGAACTTCGCCGGTATCAACCACTATCTCTCCCATCACCAGAAGTGGGCACGCATCTACCAAAATCTCGACCTCATAGTCATCGACGAGAGCCACCAGTACGGCGGTATCCACGGGATGCACGTCGCGTGGATCCTTCGCCGCCTCAAGCGCATCGTCCGAAACTACGGCGGCGATCCACAGTACGTTCTGACGACTGCAACCACCGGAAATCCCATCGACCACGCCCGACAGCTCACCGGTGAGGATGCAGAGCTTGTCGACAACGATGGAAGCGAACAGGGAGAGCGTGACATCATCTTCTGGAACCCACCGTTCGACCCGCAAGCCGGACCAGACCCCAAAGACTCTGATACCGGTGCGTCAACGAGCTTCGTCTCGAACGAACTCACGTCAATTCTCGCCAGCAAGGGGATACAGACACTTCTATTCACGGACTCCCGAACGATGACAGAGGTCGGGCTAAAGCGTGTCAAATCGCTCAGCAAGGCGGGGGTTTCCGTTCAGTCGTATCACGCGGGGCATGGGCAGAAAACACGCCGAAAGACCGAGCGAGGGCTTAGAGACGGGACTATTGATACCGTCATCAGTACCTCCGCGCTCGAACTCGGTATCGACGTCGGCGGGCTCGATGCAACTGTTCTCGCGGGCTACCCTGGCACCAGACAGAGCTTTTGGCAACGTATCGGACGAGCCGGACGGGGCACAGACCGGTCAATGAGTATCCTTGTCGCTGACTACACGGGGCTTGACCAGTACATCGTCCGGAACCCCGAGTACATCTTCGAGGAGAGTGTCGAGAACGCCGTCATCGACCTCGAGAACAACAAGGTCTACGCCCAACACATCCTCTGTGCAGCGAACGAATCACCGCTCACATGGGGGGATGCCGATGACTTCGGCGACGAAGAACGGCTTGAACAAGTTACGGAGATGTGGAAGACTGCCGGTCTACTCACTGGAACGCTCGACACTGGTGTCCAGTACACGCGGAACGGCCGTCCAGAGTCAGACGTGGACCTCTACACGACAGGTGGCGACGAGGCGTTCGAAGTGCGCGTCGAGGACGGAGACATCGACCACGACCCCATCGAGCGAACGCGGGCGTACCGTGACTTCCACGAAGGCGCAGTCGTCCTCCACAACGGACTTGAGTACGTCGTTGAGGAGCTAAACGAGGATACGGTCAAACCGTACGTCCTTCTCTCTCAGCAACAAAACATCACCTACTACACACGAACACAGCGCGACGTTCAGGTAAACGATCTCGAATCAGTCGAATCCATCGAACTTGGTGATTTCATCATCCACCGGGGGAATGCTGAAGTCGTCACCCATCTCAGCACCTACGAAGAGCGCCGTATCAAAGACAACGCCCGTCTAGGACGATATCAGACAGGGAACCCTCCGCTTGCGATGCAGACGCACATCATGTGGGCCGAGCCAACTGCGGAGGTCGGTCGCGAGATGCTTCGCGAATTCGCCGAACCGGAGAGCATCAAAGAACTCGGAACAGAAGACAGTCCCTTCGCGCTTGACGCTCACGAAGAAGGCGTTCGTCAGATGCCGACCACCGTTGAAACCGATATCGTACTCGGTGGCCTGCACGCTGCAGAACACGCAATGATAGGTGCTGCTCCGCTCACAATGATGATGGACAAGCGCGACCTCGGCGGGCTCAGCAGCATTAATCACCCAGAGACCATGTCTGCACTTGGACTGTTCATCTACGATGGTGTTCCGGGTGGGGTGGGATTCTCCCATTCTATCTACGACCGCCTCCAACTCCTCTCAGAGACGACAAAGGAGCTCATTGATGGCTGTAACTGCGGTGAAGTGACTGGATGCCCCGCCTGCTCGATGGAGGAAAACTGTGGCGATGACAACGAACCGCTGCACAATCCAGCCGCGGTCTGGTTCCTCACACGTCTACAGGAAGCGCTCGAAGAACGTTCCTCTGATCTCGACTCGCAACCTTCCGAAACTGCCGCGTGAGTTGGCGGGGTTGACCAATATCCACTAGACGTGCAACGATGAGGGATCGTACAGGTCCTCTGGAACAATAACTGGCGTCCAGAGTACGAGTATGACCAGGATCACGAGTTTCGGTCTATGGCTCCTCATTTCGGTCGTCACTGGATTTCGACGTGGTTCCGTAGTCGAAAGTCATGGAACGAGCCGTGGGTACAATACTTGAGGGGCGATAGGCTGGGTCCCGATATTGTGCATTTGAGTGGGCGGTCTGACCGCCTCGGTGTACGTCATGGTACCTAACGATTCCACGTACCTATCCGTATTGCTGCTGAACAAGGTTTGTGTCGGCGTTGTCCGATTCACGCTCGTCGTGAACGACGGGATTCTCTCCTTGAACAAAGATAGATCCAGATCCGTCGTCGCCCCTCCGTCATCTCCGAACCGCAACCTCCAAACGACCACCGAAGAACGGTATCGTATGAACCGGGCCGCCGTTGCCGTCGTCGCCACCGTGGGGCTCTTCGCCCTCATCCAACTCGGCTCGCTCGCGCTGGTCAAGCCGTTCATCGACGCCGGCTACCAGACCGTCGAGGACCCCTCCGATCCGACGAACAGCCTGCTGTACATCGGCGCGATTCTCGTCGCCACGGCCGTGATGCTCGCGGCGATGAAGTTCGGCGTCGATCGGCTCCTCCAGGGACTCATCGTCTTCGCGTCGGTGTTTCTCGCCTTCTACGTCTTCACTATCGTCGTCCCGCCGATCGTCTTCGTGGCCGGTATCAACGTCCCCGCCGTCGTCGCGGCGCTCGCGCTGGGCGTTGGACTCCTCGTGTACCCAGAGTGGTACGTGATCGACACCGCGGGAATCATCATGGGCGCAGGCGCGGCCGGCCTCTTCGGCATCAGTTTCGGCCCCCTGCCCGCGCTCGTGTTGCTCGTCGTGTTGGCGGTCTACGACGCGATCTCAGTCTACGGGACCGAGCACATGCTCACGCTCGCCTCCGGCGTCATGGATCTTCGACTCCCGGTCGTGCTCGTGATCCCACTGACGCTCTCGTATTCGTTCCTCGCCGAAACCGGGCCCGAGACGCTCGACAGCGGGGAAGACAGGGAGGCCCTAGCTGATGGCGACGAGGGGGACGAAACGGATGCCCCCGACAAACCGGACGATCCGTTCGCCCGCGACGCATTCTTCATCGGGCTGGGCGACGCGGTCATCCCGACGGTTCTCGTCGCATCCGTTGCCGTGTTCCGCCCCGGCGACGCGGCGCTGTTGGACGTGCCGGGCATCGCGATCACGGTCCCCGCGCTCGGCGCAATGGTCGGAACGCTCTGTGGGCTCATCGCGTTGCTGTGGATGGTGATGAAGGGGCGCGCACACGCCGGATTACCGCTGTTGAATAGCGGTGCAATCACCGGCTACCTCATCGGGGCGATGGCGGCCGGAATCGCGCTGGTCGATGCGTTCGGACTCGCGCCGTACGTCTGATCACTCGCCGGTCAGCGCTTCACTGGCGGGCGCGAACTCGATCGATTCGCCCATCCCCCGTTCTTTCGCCCGCTCGTAGAGCATCCACGCGGCGGCAACGGTCTCGATGCCGGTTCCGCCGCTGTCGAAGACCGTGACCTCGTCGGCCGCGGTCCGTCCGGGCCTGTGTCCGGCGACGATCTCTCCGAGTTCGGCGTGGACGTGGTCGTCGTCGACGAGCCCGGCGTCGCGGGCCGCAAGAAAGGACCCGGCATCCTGAAACGCCCGGGCACGGAGATCGGGGACGTACGTGGCGCGGGCGATCGTCTCCGCGTCGAGTTCCCGCTTTCCGCGGTCGTACTGGCCCATCGCGGTGACGTGGACGCCGTCGGGGAGATCGGCGTTTCGAACGACCGGGTCGGTCGCGGTCGTCGCCGTGATGACGACGTCGGCGTCCTCGACGGCCGCGGCGGCGCTCGATTCGGGCGTCACGTCGGCGGCGAGCCGGTCGTCGAACTCCTCGGCGAACGCCGTTCTACTGGTGGCTGTCGGGGAAAAGACGCGCACCGCCTCGAAGTCTCGGACCGTTGCGGTCGCCCGGAGCTGGCCGCGCGCCTGCGCACCGGACCCGATGACCGCACACGTCGTCGCGTCGTTGCGCGCCAACACGTCGACCGCGAGCGCGCCCGTCGCGCCGGTCTTGAACGGGTTCATCGACGCGCCATCCAACAGCGCGAGCATGCGCCCGGTGTCGGCGTCGAAGAGCGGCAGCGCGAAGTGGGCGTCCTCGTCGCCGAAGCCGGCGGCGTAGGTGTATCCGCCCATCGCGCCGAGTTCGGGGAGCATCGCGAGATAGCCGGTACACATCCCCGGCGGCTCCTCGGACGCGAGTTTCGTTCGAGGCTCGGCGCTCCCGTCGTTTCCGTAGCTCTCGTACCCCGACCTGACTGCCGAGACGTACTCCGCGGGCGTCGCGAGGCCAGAAAGCTCGTCGCTCTGGAGGAACAAAACGTCGGTCATGGTTGCGTTTCGTCCGCGCTCGGTATAGTCGCTCCGGCTACTCGACGGAGAGGCGGTTCCTCTGCGGGTTCCCGTCGTGTCTCGCCGAATCCGCCGAGGCATCGGCCCCGACCTCGGAGCCGGTCTGCGTAACGGTCGGCCCGTTGATGAACATCGCGTGAGCGATCAGTCCGAGCGTGACGGTCGACGCCAGCGCGATGGAGACTGACACCGACATCCCGAGCGACACGAGCAGGGCGGTCAGGCCGGCAAGCGATACGGGAATGAGCGCCAAAACGATGTCGTAGTAATCAGTCATGATCCAACGGAAGCTACGATAGAATTTCACATAAAAATTTTTTTATCGCGTGCTGATACTTTACTCGACACATAAATGACTATTATGGGTGACATTTGAATACGTACTTCATAAGTTATAGAAGCGACGGGATCGGCGACGGAGACAGCCAGTTTAACCATGCCCCGACGAGAAGCCGAGACCAATGGAGGAGAATCGGAGCGTCGACTACGCCGAACATGCAAAGGAGATTCTCGGCGTTTCGCGGTGGTGGCAGATCGTCGCCGCAGGGGCGATGATGGCCGCCGTCAGTCCCTATCAGTACGTCTGGTCCTCGATCGAGGGGCCGCTGGCCGCACGGCTCGATATCGGTCTGCCAGCACTCGGGGCGGTCTTCTCATTTTACGTCGTTTTCCAGTCGCTATCGCAGCTTCCGGCGGGCTGGTGGCGCGACCGACGCGGTCCCCGCCATCTCACCTACCTCGCGGCGGTTCTGGCGGGTGGTGGATACGTCGGATTGGCGTACGCAACGACCGTCTGGCAGCTGTACGTCCTCTACTCGCTCGGCGCGATCGGCGTCGGGATCATCTACACGGTCGCCGTCAACACCGCGGTCAAGTGGTTCCCTGATCGAACGGGGCTCACAACTGGGTTCGGGACGATGGCGTTCGCGGGCGGAAGCGCGCTCGTCGTCCCGTACGTTCGGGCGAACGCCACCGTCGCTGGCTACCCCGACGTGCTCCGAACCGTCGGGCTCGCCATCCTCGTCGTGTTACTCGTCGGTGCCGTCGTACTTCGCGATCCGCCGGACGACTGGCTCGACGGTGACGGACGAACGAACAGAACGGCGATGCGTGATCTCGCCGTGTCGCTCCGCGGACGAGCCTACGAACCGGCCGAGATGCTTCGGACGTGGCAGTTCTGGCTCCTGTACGCGATGTTCGTTGCGACCGCCGCGGCGGACCTCATCGTCATCGCGAACGTCGTCCGGTTCGCCGAACACCTCGGGCTCGCCGCCGTCGTCGCGACCGCCGCGGCAACCCTCCTGCCGCTCGCCGCGGGCGTCTCGCGGATGATACTCGGCGAGGCCTCGGACCGGTTCGGCCGAATTCACGTGATGGCCGCCTCGTTCGTTCTCGCCGGTATCTTTCGATTCGGGTTGGTCGGGGCCGGGACGGCCGGCGCACCGATCGCGTTCGTCGCGATGGTCGTCGGCTCGATGTTCTTCTCGTCGCCGCTGTACGTCTACTTCCCGTCGGTCGTCGCCGACTACTACGGGGCCGAACACTCCTCAGGCAACTACGCGGTGTTGTACACCGCGAAAGTCGGCGGGGGCGTCTTCGCAGGCACGGTGGTCGGGGTCCTCGTAGCCGCGTTCGGCTGGGTTCCGACGGTGGCCTTCGGCGGCGCGCTCGCCCTCGCGGCCGGGCTCGCGGCGCTCGTCCTCCGCCCGCCGTCGGGAGCTGTTCCAGACGGTGCGGGGCCGAACGCGTGATCGAATCCGCAAGGATTTGAAAGGGCGCCGTCGAACGACTAGGTAGCATGGCAGATCAGTCGTTTTTCGAACAGCGTCTCGACGCGAGTACCTGGCCGATTGCGGCCGGGGATCTCGTCGCCCTGATGGCCTTCCTGCTCGTCGGGACGCTCCAGCATTCGAGCGTCGAGCAGTTGAGCGCCGACCCGGCGATCTATCTCCTCGCGGCCGGACCGTTCATCGTCGGGTGGCTGCTCTGTGCGCCGCTGGTCGGGGCGTACTCGCCCGGCGGCGGCTCCGCGCCGAACTCCTCGATCCCGCTCGCGATACGGTCGTGGCTCCCCGCGGCGATCGTCGGCCTCTTGATCCGGCAGTTCGCGCTCCCCGACCGCGGCGTCGAAGTGGTGTTCGCCGTCATCATGCTCGTCGGCGGGGCGCTCGCCCTGTCTATCTGGCGGCTCCTGTACTTCAAGCTCCGGTAACCGGTTTGACCCCGGCGATCGTCATCTCGAATCCGTAGTCGATCGGCCTGACGTCGAGGCCGACCGCTTCGATCGCAGCTTCCAGTTCCGTGGTCGTGTAAAACGTCGAATCGAACCCGACGAGCTTCTCCGCGGCGACCAGCCCTCGGCCGAGTCGCGTGTCGCGGTCGAACTCCCGAACCACGAGGATGCCGCCCGGAGCGAGCACGCGGGCCATCTCTTCGAGACACCGCCACTGTTTGGGGAAGTGATGGAAGGCGTCGACGACGAGGATCGCGTCCACGGAATCGTCCGGGTGAGGGAGATCGGTCGCGCTCGCTCGCACCGTTTCGAGTTCCCGGCGGCGCGCGCGGCGCAACATCCCCGCAGCGGGATCGACGACGGTCGCGCCGACCGTGCTCGCGACTCGACCCGATCCGCCGCCGATTTCGAGGACCCGCGAGAGCTCCCTGTCGGCGACGAACAAGCCCTTTCTAACGGCGTCTTCGTTGGCCGACGGCATGACCAGATCGTACAGCGGCGCGAACAGATCGAACGCTCGCACGTCCCAGCGCATGGGAGCGTATCGAGCGCCGGACATAACACCGTTGCCCTCCACCGATCGGTATGGATCCCGTCCTCCTCGGGTGGCCGTCCGACGGGCCGACGCTCCGACTCGACTATCGACGGTTCAGCTACGCGGGGAAGTTCGTCATGTCGAACACCGGAAAGGCGATCATCCGCGACCCTGAGCGATCGGGGACAGCGAATAGTGAGTTCGACGACCACGTGCTGGCAGCCGTCGCGTTCAACGCCGACCGAACCGATTCGACGACGCTGTGGCTCCGCTTCGTCACCGTCAGGGATGATCGACGGGGTGAGGGGCTCGGCGCGAGGCTCTGCCGGTTCGCCGTCGACCGAGCGGACGATCGGGGGTACGACCGGGTGCGAATCGCGGTGAACAATCCGTTCGCCTACGAGGCGCTTTACCGGGCCGGATTTTCCTTTACCGACGAAACGACCGGTATCGCCGAACTCGTGCTGGAACGCCCGGCCGACCGAGTCCCGGCGACCCGCTCGACGGAGACGTATCAGGAGGGCCTCGACGAGTATCGATCGCGTGACCTCTCGACGGCCGAGCAGGAATTTCTCGACGCGAAGCGTGGACGAGGGCCGCCACAGCCGAATTACTGAACGGTGCCCATCGTTTTTCGTGTGTTCCGGTACATTTCGACGCACGGGCGAGAGGGCCTGTTATCGGGCGATGTGTCCGGACTGTGATGCGCAGGTCAGTGACCCACGAGTGAACTCGTGGGCTTGTCAGTGGACTCCCCTTCTGCCGTCGAATCGACGGAGGCGTGGAACTCGCCGTTCAGGTTCAGCGTCCCTGACGTCAGCGCACACTGACAGGGTGCGCCTCCACTCGAAGACGTCTGCCCCGAGTGGAGTCGTTTGAGCAGTTTCCGAGCGATGTTCTTGCTCGCGTTATAATCCGCGTTCAGTTCGTACTCGCACTTCTGACATACAAACTGGTGTTTCGATCGTCGATTCAATTCGTGCGTAAACCCGCACATCGAACACCGCTGACTCGTGTACGCCGGACTCACTTGTTCGACCGCAATGCCGTACATCTCGGCCTTGTATTCGACGTACTGGTACAAGCGTCGGAATGCCCATGCATGGAAGCGTTTCGCACCTGCCATCCGCTTGCGGATGTCGGTCAGATTCTCGAACGCGATGTGCGTACAGTCGTGGGCACGGGCTTCGTCGAGAATCTGGTTTGACGCCCGGTGGAGTTCATCCTGCATCCAGCGGTGTTCGCGGTCGTTCATCGACTGCATCGACAGGTGCGCCGACCGCGTTCCTGTCTGGTGCATCGACCCGCGAGTCTTCTCAAATTCTCGGCGTCGATGGTTCATCTCGTCGGCGTTTCCGATGAACGCGCCTGTCGAAGTCACGGCGAGCGAGCCGTCCACGTTCAGGTCAACGCCAAGGACTGTTCTGTGCTTGGCATCAAAAGAAGCCGTCGACTGCTCTTGCTCGTCGCTTTCAGTTCGGCGCATCCGTGCGTGGAGGTAGAACGACTCCGTGGAGCGGTCGTACTGGAGCGTGGACATACGGAACTCGTAGTCTTCGTTCAGCAGGTACTCACCGATCGGCGTTCCCTCAGGGTCGTCGGGAAGCACGTAGTCGCACTCAACACGACCGTTCACCGTGGACAGAGATACGTGGTCGCGGTGGAACGTCGCAGAGCGTTTGTCGTAGACGACGCTCCACGCGTTAAAGTAGGGTTGACTGGTGGTATCTCCCTTTTTGAGTCGGGCGACACCGCTTTTCGTCGCTTCGATAGCGCGTCGAATCCCTTTCTGGACGAGATTTGCGGTCAACTCCGTTTCATCGCGAAGTCGCTCGTAGAGGGCGTTTTCGGCGTTCTGTTTCGAGGTTATGCAGTAGTCGTTCGGGTGCCTCCATGCCCACGCGGCCGTCGTATTGGCACAGTAGAGAAACTGGTTTTTCGTCTGATGAAGGTCGTCGCACCGCTCTGTGGGTACATCGAGTTTGACTTTGACGGTGCGAATCACGTCCTCCATCTGTGTTTCACATATTTTACTGTCTCTTTATAAGTTCTTCGACTATCATGGGGAGTCGGCCTGCTATCGTTCGTGGTTTGATTCAAGGCTTGTCGGATTCCCCCCACGGCTAAAGCCGTGGGCTTCCTCCTTGCACCTTTGTGAGGATCGTCGACGAGGAGTGTCCGGAGTGCGGCCAAGAGCTGCCGATCCAGTAGCGTCGGTTCGATCACGGGCCAGACCCACCGGTCGGCTTCGGAACGTTCAGGGCGACGCGCCGGCACTGGTGGGTATGCTCGGATCCGTTCGATCGATCCTCTCTGCTGCGTGGCCGTTCGTGGGGTCGGCGTACCTCCTGTATCTGGCGTTGCAGCAGCCACCAGTGCGATACGTTGGGGTCATCGGGCTGGTCGTCGTCACGCCGCTGTTGGCCGGATGGACCGTCGGCCGACTCTTCGGAGTCGGGCCGTGGGCGACGCCGTCGAAATCCGACCCGCAGAAGGACGGCTGATCAGGGTTTGTGCGTGAAGATGAACGCCTGCTCGTCTTCCACGCCGACGCAGAGATCGAGCTGTTTCGAGAGATTCAGACTCGTCGGGTTCTGTTTGCAGACGACGAGATCGTCGAACGGTTTCTCACACGCCGGGCAGGCGACCGAAACCGTGTTCTGGTAGGTCTTGATCGCCGGGTTCTCCTCGCGCGGCGTCAACGACGCCAACAGTTCGTCAGTGTCGAGCTCCATACACCGCTAGGTGGGGGCCATCCCCTTCAATCTCGCGGGCTTATAAATAAAGACAAACCGAGAGGCGGCCGATTTCGATCCGTGAACCGGTGCCGACATTGATAATACGATCGGGCGTAGCGGTTCCGAATGAACGATCGCGCCGTCTCTAGTACCATCGGTGTCGTTCTCCTCTTGGGGATGACGATCGCCGCCGTGAGCGCGCTGATGGTGGTCGGTGGAACGGTGATCGACGAGACGCGCGCCGACGCCGAGCGATCGCAGATGGAGAACGCCATGTCGAGTTTCAGTTCAAAGGCGAGCCTCGTCGGGCTGGGCGAGTCCGGTAACCAGCGGTTCTCGCTGGGGCGAGTCTCCGAAGGCGACGTGGAGGTGCGACCGGACGGGGGGCGCGTGACGCTGTACCTCCAGAAGGACGGTGGATCTAGGGAGGAACTCAATAGTACCGCGCTCGGAGCGGTCGTCTACCGCGACGGCGACACGGAAATCGCGTATCAGGGCGGCGGCGTCTGGCAACGGCGTGGCGAATCGAATTGGATGCTCTCGCCGCCGGAGTACCACTACCGACTGGAGACACTCACGTTTCCGATCATGACCGTCGACGGAGATGGCGGGTCGAGCGGCAGCGTGCGCGGTACGGTGCGTTCGACCCATGAGTCCAGCGATTGGTATCCCATACAAGGTAGCGAAACTCGGTCGAATCCGCTGGAGAACGGGACGATTCTCGTCGAGGTCGAGAGCCGCTACTGTGCGGGCTGGGAGGCGTTTTTCACCGAGCGATCCGAGGGCTCGATCACCGAATCGTGTGGAGCGGACGACACGCTCGTGGTCGATCTAACCGTGCCGTTCACCATCAGTGGTGAGGATGCAGTGATAGCCAAGACGATCAATCCAACGGGAGGTGGTGGACCGGGAGGAGGCAAAAAGATCCCCGATGGATGGACCGAAGGCACGATCGCACCCTCGATCAGTCCCGAAGTCGAAGCCGAGCTCGAATCGTGCGCCACAGACGGATGTGCCGACGTATCGGCGTCCGAACTCAGCTCAGGCGCGTACGACGCCTCCGGGACGACCGCGCTCTATGGAAAGACGTTCAACACGACCGACGGTGACATCACGGTGGTCACCGACGGGGACGTCGAGCTCAACGACATCACGATCACAGGGAGCGGCAACGTCACGCTGTACGTCCGAGGGGAACTCACGGTCGATTCGATGGTGAACGACGGGGGGAGCGCGACACAACTCGTTACGCTCGTTCACTCCGACGGATCTGTCAGATTCGACGGGGATTCCGATTACACCGGCATCATCTACGCGCCGAAGTCGGACATGCGGTTCAACGGTGCGCCGGCCATCTCGTACACGGGGGCGCTCGTCGCCGAAGATATGGACATCAAGGGGAGCATCAACAAGTTCGATTTCCAACCAGACCCGGAACTCGAAGAATACCAGATCGGCGGCGGCGACCGTCCGCTCACCTACCTCCACGTTACCGAGAATACCGTCGAGATCGAGTTCGACTGACCGCCGACCGACGTGTCTCACCTCACTGCGAGAAACGCAGTCGAACCGGAAATCGCGGCGCGACGATCCCGGCCGTGGTGACCTCGGCGACGACGCGGTCGGAGTCGTGGACGCGGACGTTCGTGTTCGGCTGAGCATCGAAGTACCGTTCCCAGGCATCGCTACGCGAGGATTCGACCGTAACGTTGTACGCTCCCGAACTTCCGAACGACGAGGGGACGGTCGTGTTGACACCTCGGGCCGCACTCGAGACGCGGATGGGCCCGTCCGAAGAGACGGTCGTCGCTCCCGAGGACACGTACGTATCGACGATCGGAAACGAGGCTGTGGTTGTGTCCGTCCGGAACGGCGGATCCCGAAGCATCACCGACGAATCCCCCTCCGATCGGAGCAACGCTCCAGAACTGTAGACGATTTCGGTGTCGCCGTCGCGGTAGACGAGCGGATTCGACGAGACGGTGACGTTGTCGCCGTTCGAGGCCTCGATCGTGATGACGACCGGATCGCCGAGGCCGAGCGAGCCGCCGGCCAACCGCATCTCCGTCGCCCGGCTCGGTGCGCCGTCCCGGTAGACGTTCTCCATGTTGGCGGCGAACACGTCGAAGGCCCGTTCGACGTTGTTGACCCGCTCTGCGGCCTGTCGGTCGTCGATCGCCCCGAAGCCGACGACCGTGACGACGCCGACCGAGGCGGTGATGAGCGAGAAGACGAGGACGTAGCTGACGACGTCGCTGACGCCGCGGTGATCGATTTCGAGGCCGCCGGGACGCGCGCTCACGTCGAGGTCACCTCCATTGATCCGCCCGCGTACTCGATCCGGACGGGCCCGCCGTCGACAGTCACCTCGTTGACGCCCGTCTCGCTTCGAAACGGGATCTTCACCGAGACCGCCGGGCTCGTGGTCCGAAGCTCGATCGTTCCCTCGGGACCGGTGTGTTCGATCTCGATGGCGTAGCCCCCCGACGCCGTTCGCGGTGGGAGATCGACGCGAATCGAAAGCGTCGACGGCGTCGATTTGCCCGCACGGGCGAGGCGATCCGCGTTGGAGAGCTCCTCGGCGAGCATTTGGCCCGTCACCGCCAGTTCGTCCCGAGTCACCTGCTGGGTTTGTCCCTCGATGAGCCCGCCACCGGCGACGAGCAGCCCGGAGATCAACAGCGCGGCCACGGAGAGGTTCAACACGTAGCCGACGGTTATCGAGACGGCCCGCTCGTCGTCATACATCGGGTTCACCCGGTGCGATTCGCACCGTCGTTTCGTACCGCAGTTTCGCCGTGTCCATTCGTAGAGCGACCTCGACGCTGTAGAGCGCCTCTTTCACGTCCATTCCGACCGGGAACTCCCCAGTCGAATCGGCCGAATCGATCGTCAGTTCGTAGGAGCCAGCGCCGTTCGCCGCGTTCGTCAATCCGACCTCGCTGTCGCTATCGAGCGTCGGCCAACCGAACTTGCAGGGCTCGCCACCGAGTCGCTCGCGCGTCACGTCGAGTCGAACCATGCCGTTGGCATCGGGTGGGACCTCACATCCGACGTTCTCGGTCCCGCCGGTTACGGTTATATTGCCGTCTCCGCTTACCGCCACGTCGATGGTGGTTCCGTTCATATCGATCACGAACGGGGAACCGGCAGCCATCTCCGTCGTGTCAAGTTCGATCGCGAAACTTCTGACCGAACTCGCGTTTGCGCTCCAACTGGTGAATCCGGGGGTCTCAGTCTCCTGGATCAGGAGTCCGTCGTTGACGCTTCCCGGAACGACCGACGCGTTCGTCGTTGCGCCCCGTCTGAGGTGATACTGACGGAGGGTGTCGTCGATCGCCTCGGTCCCGTTCGTGACGTTCGAGGTGATGATTCCGAGATCCGTCTGTGCGGCGTTTTCGGCGTCGATCAACCCACCGACCGAATCGACGACGCTGGCCCGATATTCGAGTGGTTCCGCGGCGGAATCACCGCCGCGGGTCGCGAGATTGTCGGTGTATATCGCGGCGTTGACGAGCAGCGCAAGCGCGACGAAGAGAAGCGCGAGCACGATCCCCGCGACGAGGATCATCTGTCCGCGCTCGCGTCGTGCGCCGTTCACTTTCGCCACGCGACCACCTCCACTTCCACGACGGTGTATAGCCGGCTCGTAGTGTCCGTTTCGGGGGCGTAGAACTCGGCGTCGGGGTCGGACTGGACGGCTTCGAGCGACCGATCGTCGTCCGGTGCCGACAGGTTCGAGCCGTCGTAGAGGCCGACCGATCGGGTCGCAGCCACCGCGTTCGCGCTCGGTTCGCCCATCCGAACCATCTCCTCGACATCGGTTTCATCTTCGGCGTTCGGCGCCGGATATCGAACGTTGACGTTGAACGCGATCCGGCGATCCAAGAGCAGATCGTTCAGCGCCTCACCGAACGCGTTCGGCGGCCCCTCTGCGTAGGTGCCGCGATCTGGCGTCCCGGCGAACGTCTCGTTTTGGGCGTCCCAATACAACACCGCCTCCGAGAGGGTCCCGTTGGCCGCCGTCGCGGAAAGCAATCCTTCGATGGACGCCTGCTGTTGGTTCTCGATGTGCTGATTGGACGTGCTCGCCGAGAGCGGCGTCACGGCCGTCGCCTGCGTGGCGAAGAGCAGTCCGCCGATGATCAACACCGCGGCGGTGAACGCCTCGAGCGTATGCGCCTGTCCGCGCATGCTACCACACCCGAACCGTGAGTCGATACCGGTGGCTGTCGATCGAGATAGTCCGCGCCGCGACGGCAGCGTCGGTCGGCGTCGAATCGTCAGTCTCCCGCTGGAGGTCGCCGGTCGCCCAGCCGGGCGATGCCGGCGTCGAGATCGGGTTCCCGAGTTCGTGGATCGTCACCTCGGCGTGCCGCCCGTCGAGCGAGAGGAGCCCATCGAGATCGTCGAAGTCGGCGGTCGCAGAACAGGTCGCCCCGTCGACGGACTCATCGAAGAGTTCGGCGACACAACCGAGCGCGAGCGTTCCGGGGGCCGCTGTCGAGGTGGCGAGCACGTCGCCCGAGAGCGTCGTCGCCGCTCGATCGGCGACGATGAGCTTCGTCCCCGTCCCACTCGTGAAGGGGTCGAACATCGTGGGCGCGTAGGTGACGACGAAGAGCACGGCGAGGAGGAACACGCCGGTTCCGACAGCGAAATCGAGCGTCGTCTGTCCGCGCGCTCGTCCTCTCATATGAACATGAACACCACCAGCGCGAGCGTCGGCAACACGACGACGAACTTCAGGCTGGCCAGGATGCTCACCTCGCGGATGTAGCCCGCGATGACGCCTGAGATGATCCCCTGTATCGTGACGGCGTGGAAAAACAGCATCGTTAGCTCGTCGATGTCGAGGCCGCCGCCGAATCCGCCGCCGACCCCCGGCGCGCCGCCGCCTCCACCACCGGTGCTGTCGACCAGCGCGGCCATCGTATCGAGGAACTCCACTTTGAGAAGCGCCATCACGCCGAGCAGCGTGACGTACGTCATGATGATGATGACCATCTGCATCCGCGTTCTGGACTTCCGATCGCGTTCGATATCGTCCTGGTTCTCGGAGGCCTGCGCCGCCGTCGAGAGGACCTGGGTGATCTGACTGGAGGCCTCTTGGGCCTTCGAAATGAGTTTGACGGTCCGGGCAAGTCGCGGGATGTGGTATCGGTTGTTGAACTCCCGGAGCGCCGTCCGGAGGCTCGTTCCGTAGTTCACCTTCGCGTACATCATCCGGAACTCGTTCGAGAGTCGTCCTGACGAGGTGTCCGCGACGATCTTCAGCGATTCGAGGATCGTCATCCCGGTGTCGTTGGCGCTCGAGAGCTTCCGGAGGTTGTCCGAGAGGTTGTTGGTGACCCTCCGGCGCGACCGGACGTTCCACTCGTGGAACGCCACGAGCGGGATGAGATTGAGATACAGCGGGAGGTAGACCCACAGAAACGTTCCAAGGATCGGCTCGTCGATCATCCCCTGTACCGAGGTCGGGGCCGCCCCAGCGGTGACCGACACGGTGACGAGCACGAGCGAGGGTGGGAGCGTAATCGCGAGCACCGCCAGGGGGTGATCCCGGAAGAACAGGTGCGGCTGTTTGAGGATCTTGCCCGTGACGTACGTGCCCTCCCGGGACTTGATCCGATCGAAGACCGAGTACCGACCGGCGTACGCCTCGACGAGGCCGAGCGAGAACATGCCGCCGGACCCCTCGGCGGGAGCATCGTCGTCCCCACGGAGGTAGCCATCGCCGACCTCGTCGGCGACGACCGTCGAGACGAGTACCAGAAAGCCGGCTCCGATGAGCGGGATGAGTCCGTAAACCGTACCGTATAGCAGCGTATCCTGTGCCTCACCGAGCATCGACATGATGACGAGGATGATGATGAGAAGCAGCGGGAACAGCGACAGCGTCATGTACATCTCCCCGAAAAGTTCTAGTGTCTCGAGGACGACCTCCTGCTCCTGTTTCGAGGTCCGCATGTGCTTTTCTTTTTGATCCTCCAGGAATCGCTCCATGTCGCCGCCGGAGTTGATGATCGAAAGCATGTCCGTGAGGAACTGGCTCAGCTCATCCGAGGGCGTCTGCATCGCCTGATTCCGGACCGCAGTCCGGTAGTCGGTGTCGAAATACTCGGTCTCGAGGACTATCGACTGGAACTCCTTTGCCACCTCGCCGTAGGTGTCGTCGGCGCGCGCCATCGACTGAAGAATCTCGAGTTGGTTGAGCCCGCCCACCGACAGCGCGTACATGAACGAGACCGAGTCCGAGAGCAGGACGTTGATCTCGCGCTTTCGGGCGTCGGCGTCGAGGTACGGTTTGGCGATCATCCCACCGAACCCCGCTCCGAACCCGATCGAGCCGAAGACGAGCCCGGAGAACACGATCAACAGCGGTAGTTTTAACGAATTGACAATCGAGAGGTACGGCTCCGGAAACGGCAATCCAAGGAGGACGGGCGGCTCGGTGATGACAAGCGTGACGAGTAGCCACCCGAGAAGCGTCCCGAGGAGCCACAGAACGCCGCCCGCGATGAGCCCGATCGCGAGCGATTTCGAGAGATACAACTCGACGGTCTGAGCGATCCGTGCCTCCGCGAGCTTCCGTTCGAGGTTGCCGACGAAGTCGCTCCCGTCGTCGAAGAGTCGCCGGGTGAGCGGGTAACACACGTCGGCGAGGACGTCCATCCACCTCGATCGCGGTGCGGATTCGACGCTCATGGGTCGGTGTCGTCGTCCCCACCAGAGCGGAGATCATCGAGGTTAGGGATGTCCGATCCGTCGGCGGACTCCGATCCAGCGCCGAACGGTGAACCCGGATTGGAGGTAGTGTCCGACCCCGCGTCGACGTCCGACTCGGCGCCGAATCCCGAATCGAGATCGAACTCCGTCCGCAGATCCGATTCCGCGCCGGACTCGAAGCCGTCGTCGGCCGATTCCGATCTGTCGTCGCCGAACCCGCCCACCTCGATGTCGTCAACAGCGTCGATGTCGAGTGCATCGACGATGTCGACCCCGGGCTCGGGGCCGCGATACTCCTCGAGGACCGGATCGGCTCTTTCGAGGATCCTCTTCGTTTCCTCGAGCATCTCCTCGCTCGCGTCCGGTCGCGGGACCATCGCCTCCTTGTCAGGGTCGATGTCGATCTCGACGGACTCCATCTCGCGGAGGTCCTCGAGGGAGCGCTCCAGGTCGTCGGTTGCGATGAGCGTCAGGATTGTCTCGGGGTCGTTGAGGAACGCCTGCAGGGTCGCCGCGACCTGCGTGTACGTGTTTAGTCCCTCGTGAATGAGGTACGCGAGGACGATCTCGCGGACGAGCAGTTCGCTCTCGAGTCGATCGTAGCGCCACCCGCGATCGAAGGCGATCCCGTCGAGGGTGTTTGATTGGCCCATCTTGAGGTACTCGTCCGTCTCCGCCTGCCACTGGTAGACATCCTGGACGTTGATCTCGTCGTTTTCGGGATCGTAGTGGTTGATCTCGGTGAGCGATTTGTTCCGCCTGACCTTATTGTCCTGCACGCGGGTTTGCGTCTGGATCGACACGAGATCCAGCGCGGTGAACATCGTCTTCGAGACGTTGATCGGCTCGGTGGTGAACCGCTTTATCACTTCGCCGACGGAGTCAGCGTGGAACGTCGTCAGCGTGGTGTGGCCGGTGGACATGACCTGAAACAGCGTTCGACCCTCATCGCCCCGGATCTCGCCCATGACGATGTACTCGGGGCGCTGTCGGAGCGCGGCTTCGAGGAGGTCGAACTCGTCGACGTCGCCCTTGTCGTCGTCGCTGAACGACGGGCGGGTGACGCTCGCGATCCAGTTTCGCTGCGGGAGTTCGACCTCGCGGGTGTCCTCGATCGAGACGATCTTCGCCTTGCTCGGGATGAAAAGCGACACCGCGTTCAGCGAGGTGGTCTTCCCGGACGCCGTCCCGCCGGCGAAGACGACCGACTTCTGGTTTTCGATGCAGAGCCAGAGGAAGGCCATCTCGTCGAGCGAGAAGGTGTTCCAGTTGATCAGGTCGATCGGCGTGAACGGGACGTCCTTGAACTGCCGGATCGTGTAGTTGGTTCCGTGGTCTGAGACCTCGCGGCCGAGCGTGAGCTGGGCCCGCGAGCCGTCCGGCAGCGTCGCGTCGACCTGCGGGCTCCGCTTCGAGATCCCTTTTCCGGACCGCTGAGCGAGTTTGACGACGAACTCGTCGAGTTCATCTTCGCCGTGATAGACGTTCGAGATGATCTGTTCGTACTCGGAGTGGTAGACGAACACCGGGGAGTTGTATCCGTCACAGGAGATGTCCTCGACGTTGATGTCGTGTTTGATGCCGTCGATCCGCTCGAAGCCGACGAAATCACGTTTGAGATAGTAAGAGAGCTTCTCGATCTGGTGCTCCGTGAGCGTTGGGGAATCCTCCTCCATGAGCGCGGGCTCGGGACGGACCGAAATACCCTGTAGCTCCTGTGGCCCGTCCTCGGCGTCCTCCTCCTCGCAGCCGAATCCGACGAGGTCGCGGGCCGAATCGAGCAGGCCGCCGGAGTCCGGACGAGCTTCCTCGGCGTACAGTCCATACCGTTCGAGGAGCGTGTGCGTCTCGGTCTCGATCACCTCGGCTCTAGCGTCAGAATCGCCCTGAACGACGACGTCGTCGTCGGAGTACTTAATCGCGGTCTTGAGCTTCCCGACGAGGAACTCCCGCAGCTCGGACTCGATGTCGGTGAGATACGGGTCGACGAGGTAGTACTTCTTCTCGTTCTCCTTTTCGGAGTGAAAGATGACCACGAACGCGTACGGCTTGTGAACCCAGTACCGGTCGACCTCGCGGAAGTGTCCCTTTTTTTCGCTCGGGACGGCTTTCTCCAGATCGTACCGGGTGACGACGGTGGTGGTCCCGTCGGCGTTCGAAAAAAACTCGTCCTCGTCGAGATCGGGGTCGACACGGACGGTGCGTTCGTCTTCGATCTCTGCGAGCAGTTCGGACGCAGTTGCGCCGCTCCCGAGTCGTGGTTCCGTCTCGGCCGGGTCGAACCCGAGATACGGTTCGGGGTCGAAGGGTACCACCTCGGATGGCTTTCCCTCCTCGGGCGGATTCCCCTCCTCGTCGTAGTAGTACTCGCGCTTGAACGCCTCCCAGCCGTAGCGGCCGACGGTGACAGGTGGCAGGAGATCGTCCTCGTCTTCGGTATCCGTGTCGTCCTCGGCGTCGTCTTCGGTGTCGGAGTCAGAGTGGGACTGTATATCGGTATCGGGGTCGATCGCAGCGGAATCGGCGTCGGTGTTTTCGTCAGTATCTTCGTCAACGTCTTGGTCGATGCCCGCAGCGGCGTCCGCGTCGGGGTCGTCGGAGACAGTCGAAGACGTCCCCTCCTCGGTCGATTCGGACGCCGGTCCCTCGCCGGTTTCGGGGAGCGAGTTCCCGTCGGCTCCCTCGTCCGAATCGTTAGTCGCCATTATGCTCGTTGTTCACCGTCTCGTTGAAAAAGGGTTGACTCGGAATCGATACGTGAGTCGTTCAAAAGGCGGTGTTTTACTCGACTTCGACGCTACGAAACGAAGCGTTCGAGGCGATCCATCGCCTCTTTGAGATCACTGAGGCCGGTCGCATAGGAGGCCCGGAGGTGACCATCAGCGCCGACGCCGAAGGCGTTACCGGGCACCATCGCGACGGACTCGGCTTCGAGGAGATCCTCGGCGAACTGCTCGGCGTCGTCGCCCGGGCACTCCGGGAAGACGTAGAACGCGCCGGTCGCCTCGAAGCAGTCGATCCCCATCTCCGAAAAGCGCGAGAGCACGAACCGGCGACGGCGGTCGTACTGGGTCCGCATATCGACGACGTCCTCCCGACAGTTGCGAAGCGCCTCGATGCCGGCGTGTTGGGCCGTCGTCGGGGCCGAGAGCATCGTGTACTGATGGACCCGGTTCATCGCGGCGATGGCGTGCTCGGGCCCCAGCGCATAGCCGAGTCGGAGCCCGGTCATCGCGTGGGACTTCGAAAAGCCGTTGAACACGACCGTTCGCTCGCGCATCCCGTCGAACTCGGCGATCGAGACGTGGTCGCCCTCGTAGGTGAGGTCCGCGTAGATCTCGTCGGCGAGGACCGCGACGTCGTGTTCGAGACAGAAGTCGGCGACTGCGGCGAGTTCCTCGCGGTTCATCGTCGCCCCCGTCGGATTGTTCGGATAGCAGTAGACGAGCAGGTCGGCCACCTCCGCGCCGGCCGCCGAGAGAACCTCCGGGGTGAGTTTGAACTCGTCCTCGACGCGTGTGGGGACGTCGAGCACCTCGCCGCCCGAGAACGTGACACCGGGGACGTACGAGACGTACGACGGCTGCGCGACGGCGACGGTGTCGCCGGGATCGACCAGCGCGCGGAACGCGAGGTCGATCGCCTCGCTCGCACCGGCGGTGACCAGGATCTCGGTGTCCGGGTCGTACTCGAGGTTCCACCGTCGCACGTCCGACGCGATCTCCTCGCGGAGTTCGCGCTTGCCTCGATTGGCGGTGTAGGACGTTTGCCCGCGTTCGAGCGAGGTGATCGCGGCCTCGCGAGCGGACCACGGCGTGGAGAAGTCCGGCTCGCCGACCCCCAACGAGATGACGTCGTCCATCTCCTCTGCGAGTTCGAAAAAGCGGCGGATCCCCGACGGCGGCACGTCCACGACCCGCTCGGACGGCGTCAGGCTCATGGCGTGACCGAGAGACGATCGTCGTCGTCCCCGTCGTCGAAACGATGACCGCTCTGTTTGTACGTCTCCATGATGTAGTGGGTGACCGTCTGGGTGATCTCCGGCAGCGGGGCGACCTTGTCGCTGATGAACCGGGACACCTCGCGCATGTTCTCACCCTCGACTTCGAGGGCGAAATCGTAGTCGCCGGAGACGAGCCGGAGCCCCTGCACTTCGCGGAACCCGGCGACGCGTTCGGCGACATCGCGGTAGCTGGTCTCGCGATCCAACGTGACGTTGAGTTCGACGTGCGCCTGCACGCGGTCGTCGCTGACCGCGTCCCAATCGACGACTGCCGTGTACCCCTGGATGATACCGTCTGCTTCGAGCTCCGCGATCGTCTCCTCGACTGTTGCCTCCGAGAGATCGGTGAGTCGAGCGAGATCTGACGTCTCGTATCGGGCGTTCTCACACAGAAGCTCCAACAGTTCGTCGGCGTGCTCCATACAGAATACGAACGCAGCGCCAACTAAAACGTTGCGAGCCACCGTGGGGTAGTCGAGGCCCGAACACGCGGCAGTATTAATATAATGATCTATAATACAGTTTGAAATATAATGTCATTGGTTGATATATTATCTCTCGATACTATTATAATCTCCACGATCGTCAGTGTGGATATGAAACAGCACGCGTTGCAGACCGCGATGGCACTGTACGAAGGCGAGACACTGGATCTGCAGACGGCGGCCAGCCAAGCTGGCGTCACCCCCGATCGTCTTCGCCGTGCCGTCCGTCGCGCCGGGGGCACGGTCGTGCCCACCAGAACATCCGTCGAACGGGTGTCCGTTACTGCCCACTAGATCGGATCGACCTGGCCCCGACACGGAGATCCGAAGCGATTTGTCCGGCCGTTTCGAACGACCGTCGTGACACGCCGACCGGTCCAGTTCGTCATCGGGCTCGTCGCCGGCTCTCACGTCGTTAACCACGCGTACATGCTGCTTTTCGCGCCGGCCTTTCCCCTCCTGCGCGCCGAGTTCGGCGTCTCGCTCGCCGCGGTGGGCCTCTCACTCGGGGTGGTGAACATGGCTGTCACGGCCGGCCAGCTCCCGCTCGGGTACGTCTCCGATACGTACAGCCACACGGCCGTTCTCGTCGGCTCGCTCGTTGTCGGTACCGTCGGCTGCGTCCTCGCTGCGATCGCGCCGACCTACGAGTGGCTCATCGCCTCGGCCGTCGTCATCGGTCTCGGCGTCTCGGGTCACCACCCAGCGCACTACCCGCTCATCGCGGCGGCGACCACCGACGAATACCGATCGCGCGCGTACAGTATTCACGGATTCGCCGGTGCGCTCGGACTGGCGCTCCCGTTTGCCGTCGTGTCGGCGGCGGTCGCCATCGGACTCGGGTGGCGAGCGGCGGTCGCGGCGGTCGCGGCGCTGGGCCTCGTATACACTCTCCTGACGGTACTCGCGGTTCGACGAATCCCGCGCTCGATCTCCCACGCGGGGGCGGACGCGCGAGCGGCCGACGAGACCGGATCGTCGGACGAAGAGACGCTCAGCGGTCGGCTCGGAAGCTACGGCCGAACGCTCGTCTCGTCGCCGCTCGTCCTGCTTCTCACCGCGCTGTGGTTCGTCAATAGCGTCTCGATCTGGGGAATCCGAACCTACGCCGCGACGCTGTTGGATCTCGGATACGGCCTCTCGGCCGGCGCTGCCAACACCGTCGTGACCGCGATGCTCGTCATCGGGGCGGTCGTGCTGCTTGGCGGCGGGTACCTCGCCGATCGAGTCGGGCCGATGGCGATGCTGTTCGTCGGGTATAGTGCGCTCGTCGCGCTCACGACGGTGGTCGGGATCGGACGGCTACCCATGTTGGCCGCGGTCGCTGCCGTCTCGCTTCTGGCGGCGACGGTCGATCTCTCCCGCCCAGCACGGGCGACCCTGACCGACATGGCATCGCAGCGGACGGATGTCGGAAAGAACTTCGCGCTCATCACGCTCGGGATCTCGGCCGGTGGCGTGGTCGCCCCGCCGGTGTTCGGCTACGTCATCGAAACGGTCGGCGTCGGTGCCGCGTTCGTCGCGATCGCCGCAGTCGCCGCATCCGCCCTCGGTCTCTCCGTTCCGATCGCGCGGCTCCGCTCGGCGTAACCGTCAGTGGAAACACAAAAGCGGACTGGCTCGATACCCATCGTATGCCCACCGTTCGAAACATCGCGCGCGGCGTCCACTCGTTCACCAGCAACGCCTTTCTCGTCGAGGGCGACAGGACCGTCCTCGTCGACGCCGGGAGCAACTTCGACGCCGTCGATCGGATCGGCGACGCGGTCGACGCGCTCGATGCGATCGTCCTCACGCACACACATCCGGATCACATCGGCAACGTCGAATCGGTCGTCGACGCGTTCGAGGTGGCCGTCTGGGGGTTCGACCCAGACCGCGACCTCGTCGATCACGCGATCGCCGACGGGGACGCCGTGGCGATCGGCGACGACCGCTACGACGTACTCCACACGCCCGGCCACAAGAACGACCACGTCTGTTTGCACTCGCCGGCCGCTGGCACGCTCTTCGCGGGCGATCTGGTGTTCGCCAACGGCGGCTTCGGTCGGACGGATCTGCCGGAGGGCGACCACACCAAACTGATCGAAAGCATCGAGTACCTGCTGTCGGCGGTCGACGGCTCGCTCTCGACGATGTATGTCGGGCACGGTCCCACTGTCGACGCCGACCCGATTCACCACGTCGAACTCGCGCTGCAAGCGGCTCGAATGAGCAACTAAAGGCACAAGTGCCCACACTGCGTTTCTGGGATTGTCGTTGCGGTGGTTCTTCATCGTGATTGACTGTCCGCAAACTGGCAGTTGACTTGGTCTTTGCCTCATCAAAAAGTAAGCCTTCGGACAACCAGACCGACGTTAAACAATCAGGTACCTCCGAGTCCCTACGGAATAGGAGTAACGGGGGCGTGGCACTCCCATCGGCACGTCGGGTCGTAAACGTACGTTCCCAAACCAGCGCATTGCGGTGCGGGCGTGGGAAGCCCCGCCGTCTCCCGCGGGGCGAACGGTGGTCGCCGAGACGCACGCGACGAAGCGGCGGCGCAGCGGAAGATGATACATCCACCCGGATCCACGGGCGTCTCAGGGCGCGAGCGCGTCGAGCGTCCGCCGTCGCTCGTCTTCGTCCATTCCGTCGAAGAACCCGATCTGCACCGCGTCGACTGCGTCGATCGCCTCGAAGCGCTCGATCAGTTCGTTCGCGCGCTCGGGCGTTCCGGCGGCGGCTACCTGATCCAACAGTTCGTCGGGGACCGCGGCGATCGCCTCGGCTTTGTCGCCGTCGAGCCACGTTTCGCGGACGGTCTCCGCCACGTCCTCCCACCCGGCGTCGGCGATCGCCTGCCGGTAGAAGGGTCCGTACAGCGCGATCATGAACGCGACCTGCGACCGGGCGTAGTCACGCGCCGTCTCGCCGTCGTCGAGCGCACAGCATCGGATCGTGTAGGCGACTCGGATGTCGTCGACGCTTCTGTCTCCGAGTTCCGCCCCGCGCTCGAGGTCGTCGAGTCGGTCGATGAAGCCGTCGTAGGGGATGAGTTGGGGGACCCACCCGTCGGCGAATCGCCCCGCCATCTCGGTCGATTTCGGGCCGAGGGCAGCGACGTCGACGGGGGCCGGCTCATCGGGGGGCTCACAGCTCAGCGCCAGCCCGTCGGGCGTGTAGATATCGCCGTCGTACTCGAGGCGCTCGCCGGATTGGACCTGCCGCACGATCTCGACCGCCTCGCGGATCCGACGGAGCGGCCGGTCGAACTCGAGCCCATGCCACTGCTCGGCCAGCGCCGGCGAGGATGCGCCGATCCGAAGTCTGTATCGGCCGCCGCTCAGTTCCTGCATCGTCACGGCGGTCTGGCCGATGAGCGACGGCGACCGCGAATACGGCGATATCACGTCGTTCGTGATGCCGATCTCGTCGGTTTCGCGGGCGATGGCTCCAAGGATCATCGGGACGTTCCAGCCGGTCGTCTCCCCGGTCGTCACGAAGCCGTAGTCGAGGTCCTCGGCGTACTGGGCGAGTTCGACGGGACCCGACACGTCGTCGTACTGGCCGAACGGTAACACCACGTCGCGGCTCGTCTGTGATGACATAGCTCGGCATTCAGCGGCTCGCTACATCAAACCAGCCATCCGAATCGCCGCGCCGGTCGCCCCGGAGTTCGGGACTAGCTACTTGCTACCAGCCACCAATGTATGCGTATGGACGACCCATCGACGATCGAGAAGGGGGGTGGAACGTTCCAGGGGATCAAACTGCTGCTCTGTGAGAACCCGTTACCGCCGATCGAGGCCGCTATCGACGCCGCTGTCGACGAAGTGCCGAGGAGCAACTACTACACGGAACCGCACTCGAAGCCGCTTCGGACGCTCCTCGCCGAGAAGCTCGACGTCCCCGAGGAGAACCTCCACGTCAACGCCGGTTCGGAGTTGATCTTGCGACAGCTGTTCGATCGCTTCGGAAAACACGTCCACTTACTCACCCCGACGTACCCGCTGTTTCCGGAGATCGCCGAACGCTACACCGAAACCCGACTCCGGCCCGAAGACGACTTTCGGTACGATCTCGGTCGACTCGAAGTGCCGGACGGGACCACGCTGGCAGTCATCGTCAATCCGAACAATCCGAACGGCGGGACGTTCGACATGGCGCGGCTCCCGGCACTGCTCGAGGGCCACCCCGACACCCGCTTTCTCGTCGACGAGGCGTTCATCGACGTGGCGGGCGAATCCGTCGTCGATCTGGTCCCTCGCCACCGGAACCTGCTGGTCACGCGAACGCTCTCGAAAGCGCACAGCCTGGCGGGCTTTCGGGTCGGGTACGGCGTCTTTCCGAAATCGGTCGCCGCGGAGTTCGATCGACGTAACGACGCCTACCCGCTCACCCGTCCGAGTCAAGCGGCCGCGGTCGCGACGCTACGGCACGAGGAGACGATTCGCGATCGGATCGACCGGTTGCGCGCGTGGCGAGAGGAGTTCGCAACGGAGATCGAGGCGTTGGGCGTTCGGACGTTCCCGTCCGAGACGTATTTTTTCCTCGCGGATTTCGCCCCTCACGACGCGAGCGAGATCGCCTCGAAGATCCGCGAGCGAGATATCTACGTCAAGCCGCTCGACGACGCGCGTCTCGGGTCGGGGTTCATGCGACTTACGACGGCCAGACCTGCGGAGAATCGGCAGGTGCTGTCCGCGCTCGAAGAGTTGCTGTGAACGACCGTCGAAACGCCCGCCCCGTCACCCGATCGCACCGCGAAGCAGCCGCACGCCGAGCATGAGCGCGATACCGACGAGGAAGACGAGAAAGTACAGCGTCGATCGGATCACGTTCGCCTCCGATTTGATCTCGGGGATCAGATCGGAGCTCGCGATATAGATGAAGTTCCCCGCCGCGAACGGGAGGAGGACCACCGGCAGCCCGGTGAGCACGTCGTTGAGCCAGAAGCCGACGATCCCGCCAAGGATGACTGTCGACTGCGTCGCGTAGTTGAGAACGAGCGCCCGACGCCGCTCGAACCCGCCGTAGACGAGGACGCCAAAGTCACCGATCTCCTGTGGGATCTCGTGTAACGCGATGGCCAGCGTCGTGACGACCCCCAGCGGCGTCCCGACAAGGAACGCGCCGGCGATGACGAGGCCGTCGATGAAGTTGTGCAACGTATCGGAGACCAACACGAGATACGAAACCGGCTTGCGTTCGTGCGAAGCCGAGTGGTGGTGCTGCCAGTGGAGAAACTGTTCGAGCACGTAAAATAGACAGAAGCCACCGAGGAGGTACAGAAACAGCGGTAGCGTATCGGCGGTCCCGGCTTCGGCGATCGCCCGGGGGAGGAGGTGAATGAACGCCCCGCCGAGGAGGCTGCCGGCGGCCAGCGCGACCAGTCCCAACAGGACCTTGTCGAGCAACTCCTCGCGGAAGAACAGCGTCAAAACGCCGACCCACGCGGTAAGGCTGATCCCGATCGTCGACCCGATGATCCATTCCAGCGGCCCCATCCGACGACTGGTTCGCAGTAAGCGGTATAAACGGTGTAGGCGAGTTATCCATCAGCGAGAACGAGACTGTGCGGTACCGTGACCGACCGCTCACGCGGCCGTGCCGTTCGCGGTCGGTCTACTCGTTTCGCGGGCTCGATGGGTGGTAGTCGGTGTCGTACTCGCCCGGACGATCGTCGATCCGATCGGGATTGATCCGGCCGCCCAACAGCATGAAGTCGAGCACGGTCAGGTACAGCATCGCCTCGACGACCGGGACGCCGCGCGGTGGCAACACGGGGTCGTGGCGGCCGATGACCTGCGCGTCGTCGACGATCTCGCCGGTCTCCCAGTCGGCGGTCTGTTGGGCTTTGGGAATCGAAGTCGGCGCGTGCCACGTCGCCTCGCCCCAGATCGGCTGGCCGGTCGTGATGCCGCCCTGCAGGCCGCCGTGGTCGTTGCCGACGGGCACGGGGTCGCCCGCCTCGCTGACCGTGTCGGGGTGGTCGCCCTCGTCGAACGTCCAGTCGTCGTTTCTGTCGGAGCCGGCGACCGTCCGGGCGTCTGCGCCTAAGCCGAACTCGACGTGCGTCGTGGCGGGGACGGAGAACAGCGCCTGCCCGAGCCGCGACGGGAACGAGTCGAACCGCGGCGCGCCGAGGCCGCGGGGGACGCCGCGGACCTCGAAGGCGATCGAGCCGCCGATCGAATCGCCCGCTTTCTGATACTCGTCGATCAGCTCGCGCATGCGCTCGGCCGTCTCGGGGTGGGCGCACCGAACGTCGTTCTCCTCGGTGTGTTCAAGCATCTCCTCGAAGCTCACGTCGGGCGCTTCGATATCGCCGATCTGGTTGACGTGAGCTTTGATCTGTACGTCGTGGTCGGACTGGTCGAGCACCTGCTGGGCGACCGCGCCCGCGGCGACCCAGTTGACCGTTTCGCGCGCAGAGGAGCGACCACCGCCGCCCCAGTTCCGGGTTCCGAACTTCGCGGAGTAGGTAAAATCGCCGTGGCTCGGCCTCGGCGCCGTGATGAACGGCTCATACTTGCCCGAGCGGGCGTCCTTGTTCTGGATGACCATCCCGATCGGCGTCCCGGTCGTGTAGCCGTCCTGCGTGCCGGAGTTGACCGTCACCTCGTCGGGTTCGCCGCGGCTCGTCGTGATCTTCGATTGGCCGGGCTTTCGCCGGTCGAGTTCGTGCTGAATCGAGTCCTCGCCGAGTTCGACGCCGGCCGGACAGCCCGAGACCGTGACGCCCATCGCCTCGCCGTGGCTCTCGCCGTAGGTCGTCACCTGAAAGAGCTGACCGAATCGATTTCCGTTCATTACCGGACCGTACGGACGGGGACGGTTTAGGTTTTCTACTCGTGAGATCCGACGAGCGCCGGACGCTCACTCGCCGGTCGCCATCATCCCGCGTCGAACGGTCATGATGAGGCCGCTGGCGAGCATGATGACGGCGATGGCAACCATCCCCGCGTCGGCACCCATCATCGCCATCTCGCTGGCGGGAGCCATCCCGTCCATTCGCATGCTCGATGAACCCATTCCATCCATCCCACCGCCGCCCATCCCCGCGACCGTCCAACTCATCGAGAGCCGAAGCTGATTGAGGAGCATGAGTCCCGCGTAGCCGAGCATGAGCGGACCGCTCGCAGCGCCGAGCCGGGTCGCGGTGGGAGTCAGCAGAACAATCCCGTGGGCGATGACCACGAGACCGAGCGCGAGCATGAACCACGCGCCCGTGCTCATCTGCGCTCCGGAAACCGAGAAATACGCCGAGTAGAGTCCCGAAACGATCGCGATCGTCGCACCGTACAGTTGCATCGTCGAGAGCGAGGCCGAGTCGTTCATCGCTGGCGAATCGGTCAGCGGAGTCAAAATCGTTGTGCAGTCGTGTGCCGCGAGAGCGAACACGCCACGTGACGACCGACGCGCTTATCACAGTGGAACCGATACCTTGTGAGGGTTTGCACATGTCATACGAAACGGGGCTCTCCTACGACGACGTGCTGGCGGTTCCACAGCGCTCGCCCGTCGGGAGCCGCGACGACGTCGATCTGACGACCGAACTGGCGAACGACCTCGAACTTTCGGTTCCCGTCGTGACCGCCGCGATGGACACCGTCACCGAGGCCGAGATGGCGCGCGTAATCGGTGAATCCGGCGGTTTGGGCGTCATCCACCGGTTCCTCCCGATCGACGAACAGGCGCGGATGGTCAGGGAGGTCGTCGAAGACGACGTTCCGGCGACCGGCGCGATCGGGATCGCCGAGGACCACCTCGACCGCGCGGCGGCGCTCGTCGACGCCGGGGCCGCGCTGCTCGTCCTCGACGTCGCTCACGGACACATGGAGCGCACGATCGAGGCGACGGCCGAACTGGCGGCCGCGTTCCCCGACACGTCGATCTGTGCCGGCAACGTGGCCACCGAAGCGGGCGTGAAGGATCTGGCCGACGCCGGGGCCGACTGCGTGAAGGTCGGCGTCGGCCCCGGGTCGCACTGTACGACCAGGGAGGTCACCGGGTTCGGCGTCCCGCAGTTCACCGCGGTCGAGCGGTGTGCCGCCGCGGCCCGGGAGTGCGGCGTCACGATGATCGCCGACGGCGGGATCCGGACCTCCGGGGACGCCGTGAAGGCGCTCCTCGTCGGCGCGGACGCGGTGATGATGGGTGGCTACTTCGCCGGCTGCGCGGAGTCGCCCGGAGAGATCATCGAGAACGATGGCCAGCGGTACAAGCGCTCGCGGGGGATGTCGACCGCCGCCGCCGCCGAGGACCGCGAGGATAAAGACAGCACGGTCGAAGCCTCCGAAGGCGTCGAGGCCGTCACCGAGTACGTCGGTCCCGCCGGTCCCCGACTCAGGGAGTTCGCGGCGGGGATCAGGTCCGGGCTCTCCTACGGCGGTGCCCGAGACCTCGAGACCGCCAGAGGGAACGCCGAGTTCATGAAAGTGCGTGAAACCACGGCGGGTCGAAACGGGGCGCACGGCTTCGCCCGGACGAGATAACCACGTCGGATTCCTCCCACGGCTAAAGCCGTGGGCTTCCTCCTTGCACCTTTGTGACCGACCGGGGAGAGCGATCAGTTCTCCGCGACGGCGTCCTCGGTCCGGTCTCGAAACGCTTCGCCGGGGCGCTGTTCGCCGGCACCCTGACCGAACAGCCGATCGCGGAGGGATCGCTTTGAGAGACGCTCGGCGAGGAGCACGGAGCAATCGGCCTACTTGACGACGTCGAAGTGCAGCGAGTCGTACACCAACCGCGAGAGCAGTCCCTGCTCGGTCACGCCGAGCAACAGCATCCTACAATCCGACGTACGCCGTTTTATCGCCCGGTCGATGTTCCCGGAATCGCCGACAGTTATTGTCGGGTCGTCCAGTTCGTAATCGGTGGCCTACTCTGTGAGGAACCGCTCGCCCGCCAGGCGATCGGTCGTTGCCTCGACGACGTGGAGGAGTTCGACCTCGGGGGTCGCGTCGTCGAACACGCCGCCGTACCCCAGCGCAAGCGCACCGAGACCGTCCCCAACGAAGTTGCCCGCCAGCACGATCAGCCAGTGGCGGAGCAGGGTCGGGATCGGCGCCAGCCGCTGTAAGGTCAGCGCGACCGGCGGGAGCGCGTTCTCGGTGTACAGCTGATAGCCGCCGATGATGGTGCAGACGAACCCGAGCGGGTACAGGAGCGCGCCGGCCGAGTCGGGGCTACGCCTCGGTACACTCGACGCCGAGCGCCGCGAACACGTCGAAGAAGTTCGGGAACGACACGTCCACGTCCTCGGCACCCTCGATCGTCGTTTCGCCGTCGGCGACGAGCGCCGCGACCGCGAGCGACATGATGATCCGGTGGTCCTCGTGACCGCGAACCGTGGCACCCGTCAGACCGCCGCCGTGAACGACGAGTTCGTCCTCGTACTCCTCCGTCTCGACACCCATCCGTTCGAGTTCGGTCGCCATGGCGGCCACCCGATCCGTCTCCTTCAGTCGAACGTGCGCGCAATCGGTGATCCGCGTGGTCCCCTCGGCTGCAGCGCCGAGCGCGGCGATCGTCGGCAAGAGATCTGGCGTGTCGGCGACCTCGACCTCGATGCCTTCGAGGGACGATCGACCGACCGCGATCGCTCCGGCCGTCCGATCCCACTCGATAGCCGCGCCCATCGATTCGAGGATCGAGACGATCTTCGAATCACCCTGTGCGCTCGGATACGCGCCCTCGACGGTGAGTTCGTCGTCGCCCGCGATCGCCCCCGCGGCGAGCAGGTACGACATCGACGAGAAGTCGCCCGGCACGTCGTAGCTGCCGCCGTCGGGCGCGTAGGATTGTCCGCCCTCGATCTCGAAGCCGTCCGCACCCGAGGCGCGGATCTCCGAGTCGTCGCCGCCGACGACCGTCGCTTCGACGCCGAACGCGTCGAGCACGTCGAGCGTGATGTCGACGTACGGCGCGGATTTGAGCTCCGTCGTCAGATCGATAGCGACCCCGTCCTCGGTGACAGCGCCGGCCATCAGCAAGCCGGTGATGTACTGCGAGGAGACGTCGCCCCGGATGGACACGTCGCCGCCCGAGGTGCCGCCCCCAACGACGAGCGGTGCCTGTCCGTTCTCACGGGTCGAATCCGCCCGGACGCAGAGTTGATCCAGCGCGTCGAGGAGCGGCCCCTGCGGGCGCGACCGTAGCGACCCGTCGCCGGTCAGAACGGTGAGCCCGTCGACGAGCCCGCCGGTCGCGGTCGTGAGCCGCATCGTGGTGCCGCTGTTGGCACAATCGATGATGTCCGCCGGCGTTTCAGGAGCGCCGTCGAAGCCGGTTATCTCCCAGTCGCCGTCGCGGCGTTCGGCCGACCCACCGTACGCCTCGACCGCGCGAGCGGTGGCCTTCGTGTCGGCGCTGAAAAGCGGATTAGTGACGAGCGCGCCATCGGCGTAGCCGGCCGCGAGGACGGCCCGATGCGTGTAGCTCTTCGATGGCGGGGCGCGTGCGGTGCCGCGAACGCGCGAGGGTGAGATCCGAAGGTCCATACTCGCCGCGTTGCGTGCGGCCGGCAAATGCCTGCCGACTCGGGCAAGCGCTTTGTGTTCGCCGGGCGGGGTACCCGTATGGATCCCGATCTATCGAAACTCGACGGCTTCCTCAACGAGGTCGACGTCGACGGCTACCTGATTGAGGCCGACGGCGACGCCGCTGATCAGCGGTACCTCTCCGGTTTCACCGCGCCCGATCCGTTCGTCACGCTCTATACGGGGGAGACGCATCTCCTCGTCTCCGCGCTGGAGTACGGTCGCGCCAAGCGCACCGCCCGAGCCGAAACCGTCGAGCGACACGCCGACTACGACCACCGATCGAACGTCGCCGAGTACGGCTCTCACGAGGGAAAGTATCGCACCCTCGCGGCGTTTTTCGACGCTCACGGCGCCGGCTCGGTCGCAGTGCCGGCCGACTTCCCGATCGGTACCGCCGACGGTCTCCGACGCTGCGACGTGGCCGTACAGGCGGACATCGACGGCGTACTCGGGGAGATCCGGGCGAGAAAGCACGCTGAGGAGGTCGAACACATCCGAGCGGCTCAGCGGGCCAACGAATCGGCCATGGCTCGCGCGGAGAAACTGCTCGCCGCAGCCGAGACCGTCGACGGAACGCTATCTCTCGACGACGAACCGCTGACCGCAGAGCGCGTCAAGCGAGAGATCGAGATCGAACTCCTTCGAAACGACTGCGCGCTCGACGAGACGATCGTCGCCTGCGGTGCGGACGCCGCCGACCCGCATGATCGAGGCTCCGGTCCGCTTCGACCCGACGAGGCGATCATCGTCGATATCTTCCCCTGCTCGAAGGAGACGGGCTACTACGCCGACATGACGCGGACGTTCTGCGTCGGCGAGCCCTCCGACACCATCGAGCGGTGGTACGATCTCACCCTCGAAGCGCAGACTGCGGCGCTCGACGCCATCGAGGCAGGCGTCTCGGCGAGCGACGTACACGACGCCGTCTGCGACGTGTACGAAGCGGCCGGCCTCCCGACGCTTCGAGCCGACGAGACGACCGAAACCGGGTTCATCCACACGACGGGACACGGCGTCGGGCTCGACATCCACGAGTATCCGCGGATCTCCGAGGAACCGATCGAACTCGAGGCCGGAAACGTCGTGACGGTCGAGCCGGGGCTGTACGATCCAGCGGTCGGGGGCGTCCGGATCGAAGATCTGGTCGTCGTCACCGAGGACGGCCACGAGAACCTGACCGAGTATCCGAAAGCGCTCGCAGTCGAGAGTCGGTAAGCTACAAACCCCGCCGTCGCGTACCGACACGCGGCGGCTGTGATGACGCGTTTACCCCCGCTCCGAGCCCCGTGTGACGACGCCCACCTCTGAGCCGCCATTCCGATACCGAGCGTGGATACCCTGGGGTAACAAGACGAACTCCTTTTGAACGACCGGGAGTAACCGAGGTGCATGCAACTGTTGGTCGTCGGGGCCGGGGAGATGGGCCGATGGTTCGCCCGCCACAGCGGCCCCACCGCGGTCGCGTTCGCCGATCGCGAGCCCGAGACGGCGCGGGCCGCGGCGACGACGATCGAGAGCGCACGCGCCGTGCCGTTGGACACCGACGAAGCGTTCGACGTCGTCTGTGTCGCCGTCCCGATGTCCGCCGTTCCGGGGGCGATCGCCGAGCACGCCCACAGAGCGACCGAAGCCGTCGTCGACGTCTCCGGCGAGATGCGAGATTCCGTGGCCGCGCTGCGATCACACGCCGAGGGGCGCGAGCGAGCGAGCTTTCACCCGCTGTTCTCGGCCTCGAACGCGCCAGGAAACGTCCCTGTCGTCGTGGATCGAGGGGGGCAGACGATCGATCGGATCCGCGAATCCCTCGCGGGGGCCGGCAACGACGTGTTCGAAACGACGCCGTCGGCGCACGACCGAGCGATGGAGACCGTCCAAGCGAAAGCGCACACAGCCGTGTTGGCGTACGCGCTGGCCGCTGACGACGTCGATCCACGATTTCACACGTCGCTTTCGGGGCCGCTCTCGGAACTCGTCGACGGCGTCGTGGGGAACACGCCGGAGGTGTACGCCGAGATCCAAGCGCGGTTCGACGGCGGTACCTCGGTCGCCGAGGCCGCGGCGCGAATCGCCGAGGCCGATCGGGAGACGTTCATCAAACTGTACGAGGAGGCCGGACAGTGACGACCGACGAGTCGATCGTCGACACGGCGAAGTACCTCCGCAACGTCCGCCCGATCGATCCCGACGAAATCTTCGAGTACGTCGAGAGGACGCCACACCCGGCGGTCGTCAGACAGACGCTGCGCGAGCACGCCTTCGAATTGGGCATCCGCGAACGCGACGACGGCACCTTCGTCCCGATAGAGGACGGCACGATCCGACCGACCTTCCGCGGCGTCACGGCGTTTCCGGAGGCGTACGCGCGGCGGTTCGAGGAGCTACTCGTCGAGCGGTACGGGCCGGGGTGGCCGAGCAGCGAGTCGGGCGATCGACTCCGCGAACTGATCGATCAGCTGAAAGTCTCGTACTTCGCCGACGAGTCCGTCACGTACGACGAGGAGACCGCGCTCGCGTACGCGCTGTATCATCTCCCCGACTACTACGCTGCGATTCAGTACGCGCTCGACGAACTCGGCCGCGCCGGACGTCTGTCCTGCCACCTTCGTGTGTTGGAGATCGGCGCTGGCACGGGCGGACCGGCGCTCGGGATACACGACTACCTCCCCGACGACACGCTCGTCGAGTACCACGCCGTCGAACCGAGCGCGGCTGCCGACGTGTTCGAGGCGATGCTCGATGGGACTCGAAGCGGCTTCGCGACGACCGTTCACCGCGAAACCGCCGAGGCGTTCGACCCCGAGGGGGAGTACGACCTGATCGTCTTCGGAAACGTACTCTCGGAGCTGTCGTCGCCAGTCGAGGTCGTCGGGCGGTATCTCCGTTCGCTGGCCCCGGACGGGACCGTCCTCGCCATCGCGCCGGCTGAGGAGCGGACCGCGACGCGGCTTCGGCGGATCGAGCGGGACGTCGTCGATCGCAATGCCGACCTGACCGTCTACGCCCCGACGATCCGGCTGTGGGACGGATACGAACCGACAGACTGCGGCTGGACGTTCACCCGCAAACCAAAAGTCGACGTGCCGGCGTTCCAGCGTCGCCTCGACGAGGATCGGTCGGTCGACGGAGACTCGACGCCGGGAGACGGAACCTACACGAAATCGGTCGTTCAGTTCGCGTACTTGCTGCTCCGGAAGGACGGACAGCGGGCGATCGAGTACGAACCCGACCCCGATCGGGTGGCGAAGATGGCGGAGATGGAACGACACGTCACCGAACGGATCGACCTCGCCGCGCTGAAACTGTCGCCCGACCTCGCCGAGGACGGGCACCCGCTGTTCAAGATCAGCGACGGTTCCGAAGCGGTCGACCACTACGCCGTGTTGACGGACCGCTCCGCGCTCAACGAGACGCTCGCGGACGCGCCCTACGGCTCGCTGCTCCTGTTCGAGAACGTCCTCGTGCTCTGGAACGACGACGAGGGCGCGTACAACCTCGTCGTCGACGGTGAGAGCGCCGTCGACAGATTGGCCTGAACCGAACTGCGCGGACGGTACCCCTATATTCGCGACGGCCGAACCGTCGCCGTGGTCCACATCACGCGAGCGCTCCTGACGGCGCTTCTCGAACTCGCCGAGGATCGCGATCCGGCCTCCGTGACCGTCTCGCTCGCGGTGACGCCGGCGAGCGAACTCGACGCCGCGCTGCCGTCGGATCGGGTCGTGTTCACCGACATGTACCTCCCCGAAACGGGTGGATCCGTGACCGCGGTCTTCGGGATGGATCTGTCGACGCCCGGAGCGGCCGGTCGGTTCATCACGCATCCGGACGGCACGCTCGCGGTGACGAAAGCCGACGACCTCCACGAGGTCGTGTTCGTCGCGGTCCCGCCCTACGGGATCGACGACGTGCGAGCGTTCGATCGATCGGGGGCCGGGCGATCGATGGTGATCGTCGACGCCGAACCGCCGTCCGACGGGATCGACCTTTCGGAGTGAGCTATTCGAGGTAGCCGAGATCGCGCAACTGCTCGGTTATTTCGTCGAACTCCGCCTCCGTGAGCGATCCCTGTTTTTCGTGTTGAATGACGATGCTCCGGAGCAGAAACCGGACGAGATCGCTGGTCGACGAAAAGCTCGTGCCCTCGATCGTCTCCTCGACGCGTTCGGAGAGCGCCTTCGGGATCGAAACCGTGGTGTAGTCGGTCATACTCGTCCAGTCGTGATCGAGGCGAATATGTCTGTCTACCGCCGTCGAGACGGGGGTCTTTAGGTGGCTGTGGTCTCTACGGGACGACAATGGGAGTCCGGCCACCACCACAGCGCGATGACGGCGGTCCCGAGATCGTTGCGTTCGGCATCGCGGCGCTCGATGAACACCTCGAACGGGCCGATGTTACCTTCCCGATGGCCAGCGATGAACTACTCGAAACGTTGGGCGATCCGAGCGTTCCCTACGACGCGGCGGGGAGCGAAATGCGGCTGTCAGAGGCGCTCGACGCGACGCCGCACTCGACGTTCGAGACGCGACAGGAATGCATGAACGCGCTTCATCCGGTCTTCGAGGAGCGGCGCGAACGCGCGAACAACAGCCTCGTCGGACAACTTCGGTCGCTCCTGCCTTTCGGATCAGGGTAGCCGCGGCGGGGCGATCGATCCCTGCGGCTACCAAAGCGTTCGCCGTGCGTGAGCCAGTAGTATTATCTCGTCGAGGGACCACGTACACGGCGAAGCCCTCCAACCGCGCATCGGCCGGTCGCGGAGAGACTCACGCATCTCGACGTCGAGACGATCATTTTGCGCGGGGCTATCGAGACGACCCAACGAGTGTGCGGGCGTTCATTTCGACTGGCGTCGACCACACGTGGCGGTACGACCCGGATCTGCCGGTGGATTTCGACTGTGAACGGGAGGATATCGGACTCACGCTACATCCGGACGAGACGACCGAACCGTGGTACACGTGTTAAATCGCTGCGGACAGCGGGGCGGGGTCGACGCTTCACACGTCGTTGCCCAACGATAGCGCTCGCGCAGTTACTTCTCGAGGTCCCGTAGTTTGTCCGCGACTTCCTCCAGACGGCGCGTCTGCTCTCTGTTCACCGAGACGATAATGTCCGAGAGGACGCCCAGCATGAGCAGTTGCACCGAAAGCAGGATCAAAAACGCCGCGAGCAACGCGAGCACCTCGTGGGAGATCCCGACGACGAAGTACCGATACGCGACGAACGCCGCCACGACGAATCCGGAGAGCGTCCCGATAGCGGCGACGCTTCCGAAGTAGAAGATCGGGTTGTTCGTCTTCGTGAGCGTGTACAGCGTCAGGATGATCCGTCCGCCGTCGGCGATCGGGTTGAGGTTCGTCTCCGATCCCCCGGGACGCGCCTCGTATCGGATCGGGACCACTTCGGTCGAGACGCCCTGTCTGACGCATTCGACGGCCAACTCTGTCTCGATACCGAAGCCGTCGGCGTCGAGGTTGAACCGCTCGAACGACGACCGGGTAAACGCCCGATACCCCGAGAGGATGTCGCGGAGGTCCCGGCCGTGCACGGCCGCGAACAGCCGGTTTATCAGTGAGTTCCCGACCGCGTTGAGTCGCGTCATCGCGCCCGCCTCCATGTCGGCGAACCGATCGCCGATGACGTGGTCGGCCCGCCCATCGAACAGCGGTTCGAGCATCGCGTCGGCGTCCTCGGGCCGGTAGGTACCATCGCCGTCGGCCATCAACACGTACGGTCGATCGACCGCTCGAACGCCCTCGCGAACCGCCTGCCCTTTCCCCTTCCCCGACTGCACGCGAACGCGAGCGCCGTGTTCTGCCGCAACGTCTCGCGTCCCGTCGCTGGAGTTACCATCGATGACGAGAACGTGTTCGAAGCCCGCGTCGTGAAAACCATCGACAACGGAGCCGATAGTTTCGGCCTCGTTGAGCGTCGGGAGGAGAACACAGACGTCCGTGCGGTTAGGCATCGTCAGGTCGTGCGACACCGGAGGTGAAAAAACAGCGGGTTCGGTCGGCATCACCGACGTTGATCTCGGACCGGCGATCTGCCGTCGGCGTCGGGCGTGAGGTTTCCGTGTTCGTCGATCTCACCGGCGACGATGCGCGTCGAGGAGATGACGTCGCCGTCGTCGGCGTATCGGTGGTCGACGACCTCGATGTCGAGCGGCGGGAGCCCCTTTTCCATCCGCTCGTCGTTGACCAACTCCCCGCCGGCTCTCGTCTCGGGCGAGACGATAAGGACGTCGAATCCCGGTTCCGTCGCGATCCCGGTCGGTTCGTTCAGCTCTCGGATCTCGAACTCGCGGTCGTACTCGTCAGCAAGCGTCCGAAGTTCCGCTTCGAGGTCGGCGCGCCGCTCGTCGAACGGACGGACGAACCGATCGATGCTCCGCGTTTTGGGGGCGAGTTCGTCGCTCGTCAGACCGACAGTTACGTTCCCGAGTTCGAACGCGCGTTCGAACAGCGCCCGGTGGCCGTCGTGCACCGGATCGAACGTCCCGCCCAATACGACATCCATATGATCGGAGTCGATCGGCCGCGGTTTAGTGGCTTCGGTGGCGATCGGCCCGGACCGCGCGTGTGTCAGGAATCGCGCTCGTCGTCCTCGACCGTTATCTGGACCGGATCATCGTTCTCGTCAGTTCGGACACCGAGGTGACAGTCGAGGTTGAACACGGTGTTTAGACCCTCCTGAATCTCGCCGACGACGCTGCCGACCAGCTCGCTCGGCGCCATCGCGGTGTACTCGTAGGGGTTGTTACCGGCCCCATCGGACTCCCGCTTTCGACGGTCGAGTGTCCCCTCTTCAGTGAGCGCCGCGAGCGCCTCCCGGACCGTGCTCGGATACAGCCCGGTTCCGTCCGCGATCTCCTCGCTCGTGCTCCCCGGATTCTGACGGAGGTAGACGTAGATACGCGCTCTCGTCTCTGTGTCGAGCACCCACGAGAGGATGTCGACGATCCCGTCGTCGAACCCCTCCACGGCCCGGTCGGCCTCCTGTTCCAGTCTGTCCCGTACCCCCTCTCTGTCTTCCTCAGCGGCCGTCTCGTGGCCGTCCCCGGAAGGATCATCCGTAGACATGCGTTGTATTCAGCCGGAGACAAGGTGTTGCCGGATATAAACTCTGTGACGGTCGGCCCGTGGGGGCGGCTACTCAGTCGCGAGTTGGCCCCACACGAGCAGCGTCGCCGGCAGGACGAGGATCGAAGTGAGATACGAGTAGAAGACGCTCACCGCCATTAACAGCCCGAAGTTACCCAGTACCGGCGTGATCGCCAACACCAATGCACCGGTCCCAATCGACGTGGTAAGCATGCTGCCGGTCAGCGCGCCGCCGGTACCGCTGAGCGTGATCAAGAGGGAGCGATACGTGTCTCCGGTCTCGTTGTACTCGTCGATGAATCGGTGGGTGACGTGGACCGAATAGGCGACGCCGACCCCGATGGTAATCGAGAGAAGGGTCGCCGTCAGAGCGTTCAACGGGAGCCCGATGGCCCGCATCGTCGCGAGAAGCAACGCGACCGTGACGAGGATGGGAAACAGATTGACGAGACCGAGCAGCGGCCGACGCTCGAGCGCGCCGTAAACGATGATCAAGAAGATCGTCGTGAGCAGGACCGCGATCACGAGGCTCTCGATGGCCGACGAGAAGATCGTGTCGGAGATTGCGCTGAACACGATGACGCCGCCGGTCGGTGTCGCGCTGAACCGGAACTCCTCGCTGAACTCGCGGGCGTCGGACGCGATCTCCGCTTGGTCGGCGTCGCTCTCGATGGTGTACTCGATCTTCGCCGCGCGCCGGTCTTCGGTGAGGAACTCCCCGGCCCGGCCGCCGTCCGCTGCGAACAGTTCGTCGTAGATCAACTTGAGGTTTCGATCGGGAATGCCGTTTCCGGAGCGATCGTTGCGCGCGACGAGCGCGGCGAACTCGGGATCTCGTTCGGCACGCGATTGAATCACCGTGATGATGCTCTGTGAGTCGGCTCGCCGCTCGGTCGCGACGAAGGAGTCGGGCGGATCCTGATTGGTCCTGTAGATGGACTCCAGCGCGTGATCTTCCTCGAACGGCCCGACGACGTAGAGGATCGCGGTGTCCTGTTGGCTCGCGCCGAAGCGCTCTTCGAGCAGATTGAGGTTTCCGGTGACGGTGTACTCGCCGGGGGCGAACGGCTCCGGCAGCGCGGCGATGTACGACGGAAGCTCCTCGGGCGGGAGGAAATCGTCGGTGCTGAACGATCGATCGACGTCTTGCCCGTACGCCGCCGCCCCCCCGCCGATCACGAGCGTGAGGACGACGAAAAACGCTGGAGCGACCCGAGACACCGTCGCGCCCGCGGACAGCACCCGACCGAACGTGGAATCCTCCGAGGAGATCGGATTCGTCCCGAACGTCGGAACGGACAGCCGAATCCGAACGCGATCGGTGACGACCTTCAGCGCCGGCAGGAAGACGCCGAAGATGAAGAAGGTGTAGGAGATCCCGATCGCCGCGACCAGCCCGAAGTTGCTGATCGGACCGAGATCGCTGATGACGTTCGCGCCGAACCCGAACACCGTCGTGACCGTGACGATGAGGAACGCGACGATCAGCTGCCGGTTCGCTTCGGTCATCGCCGGCAGAGCGGCGATCCCTTTGACGCGCTCCTCGCGATACCGGTTGATGATGTGAATCCCGAAGTCGATCCCCACGGCGAGCAGCAACACGGGCACGGCGATCATGTTCTGATCGAACGGGATGCCGACGTAGCCGACCGTCCCGAACGTCCACGCGAGCGTCATCAAGAGCGCGACCAACCCGAGGACGAGATCGATCGGGTCCCGGTAGGCGACGACGAGAAACGCCAGTATCAACAGGAGGACGACCGGGACGACGATGGTCAGCGAATCGCCGATGATGTTCCCGAACTCCTCGCTGATGATCCCCGAGCCGAAGACGCGAATGTCGCCGCCGACGCCGTCGGTGATCGACTGCATCGACACCTGAATCTCTTGTATCTGGCCGCCACCACCGCCGTTCGGTCCCTGGGAACCGCCCGCCGGCACGTCGTGGTTCACGACCGTGATCGACGCCGACGCCGAGGCAGCGGTCGGGTTGAAGTCCTCGGACAGAAGCGACCGGAACCGCGGTTCGTCGGCCAGCCCCCGGACGGCGGTCCGAACCTCGCTCTCGGAGGAACGTTCGAGGACGCGGCGTTGCTCGGCCGGCGTCGTGGCGGTCGGATCGATAGCCTGCGCGACGAGCACGGCCGGACCGGCGGCCCCCTCGTATCGGAGCGACGCGCGTTGATCGGTCCGCTCGAGAACCGTCAGACTCCGGATCAGTTCGTGCTTGGCGAGGACGTTATCGCCGACGTGAATGAGCTGCGTCGAAGCGCCGTCCTCCTCGAACCGGTCGCCGAACTCGGTGTTGATCGCGTCGAGCGCCTCCTGTTCGGGGAGCCCCTCGGTGAACGCCTCGGTGGCCTCCTCATCGACGACGATGAGCGGCAACCCGCCGAACATCACCGCGGTCAGGAGGGCGAACACAGCCAAGACTGCGACCGGCCGCTGGAGGGCCGTCTCGTTCACTCGGTCGACGAGCGCGTCGAAGGACGAACCGGGTGCCATTGGGGATTAGTCCCGCCGTCGCCAGTAGAGTGCGCCGCCCACGACGACGACGAGGACGACCGCGCCGACGATGAGCAACCACGGGATCCCGCCTTCCTCAGCGTCGGTGACGATGACCGCGGTCCGGTACGTGTCCGAGATCTTGCTCGTGCCGCTCTCGTCGTCGTAGCGGAAGTCCAACTGCAACGGATAGGTGCGCGGCGTCGCGCCCGACGCGGCGCTCACGCTGAACGAGACGGTCGTCGTCTCGCCGGGCGCGAGCGACTCGGTGTACCCCTCGTCGTCGTCGCTCGCGATCGGATCGTCAGTGAACAGTTTCGATTCGAGGTTCCGAACCGGCTCATCGAGGTTGTTCGTCACGTTCACCTCGACGATCGTCGACGACCCGGCGGCGATCTCTCGGTCTTCGACCTCCAGAAGGAATTCGTCGCGGTTCGGTTCGACGCTCGCCGACGCGTCGATGTCCTCGAACAGTCGGCGTTCGTTCTCCTCGTTTCGGTACGCGACAGCCATATCGAAGTTCTGCGGGATCGGTTCGGCCTCCTCGGTCAGTTCGATCGGCAGTCGGAACTCGGCTGTCTCGCCCGCGGCGAGCGACCCGACCGCGACCGACGACTCGATCGGGACGACGTTCGGCGACTGGTCGGCGAACTGGACGACGACGCTCCGGGCCGGGGCCGGGCCGTCGTTCCTGACCGTGCCGCGAAGTTCGCCCTCCTCGCCGACCCGAAGCGTCGACTCGACGGTTTCGAAACTGAAACGCTGCTCGGGTGCCGGTTCGATGCCCGTAGAGAGCCCCTCGTCGACTCCGGGGACCCCATCGGGATCGGAGTACCGAGCCGTTCCGTCGAGGGCGAACTCTCGAACGGAGGCCCTCGGGTCGACCACGACATCGAACCTGACGGTCGCGTTCTCGCCGGGGGCGAGCGATCCGGCGCGGACGGAGCCGGTCGAACCGCTCCCGAAGGCGAACAGCGGACTCGTCGATTCCAGCGAGAGCCGGACGTCTGTCGCGGGCTGGCTGCCGACGTTTTCGATCGTGGTTTCCATGACGCCGCTGTCGCCGATCCGCGTGTCGGTCGACGTCGAGTTGAGTTCGAACCGTGGCGCGTCGTCGACCTCGACGTCGACGGTCCGCGTGACGGTTCGACGCCGTTCGTTCGTGATCCCGGTCCGCTGATACAGCTGTGAGGTGTGACGGTATTGGAGTTCGACTTCGAGTTCGTACGTGCCGGGGTCGGCGTCGTCGGGGACGGTAACCGCGATGGGGGCGCTTCGTGGTTGGTTCTCGGTGACCGTTCCGACCGACTGTTGGCCGGTCTCGACCTCAAGTGGCCCCTCGATATCGGCCTCGACGCGGACGTTTCGCGCCAACGTGACGATCTCACGGTTGGCCGGCGAACCGCGGATGATCCGGCCGTCGTTGGAGATCTGAAGGCCGAGTTCGGAGACCGATCCTGGTGTCACCGTCGCGTCGGGAACGTCGACGGTCAGATCGGGTTCGCCCTGGACGAACAGCGGGTCGTTCGTCTGTGCGAACGCGACGGTGGGGCCGACGATCGAAACGGCGAGCAGTGCAACGAGAGCGACGGAGAGCGCTCTGGTTCTGTGCATCAGTTATCCCGCCAACTGTGGTCCGTTCTGTAGGAGCATGGAGGTGCCGGGGACCAACCGGATACCGATCTGCGTTCGTACATGTGATAATAAATCTACCGGCCGCATCGGTGATAATCTTTTATTTCTCGGACCAATGAGCCGTGATAACAGCAGGTAGCGAGAGAGACGACTCGCGACCGGATCAACCGATCAGCAGCGATTCACAGAGGGTATCCATCCCGTCCACGTCCCGGAGGTGACGCTGCTGTTCCGCACCGCTCCCCTCGTCGTAGATTCCACCGATCCCCGACACGCCGAGCCGGCTTCGCTCTCGATCGACGAGCTCGCCCAACGGGATCGATTTGGAGAAGTCCCTCGAGAGCAGTTCGGCGTCATGACCATGTCGCAGCGCGCGCCACTTGTTCTCGTCGAGGAACTCCCGTCGGTGATCGTGTCCCGATTCGCCGTCGTCGTACCGCGCGCCGAGGTCTTCGACCAGCGCCTCGGTGTACTCGACGAAGGCCAAGACGCGCTCCGGGTCGGCCTGTCCGTCCGGCGTCCGGACCTCGACAGTGCCGTGGGATGAGTGCGGTCGAACGTCGTACCACAGCTCCCCCCGATCGTTTATCGAACCGGTCTCGACCATCGTTCGCTCGAACCGCTGGAACGTCTCGAAATCCTCGAAGGCGGTCGGTACGCCGGTGTTCGGCAACCCCTCGAAGATCTTCGCCCGCGCCGACTGCAACCCGGTGTCGAAGCCGTTCCAGTACGGGGAGTTCGCCGACAGCGCCAGCATGATCGGCAGATACCACCGGAGCTCGTTGGCGATCCACACCGCCTTGTCGGCGTCGTCCACTCCGACGTGAACGTGCAGTCCGGCGGTCGTGTTCCGGTGCTGTGGGTACTGTATCCGGTCGAGTTGGGCTCGATACCTGGGCTTTTCGGCGTGATCGAGTTCTCGCCACTTCGCGGCCGGGTGCAAGCCGGCGGCGGCGATCGAAAAGCCGTGGCGGCTCGCGTGGTCGACGAGCGCGGAGCGAACCGCCGTCAGCGCCTCGCGCGCCTCGTCGAGCGAGTCGATCGTCGGCGTCTGGGTCTCGATGACGAATTTGAAGAGCTCGTGATCGAGCCGCCCGTCGAGTAGTTCGGGCGGCTCGCTCCCGTAGACGAGTTCGTCGGTCCCGGAGGTCGGGCGTCCGTCGGCGTCGACGATGAAGAACTCCTCCTCGATGCCGAGCGTCCCCATCCGGTCGAAGGCGTCGCGCGAACCCAGATCCATCGTCGAGCACTTCAGCGTGCGCCGTTAAATACCATGTGACAGCGGCCGAAACCGACGACTCACCGTGGCGTGGCGACGATCCCGAAGTGATCGCCGTGAAACGGCTCGAGCGATCGGGTTTCGAGTATCTCGTAGCACGCTTCCAGCGTCTCGACGACCTCGGCGCGAACCTCGGACGGGTCCTGAACTACGTCCTCGCTTCGGGGCTTGACGGCCAACAACAGACGTCCGTCGTCTTCGAGAAAGCGACGGTTCGCGAGCGCGACCTTCGCCTGGCCACGAGTCGCGACATCTTGAACGATCGCGTCGACCGGCTCGACAACGTGGGCGTACGTTTCCGGCTTCCGTGCGTCTTTCAACAGCGGAAAGAGGTTCCCGCGAGGCGCCGCGGCGTCGAGCAGCTCTCGCGCGGGGCGGGCGGCGAACTCGACGGCATAGGTCGGCCCAGCGAAATCCGCGACGTGGCTGACTGTCGTTCCGGCGGCGGCCCCGAGGTACAGCACGGTCTCGTCACCGTCGAGTCCGGTATCTATCCCCAGCTCGAACATCGCGCCGAGTTTGGACCGCCGCGGATCCCACCGCCGCCACGAGCCGTCGGTCGGCTCCCCGTAGACCGGTTCACCCTCCGTGGCGAGCCATTCGTTCCCGCCGAACGAGCGCCGTTCGACACCTTCCGGGAGGCTCATTCGGTGTCACGCCCCTGTATCGTCTCGATCCGGCCGTGCAACTCGGCTTCGAGTTCGGGGCGCAGATCGCCCGCGTAGTGATCGATACGCGCCGCAATCGCGAGTTTTCCGGCGAGCGCCCGCGCGGCCGAGCCGCGGTGTTGGGAGTGGGTTCCGCTCACGGCCTCGTGGGTGAAGATGATGCCGTGTTTCGGCGAGGGGGCCCGACCGCGGAGGTGCGCGAAGAGCGCTTCCTCCGCGCCGAGCACCTGTACCGTCCCCGCGGGCTTTCGAGCCAGTTGCTCCAGCCCACCCGCGAGGGCGATGAGGCGTGCAGCGAGCACCGGGCCCGCGAGCGCGGCGAGGTTCGGCGCGACCTCGGGGGCGGTCCGTTCGACGTGGGATCTAAGCGCGTCGGTCTCGTCGGCGAGATCCCGAACCCGACGGGCGAGCGAGACGAGCGGATCGTCGGAAGCGTCGTCCTGCGCGAGCCGTCTCGCGTACTCGATCCCCGTTCCGGCATCCTCGCGGCGGCTTCCCGCCCACTCGGCGACGCGTTCGGCCAGCTCGTTCGCGACGCGCTCGCAGTCGTCCATCGCTCTGACGGCGTGGATGAGCTGTTTGTCATCGGCGATTTCGGCCTCTCTGACGGCCTCGCGGGTCGCGTACACGGTCGCCTCGTGGAGGCGTTCGTAGTACTCGTCCTCGTCGGCGGCGAATCCGGATTCGACCGCGAGCGCCGGCCACGCCCGCGGTTCGTCGGCGGAGCCGCCCTCAATCGCCTCGCGGGCACCGTCGAGGTCGTCCGGATCGACGCCGCTGAACCACCCCGCGTGGGTGTTCTCGCTCATGGTCACCCCTCACTCTCGGCACGTATAGGCGTTCCTCGATGCGGTTCGGTGTCGCCTCCGACTCAGCCCCGCTCGACGTGCGCTTCGAGCGCTTCGACCGTCGGGTCGAGCAGCGCCGGCAGGCGGCGTGTCAGCGCCTCCGTCGGCACCTGTTCGCCCGGGACGGCGTACCCGTCGATCCCGTGGATGGTGGCGGTATCGACACCCCGATACCGACAGACGGCCCAGATAGCCGATGTCTCCATATCCAGCGAGACGAATCCCTCCCGTCGGTAGTGCTCGAGCTGTGGGATCGTCTCGCGGAACAGCGCGCTCGTTGTCCACGTCGGACCGCGGTGGGTCTCGACCCCGTGCTCCGAGAACGTCTCCCCGAGTCCGTTCAGCAGTTCCGGAGTCGGACACAGCGTCTTATCGGGCGGAAGATAGTGATACGACGCCCCCTCGTCTCTGACGGCTCGCGTCGGTAACAGGGCTGCATCAGGTGAGAAGTCGGGCTGTAGCGCCGCACTTCCGCCCAGCATGACGACGCACTCGGCACCGGCGGCGATCACCTTCTCCGTTGCGATCGCAGCGACAGGGGCACCCACTCCGATCTGCTGAACGGGGACGAATCCAACGGAATCGGACAGCGCGTGGTACTCGAACGGGCGCTGTGTGACGGGGTCGATCGGCGTCCCGATATCTTGGGCCGCCTCGTGGAGGATTTCCTGAACGCCAAGGATGACCGCAGGCGGGAGTTCCGGAACGCCCTCCGTCGACGAAACCGATTCCATCGGCGAAAAGAGCGCCTCCGAGTCGTACGTTGGGCCGTAATCGGGGATCATGGCGTGTGTGGTACTCGATCGTTCGGGCTTAGGGTTCGACGACGAGTTTGCCGAAGAAGCTGTCCTCCATCACGTCGCGCTGCGCGTCGTCGGCCTCGCCGAGGTCGTACGTGCGGGCGACCTCGATTTCGAGCGCACCGGCGTCCATCAGGTGTGCGACCCCCCGGAGCGGCACTCGCAGGTCGGGCGTGTTGAACATGCTCATCATCTTGTAGCCGACGTCCTTCGCGCGGGCACCGGCCACGGCCGAGAACCCGGGGGCGGGATCGTTCTCCCCGATCCCGACGACGGTCGCGTCCGTCGCCGCGACGTCGGCGTCGAACTGGAGGTAGTCGTCGAGCCGGTGGTCCAAGATCACGTCGACGCCGCCGTCGGACGCCTCGAGAACCGCATCGGCGAGATCTTCACGCCCGTAGTCCAGTACCGTCTCCGCGCCGAACGCAGCCAACTCGCCGTGATAGTCCGGGCTGGCGGTAGTGATACAGCGCGCGTGGACGGCCGCCGCGATCTGGACCGCGACGTGGCCGACGCCCCCGGACCCACCGTGAACGAGACAGTGTTCGGCGGGACCGAGATCGGCGTGGTCGACCAACGCCCGCCAGGCCGTGCAGGCGACGACGCCCGCCGCGCCGGCCTGTACCATATCCACGCCATCGGGGAGTTCGACGACGCGATCGTCCGGGACAGTCGCATACTCCGTATAGGATCCCTGATGATCACCGTTCCCGATCCCGGTTCCGTACACGCGGTCGCCGATCTCGAACCCGTCGACGTACTCGCCGACGCCGGCGACCGTGCCGGCGAAGTCAACTCCTGGCGTGAACGGCAATCCGACGGGCACGTAGGATCCGTCGCGGAAGTACGTGTCGACGGGGTTGACGCCGGCCGCCTCGACCTCGACGAGGAGTTCGTGTCCGCCCGGCTCGGGTCGATCGGGCTCTTCGACGCGCAGTACCTCGGGGCCGCCGTGATCGGCGATTCGAACGGCTCGCATGGTCAATTCTCTCGGCGCGAGACCATAAACGTGGATGCAGAACGCGTCCGTCCGCGTCGCGAGGCGTGGCCCCGCTCAACAGACCGGCTTCGGATTGACGCCCATCGATTCGAGCGATTCGGTGTACTCGCCGTACGCCGCCTCGATCGCGCCGGTCGCGGCCGCGATCGCGCGCTTCCAACACGACTCGTCGTCGCCGCACTCGGCGGCGAGCAGTTCCCCGGCCCGTTCGAGCTGGGCGTCGAGATCGTCGCCCATCCCCCGGAACAGCGACGCAGTCTTCGGATCGGCGTTGCCGACGAAAAAGCCGGTGAGCTGCGTTTTCGACTGCTCGGCGGCGAGCGTCCGACCGACGAACCCGCCGAGTCGCTCGACGGTGTCGTCGAGATCACGGAGATACGCCTGAATCGCGGGTACGTCGCCCGGTTCGTGCGAATCGAGTCTGCCAACGACGGTCTCGTAGTGGTCTCGCTCCTCGCCCGTGGTTTCGGCGAACGCGTCGGCGACCGCGCCCGTCTCGGCGTCGGCCCACGCGTCGTAGGTCTCCGCGGCGTGATGTTCGGCCGTTGCGGCGGCGGCGAGCACCGTCTCGGTCTCCATCTCCCCGTCCGTGTCGGCGTACAGGGACTTCGAGGAGCCGAGCCGGGAGAGCGCGGTCTGGTTCTCGTCACGGACGGCGTCGAGGAATTCGTCGGTGTTCATATGCTCGCTACGGTCGTATCCGGTTTGTATGCAGCGGTCGTCGACTCGAATCGACGGCTGTTGATCGTAGTAGTCGTTCGTCGAAAAGGTCATTCATCGGCTCCGCTTCGAGGCTTCGTTCCGGCGTCACTCAGCCTCGCCCTTCCTACGCGGCTCCTTCGTCACCGCTCCGCTTCGAGGCTTCGTTCCGGCGTCACTCAGCCTCGCCCTTCTCTATCGGCGCGCCGACCAAATTACCCCACTCGGTCCACGAGCCGTCATAGTTGATCGTGTCGTCGTAGCCGAGCAGTTCGTGCAGCGCGAACCATGCGACCGACGACCGCTCGCCGATCCGGCAGTACGCGACCGTCGTCGAGTCGCCATCGATGCCGCGCTCGGCGTAGAGCTCACGGAGCTCGTCGGCGTCCTTGAACGTCCCGTCATCATTCGTGACCGCCGCCCACGAAATGTTCTGTGCGCCGGGGATGTGGCCGCCGCGCTGGGCCGTCTCGTTGAGTCCCGGTGGGGCGAGCACCTCGCCGCTGAACTCCTCGGGCGAGCGAACGTCGACGAGCGGCAGGCCCCGCTCGATCGCGTTCTCGACATCCTCGCGGTAGGCGCGGATTGACTCGCGGGGACCGGCGGCTTCGTACTCGACCGTGGAGAACTCGGGGGCCTCGTCGGTCGTCGGATAGTCGTGTTCGAGCCAGTACTCGCGGCCACCGTCCAGCAGCTTCACGTCTTCGTGGCCGTAGTACTTGAACTGCCAGTACGTGTAGGCGGCGAACCAGTTCGCGTTGTCGCCGTAGAGGACGACCGTCGAGTCCTCGGTGACGCCGTGTGAGCCGAGGAGTGCCTCGAAGTCTGCCTTGTCGAGGATGTCGCGCGTGGTCTGGTCTTGGAGGTCGGTTTCCCAGTTGAGGCCGATCGCTCCCGGCGCGTGTGACTCGTCGTAGGCTTCGGTGTCCACGTCGACCTCGATCAGGCGATAGGCGGGATCGTCGCCCTCGAAGTCGTCGAGATTGTCCGCGACCCAGTCGGCGGAGACAAGTACGTCGTTGGCGTAATCGGAATTACTCATTGCGTTCGCACGTACGACGGCCACACATATACGATCGTTCGTGACGGCACACTCCGCCGCACCTCACCGGTCACGGCAACGTACGCCCCTACTTAGGTGACGAGACGACTCGTACGTTCAGCCGTACGCAAGCAGTATGGCTCTAGGAGTGCGGGATACGGCCGTCGGAGACGGGCAATCCGTTCGCATATTCCGGACATTGTTGCTTATTCTTCGGGCGGAGTGACGTGCAGTGTCTCGATCTCACTCGACGCTTCGTCGCCGCTGCCGCGCCGCTCGCACCGCGAACGCGAAGGCCAACGCGACGACGGTCACCACGACGCCGAACCCGGGCGTCTCCGCCGGAGCCTCCGTCGGCGTCGGTTCGGACGTCCCCGTCTCGGCGTCGGGGTCGAACCCGGTCACGGTGATCGGCTCCGAGTCGACCTGTCCATCGGTGGCGTCGATCGTCCGCTCATCGACCGTCTCGATCTCGATGGTCATTTCGCCACGGTCGTCCGTCTCACCGACCCCTTCGCCATCGATCCGGACCCTCGCCCCCTGAACCGGCTCCCCGTAGGCGTTCGTTACCTCGATCCGCGTCGTCTCCCCGACGATCACCCGATCGTTCGACGTCGTGACCGTCAGTTCGTGAATCCGTTGCGCCGCCACGATCACCGACGCCGACGCCTCGCGGACGGTCTGTACGTTCGGGGTGCTCTCGTACCCGTCCTTCGTCGCAACGATCCGGTACCGGGTGTTGGCCGGCACGTTCAGCGACGCGGTCCCGTCGCTCGTGCTCACGTTGGCGTCGAAGTTGTCCGCCCCGATACGGACGCGAACCTCGGTCAGCGTCCGCGGCGGCTCGAAGTGATCGTCGACAACCTCGATATCGAGCGTGACGCGGCCCCGTTGTAGAGCCACCGTCGCTTCGGTCTCGAGGCCGACGGTGAGATCGGTTTCGTTCCGGAAAAAGCCCGGTTTGACCGCCGACAACCGGTACTCGCCGCGTTCGATGGCGTCGGTTCGGAACGCCCTATTCCCGTCGGTTTCGCCCGAGGCGACCGTCTCGTCGTCCTGCCGGAGTCGGACGGTCGCGTCCGACAGCGGTTGCCCGTCGGAATCAGTGACGGTCACGGTCGCGGTCCCCTGCGGAACGACCGGCAGTTCGATCTCGCGCTCGTCGGCGTCCGAGATCGAGAGCCGGCGATTTCTGACGTAGCGGTCGTCGTCGACGTCGAGTTCCACGTCCGCGCCGTTCGGAACGTCGATGAACACCTTGCCGTTGCTCGCCGTCGTTCCGGTCGCCTCGCCGCCGTCCCACGTCGCGATCACGGTGGCGTCGCCGACACCGGCTCCGCTTTGATTAACGACGGAAACCGTGAGCGACACCTCGTCGTTAGCGGCCGCGCTCGCCGACCAGCCGACGCACAGGACGAGGGCGACGAGTATCACGACGACCCACGATCGCATACCAGACCCTGATTCAGCCGGCGAATAGTTATGCGGGGGATAATCCCCCGGCGTTCCCTCCGGCTGGAGATCGATGACGGACGAGAATCCCTATTAGCCCGCAGCCCCGAACGCTTCGCCAATGAACGATCGAATCGTCGGCGTCGAGTGGCTCGCGGAACGACTCGGGACTCCCGGAGTGGCCGTCGTCGACGTCCGCGACGCGTGGGAGTACGACGGGATCGGACACGTTCCGGGCGCGATCAGCGTCCCCTTCGATACGTTTCGGGCGGACGAGCACGGCGCGGCGGAGGCCGGGATGCTACCCGGTGCGGACGCGTTCGCCGAGCTGATGGGATCGGCGGGGGTCGCTCCCGACGACGATATCGTCGCCTACGACGATACCCACGGCGTGTTCGCCGCCCGACTCCTCGTGACGGCGGAACTGTACGGACACGACCCCGACAGACTCCACCTCCTCGACGGAGATTACTCGGTCTGGAACCGCGCCGAACCGACGACGACCGAGACACCGAACCGGGAGCCGACCGAGTATCCGGCCGAATTCCGCGTCGACGGCCCGCTGATCGAGCGCGAGACGGTCGAGAACGCCGTCGGCGACCCGGACGCAGTCATCGTCGACACCCGCGAGGGGTGGGAGTACGAGGAGGGGCACATTCCCGGCGCGGTTCGGCTCGACTGGCGCGAACTCGTCGACACCGATGCGCGAACGATTCGGCCCGAATCGGCGCTTCAGGAACTGCTGGCGGAGCGCGGAATCCACCCCGAGAAGCGGATCGTCCTGTACTGCAACACCGCCCGCCGGATCAGCCACACCTATACCGTGCTTCGGGCGCTCGACTACCCCGAGGTGTCGTTTTACGAGGGGAGCCTCACCGAGTGGGAGCGCGAGGGCGGCGCACTCGAAACCGACGAGTGAGGTCGCGACTCGGCTCGAGTCGGTCGGCTGCACAACTGTTTTGCCGTTCGCGTCCCAACTCGCCTCCATGACATTCGATCCCAGCGGCGGTGTCGACCCCCAGAACGTACAGGACCGCGTCGACGGACTCATCGAGGAGAGCGAGCTCGTTCTGTTCATGAAGGGGAACAAGCTGATGCCCCAGTGTGGGTACTCCCAGAAAGCCCTCGACATCCTCGGTCGCTACCACGACAGCGAACAGATCATCACAGAGGACGTGCTTCCGGCGCTGGACGCCTATCGAGCCGCCCTCGAAGAACACAGCGGCTGGGAGACGATCCCACAGACGTATGTGGACGGCGAGTTCATCGGCGGCAGCGACATCCTCGAAGAGCTCCACCAGCGAGGCGAGTTGGCCGACGAACTCGGCGTCGACGCCGATCCGGACGCTGGCGACGACGGGCTCGAAGCGCCGTTTTAAATCGTCGGACGATTTTTACGAGCGTGTGATCCTCTAGCGGTGTGCGATCAGCCTGAAACAACCGGTCGGTAGACGCGCCGTCGGCAATCGCGAGCTCGTTGTTTAGCCTCCACTCCGGGGACGAGAACATGGAATATATATACCGCTGGACGCGCCAGATACGCGCGTGTTCCCGATCGAACCGACGACTACGAACGAATCCGATTCTCACGGGTGATCCGGCGACCGAGCGTCAGCGTCGCCCCGGTGAGAATTCCTATCACTCGTCCTCGTCGTCGCGCCGCCGCGGTTTGTCGACCGGCACGTACGTCCGGCCGACGCTACCGCCGCCGAGCCACTCCCGCACGGAGAGTTGCCGTTCGATGCCGTCCTCGCGAGCCGATTCGAGGCGGCGTTCGGTGGTCTGGAAGTAGTTGACGATGGTCACGAGCAGGACGCCGCCGATGGTGTTCCCGAGGAAGACGGGGAGTACGAACCCGAAGAGGCCGGGGGCGAGCGCCGCCTCACCGACATAAAAGAGATACATGAGCTCGGTGAAGGAGACGACGACGTGAAAGAGATCCCCGAGCGGTATCATGAGGAACGCGATGTACACTAAGAAAAACCGCGAGATCGTATCGCGGGCGGCGAAATCGAGCCAGACGACGCCGGCGACGATCAGCCCGGCGAAGCAGGCCTTAAAGAAGAGGTCTATCGGCGCAGTTTCGATCCCTTTCTGTGAGAGTCCGATCGCCGCGGTGGCGGCCTCGGGTGAGAAGACGCCGGTGTACGCGAGGACGAGCGCGCCGATCGCGCCGCCGGCGAAGTTCCCGATCGCGACGATAACCCACGTTCGCATCAGCGCCGGAAAGCTCGCCAGCCGCTCCAACACGAGCGCGACCGGCGGGAGCGTGTTCTCCGTGTAGAGCTGATAGCCGCCGAGGATGATGTATATGAACCCAATCGGATACAGCAGCGAGGCGATAACTGGACTGTCCGTCTTGGCGTTCATCGAGGAGTAGATCAAGAAGGTGAGCGTGATCGCGAACCCTCCCGCGAGCGCGCTGAAAAACAGTTCGCGCGTCCCGGTGTCTATCTCCTCGTCGGCCGCCGCGATGATCCGTTGAAACACCTCGTCGGTGTCGAAACGGTCGCGGACGACTTCGCCGACCGCCGGCGCACCGCTTCTGGATCGTTCGACCGCATCGCGGACGGATTCTTCCCCCGAAGAAACCTGTTCGTCGTCCATTGAGGTACTCTCCACTACACCGGCATGCCAGAAAATACCTCCTATCGGAGCCGCGGGACCGCGCGGTATTTTAGCCAGGAGTGTGTGCGTTTCGTATGGCTCTGGAGACACTCGTCGTAGCGGTCGGACCGAACGACAACACCCGGACTGACGAGTTGGCGGAAGCGGTCCTCGACGTGGCAGTTCCGGCCGACGCGAGCGTTGTCCTCCTCCACGCGTTCAGCGAACGGGCGTACGATGAGGGGATCGAAGAGGCTGGGTTCGACCCGGAAGAATCGCCGTCACCCGACGAACTCGCCAAGCGACTCGAGGGGATCGACCTGCTCTCGGAAGCGCTCAGCGCCGCGGACATCAGCTACGACGTTCGAGGGGAGATCGGCGCGGAGGGAGAGACGATCCTGCAGACGACCAAGGCGGTCGACGGAGATCTGTTGTTTATAAGCGGTCGAAAGCGGTCGCCGACCGGAAAGGCGGTGTTCGGGAGCACCTCCCACCGGATCATGATGAACTCGTCGTGCCCGGTGTTGTTCGTTCGAGAGGGTGTCTACGGAGACGGGGACGAGGAGTAACCGAAACGGGGACGATCGGCCGGCGCTATCTCCCCAACTCTTCGTGCGCGCTCGCCAGGTGATTCGATGCGAGCGCACCCAGTAGCGAGAGTTCGCCAGCCAACGCCGCAGTCGTGATGATCTCCGCGAGCGCGTCGGCGTTCGAACCGGGCGGATCGCCGCCGCCGCGGACGCCGACGATGTCGAGCGCCTCCCGCTGGGTCGGCAGTTTCGTCCCGCCGCCGACGGTCCCGACTTCGAGCGAGGCGATCGTGAGACTGGCGTAGAGTCCGTCATCGCGGGTCTCGGCGGTCGTGATCGCGTTTGATCCCTCGACGACCTGTGCGATGTCCTGGCCGGTCGCAAGGAACGCGGCGGCGACGGTGTTGGCCACGTGGGCGTTGAAACCGAGCGCGCCGGCTTTCGCCGAGCCAACCAGGTTCTTTCTCGTGTTCGCCTCGGCGATCGCCTCCGGCGTGGTGCCGAAGTAGCTCTCAACCACCTCGCGCGGGATCAACGCGTCGGCAGCAACCGTTCGCCCGCGGCCCTCGATGCTGTTTATCGCTGCCGGCTTCTTATCGCTGCAGAGGTTGCCCGAAAGCGCGACGAGTTCGGCTGGCGTCTCGGCCTCGATCGTCTCGCAGGCGGCCTCGGTGGCGATCGTCGCCATGTTCATCCCCATCGCATCCTTCGTGTCGTAGGCGAACCGGAAGAAGACGCTGTCGCCGACCACGTACGGCGTCACGCCGCGCAGTTCGCCGTGGCTCGTCGTCGATTCGGCGACCTCTGCGAGCCGATCGACGTGCTCGCGGACCCACGCGGCGGTTTCGCTCGCCTCCGCCACGTCGCTGACCCGGAAGACTGGCGCGCGCGTCATTGCGTTTTTCAACACGCGGGCGGTCGCGCCCTCGGCCGCCCGGATCGCGGCGCAGCCGCGGTTGACCGAGGCGAGAAGCGCCCCCTCAGTCGTTGCGAGCGGGAGGTGCGCAGGTCCGTCGACCGCGCCACCGTCGACGGCGATGGGGCCGACGATCCCCATCGGCACCTGCGCCGCGCCGAACATGTTCTCGATGTTCGGTTCGGCGACGGCCGCATCGAAGGCGTACGCGCCGACGGTTTCGAGTTCTGCGCCGGTCTCTTCGGCGAGAAGTCGCCGTCTGGCCGCTGCTGCGTCGTCTGCGTCGGCGTGCTGTTCGAGTTCGTGTAACCGCACGTCGCCGTTCCTGACGGCGGCGACGAGCGCGTCGACATCCATACCGGCGGGTCGGTGTCGGATGACAAAGGGGTTTCCGTCGGCCGTCGAAACCGGATCGGGTCGGACGGCTGGATTCAAGGCGCTGGCCGCCGCCGTTCCGGTATGACACACGCGGCGGACAGCATCTTCGAGAACGCCGACGGCCACACCCTCGGTCCGACGGACGAGTCGTTCGACGCCGTCGCTGTATACGAGGGGCGGATCGTTCGGATCGGCAGCGATCACGAGGTTCGGTTCCTGGAGGGCGTCGAAACCGACGTGATCGATTGTGCGGGGCGGACGCTGCTACCCGGGTTCATCGATGCGCACACGCACATGGAGGTCGTCGGCCGGCGACTGCTTCATGCGGACCTCGGCGCGGCGACCGGTCGGGGGGAAGCACTGGACCTCCTCAGAGCAGAATCGAGCGGCGAGTGGGTTCTCGGCTACGGCTACGACGAATCGACGTGGGACGATCGGTGGTACCTAACCCGCAATGAACTCGATGCCGTCTCGACTGAACGGCCGGTGGTCGCGTTCAGAGAGGATCTACACACCGCGTCCGCCAACTCCGTCGTTCTCGACCGGTACGCCGACGAGCTACCTGAATCGGGCGTCGAACGCAAAAGGGGCGAACCGACGGGCGTGATCACCGATGACGCCGCGGAGTTCCTCAGAGCGGAAACAGCGCCCGATCGCGCGGAGACAAAACGGCTGGTCGAGGCCGCCCGCGACCACGCGCACGAACGCGGCGTAACGGGCGTCCACGACATGGTTCGGCGCTCCCACGCGCCGGCCGCGTACCGCGAGTTGGCGCGCGACGGCGATCTCGATCTCAGAGTTCGCCTCTACTACTGGGCTGATCACCTCGACGCGATCGACGAACTCGGCCTCGTCACGAACGGTGGCAACGAGTACGTGGAGGTCGGCGGGGTCAAGACCTTCACGGACGGATCCATCGGCGCGGGGACCGCGAAGCTCTCGACGCCCTACGCCGACCGCGACGGGACCGGCGAGTGGGTCGTCCCCCCGGAGGAGTTGGCCGGAATCGTCGAACGGGCGACCGCACTCGATCTTCAGCTGGCCGTCCACGCGATCGGCGACGAGGCGATCGCCGAGACGCTCGACGCGCTGCCGGCCGACACCGCGCTCCGACATCGGATCGAACACGCGGAGCTGCTCCCGGACGACCTCTCGGCGTTCGACGCGGTCGCCTCGATGCAGCCGAACTTCTTGCGGTGGGCCCGCGAGGGCGGCCTCTACGAGACCCGCCTCGGGGACGAACGGACGGCCGCCTCGAACCGGGTTTCGGACGTCCTCGACGCGGCCGTCCCACTCGCGTTCGGGAGCGACTGCATGCCGCTCGATCCGCTGTACGGAGTCCAACAAGTGGTTACTGCACCGCGAGAGAGCCAGCAGCTGTCGGTCACCGAGGCGCTTCGAGCTTACACGTCGGGCGCGGCCTACGCGGGCCACGACGAGGACCGGCTCGGGATGATCGCTCCAGGCATGTGCGCCGATTTCGTGATCCTCTCGGAGTCGCCGTGGGAAGTCGATCCGTCGACGATCGCCGGCGTCGAGGTCGAAATGACGGTCGTCGACGGCGAGGTCGTCCACTCGAGGGTGGACCGATCGCGAAGCGGAGTAGCGTTTTAAGGGTTCCGGCCACAAACGTGAGGCATATGGGTATCCTCTCGCGGGCGTCGTACGTCATTCGATCGAAAGTCAACTCCGTCCTGAATCGGGCCGAAGACCCCCACGAAACGCTCGATTACTCCTACGAACAGCTCCGAGACGAGCTGCAGGACGTCAAAAAGGGCATCGCCGACCTGACGACGCAGAAAAAGCGACTCGAGATTCAAAAACGCCGACTCGAAGACAACGTCGAAAAGCACAATCAACAGGCCAGACAGGCCGTCGAGCAGGACCGCGACGACCTCGCGCGCCAGGCGCTCGAGAAGAAAAAACAGAAGATGAACCAGATCGAGGACTTGGAATCGCAGATCGCGGACCTGCAGGGAACCCAAGACAACCTCGTCGAGAAGAAAAACGAGCTGCAGAACCGGATTCAGGAGTTCCGCACAGAAAAAGAGAGCATGAAGGCCCGTTACGAGGCCGCCGAAGCCAGCGCCCGCGTCAGCGAGGCGATGACGGGTGCCGGCGACGAGATGGGCAACATCTCCCGGTCGATCGAGCGCGCCAGAGAACGAACCGAGGACATGGAGGCGCGCGCCGCGGCGATGGACGAACTCGAGGAGAGCGGCGCGTTCGAGAACGCTCTCTCCGAGGGGGACGACCTCGACCGCGAACTGGAGGAGATGCGCCAAAGCGGCGAGGTCGAGGCCGAACTCGAGACGCTGAAGGCCGAGGCCGGAAAGGACGACGGGAACGGCGACGACGTCGCAGTCGATCTCGACGAGGAGACCGAAACCGAAGGGACCGACGCCGAGATCGAAGCCGAACTCGATGAACTCAAAAACGACGACGAGTAGGAACTGATCGATCTACTCGACCAAATCCGGTTCGATTCGCTTCTCGTCGACTTCACCTTCGAGATGTGCGCGGAACGTTTCGATGTCGACGTCCTTGGCCTCCTCCTCGAACCGATCCCGCACGGAGACGGTCCCGGCTTCTTCCTCGTTGTCCCCGACGACGAGCATGTAGGGGACGCGGTCGTCGTGGGCGGCCTGGATCTTCTTGCCGACCGTCCACGACCGGTCCTCGATCTCGACACGGAAATCGCCCAGATAGCGGTTCTTGAGCTGTTTCGCGTAGCCGATGTTGTCGTCCGAGACCGGGAGGATTCGGACCTGTTCGGGGGCGAGCCACGTCGGGAAGTTGCCGTCGAAGTGCTCGATGAGCACCATGAAGAAGCGCTCGTAGCTGCCGTAGAGCGCGCGGTGGATCATCACCGGCTGGTGCTCCTCGTTGTCCTCGCCCGTGTACGAGAGGTCGAAGCGCTCGGGCATATTGAAATCGAGCTGTACCGTCGGACCGTCCCAGTTGCGGCCGAGCGCGTCGCGGAACGAGAAGTCGATCTTCGGGCCGTAAAACGCGCCGTCGCCCGCCTCGACGTCGTAGTCCATCCCGCTCGCTTCGAGCACGTCCCGGAGCTGCGATTCGGCCTGTTCCCAGATCTCGTCGGAGCCGACGGACTTCTCGGGGCGGGTCGCCAAGGCGACGTCGTAGTCGAGGTCGAACGTCTCGAGCACCGCGTTGATCTGGTCCATGACGACGTTTACCTCCCGTTCGATGGATTCGGGCTGCACGAAGAGGTGGCCGTCGTCGATCGTGAACGCCCACACGCGAGAGAGCCCCGAGAGCTCGCCGCGCTGTTCTTTCCGGTAGACCTTCCCGTTCTCGGCGTAGCGGATCGGAAGGTCGCGGTACGACCAGCTGCCCTGCTGGAAGATCGTCGCGTGGCCGGGGCAGTTCATCGGCTTGAGGCCGTACTCCTCGTCGTTCACGTCGAGGAGGAACATGTCGTCAACGTAGTTTTCGTAGTGGCCCGATTGCTTCCACAGCTCCGTGCGGAACAGGTGTGGCGTCTCGACGAAATCGTAGTCTTGGGCGTCGTTGAGCCCGTCGACGAACGCCTCCAGCTCGCGGAGGATCGCTTTCCCGTTCGGATGATACAGCGGGAGTCCGGGACCGGTCACGTCAGGGATGGAAAACAGGTCCAGCTCTCGACCGAGCTTCCGGTGATCCCGCTCTTTCGCCTGCTCGCGCCGGTCGAGATACGCCTCGAGGTCGGCCTCGCTCTCGAAGGCGGTTCCGTACACGCGCGTGAGGGTGTCGTTGTCCTCGTCGCCGCGCCAGTACGCCGCTGCGATCGAGAGCAGTTTCACCGCGCCGACCTCGCCCGTCGAGTCGACGTGCGGGCCGCGACAGAGGTCCTGCCAGTCGTTCTGCACATAGAAGGAGACAGTCTCCTCGTCGGCCGCCTCGGTCTCGAGGATCTCTCGCTTGTACTCGTTGTCGGCGTAGAGCTCCAGTGCCTCATCGCGGGAGCGCTCGACGCGCTCGATCTCGTAGTCGGCATCGATGATTGCCTCCATCTCGGATTCGAGCGCTTCGAAATCGGACTCGGAGAGCTCGACGCCCGTCACGTCGTAATAAAAGCCCTCGTCGGTCGGCGGGCCGATGGTAAGTTTGGCGTCCGGATGGAGTCGCTGGAGTGCCTGCGCGAAGATGTGGGCCGCGGAGTGGCGGAGCACCTGCAGGTACTCCTCGGATTGCTCGGTCACGATGACGAGTTCGCAGTCCTCGTAGAGGGGTTCGTCCTTATCGGTGAGTTCCCCGTCGACGATACCCGCGATCGTATCCGAACCGAGCCCCGGCCCGATCTCGTAGGCCACGTCCTCGACGGACGACCCGGCCTCGACGTCGAGTTCGGAGCCGTCCGGTAACGTGACGACGATTTGGCTCATGGCTACTCAAAATTCGGGCACCCGGATAAGTCCAACCTTTCCGTGTCACCGCGGCGACCGGCGGACCTGGCCGGAGTGCAGCCGATTTATGTGTCTCTCGACCCTACCGATCGGTATGCCACCGAACGATTCATTCGACGACGATTCCGGCTCGGTCGGGAGGGGGGCGGCCGACACCGGTGCAACGGACGCCGACAGCGAATCGGGCACCCCAGCCGACACGGAGGCGTCTCCCGAGCCCGCGGAGGTGGATGAGGCGACGGATGATCCGACCGACGTCGACGGGGACCACCCGGGGAACGACGAATCAGGCGACGAGCCCGATACGGCCGACGAGGGAGACGGGGAAGACGAGGAGGAGTACGATCCGGCGTCGATCTCGAACATCGAGCGGATCGTGCTCGATCCGGACGAACTCGTGCGGAGCTTCGCGTACAACGGACAGGAAGAGATCGGCCGGAAGGGGAAAGTGGTGTTCAGCCTCACCCCGCCATTCACCGAGACGATGGAACCGGCGCTTCGCCACCTCGAAGACGATTCGAGAGAGAGCAAGGAAGAAGGAGAGATTCACCTCCGGCCGTTCAGGCTCGTCTTCGATGGACGAAAGGTGATCGACCAACGCCCGACGCGGCGGCTCGCGATCGAAGAGCTCGACGAAGAGGAGCCGGACGACGCCACGATCGAGGCGTGGCTCGACGAGGCGATGGCGACGTGGACGGCGCACGTCCGCGACAACCTCGCCGAATCGGTCGACATCTTCTCGCCGCACGGGATGGCCATCGTCGACGTCGAGTTCGAAGAATCGTCGGAAGCGGTCGAGGAATCGTGGGGCTCAAGCGAGGAATCGACTGACGCGTGATCGACCGCGCGTCAGGGCATCTCCCATTCGTGACGCCCCGGCGGATTCACTCTACAGTAACGCTTTTTGCCAGGTTTCGCGGCTTGTCGATCGATCGACCCAGCATCGCGGCGGTGTAGTAGGAGACGAGCTGGAGCTGCACGTTGGCCAGGATCGCCGCGACCCGTGGATGCGTCTGCGGCACATCGAGGACGTGGTCGGCGTATCGCCCGACGTTCGATCTGCCGTCGGTGACGGCGACGACCGGCGCGTCGCGGGCTTCGACCTCCTTGACGTTGCCGATCGTCTTCCTCGCGTACTCGCCGTCGCCCGTGACCGTCGCGAACACGGGCGTGTTCGCGGTGACCAACGCGAGCGGGCCGTGTTTGAGTTCGCCCGCGGCGAACCCTTCGGCGTGTTCGTAGCTGATCTCCTTCATCTTCAGCGCCCCCTCGAGCGAGACGGGGAAGTTCAGCCCGCGCCCGATGAAGAAGTACGAGTCGGCGTCGATGTACGCCTCGGCGACCGACTCGGCAGTGGATTCATCGAGGATCTCCTGGACGTTTCCCGGCAGGTCCCGAAGCGCCGACACCAGATCGCGATCACCAGCTCCGGGCGTGGCGGCCTCGGCCAGCAGATTGAGGGCGGTCTGTTGGCCCGCGAACGTCTTCGTGGCCGCGACGCCGATCTCCGGGCCGGATCGGATATAAAACGCCTTATCACACTCTCTGGCCATCGTCGAGCCGACTGTGTTGGTGAGCGCGAGCGTCTCGGCACCGAGCCGTCTGGCCTCCCGCGTCGCCGCGAGCGTATCGGCAGTTTCACCGCTCTGGGAGACGCCGACGACGGTCGCGTTCTCGATCGGGGGCGGCGAGATCGCGTACTCGTGTGCGTAGTGCGCCTGTGCGGAGATTCCGGCGTCGCACAGCAGCTGTGCGCCGTAGACGGCCGCGTGATAGCTCGTTCCGGCGGCGACCAGGTGGACACGTTCGAGTTCGATGTCCCCGAGTTCCGGAACGGTCACGTCGCCGTCGAGTTCGCTGACGCGACCGCGGAGACACTGGCGCAACGCACGCGGCTGCTCGTGAATCTCCTTGAGCATGAAGTGGTCGTACCCGCTCTTGCCGGTGTCTTCGGCGTCCCACTGGATGGTCTCGACCGACTTCTCGATCGGTTCGCCCGACGCATCGATGACGCGCCAGCCGTCGGGTCGCAGCTCGGCGAACTCGCCGTCGGCGAGGTAGACGACCTGATCGGTGAACGCCCGAAACGCGGGCACGTCGCTTGCCAGGTAGGTCTCGTCGTCGCCGAGGCCCAGGACAAGCGGCGAGTCGTTTCGCGCGACGAACACCGAGTCGCTGTCGTCGAGCACGCAGGAGATCGCGAAACTGCCGTCGAGCCGGTCGATCGCGGCTCGGAACGCCTCTCCTGGAGCGGCACCCGCGGCGAGTTCGGCCTCGACGAGGTGCGGGACGACCTCGGTGTCGGTATCGCTTTCGAAGGTGTGGCCGGCCGCTTCGAGTTCGTCTTTGAGCGCCTGGTAGTTCTCGATGATCCCGTTGTGGACGACCGCGACGGTACCCGTACAGTCGGCGTGGGGGTGCGCGTTGTGATCGGTCGGTGGGCCGTGGGTGCTCCACCGGGTGTGTCCGATACCGATCGTCCCCGAGAGGCCGTCCTCACCGTCGATCGACTCGCGAAGGCGGTCGAGTTCGCCGGCCCGTTTACGGATGTGGAGCGCGCCGTTTCCCGCGAGCGCGATCCCTGCGGAGTCGTAGCCCCTGTACTCGAGCTTCGAAAGCCCGTGAATGAGCGTGTCGAGCGTGTCGTCGCGGCCGACGCAACCGATGATCCCGCACATCAGCGGACAACCTCCGTCCCGTCGGCGATCGTTCCGGTGGCGTACACGCCGGGAGCGATGTCGACGCCCGCGCCGACGAGCGTTCCCGGGGAGAAGGTGACGCCGCCGCCGACGGACACTCTGTCGGCGAGCACCGCGCCGAGTCGTTGGTTCTCGAAGACCGTGTCCCCGACGCGAACGTCTCCGGGGCCGCCCGGAACCACCGTGCCAGCGCCCACGGTCGCGGTTTCGCCGGCGACGCAGTCGAGCAGGGTCGCCCCCGCCTCGATTCGACAATCCCCGTCCAAGAGGACGTCCCGGAGCGTCGCGTTCGCGCCGACCGTGGCGTTTCTACCGACGGCGACGTTCGGCCCGAGCACCGCGCCGGCACCGATCTCCGAGTCGGGACCGACGACAACCGGTCCCTGAAGCGTCGCATCGGGATGGACCCGAGCGCTCTCGGCGACCCAGACCTGTGCATCGACTTTCGGCTGGGATACCAGCCCCCTCGAGAGTAGTTCGCGCATGAGATAGAGGAGATCCCACGGGTACGTCGCGTCGACCCACAATCCGTCGGTCGTGACCGCGTGGACCGTCCCATCGTGCATCAGCGCTTCGATGACGTCCGGAAGCGTCAGTTCTCCCTCGTGGCGTGGAGTTCGATCGATGGCGTCGAAGACCGACGAATCGAACGCGTAGACGCCGGCGTTTATCAGCCTGAAATCGTCGGAGTTCGGTTTTTCGACGAACTCGGTCAGCCGCTCGCCCTCGATCCGTACCGCCCCGTACTCGGAGGGCGTCGAGTGTTCCAAGACTGCGAGCGTAGGGTCGCCATCGAACCCGTCGAGGACGTCATCGACGATCCGCTCTTCGATCACACGGTCGCCGTTGAGAACGAGGACAGGGCCCTCGACAGCGTCGGCCGCGGTCCCGAGCGCGTGGGCGCTACCGAGCTGTTTTCGCTGGTGAACGTAGGTGATCGGCACGCCCCGGTAGCTGTGGCCGAAGTACTCCTGCACGCGCTCGCGACGGTAGCCGACGACGAGACAGAGCCGTTCGATTCCGCACTCGACGAGGACGTCGAGAACGTGTTCGAGTATCGGCCGATCGGCGGCCGGAAGCATGGTCTTCGGCCGATTCACCGTGAGCGGCCGAAGTCGAGTCCCCTCCCCCGCAGCGAGGACGATTCCTGTGGTGATCGCCATACGTAATCCACCGCCCGCCGGGGGATGAAAGTATCGGCAGACGGGCGGCGAAAAGACGATTATCACGTTCGGAGCGACGTATCCGAACGTTTGTCGGGATCGTTGCCGGCGTCATCCTAGCCGGGACCACCACGGTCGCCCGAGAACACAACACCGAAGGCCACACGGCGGCGAGCGTACCCAATGAGTCTTATCGACGATACGCGCGCCCTGTTGGCGACCGGGCCGCTCTGTAATGCCTGTCTGGGTCGGCCCGTCGCCGATCGGAGTTTCGGCCTGACGAACGCCGATCGCGGGCGCGCGGTGCGGACGACGGTCGCGCTGGCCGACGACGAACCGTACGTCGAACCGGACGAACCGTGTTGGGTGTGTGAGGAGCTCTGCGAGCGGCTCGACGAACTCGCGACGCGCGCGATCGACGCGCTCGGCGACACCGAGCTGTACACCTACCAAGTGGGGAGTCGAATCCCGCCGCTGCTCGAGGAAAACGATCGACTGCTCCGGATCGACGCAGGATTCGAACCGGACGCGGGCGAGGATCTGGGAAGCGAACTCAATCGCGAGGTCGGCCGACGGATCGGTCGCCGTCTCGGTGTCGAGGTGGACTTTCACCGCCCGGATGTGCAGTTTCTCGTCGACGTGGAGTCCGACTCGATCGAGGTCCAACGCAACTCCGTCTCGATCTACGGCCGCTACCGGAAGCTCGAACGCGACATCCCACAGACCGAATGGGACAAATTCGACGAGAGCGTCGAGGAACTCGTCGCGCCGCCGTTTTTGAGCGCGTTCCGCGGCACCGACGCGGTCTTTCACGGTGCCGGTCGGGAGGACGTCGACGCACTGATGTTGGGGTCCGGTCGGCCGTTCGTCCTCGAAATCAAGGAACCACGCCGTCGGATGGCTGATCTGGACGAACTGCAGGCGGCGGTGAACGGCGGAACCAACGGAAAGGTCGAGATCGAGGCGTTGGCGTTCGCCACCCATGAGATGATCGAGCGCGTCAAAGAACACGACGCCTCGAAGACCTATCGGGCCACGGTCGAGTTCTTCGAACCAGTCGACGAATCGGCGTTCGAGGCCGCGGTCGACGCGCTCGAAGGCGCGACGATCCAGCAGCGGACCCCGAACCGCGTCGATCACCGACGGGCGGATCTCGTCAGGGAGCGGACCGTCATCGGGATCGATGGATCGCTGACCGACGAGTACACCGCGACGGTGGAGGTCCACGGCGAGGGGGGGCTGTATATAAAGGAACTCGTCAGCGGTGACGAGGGGCGAACGGAGCCGAGCCTCGCTGGGCTTCTCGGCGTCGAAGCGACGGTTTCGGCACTCGACGTGGTCGACGTCGAGGGCGTCGACGAGCCGTTCTTGCTGCCCGAATTCCGACTCGACCCGAACGGTGAGCCGGCGAGTGCTCCCGATGCGGCATCGCCCGACGAAACGGCGGCCGAATGATACGACTGATGCGGTGATAATTACGTCCACACGGCTGAGAAAACAACCTTTTTAAAGAGACGCGTTCGCATCCAACAGTACGTACAGATGAGTTCCGAAGATGAAGATGGAGACGAAGACGAGATTGTCGATTGGACGGTCCTGAAATCTATTCAGGCGGCCAACGGTGCGTCGATGCGAGCGATGGAAGAGTACCTCCTCGTCGCGACGCACCCCGACGTAGTCGGCGATTCCGAGCGGATCCGTTCGTTTCTCGAGCGATCGATCGAACACCACGAACAGGTCATAGAACAGTTGGAATTGGCCGCAGCGGAGATCGAGTCGAACGCGTTCGTGGACGATCGGTGATCACAAGACGGCCGATAATATAAAAGCCGGGACGCCCGAACAGACATCACCCCCGACGATGAAATTGGCATCCCCCACCGACTTCGACGTATTAGAGGCGCTCTCCGATGGAAAGCGGAACACGGCGGCGAACATCGCGATCGAGATCGATCGCGACCGCGCATACATCAACACCCGCTTGCCGATCCTCGCCGATCAAGGACTGCTCGAACGCATCGGTCCGGCCCCGAACAGCGGGCTCTACGAGATCACCGAAAAAGGGAAGCTCGCGAACCGACACCGAGAGGCGTACCACGACGAACAGACGGACTTCGAGGCGCTCTTGGAATCGAAACTCGAGAACTGAGTCGGATCGACGCACCGCCGACCGGCACCCCCCGAACGACTGTGGGTGAAGACAGCGACCTGACGACGCCTCGTGGCCTCTGTACCGATCATTCGGGGAACGATGACACCAATTCACGTCTCGTTTCGAGAATATATACTAACAGTAGGTATTATAAGTATATACTATTACATTCGATGATGCCAGACTCGCTGCGTGAACGCTCGAAGGCTCGAGTGAGACGTGACTCAACCGCGAAAAAACGACGCCATGCCCGCGTTCGACTCCGGACCAAAAGACCCGTCGCTCCGGCCGAACCGACGTCGAATCCGAGTCCGATCGTGAAATCGGATCGCGACGATCGACGATTGGGCGGCGGTCGATGAGTCCCCCCCATCCGGGCGTTCGGATCTGCGTCCTGTTTCTCTGTTTCAGCGTGCTCGCCGTGGCCGTCCCGGTCTCTGTGCCCGCCGCCACAGCGGCAGCGGCGAACGTCGAGACGGCCGACTACGAATACGACGCCAGCGACCTCTTGATCGACGACTCCGCAACGCGGAGCGCCCGATTGACGCTCACGCCGAACGGGAACGCCGAAGAGGGCGACACGCTCCGGATCGAACTCGACGGGGATCATCCGGGGTTCGACGTGTCGGGCGTCACCGACGCGACCGGCGACGACATCGGGATTTCGCCCGCGGCGACGACCGACGCGATCGAGATCGAGCTCACCGATCTGCGCGGGAAAGACGCGCTCTCAGACACAAACGTTTCGGTCGACGTCGAACTCACCGCCACGGACGCCGTCGCCGGTCGTGCCGCGACGTACGATGCGACCCCGATCGCGTCGGTGACGGCCGACGAGACGAGCGGCGATCTCGTCGGCGACGCCGTCATGCGCGTCACCGTCGACGGGCGGGCCGAGATCGAATTCGACGCGGACACTATTGATCAAGATTTGATTGGGGAAAATCTGCAAACACTTGACAGCGATCAGTTTGTTTTAACATTTTCTGAGGATTCGGTGTTGGTGGACGACGGAGACACGATCAATCTCTCAGTCAACCCGAAAATTATTAGCGAAGGTGATGAGGATGGTCTTAGAATTGTAAATGCTGCTGAAAGATCTACTTTAGATCAAAACATAAGCAGCATCGACGTCGCCACCTCCGGCGATGCCAACGTGCTCGACGGACACGACGACCAGATCACGATCACGGTCAACACCGTCGACGGCGAGCCGAAGCTGGTGTCGGGCGAAGCGGTCGCCGTCGGCGTCCAACTGGCCGTCGAGACCGAATCGATGAAGCGAGCTGCGGATCGCTACCGCGATGCCGACTTTCTCACCGTCGACGTCGAGGGGGAGGACAACGCCGCGTTGACGAAAAATAGCGACGTACGGACCGAATCACCGGTCGTCTTGAACATCTATCCCGGCGAAGCGGGATCGGACGGATTCGAACTCGACGGGATCGAGTCGGGCGACGAGTTCGGCATCGGGGAGGGCCGGAGACTCTCGATCGACGGGGTCGACGACCGCTTCGGGAACGAGATTCCACGCGCGAAGGTGAATATCACGCTGAGTGGTCACGAGACGTACACGTACGACGGGGTCTGGACGGCGACCGATGGAACGAACGGGATAGTCGTCGGTGAGGACGGAGCGCTCGACGCTCCGGTCGGTGCGTTCGATCTGTCCGTCGAGGTGATCGACGTACCGGGGCCGGCCACGCAGTCGCGAAACACCGGCTCGGACGTCACCGAGCGCGCGTCAGGGGTCGGCGTGTATCCCGACAACGTGACGCTCGAGACGACGACGCAGTATCGCGATTTCGACGTTGACGGTGACGCCACGATCGAGGTCGAAGTCGATCTCGGCGTCTCGGACGAACGCATCGATCGGCTCGATCTCGAACTGCGCCGCGAGGGCGGCAACGGGACCGTGCGCTTCGAGCGCGACGGCGGCGCGCCGACGGCGACCGATCCGTGGGAAGAGACCGGTTACGGGGGCGACGGACACCTCGGACAGGAGAACGCTTGGATGATCGAGCGCGATCTCACGGCGGCGGATTTCGACGGCGGCACCCGGCGGTACGTCCTCGACGCCGACGTGGCGGACCGATACGAAATCGGCGTCGCGGTGATGCCGTCCGAGGGTCGCCTCGTGCCCGACGCATCGAAGGTGGCAACCTCGCTCTCCACCGACCCCGGCGGGGCGAATCGGGATCGGACGGAGATCGTGGCCACCGGATCGATCGACGCCGTCTCGAACGTCTCGGTGCGATCCGGTCACGAGTTCGTCGGCGTCGACGCGGACGAGGGAGCTGGCGTCCGAGTCGAGTTCGAGGGGTTCGAGGACGCGAACGGGAACGCGATAACCAACACCGACGAGGCGGTACCGGTGGGGCTTGGAAACACTGACATCGGCGATGTCAGTCCGGTCGCGGGTGAATCGTCGACCACGGTGCAGGTCGATCCGACGACGATCGACGGCGGTGCGGTCGAGATCGGGACCGACGCCGAGGTGACAGTCGAGGTCGCCGACGGAACGCAGCGAAATCGGACGAATCTCACGCTGGTCCACCGGGCGATAGAGCGTTCCGGAGGCGCGTGGCGGACCGGATCGATCAGCCAACCCGCGACGCTGTACGTCGATGCGGAAGGGTCGCGCGATCTCGCCCAGTGGAACCCCGAAACGGGGACCTACGTCGGGATCTCGGCGAACGGCTCCTCGGATACGCTCGAATCCCACCGGATCGGACACGAACAGTTGCATCGGGGGATGTACGCGTACGCCGAATCCGGTTCGCTTCGAATCGGCTTCGAGTACGTCACAACCGCAGACGAGGCGATCGGCACCGATTCGATAGAACTCGAACCGGGATGGCACTTCGGGAGCTCGAACTACGGTGTTTCGACGCATGCGACGCGAAGACTTGAACGCGACGCGAACTGGGTCGACGACACGTTCGGCAACGCGGACGACGCGTTCGTCATCTGGGACGAGGACCGAACCGATCGGCTTCATGACACCACGTCGGGGATCGAAATCGACGGCGCCGACGAACCGATCGGACACGACGACGCCTACTGGATCGAGGTGGAGGAAACCGACGATCCCCTGGTCCGACGGATCGTCTCCCCGACGTACTCGAGGAGCGAGGGGGGAGACGAGTGAATTGGACGAGCGAGTCGCGTCTGCGTCGGAAAGCCGCCGTGTTCCGGTGTCTTTTCGTGTGTCTCGTGATCGTCGCTGCGCTCGGTATCGGTGTCGCCCCCGAGGTCGTGGGAGCCAGCGGTGAGGCACCGGGAGAGCCGGCATCGTTCTTCGGCACGGCGGTCGACGAGAACGGAGACGCGCTGCCCGCCGGAAGCACAATCGTCGCCGTGGTAAACGGCGAATCGGAGGGAACGATCACCGTCGAGCCAGCCGGCGAGTACGGCGGTGAGAGAGCCTTCGACGACAAGCTGCGAATCGACAGCGCGGCCGGCGACAGAGTGACCTTCCGATTTGCCGATTCGGACGGCCCGAGCGCCGGATCGGTCGAACTGCACCCCGGCGTCTTCGAGAGGAACTTGACCTTTCCCGCGGCTACCGTCGAGTACGTCGATCCGCATGCGGTCGCGAACGCCGAACCGACGGCGGTCGCCCCGGGTGAGGAGATCGCGCTCGATGGGTCCAATTCGACGGCCTACGGAGGGGCGGGAATCGAAACGTACCGATGGTCGATCGAGCGGGACGGCGAGGACGTCGCAACGCTCAGTGGAGAGGTGGTGTCTGGACGGTTCGACGAAAGCGGTACGTACGACGTGAAACTTCGGGTTACTGACGGAGACGAGCGAACGAACGGGACACACACGACGTTCGACGTCGATCCGACGCTCGAAACGACAGCAGCCACCGGCGACGGTTCGAATTCCGAGCTGGGGGGTGGTTCCGGAATCGAAGGCGACAGCGGCGGGACGACGGAGACGCAGGTGACCCCGACGCCCGAAGCGCCGAGTGCGTCGAGCGAATCGGCCTCGGCTGGTGACGGGATGACCGGCGGTGGTTCAACCGGCGGTGAAACGACTGGTGGGGAGTCGGCAGCGCGATCGAGCGGCGGGTCGACCGGAGGATCGAGCGGCGGGTCGAGCAGCGGATCCGTATCCGACGGTGGCGATCAAGAGCCGGACTCGGAGTCGATCCCAGCGCGCTCTCCCGGGGACGAAACGAGCGGTGGATTCGAGATTCCCGACGACCCGATCACCCACGAAAGGTTCGATATCGACGACGACGCACCGAATGCGTCTGGGACCACCGTCGCCTTTGACGAGCCACCGCTCCACGAGATCGTGCTGCAAAACGGCTCGGCGAGCGGCGAGCTGTCGGTGTGGGAGTTCGACTCGCTCGCCGACGGGTCGCCGCCGCTCCCGAACGACCTTCGGATCGCTTCGGTGTCGCTGATCACCGTTCCACCGGTCCACCGGGACGATCCGGCGATCGTTCGGGCGACCGTCGATCGTGAATGGCTGGCGGCAAACGGCCTCCGAGCGGGCGAACTGACCGTCTATCGGCTCCCCAAAAGGACGGCCGAGTGGCAACCTCTGCCGACGGAAACCACTGAGGTCGACGACGGTATCCTCGTCGAGGCCCAGACGCCGGGGTTTTCGCAGTTCGTCATCGCCGGATCGGTCGCCCCCGCACGAACCGCGACATCGGGCAAGTCGACTGAGACCTCACCCCACAAAAACACCGGTGGAGCCGATGGGAACGCGACGAGACAAGCGAACGAGAGTACACGGGAGTCAGCCGACGACAGCGCGGTTTCGATCGTTCGATCGATACCCGATCGGCCGACGGCGGCGCTCCTCGCGTTGCTCGCCGTCACCGGGCTTGTCGGCTGGATATTCGTTCCGCGCCGCCAGAGGTGACCGATCACGACGAGCGACCCGAAACCGTTGAACAACGGTTTTAGTGCCGTTGTGTGAACTGCAGCCATGGAGTTCGGCGTCGACGAAGCCGGCAAGGGGCCAGTGTTGGGATCGATGTTTGCGGCGGCGATACGGGCATCGAGAGCGGAGCTGCCCGACGGGATCGGCGACTCGAAGCGGCTGACGATGCAACGGCGTGAAGACCTCGCCGCTCGTCTGCGCGAGAATCCGAACGTCGAAATCGGCGTCGCGGAGATCACGCCCGAACAGATCGACGCCGGCAACATGAACGAACTTGTCGTCTCGGCGCACGCGAAGGCGGCCGACGCAGTCGTTCAAGCCGGCGACGCGGGGCTCTGCGACGCAGGGGACGTCGATGCCGATCGGTTCGGGTCGCGGGTCGAAGCACGGATATCGACGTCCGTCGCGGTCGACGCGGTTCACCGTGCGGACGAGTCGGACGCGCTCGTCGGAGCGGCGAGCATTATCGCCAAGAGCGAACGCGAAGCGCACGTCGATTCGCTTCGGGATCGGTTCGGTGAGATCGGCAGCGGCTATCCGAGCGATCAAACGACGCGAGCGTTTCTGTCCCGATACTTCGGAGAACACGGCGAGTTCCCGTCGCCGACCCGTCGGTCGTGGGCGACGTGCGATTCGATCCGAGCGTCGGCGGAGCAGACCGACTTTGGGGATTTTTGACCGACTCGACCCCGGAAGAAACCTGTGCGGACGATAATCTCTATTACCTTTCAGTTGGGAGGGGTGGTATGGATGCGTTCGAGGCGTCGACCAATGTCCCGCGAGCTGGATTCGAGTTCGACCACCGGCCCGAGACCGACCAGCCGTTCGAGAACGCTCTGGAGAAGGCGCGATCAGGGATTCGGCTCGACGTCGAGGACGCAATCGAACTGCTGACGACGGGGACCGACACAGCTGGGATCGATCTCGTGCGGAAAGAGCAGGTGCTCGAAGCGGCCGACCGCCGCCGCGCCGAGGTCGTCGGCGAAGAGGTCACCTTCGTCACGAACATCAACAACAACGTGACCACCGCCTGCAACGTCGGCTGTCTGTTCTGTAACTTCAAGGATGCGGCACAGCGGTTCGAATCGAGCCACGACGGCGAGAACGAGGGGTTCACCAAGACCCCCGGTCAGTCCCGTGAGATCGTCCGCGACGCGGTCGAACGCGGCGTCTACGAGGTCACGTCGGTATCGGGGCTCCACCCAGCGCTGGCGCTCGACGACGAACACCACGAGATCCTCTCTGGGCTCGACGGCGAACACAACTACAAGCCGCCGGCGGCCTACGAGGTCGATCCGGGCACGTATCTCGAACAAATCGACGCGATGAGCGTCGACGGGGTTCACGTCCACTCGATGACGCCCGAAGAGGCCTATCACGCCCGCCGCGGAACCGGCTGGAGCTACGAGGACGTGTTCGAGCGGTTGCGCGACGCGGGGCTGGACTCGGTCCCCGGCACCGCGGCCGAGATCCTCGTCGAGGAGGTCAGAGAGGTCATCTGCCCCGGGAAAATCGGGACTGACGAGTGGCTCGAAGCGATGGAAGCGGCCGCGTCGGTGGGCCTCGGGACGACGGCGACGATCATGTACGGCCACGTCGAGAACGAGGCCCACCGGGCGCTGCATCTCGATCGAATCCGCGAGCTACAGGACAGAACTGACGCAATCACCGAGTTCGTACCGTTGTCGTTCATCCATCACGAGACGCCGCTCAAAGAACAGGGGATGGTCGAAGACGGGGCGTCAATCCACGAGGACGAGCTGATGATCGCCGTCTCGCGGCTGTATCTCGACAACATCGACCACATCCAGTCGTCGTGGGTTAAATACGGCGACGCGCAGGGGCTGAAGATGCTCACCTGCGGCGCGGACGACTTCATGGGGACGATCCTCTCCGAGGAGATCACGAAACGCGCCGGCGGCGAATTCGGCGAGTTCCGCTCCGTCCGCGAGTACGTAGACATGATCACCTCCATCGGGCGCGTGCCGGTCGAGCGATCGACCGATTATGAGATGCGTCGCCGGATCGATCCGAAGGCGGGGCCGTTCGGGCCGACGCTCGGGCCGAAAGCCGACGGCACGCCGCTTTTATAACTCCTTCGACGGTGCGGACCCCTTCGATCGACGCGTGAACTGCCGCAAGCGTGTTCGGACCTGTTGAGATCCGTAGCCGTCGACGACGTTTCGGGTTGAATCGGCCAGCATATCTGCTGAGGGAGTGTGTCTTGTGCAACAGAAATCATCGGACATACGTTCTTTGAACCGATACCGACGTGGGAGGGGAAGCTATTCTTCTATTACGAAGTCCTCGGTGTCGTCAGTGGATTCTTCTCGGTGGTGGTGTTCGGTATCGTGCTGCCGCTCACCGAATGACGAAGCCGGTCGACGAAAGCTGATTCTACCACTCGATTTGAATGGGCGAGTCCGAAAAGGTCACTCAACGGAATCGTGTATTCCGATGTTCTCGGAGGCTGGTCCGCGGCGACGGCGCGATTTAGTCGGCGCGATCCAACAGCGCGCGATAGCGCCGGCCGGCCGGTCCGTCGGCCTCGATCGCCGCCTCGATTCGCGGCGAGAGCCACGCTTCGGAGACGTATCGCTCGTGGACGGGCAAGCGCTCGGAGAGCGGAACGCCGGCCGTCTCGGCGATATCCTCGAGTTCCCGAAGCGCCGGCCAGGCGTACTCGGGGTTGATATGGTCGTCAGTGACCGGCGACACGCCGCCGAAGTCGTCGACGCCGCAGTCGAGAAGGTCTTCGACCGGCGCGAGGTTCGGCGGCGACTGGATGCTGATCTCCGGGGGCAGCGCGACCCGAGCCATGGCCGTCACGCGACGAATCGTTTCGAGGTCGGGCGAGTCCTCGCGCCACCGCTCGTTCTGGACGACCGGCTGGACGATGATCTCCTGGACGTGCCCGTAGCGTTCGTGCAGTTCCCGAATCGCGAGCAGGCTTTCCGCGCGGTCGCGCATCGTCTCGCCGATCCCGACGAGGATCCCCGTCGTGAAGGGCATCCCCAACTCGCCGGCCGTCGCGATCGTTGCGAGCCGCTGTCCCGGATCCTTCGCGCGCGGGCCGCCGTGGGCTTGCACCTCGGCGGTTGTTTCGAGCATGACGCCCATCGAGGCGTTCACGTCGGCGACGAGTTCCATCTGCCAGCGGGTCTGATCGCCGGGGTTCGAGTGCGGGAGGAGTCCGCACTCGAGGGCGATTTCGCACGCCTCCCGGAGATACGAGTGGATCGAATCGTGCCCCCACTCCGAGAGCTGGTCGTGAACCTCGGTGTAGCGATCGTCGGGATCGTCACCGAAGGTGAAAAGCGCCTCCGTGCAGCCGGCAGCCGCGCCCCGCTCGCAGATGTCGCTGATCTCGTCGGGCGACAACAGCGACGCTGCTCCGGGCGGATCGTAGTAGGTACAGTACGTGCAGGTGTACCGGCACGCGGTCGTCAGCGGGACGAACACGTTTCGCGCGAAGGAGAGTTCGTCCGCAGGCTCGACCGCCGACGGCGTCACGTCTACCAACCGATCCACGTCCGCCGTCGGAATCTCGATATCGACCCCGTAGTCCTCCGCGCCAAACACGTCTCCCAGTCGGGGGGAGGGGACATTAAAAGAATCGCTATCCGAGGGCGCTCGGAGCTACCGCGCTTGGCGGCGAACGGTTACGCGTCCGTCGGGGGTCGAGAGTTCGAAGCCGGCTGATCGGAGCCACTCGACGGATTCACCGGAGCCGTGTAACAACAGTTCGGCGAGATCCTCGGGTTCGTCGATGTCGACGGCGAGCCGAAACGAGTCGACCGCCGTCGCCTCGACGCCGACTTCTGACGCGATGCGCCGGTGATCGGCCACTGAGGCACCGTGATAATCGGTGTGAAAGTCTGGCTCCCGGACGACGAGCGCGTTCGTCCCGCCGCCGAGTCCCGGTGCGATAACGACCTCGCCCTCGGCTCCGAAGAGCCGCGAGAGCGCGTCCGGCGTCGCGAGCGCGAGGTCGGCCATGACGACCGCGACGGGGGGGTCCAGTCGGTCGTTGACCGCGGCGGTCAACGGTCGATCGTCGACGACGACCGGCCATTCGCTGTCGATCGGGTCCGTCGAGAGCACCGTCGGCGACGCGTCGGTCGCATCGATCGCAGAACAGACATCGCGGAGCATCGTGCGGGCGAATTCGACTCGTTCGTCCGGTTCGAGAACGGTCGCGAGTCGCGTCTTCGGCTCGCGGGCCGCGAACGGGACGAGGGCGTCCATCACCGGAGCCGGCTCGGTCCCTGCTGTCTGGATTTGTACACCCAGTAGCCGCCCCCGAGGAGAAGCGCCAGGACGATCACGGCACCGAGACCGAGGAGCGCGTTCCGGACGAGTTGACTCTGTGATGCCTCGCCTTGGGCCCGTTCGGCGTTGTTGATCGCGTTCTCGAAGTTCCCGCTCTCGTACGCGGAGATCGAGCTGTCGAGCGAGGATTGCGCTTCGTCCGATCCCGATCCCTCGACGGCGTCTCGCGCGTTGTCGATCGCGTTTCGCGCGTCGTCACTCTCTTGGGTGAAGTGGTGACTCTCATGGGAGTCGACCGGCTGTTCGGTGCCACCCTCGCGCTCCAGCGTGAACGCGGCGGCGGTGAACCGGTCCGGCGGATCGTAGCTGAAGTTCTCGATCTCGGGTGTCGTCCCGGTAACGCGGACCTCGATTCGGGCCGTTCCGTCGTCGATGTCAACCGATTGGGTCGCGTTCTGGCCGTCGATATCCTCGCGAGAGAGCTCGTCGTCGGCCTGGTTGTACTGTCTGATCGTCCACGTTGCGTTCTCGAGTTCCGTGCTCGAAACGAGCGTCCACCGTTCGAACTCGTCGAACAGTTCGGTTACTTCGAACGTCGCCTCGAAATCGGATCCGACTTCCGATTCCTCGGGAAGGTCGGTTGGCTCGCTCTGGACTGCCGCCGCCGGACCGGCGAACAGCGCGCTACACAACAGCACGGCAAAGAGAACGACGGCAAAAGACTTCCTACTGCTCATTGTCGCCGTATTCCAAGAGGTCCTCTAAATCACCTTCGCTCTGTGACTGGAGTTCCTTGCGCCGCTCTTCGGCCTCAATCGCCATCCGCTGCATCTCCTTGACGCGCGGCACGTCGGTGACGCCGGCCAAGACGACGATCGCGGCGACCTTCTGCTCGTTGGGGAGCGGGTAATCTCCGGCCCGAACCTCCATGCATTGGGTCTGGTCTTCGAGCCACTTGCGCGCTTTATCGATCCCCTTCCGGTTGAGCGCCTCCGGCGGTCCCGAAACTAACAGGAGCGCCCGCTCGGTGCTGTCGACCTCGCACTGAAGCGTCAGCTTCCCGAGCGTCGCCTTCCGGACGAGCGAGGTGATCCGATTCGTCGCATCGCCCGGCGTGGCAAAGCCGTTGTCCTCGTTTCGGCCGCGGAGTCGGTCGAGCAGCCCCTTGCTCTCGTTGTGGGGATCGACGAGTTCGCTCGCGTAACCGACGCTCGTGATCCCGTGGTCACCGAGCGTGTTGATTATCTCGGAGGCGTCGACGACGCTTTCGGCGACGTTGTCGCCGAGCGCCTCGACCTCGCCGGCCGAGAAGAGGGCTCCGAATCGGGTGATGATTTCGTCGTTGATCTCCGAGTATCCCTGGTCGAGACTCTCACCCCCCGTTTTGAACGCATCGTTGTCGAACGTCAACAGATTGTCGACCGATCCGGCGAAACGCTGGAACGACCGGGCGGCGTTGCGGTTGTAGATGCCCCCTTCATCCCGGCTCGGGAGAATCCCGAGGCCGTATACCGGTTCGACGTAGAGTCGTTGGAGATGCTCGGCCAGCACGGGCGCGCCGCCGCTGCCGGTCCCACCGCCGAGCCCGGCGATGATGAGAAACGCGTCGATCTCGCTCGAGATCATTCGATCGATCGCGGTCTGGATCTCCTCGATGTCCTCGGTCGCGCACTCCTCTCCGAGTTCAGGCTCAGTACCCGCGCCGTGTCCTTTCACCACCGATTGGCCGATGAGCACCCGGTTTTCGTTCGGTACGTAGTCGAGACCCATCAGATCCGCCTTCGCCGAGTTGACCGCAACGGCGTGGCCGATGATCCCGGTCCCTCGGCTGGAATCGTACTCGAGGAACCGGTCGAGAACCTTCCCGCCGGCCTGCCCGAAGCCGATCATTGCAAGTTTCATATCAGTCCTTGTGCAAATACCGACCTACGGAACTGATAAGCTTTCGGCTAACGTCAGACGCTGAGCCGACACAGTCATTCACGAGCACGGGTTGGTTCACTCGGCAGCGCTGTCCGCAAGGTATGCGGCCAGCGTCAGGAGTTCACCCGGAGCGACGCCGAAGGCGGTCACGTCGTTTTCGTCGACGGTGTTATCGAACTTCAACGATCGGTACTGGTCAGATCCCATTCGCGGAACTCCAGGGAGCGCATCGAGCACCGAGGCGGGGACGAAATCGAGCGATCTGAGGCCGACCGATGCGATCGGCATCGGGATCGAGACGACTTCGGCCGATCGACCGTCCGCACCGTGTGCGAGTTCGGCGATCTCGGCGAGCGTCAGGACCTCCGGGCCGCCGATCTCGTAGACGTGGCCGACGTGCGGATTCCCGCCGGTTGCGCCGTCGCTTCGATCCGCGCCCTGCTCACCACCGTCGACGGCATCGGCGAGCATGGGGACGATATCGCCGATCCAGATCGGTTGAAACCGGGTTTTACCGCCGCCGGGGAGCGGGGTGAGGTAGGGAAGGGCGAGCTGTTTCGTGTACCGGAGGAACTCGCCACCGTCGCCGAAGACGACCGAGGGGCGAAAGATGACCCACTCCAGATCCGACTCGCGAACGATTCCCTCCGCCAACCCCTTCGCACGGATCGACGCCGTCTCGCCGTTCGGATCAGCGCCGAGCGCGCTCATCTGGACGAGCAGCCCGACGCCGTGTTCTTCGGCCGCGCGGACGACGTTCGCCGTGCCCTCCTCGTGAACGCGGTAGTGCATCTCGTTCCCGCCCGAGGGCCGAAACAGCGGCGACAGCGCGACGAGGTTGACGACCGCGTCCTGTCCCTCAAAAGCCCCCTCGATCGAGTCGTATGCGGTCACGTCGCCCATCGCCGTTCGAACGTCCGCGGGAAGGGTATCGTCCTCCGGCGACCGCGACAGCGCCGTCACCTCGTGGCCGCGTTCGTGGAGTTCCCGACAGAGATGCGCACCGATGAATCCGGTTCCGCCGACGACCAGTACTCGCATAGTGGACATTGGGGCGGTCGCCGTATAAACCATCGTGGCAGTTCGAGCGGTCGATAGCAGCGGACGGGAACGCACAAAGTTGGCGGTGGACGGGAACCGATACGGTCCGCGGCGGTCGAATCCGGGCATGGATCACTACCGGAAGCTCGAACGGATGTACCACGGCTCACGGTGTAACGATCACCTCGACATCGCGCTCTCCGTGACCGATGCCGGCGAGGCCGAAATCCGGTTGGGCGTCGACGGATCCGACCACCACGCCGCCGGCGGCGTCCACGGCTCGTATTACTTCAAGGCGCTCGACGACGCGACGTTCTTCGCCGCCAACTCGCTCGTCAAGGACGTGTTCGTGCTGACGACCGACGTTCACCTCCAGCTCACCCAGCCGGTCACCGAGGGCGACCTCGTCGCGGAGGCGACTGTGGTCAACGATCACCCGAAGCAGCTCATCGCCGACGGCGTTCTCTACGACGACGAGGGAACCCAACTGGCTCGCGGGACCGGTACGTTCGCGAAAAGCCGCGTCGAACTGGACGCCGAGATGGGGTACGAATAACGCGATCGCGGCCGGACGCGACCCGGCGACGCGTCTCGGCGCGGCTCACTTCTCGGCGTATCGGTGCGCGTGCGGCGCGGCGAACGGCACCTCGTACGTCTCCCCCGAGTAGGCTTTGTACATCAAGAAAAGCCACGCCACGAGGCCGATCAGCGAGAGAACGGTCGTCACGAGGCCGACGAGCGCCCCGAAGATCCAGCCGACGACGGGGACGAACGCCAAGACGGTCACGACCACCGACAGCACGATCGAGAGCACGAACAGCCCCCCGAAGACGATGGTGCTCTGTGCGGCGTGAAATCGAACGAACTCGTCCTCGTCTTCCAACAGGTAAAACAGGATGCCGGTGATCGGGCCGAGCAGGTAGCTCAGCGCGCCGGCGAGGTTCGGTTCCAAGCCGCTCGCTGTGTGATCGGTTTCGATGTCTCGGTCGGTCGTCTCCTCAGCGGTTTTATTTGCCATTGTTGATCAACCCGGCTAAATATGGACACCTGTCGGAATAAATCTATGTATGCGAAGTCAGTCCATAACTGGAGAATGTCGAGCTTAACGGCTCGAGCTGCGGAGATGTTCATCAGCTGAAGAGTATTCACCGAGGAATGATCGAGAAGTATATATGAATGAGGAAGACCTTCGTCGGAAGGGTGGAGGATGAGTGTATAAAAGATGTGTCGGCGAATCAAGCCTAGGCCGGGATTTGAATCCGGGGTCTCGTCCACCGGGCGTTTCACGCCCTGAGTCACCAACGGACGGGCCATTTACGCAGGCTGTACCCAGACAGCCACAATGAGCCTAAAACCAACGCCGCCGCACGAAGCCAAGAACCGATTCCTCAACGACAAGAAGCCGGGCGTTACCCGGAAGACGCTCAAGAACTACCGTACCAGTCTCCGGCAGTTCTGCGACTGGCTGGACGACCAGCAACTCACGAACCTGAGCAACCTCGACAGCGAACTCATCCAGCGGTACAAGGAGTTCCGGCTGTCCAAGGTCAAGGTCATTACGGCACGACAGGATATGATGACCGTCAAGCAGTTCATCGAGTTCTGCGAACACATTGCCGCCGTCCCGCGTGGGATGGCCGATATGGTTCGGATACCCTCGGTCAGCGAGAACGACGAGATCTGTGACGACCTCCTCACGCGGGATGAGGCGGTCGCTGTACTAGACTTCCTCAACAAGTACGAGTACGCCAGTAACCGGCACGTCACTCTGCTTGTTCTCTGGAAAACCGGGATGCGAATGAGCGGGCTCCGGGCACTCGATATTGAAGACTTCGATGAGGGACGGCCAGCGCTCGAACTTCGCCACCGACCCAACACTGGGACACCACTCAAGAACAAGGAGAGGGGCGAGCGGGACGTTCTCATCACACCCGAGACCGCTGGTATTCTCTCCGACTACATCAAGCAGACTCGCCCAGACGTGACAGACGAACACGGCAGGAAGCCGCTCCTCGCCTCACAGAACGGGCGCGCCGTGGAGACAACCATCCAGCGGTACGTGTACACCGCCACCCGTCCCTGCTACTACAACGGCGGGAACTGCCCGTTTGACCGGAATCCCGAAGAGTGCGAGGCCATGTCATGGAATGGCTCGTGCAAGTGTCCGGGCTCGGTCAGCCCGCACGCCCTTCGTCGGGGCTATGTCACGGCGGCGCGGAACGCAGGACAGCCCAAGGACGTAACAGGAGAACGGGTCAATATGAGTGGAAAGGTACTAGAAAAACACTACGACAAGGGGACAAGTGCAGAGAAGGCGAATAGGAGAAAGGATTTTCTCAAAGACATATGAGTGCCTATAACAACCTTAGGAAGATGAAACTGAAACCACCAAGAGTTGCTAGCGAAATAACGAGTATTGCAAATACCCCAATTCCATAAATGTCAGACAGTCTATCACGGTTATCATTTATCAGTTGTTCGTTTCCTTGAATACATCCGGCATTGTATGAGATGATTCTCTCAACGATAGCATCACCAGACTCTTCTTTTCTTAGTATTTTTTGTATTTCCTCACTATCTACACCCGGTCGAAGTGACATTTGATCACCTTCTTCGTCCACAACTAAGAAGTCAGAGAATGGTTGTGGAAGGAAATATTGACGATAGAAGCTCAACAAAGGTGCCACAGGATTATTTATAAGTATCGAGAGACCTCCTGAATCTGGTGAAAGAACAACTAGTGCTGACGCAAATATTTTGCCGAATATAATAAGAAGGAATAGAAATAGGTAGAGTCCAATAAGAGACATCAGCGCAAGGGTTGAAGTCTCTATATTCGACAAATTCCCTTGATTGGGGAACAAGGGTGATGAAACAAATATTGAGATACCTGTCAGAAGCAGACCGCCCACGGTCAACGCGACACGTATTATTCTCGTAGCTTGAGCTTGCTGTTCTTGCACTATGTTAATTTGTTCACCGAGAACACGCTGTGTCTCTTCTAAGAGAGAAGAATTTGTATTGTCAGGGAGATCGGCCTGCATAGAATTCTCGCTCATCGTGACATAGTGTATTGTCTTTCATTTTAAAATGTCCGCGATACCCATTTGTGTACTCCTTCGTAGGCAAAGGAGTGCTGTCATACCAAATGAAAATTAGCTGAATCTTATATCTCCCGAACGAGGTCTTCTGCTTGCTTGATCAGCCGTTCAACCTCCCGCTTATCTGGTTCTTCCTCATTTGCGTGAGCGCAGTTGTTTCTTATGTCCGCAAGATAGCCCAACTGACTCCTCTTTGCGTTCGTAATTTCGCCTGCATCAGATAGGGTTTCAGCAAGAGAACGAATCCCGTCCGAATACTCATATTTCAAATCCCGTTCAGATACATTACACAGAGTAAGTAAGTGGCGTTCAAGGGCTATTCCAGCGATTACTCCAGCGGCTCTAACATTTCCTTCATCCCAGAGGTCTTTGGCTTGATACAATTCTTCTGTGATGATTTCATCCGAGATTCCTTTTCTGACCTTCAGCCGTTCCGTCTCTAATTTTGACGGAATTGAAAGGAGTATGTTCTTTTGTTTGGAAATGACTCGTCGGAGAATCCCACAGTAGTTGTCTGCCTTTGTATACTCCATTCCATCGAAATGTAGCAGTTCATCCATATCCGAATAAGTACGTCTAAAATCTCCCTCCCTTTCTGGCATATACTCAGAAACTAACGTTAAGGCTTGGTTGTACCAAATCTCATACTCTTCATCAACTTCGTCAACAATTCCCCAGTCTATTCGGTCTGTTTTAATCTTCTTCGCAGAAGTCGAGTCCTGCGCGAGATTATACAACGTACTATTTATCTCTTCAATCTCCTCAACAAGACGGTCTATCTTTTCCTCCACTTCTTCCAACTTCTCTCTGCTTGTGGCCATTATTGTATCTGATAGTAGAACATCCAAAAAGATTCGTCCGGGTTTCAGTAATCAGCGGGAACGCTCTCTGCCGGTTGTAACATGAATCTGGAAGAGGTCTTCCGAATCAACGTTACCTGCCTCGCGGAGATGGGCTGTTTACCGGGCGCGTAAGGGCTTCTTGGAGCAATATAAGCATCAGGAAGGGCTTCTCGTCCGATAAGACAGTACCGGTTCGACGTACTGATTGGGTGCCTCTGGTTGCCTTAGGCGGTAAGGTTATATTATCTGACGCGGTCGGGATGGGGGGTCGGATTCGACCAGTCCTCCTTAATTCACAATGAGCACCAGCGACCAGCAACCGGTTTTTCGAGATTGGAGCGCCCTAGTTGGCGGGAACGCACCGACCAACGACAAGATAATTCAGTGGTTCGGAAATCCGATATACCGCCCAGATACTAACAACGCCACCAAGATCGTCCCAGAAGGGGGATTCAAAGATCAGAAAAACGCAAAGAAGTGGAAACGTCTTGACCTCTACAACAGCGGGATTAACCTCAAGTGGAACGACACAGCGCGAATAAATTGGCAGTTCAACCGTCACCTCATCCGAGCTGTCACTTCCCAACTTGAACTCCCGCGTTTACTCCGCAAGCGTGTCCACGCGGAATTTCTGCGGCTCAATCTTGGCGATAAGGGTGTGTTTGCGGGTCTCACGGCCTTCTCTGTCGCTACTGTGATTATGCATCACGGCGACTATTGCGACAGGAACTACCACCCGAATCAGCCCCGAGATCGCCGTGACGCTGTCTGTAATTGGTTTGCCGACACGGAGGGATTTACTGAGTCAGAAATTGCCAGCGAGTATACCAAGTTCCAAGCCCAATTCCTCACGTAGAAGGGGCCTTACAGACTCGGCAGGAGACCCTATATATACCCCCGGCTATTCGATAGGGCGGAAAGAGGGTGATGAGGTGGGAACCCCTTAGAGGGAAGGCCGGGATTTGGGCGTCCCTCGGTGTGTTCTATCGGAATAATCACGGCGATCAGGATTCGGATTGACGAACTCGTGGACGCGGCGAGTTCCCGCTGTGCTAGACTCTCAGATCGGGACAAGCTTACTACCGTTATCGACCCAGTGAAACCCTATGATAAACCCAGTTCCTCATCGGTGACGGTCAGTTCGGGCAACCGTGGGTGACTCCATCGAGATTCTAGCCGATGTTGTGGCGAAGATTCCCGCCCGATTCGGTTGTTTTCGGGGATTGACGAACCGCCCCTGTGCAGGATGCTCCGCAGTAATATCAAGTAGACCGTTTGGAGTTACTTTTCGTCATTTTCCGAAACCGCCGCACGCACACGGGGGATTGCGCTTACGGGCTTCCTTTCCAGACGCTATTCACCGGCAAAACACGCCGAGAAACGGGTGGCATTCGCGGCTCTTATCGGCGATAGAGTTATGATAGAAGGGCGCTGTCTGTGAATTACAGTCTGCGCCGCAGGCGCAAGCCTAGGCCGGGATTTGAACCCGGGCTCTCGTCCTTACCAAGGACGCGCTTTACCGCTAAGCTACCCAGGCAGGCACTCTCTGGTAGCCGGGTTTTATTGTTAGTCGTTTCGATTCCCGCGCGCCGTGAGACGGTTTCGCCACCGCCAGGGACTCACACTACGTCCCCGAGGACTGGGAGAACTCGCCGGGCGTGGTGGTGTCGGGGCTTGCGACCGCGGTCGAAAGTCGTTCGGAAACGCCGACGAGCGCCGTTTCCGAGCCCGGAAGCGGATCGGTCCCCAGTTCCTCGGCGAGCCCGTCGGCGACCGCGTCGATCGGATCGGTGATCGTCCCGAAGGCGACGTCAGCTCCCGCACGGACCGCGGTACGGACGAAGTCGGCTTCGAGTCGTCGGTCGAGCGACGCACGCTCGGATTCGGCGGCCGTCTCGCGGCGCGTCTGGTCGCGGCCGAACTGCCGGACGGCCTCGACGACATCCATCGCGACGCCCGTGTGGGCGAGATACTCGAATCCGCGGGCGACGAGCACCTCGGCGGCGATGACGTTCAGATCGCCCTCGGATCGATCGCCGGTCGTCCACGGGTCGGTGTGGATGAGCTCGCGTGAGAGTCGGAGCCCCTCGTAACTCATCTGGACGCCGGCACTGCGACGTGCGGCCACGTCGAGTTCGACGGCGTCGTCGAGCGTCATCGCGGTCAGCACCGTGAGCGCACCGGGGGTCATCGACGCCGACTCGAGCACCTCCTCGAGCCGCATCCGGAGGGCGTCGGGACCGATGTCGTCGATCCCCTCGCGGAACGCGGCCCGAGCGTGCGCGGTTTCGTCCATCTATCGCCGTGTAGGGACGGGAGAGCCAAATCAGTTTGGAAAGCGTTGATGCGTCGATTGCCGGATAGATCGCACGGACGGCCCATCGATCGGCCGACGAGACCGGACGGATCGTAGCACTTACCCTCCTCACCGTCGGCCTTGTGGTAATGATCGACATCGACGACCAGGGCGACGTTCGCGTCGTCACCCTCGATAGGGCCGACCGACGGAACGCGATCACGCTGGCTGGCCTCGAAGCGCTCAAAGTCGCGGTGCGCGACCCACCGACGCCCGTCATCTATCTCCGTGGTTCGGGTGTGGCGTTCTGTGCCGGTGCCGACCTCGAGACCGTTGGGAGCCTCGCGACCGAAGGCGGCGTCGAACCGTTCGTTCGGCAGGGGCAGCGGACCGCCGACGCGATCGAGAGCAGCCCCGCAACCGTCATCGCCGGCATCGACGGGGCGGCTCGCGGCGGCGGGATCGAACTCGCGCTCGCCTGCGACCTGCGGGTGGCGACCCTCGATGCGACGTTCGGCGAACCGGGCGTGACCTTCGGGTTGTTCGGGTCGTGGGGCGGGACGGTTCGCCTGCCCGAGATCGTCGGTATGGGAGACGCGCTCGATTTCTCCCTGTCTGGTCGGGTGTTGGACGCGGAGGAGGCGCTCCGGATCGGCCTCATCTCGCGGATCGTCGACGATCCTCGCTCGGTCGCTGAGGAAGTCGCCGACAACGATCCGGCGGCGCTCCGTCACATCAAAGCTCGGATCCGAGATCGGGGCGATAAGGAGGACAAGGAGGCTGCGGAGATCGAGTCATTCCGGACGCTCGTCGAGACGCACGCGGAGAAACTCCAGCAGTTCGGCGAGTGACGGGACGGTCGGTTTACAGCGGCTCCGGGGCCGGTGGCATCGATCGCTTGTGCGCGCTCGTCTCGTGGAGTTCGACGACGCGATCGACCGCCGTTTCGGGCACGTCGAGCGTCTCGATCGTCGCGTGTTTCGAGAGCGGACCGTGGACGTGCAGCGCCAAGATAGCGTCGAGATCGTCGTAGCTCAGTCCCATCTCCTCCTCGTCGGTCTGGCCCTCCCACATCGCCGCCGTGGGTGTTCGGGTCACGAGGTCGTCCGGCACGCCGAGATCGCGGGCGAGTTGGCGAACCTGACACTTGTAGAGGTTGCCGATGGGGTTGCAGTCGACCGCCTGATCTCCGTACTTCGTGAAGTAGCCCGTCGCCGCCTCGGATCGGTTCCCCGTCCCGAGGACGAGCCGACTCTCGGCGTTGGCGACGAAATAGTTCAACACCCCACGAGTGCGGACTCGAACGTTGCCGAGCGCCATCCGGTCTTCGGCGGCGTGCTCCGGCGCCGCCTCGACGAACGCATTGACGATCGGGCCGATCTCGATCGTGTCGTATTCGATACCCAGCGTCTCGGCGACCTGCTCGGCGTCCGTCTCGTCCGCGTCGGGGTTGACCGAACTCGGCAATACGAGTCCGTGAACGTTCTCCGCACCGAGCGCCTCGGCTGCGAGGTAGGCGATGGTCGTCGAGTCGATCCCGCCCGACAGTCCGAGTACCGCGCCGTCAGCGCCGGCGTCCTCGACGAGATCAGCGATGAACTGGACGATGTGCTCGCGATATGCTTCGAGTTCGGTGTCGGAAAAGCGCAGTTCGATCCCCGTTTTCTCCACGAAGGCTTTCGAATCCGTCATTGCCAACCAGTTCGGCCGCTCGGCACTAATACCCTATCGTTCGCGCAATCTTTCTGGACGCCCGTCCGGTTCGGCTGCCGGCAGGGTGCCCTAACGCCGAGACGCTACGTTCAAGTACGGCCGGTCGGTATCGTTCGAGTGCGCGCCGTTGGTCCAGTGGTAGGACATTGGCTTCCCAAGCCAATAGCCCGGGTTCAATTCCCGGACGGCGCACTTCTTTCGGTCGTTTACCGCCCGACTTCTCGTTCGTTTCACTCACGAGAATCCCGGCTGGCGCAATCCCCCCCAGCCGTTTGCCGTCCGACTTCTCGTTCGTTTCACTCACGAGAATCCCGGATGGCGCACTTCTACCGAACGAAGTGGGTAACTTGACCTCCTCGACGCCCTGAACGACGTGGGATCCGGCCACCGGAGTTCCGCCGAGTGTGGCGTTCGAGGTACCAACCCGCACGCAAGCGGAACCGGCAGCACACCCGAGGAACTCTCGTTTCCTCCCCTGTATAGGGCTGTGGCCCGCTCAAAGAGGTCGTTCGAAAATCAGAGATGTTCGTGACCACGAGAGACTCCGTCTCTCGGACGACCCCTCGGAATCCGTGTCATTGCCGTACGAACCACCGCTGGTTCGCCACCCCTTGTGGCTCGGGGACGGCATCTCACCGAACCCGTAGCACCCCATGCTACACGAGACCACAACAAAACGATTGAAACTGGCCGAAAACGCCGTCGTCAGAAACACTATCAGCCCGGTTGCCGAACCACGTCTATGGACGTCGTCAACCCCGCGACCGGCGAAACAGTCGAGACGTACGAAACTGACAGCAGCGCAGAGGTAGAAGCCAAACTCGATCGCGCAACCGACGCGTTCGAGACGTGGCGGGATCGCCCGCTCCGCGAACGCGAGGAGCTCCTCGCGCGCGCCGGCGAGGTGCTGCGCGAGAACAAACACGAGTACGCCGAGACGATGACCGAGGAGATGGGCAAGCCGATCTCCCAGTCGATTGGCGAGGTGGAAAAGTGCGCGTGGGTGTGCGATCACTACGCCGAACACGCGAGCGCGTATCTCGAACCCGACGGCCACCCCAGTCCGCCGGGAACACGGGTCAAAACGGTGTACGATCCGCTCGGCCCCGTGCTCGCGGTGATGCCGTGGAACTTCCCGCTCTGGCAGGTGTTTCGGTTCGCCGCCCCCTACCTCGTGGCCGGGAACGTCGGCCTCTTGAAACACGCCTCGAACGTCCCCGGCTCGGCGCTCGCGATCGAGGAGGTGTTCCGGGAGGCCGGGTTCCCCGAGGGTGTGTTCCAGACGCTGTTGATCCCGTCGAGCGCCGTCGAGGACGTGCTCGTTGACCACCGGGTTCGGGCCGCCACGCTGACCGGGAGCGGCCCCGCTGGTCGAGCGGTCGCGTCGACCGCGGGCGATAATTTGAAAAAGACCGTCCTCGAGTTAGGCGGCAGCGACCCGTTCGTCGTTCTCGACGACGCCGACATCGAGGCCGCCGTCGAGACCGGCACGTGGGCGCGAAACCTGAACGGCGGACAGTCCTGTATCGCCGCGAAGCGCTTCATCGTCCACACCGACGTGTACGACGCGTTCGTCGACCGGTTCGTCTCGGAGGTCGAAGCGCTCGTCGTGGGCGATCCGACCGACGAGGACACCGACGTGGGGCCGCAGGCCCGCGCGGGGCTTATGACGGAGCTCCACGAGCAGGTCGAAGCGAGCGTCGAGGCCGGCGCGACCGTGCTGACGGGCGGCGAACCGCTCGACGGCGACGGGGCGTTTTATCCGCCGACGGTGCTCGCCGACGTCCCCGAGGGCTGTCCGGCCGACACCGAGGAGACGTTCGGCCCGGTGGCGTCCGTCTACGAGGTCGACGACGAGGCGGCCGCGATCGAGAAGGCCAACGACACCGAGTTCGGGCTCGGCGCGAGCGTCTGGACGGAGGACCGCCACCGCGGCGAGGCGATCGCCCGACGGATCGACGCGGGCTGCGTCTACGTCAACGAACTGGTGAAATCCGACCCGCGGGTCCCGTTCGGCGGCATCAAGGAGTCGGGCTACGGGCGGGAGCTCTCCGAACCCGGGATCAAGGAGTTCGTCAACCGAAAGACCGTCTGGGTGAACTGATCTCGAGGGTGGTGTAGCGGCGAACTGCTTCGTTTGTGATCGCCCCCGTGGCGTTTCGAACGGACGGGCGTTCGAACGCGAACCGGTCACTCGGTATTCACACCTGGGCGAACCTGACGACGAATCGACCGACGACCTGTCTGTTTCCATCAGTATCACGGCGTGAGAACGTCGGAGCGATATATCTCGACAGGGGCTGTGGTTCTCCCCAACGGGAGAGACACAATGCCAAGCACAGCAGTACTCACCGGGATGTACGACGACATGGTAACGGCCAGATACTACGAGGAGCGCTTACAGGAGGAGTACCTGGAGGGAAAACAGCCGGCGTTCGACATCTCGGCGGGGCCGATTCCGGGGGAACTCCACCTCGCCGCCGGTCACGAGGCATCGGGGGCGGGCGTCTGCCGGCACCTTCGCGATGTGGACACGGTCACCGCGCCGCATCGGCCACACCACGTCGCGATCGCCAAGGGAGTCGATCTCAAGCGGATGACCGCCGAGATATTCGGACGACAGACCGGCCTCGGAAAGGGGAAAGGCGGCCACATGCACCTGTTCGATCCGGACGTGAACTTCGCCTGTAGCGGGATCATCGCCCAGGGCTGTCCGCCGGCGGTGGGGGCCGCGTTGGCCTCGAAAAAGCGCAATCAGGACAGCGTCGCCGTGGCGTTCCTCGGGGAAGGAGCAATCGATCAGGGCGGCTTCTTCGAATCGCTGAACCTCGCGAGCGTCCAAGAGCTGCCGGTCGTGTTCGTCGTCGAGGACAACGACTGGGCGATCAGCATGCCGAAATCGCGCGTCACCGACGTCGAGGACGGTTCCCGACGGGCGGACGGGTTCGACCTGCCGGGCGTTCGGGTCGACCACGACGACGCCGTCGCCGTCTACGAGGCCGCCGGAGAGGCGATCGGCCGCGCACGGGACGGGAACGGCCCGACGCTCATCGAGGTGCAAGTCCACCGGCGGATGGGACACTTCATGGGCGACGCGCAGGCGTATCGTCCCGACGAGGACAAAGAGCGCGCGACGGAACGCGATTCGATCGAACGTATAGAAGCGGATCTGCGCGAGCAGGGCGTCGAGGACCATGAGATCGAATCGATACGCGAGAAGGCGCACGACCGCGTCAACGAGGCCATCGAGTGGGCCAAGGACCAACCCGAACCGGACCCTGAGGAAGCCTACGAGGACGTGTTCACGAACTCACCGTCGGGCGTCGAGGAGATCGAGCCGATGCTCGAAGCCACGGGGGGTGACGAGTGATGGCGCAGAAGACCCAGTCGGCCGAGCGCGAACTGACGATGAGCCGGGCGATGGTTGAGGCGATCGCGACCGAGATGCGCGAGAGCGAGGAGGTGTTCGTGATGGGCGAGGACATCGCCGACTACGGTGGCATCTTCGACTCCACGCAGGGGCTTCTCGATGAGTTCGGTCACGAGCGAATCATGGACGTCCCGATCGCCGAGACGGGGTTCATCGGGGCCGGCGTCGGCGCGGCGCAGTCGGGAATGCGACCGATTGTCGAGTTGATGTTCGCCGACTTCTTCGGCGTCTGCATGGATCAGATCTACAACAACATGGCGAAGAACACCTACATGTCCGGCGGGGCGTTCAGCGTCCCGATGGTGTTGATGACGGCCGTCGGCGGTACCTACAACGACGCCGCCCAGCACTCCCAGACGCTGTACGGAACCTTCGCGCATCTCCCGGGCATGAAGGTGGTCGTCCCGAGCACGGCCTACGACGCCAAGGGGCTGATGCACAACGCCATCCGCGACGACGATCCGGTCGTCTTCATGTTCCACAAGCGGCTCATGGGGATCGGCTGGATGCCTGCCCCGGATGGACCGAAGACGGGCGTACCGGAGGATCCCTACACGATTCCGTTCGGCGAGGCGAGCGTGCAACGCGAGGGGAGCGACGTGACCGTCGTGACGCTCGGGTTGCACGTCCACCGCGCTCTGGATGCCGCCGAGACGCTCGCCGATGACGGGATCGACGCCGAAGTGATCGATCTCCGGACGCTGAAACCGCTCGACACCGATACCGTACTCGAGTCCGTCAGGAAGACGGGGCGGCTGGTCGTCGTCGACGAGGATTACCGATCGTACGGCGTCACCGGCGAAATCGTGGCGACCGTGGCCGAAGACGCGCTCGCGGATCTCGAAGCGGTCGAGCGACTCGCGCTCCCCGACGTGCCGATCCCGTATTCGCGGCCCCTCGAAGACGAGGTCATCCCCGGCGTCGAGGACATCGCGGACGCCGTTCGCATGGTCCAAGGATGAGCGACGAGCGCGTCGCCGTCGCCGTCGACGACATCTGGCCCGAGGACACCGATGAGGACGAGGGGGTCGTGGTCAACTGGTTCGTCCGCGAGGGCGCGAGCGTCGAGGAGGGTGACACCCTCTGTGAGATCCAGGTCGAGAAAGTGAGCGTCGACGTGCTCGCGCCCGCGAGCGGCGAGCTCGTCGAGGTCGTCCGCGGCGAAGATTCGGAGTTCGGCCGTGGCGACACGCTCGCGTGGATTCGTTCGGAATGAGCGACCTCAATCGAATTTCAGGAGCCACCGATCCATGACCGCAGACGACACCGATTCGAACGCAGGAACCGAGCCGACGGCGAGCCGCACCGCGCCCGCCCCGCGAACGCTCAGAGACGAGCGCGAGCTGGGACCGATGCGCCGGACGATCGCTAAACGTCTCCAGGAGAGCTACCGGGAGGCCGTCCACGTGACGGTGAGTCGCGAACTCGACGTCGAGGCGCTTTTGACGGCCACCGAGGCCGCCGAGAACTGATTCGACGTCGACGTATCGGTGCTCGACGTTCTGTTGGGAGCGCTCTCGGAGACGCTCGACGAACACACGGAGTTCAACGCCACGTTCGAGGACGGCGTTCACCGTCGATACGTAGAGCACAACGTCGGCGTCGCCGTCGACATCGACGCGGGACTGGTGACGCCGGTTCTCGGGGACGTCGCCTCGATGTCAGTCGCCGAGATCGCCCGCGAACGGCGTCGGTTGACGGAACTGGTGCAGGCCGATGATCACTCGATGAGCGACCTCCGGGGCGGGACGATCACGGTCACGAATCTCGGCGTCCTCAACGTCGACTCGTTCACGCCGATCATCAACCCACCGGAGGTGGCTATCCTCGGCGTGAACCGGATTCGCGAGCGCGCTCGTTCGACCGGTGAGGGGGTCGAATTCCGGTCGACGATGAACGTCGACCTAACCTTCGATCACCGAATCGTCGACGGGGCTGACGCCGGACGGTTCCTCGAATCGCTCGCTGGACACGTCGAGAATCCCGAGCGGCTGGTGGCCGAAGCGGAGATGTGAAGAGGGGCTCCGAAGTCGAGATTCAGATGACCGTTGAGATAGCCGTTGAATGGCCGCGGGAGGCTCCTCGACACGACTGCGACGACCACATCGACGGATAGCGGACCGATCCCGTCCGCCACGGGACTTCGTTCTCCAGATAGTTGGGTGTCGCTGAGTCGTCATCGATGATCGTGGCTGGACCGGTGGTTACCACGCCGTGACCGCACCGGGTCGTTTTGATAAAAATAATTCTTCAATAGTCTTTTAAGATGAGTTATCGACATTGTTAAGTTCAATGAGTTGTGAACTAGCTTCAATATATGAGTTCGAAAGTGAAGCGTTATGGATGGATTGCGTTGATGGCTTTATTAATAGCATTTACCATCCCCTGGTTCCTCTGGGGTGACGCCCGACTCCTGCTCGGACTACCGCTGTGGCTGTGGTGGCACGTCGGCTGGATGGTTCTCGCTTCGGCCGTATTCTGGCTATTCACACGGCACGCGTGGGGCGTCTGGATCGTCGACGAACGAGGGGAGAAAGCATGAGCGCGACCATCCAGCTGGCGATCATCGTCGGCTACCTGTTTCTTGCGCTCGGCGTGGGGCTGGCCGCCTACCGGGTCACCGAGCGCGTCGCTGAGGACTACTACCTAGCGAGTCGGACGTTCGGAACCGTGGTGTTGCTTTTCACCGTCTTTGCGACGCTTCTGTCGGCGTTCACCTTCTTCGGCGGACCGGACACCGCTTACTCGTTCGGCCCCGAGTGGATCCTCGTGATGGGGCTCATGGACGGGGTCATATTCGCCGTCCTCTGGTACGTCGTCGGATACAAACAGTGGCTGCTCGGTCAGCGATACGGCTACGTCACGCTGGGTGAGATGCTCGGCGATCGGTTCGGCTCGCGAGCCATCCGCGCGCTCGTCGCCGTCGTCTCGTTGTTTTGGCTCTTCCCGTATGTGATGCTCCAGCAGATCGGGGCGGGCGGGGCGTTGGCCGCGCTGACCGAGGGTGCCGTTCCCTTCGCCGCCGGGGCGACACTCGTGACCGTCTTCATGATCCTCTACGTGGTGTTGGCCGGAATGCGCGGCATCGCCTGGACTGACACGCTGCAGGGCGCGTTCATGATGACGATGGTCTGGGCCGCGTTCCTGTGGGTGCTCGTCGCCGTCGACGGGGGGCTCGGGACGATCAACGCGGGACTCGAAGCGACGAATCCCGAGTTCCTCGCGCTGGGCAGCGACTTCTACACGCCTGGCACGATGCTCACGTTCGCCATCTCGATCGCCTTCGGCGTGGCGATGTTCCCGCAGGTCAACCAGCGCTTTTTCGCCGCGTCCTCGGAGACCGTGCTCAAACGCTCGTTCGCGCTGTGGCCCGTCCTCGTGTTGTTGCTCTTCGTGCCCGCGTTCCTCCTCGGAACGTGGGCCCGCGGACTCGGGTTGGAGGCCGAGGTCGGAGCCGGCGAGAGCATTCTGCCGGTCCTGCTGGCGGAGTTCACCCCGGCGTGGTTCGCTGCGCTCGTCGTCGCCGGCGCGATCGCCGCCATGATGTCATCGTCGGACTCGATGTTGCTCTCTGGGTCGTCGTACTTCACGCGCGACGTGTACCGCACGCTCGTCGAGGATGGGATCACCGAATCGCAGGAAGATCGGTTGGGTCGGATCGGTGTCGTGGTCTTCGCCACTGGCGCGCTCGCGGCGAGTATCTGGGCCGAGGCCGAGGCCTTCGGGGCGGCGACGGTCGGCTCGATCCTCGTCGAGATCGGCGATCTGGCTTTCGGCGGGTTCGCCCAGCTCGCCCTTCCCGTGATCGTCGCCCTCTACTGGCGGCGAACGACCCGGAGCGGACTCGCCGCGGGGATCGTCGTCTCGCAGGTCGTCTATCTCGCGTTCAATTTCCTCCCCGAGACCGCCGTCGGCTCGGTCGTCCTGTTCTCGGACACCTATCTCGGCTGGGGGATCTCGATCTACGGTATGCTGGTGGGACTCGTCGTGACGGTCCTCGTCTCCGCGGTGACGTCGCAGACGGCAGCGTCGGACACCGAGATATACTTCGAGGGGCTACGCGCCGACTGAGAACCGGAACAAGAGACCTACGGCTTCGGAACGATCGTCACGGGCACTCGACACTCCTCGAGCAGTCGATCCTCGACCCGCTTTCCCCGCGCCCGGTCGAAAAACGACGACAGTTCGTGTCCGAGCACGACCAGATCGGAGTCTCTGGCGTTCGTCTCGGCGATGATGCCGTCGCGGACGCTCGCTTTCGTCTCCTTCGACAACCGTTTCACCACCGTCTCGACCTCGAACGCGTGTTTGTCGCTCTTCGATTCGATCTCCTTGGTCGCGACGTCCGCGGGTGGATCCGGATCCCGGTCGGTGAAGTGGATCGCGGTGACCGTCACCGACGGATCGTCGCCGTACGTCTCCACGAGGTATCGGAGCGCGCCCTCGCCGGACGGCGCGACGCGAAATGGAAAGAGAATGTGCACAGCGGCGCTAATCGACGACCGGATATATCGCTTGTCCCGGATGCGACGCGGTGGGAACGCGCTCCCGAGCGTCGATTCGACCGGGGTCAGTCGTCGGCCGCCGCGACCGCCTCCCCGTGGGTCACCTCGTCGCCGAGCAGTTCGATGAACCCCGCGAGCCACTCGGGGTGATCCGGCCACGCCTGCCCCGTCACGAGGTTTCGGTCCGTGACGACGCCGTCAACCCACGAGTAGCCTGCCGCCTCGCACTCGGCTCTGACCGCGGGGTAGGAGGTGAAAGCAGCTATGAGCCAGCCGCCTCTGGGACGAATACAAAGCCATTAGTCACGATTAGTTCAGTTGCAGTCGACGCATTCGAGGAGATGGCCCACCGTTCGGTCAACGGCGGCGTTGGCGCACTCGTCGGTGAAACTTTCTTGATAGTGGTAATATACAGCCGCGAGTCAGCCCCAGTCACGCTCCTTGAATCACGATTTGGCGGTGAGAGTCGGAATTCGCTCCTCGAACAGCCGGTCAAGTGCCGTCCAGAGGATTTCCGTTGGAACTGTTTTGCTGAACCGCGCCCGCTCGTGGCCGTCGTCGCCGTTCTGCGGATTCTCGTATTGGAAATGCAGTGGGCCAAGCTCTGGATGGTCGTCGTCTCGGTGCCACCCACAATTGAATCCGGTATTCGGATTGGCGTAGTGAACCCGATAGAACGCTTCCTCACCGGTGAATCGCCATTCGACAGCCAGCGTCGGTGTCTCAGGTCCGGCGGGCGGAATGACACGGTCGGGATCGACTTCGGCCTGCAGATACCGTTTGGCGATACTATCTGGCTTGTAGACGACGTTCGTGGTGACAGGATGGCGTTTCAGCACATCTCGGAGTCCCTCGTAGACTGAACTGTCTGTGGTTCCTGATAGCCCCATCTGCGCTAGGCGGGGAGGCTGTCGCGTTCGTCGGCCCAGTCGTATTCGTTGAGCGCTGCCTGAACGACGGGGATGCGGTCGGCGAGGTGTTCCCACTCGCTGGATATCTCCCGCCGCCGTGCGATTTCGTCGGCACCTTCGAGGTCGGCGATACTGCCGCGGAGTTCTCCCGGCGTCTCGACGTCGTAGGTGGCGTTCCACTCGGTGATTTTGTTGCGCATCGATTCGAGGGCATCGGTGAGCGATTCGCGGTCGTGCTCCCGTTGGAGGGAGGCGACCTCACGGTAGGTGGCCATCAACTGGTCGACACAGTAGAGGGTTTGTCCACCTTGTTCGATGCGTCGGAGGACGTTGTCCTGGACGAGTTGGTCGAGGTACTTCTGGGCAGTCTTCATCGATACCTCGGTTTCGTCGGCGACCCATGAAGCACTTCGCGGGGTTCGAAGCGTTCGGGCAGCGGCCCGAATCCGTTCGCCACGAGTCATCGACCCACTTGCGTCGTCGGTTGTGTCCGTGGTCATACTCACGAGTACACGCCACTAGAACATATATCTGATGTGGTGGAAATATATACTAAATCACATCAAATATCCCTATATCGACCCACGATTCACGACGGGGAGGATGTCACTACATATCCACTCTCTTCGTAGTCACCGTCTGTCTCGCGTCAACTCAGCCGGATATCCTCGCCGTCCCTGCCAGCCCGTTCATCCACGTGCTACTCGGATTCCGTCACTGGATGAAGCCCCACGGTCACTTCCGTTCCGCGGGGGTAATCGTCAGCGAACGAGATCTCGCCGTCGACCTGTTCGAGCACGGACGTCGCGAGGTACAGCCCTGTCCCAATCCCGGAGCGACCCTCATAGCGCCTCTCGGAATCGTTGAGCATCTCCTTTCCGTCGTCGGGAATTCCGACGCCATCAACCATAAACGCTACTGGCTGTACGCCGCTGTCGATCCTGAAACAAATGAATTACTCCACGCAAAGCTTGAAGCAACCAGAACAAACGTTCTCGCTCACGCGTTCTTTGCCGAGCTCCGCGAGAAACACGACGGTTCTGATGCGGTGTTTCTCATCGACGGCTCACACTCGTTGAAAGGCGCCTGCCGTCGTCACGGCCTCGATTTCAGATACGAAAAACACGGAAATCGGAACAGCGTCGAACGTGTCTTTCGAGAGATAAAACGTCGAACGACCAGCATCTCAAACTGTTTCAGCAACACCAACGCGGAAACTGCCGACGACTGGCTCAGATCGTTCAGCTTCGCATGGAATCAGCTTATTTGAACACTACCCCACTCCCGCGGGGTGGAGTCTGACCCTTTTTGTGAGTGGGCGTCGCTCGTTCGCGTATGCAGACCCACATCGTCCCGGTCGGGTTCGATTACGACCGGCTCATCGCGCCGCTGGTCCGCGATCAACTCGACGTCGACCGGGTCGTCCTGCTCGAGGGTGCGGTCGGCAGCGAAGCGAACGTCGAGTACTCGAAAAACCTCGCGAGCAAGCTCAAGAAGGACTTCCGGAACCTACTGGGCGCCGAAACCGAGGAGTACGTCGTCGAGGACGTCTACGACTACGACGCCGCGTTCGAGCAGGCCTACGACCTGATCAACGGCGAGTTGGACACTGGCAGCGAGGTGTGGGTCAACGTCTCGGCGATGCCGCGGACGGTCTCCTTCGCGTTCGCCACCGCCGCCCACTCGATCATGGTCGAACGCGAGGGCGACCGCGACCGGATCCACACCTACTATACGGTCCCCGAGAAGTACCTCGAAACGGAACTCGCCGAGGAGCTCCGAAGCCAGTGTGAACTCCTCTCGGAACTTCTCGACGGTACCGTCGAAGAGGAGCGAATCGCCGATCGGCTCGAGAGCAATCGGGAACTGCTCGCGGAGTTCGACGAACGCGGGACCACGATCGGAGCCAAGCGGTTCGGCGACGGCCACATCATCGAGCTCCCGGTCGCCTCCTTCTCGAACGTCAAACCGTTCGAGGAGCTGATCCTCTTCACGCTCGGCGATCACGGCGAGTTCGAATCGGTCTCCGAGCTGGCCGGAACGCTCGCGCGCGAGCTCGGGGAGGAGTACACCGACGCGTTCCGTTCGAAGGTCATCTACAACGTGGATCGGCTCGGTCCCGGCGGCAAGGGCTACATCGAGCGCGAGGAGCACGGCAAGTCCTATCGGACGAGGCTTTCGCGCATCGGCGAGCTGTGGGTTCGGTCGCACGCCGACGAGTCGGAGCTGTAATCGCTGCCGCTCCTCCGCGATGGAGCGTCTCGAAGCGCGCCCCGACTACTGTTGACCGACGCTGATCGCCGCACCCTCGGTCGCGTTGAGCACGTCGTCTAGGTGTCGTGGATCGATCCAGACGACGAATCCCGACTCGCGCCGTATGAGTCCGCGGATGTAGTCGCCGTCGATCGGGGCGTCGTCAACGGGACTGTCGCCGATCTCGGCCACCTCCTCGACACGATCGACGGCCCAGCCGATCGAGCGCTCGTCATCGAAAATCGCGGGATCGAAGATGACGACTCGATCGCCGAGGTCGCCGTCGACGTCGAGGCCGACCTTCGGATCGATGATCGACGTCGTCGTCCCGCGGAGATCGATGATGCCCTCGACGTGCGACGGGGCGTTCGGGACCGGCGTCACCGAGCCCATGTCGACGATCTCCACAACGGCGTCGATACTGACGCAGTAGCGTTCATCGCCGAGGCGAAATTCGAGCACCTGTTCCGCGTCCGTGTGTTGGGTCTGTTCTGGAGTCATCGTTTTCGGGGGGCTCACGCGCTGCCGATCCCAGAGAATCGACGGGCGGGCGCACGAGTTCGGTTATCCGCCCTTCGTCGGGGGACGTACTTAACCCTGCGAACGTTTCACCGCTGGATACGCCGAGAGCGGAAACGCTTTGATCCCGGGTGCCGGACTGGATAACATGGAGTGGCCCCACGATCCCGACGGAGAGGAAGGCTCCGAAGGAATGCGAAAGTACGGACAGGCCGTGTTGGCGAAGAAGCTCGACGAAGAGGAGGGATTTCCGCTCTCGGCGGCGGAGTTCGTCGAAGAGCACGGCGACGAACCCGTTCGATTGAACCACGCTCGCGTCGTCAGCGTCGCCGACATCTTCGAACACGTCGAGGAGGACGAGTTCGAGGACATCGTCGCGTTTCACAAGGCCGTCGGTCGCGCGATGCGTGCGGCCGATATGTGGGAAATCGACGTCGACGCCCACGCCTGAGCCGCGCTCGCCCCGAGTCGGTAGCCCCGTCGTCGATGGCAAGGCAAATATTGACCGGGGCGTAACCACCACGCGTGACAAACGCGCAGGTAACGCTCATCCAGATCGATAACTACGGGCCGTGGACGGTCACCCCCGAACCGCGCCGGGAAGTCGATCTGCAGACCCTTCAATCGCGGCTGTACGCCGACCTCTCACAGCTGTTCGGCAACCGCGAGGGCTACGTCTTCTTCACTCGTTTCGACAACATGGTCGCCGTCACCAACGGGCTCGACGCCGACGCACATGCCCTGATACAGGAATCCGTCGGGAACCGCTATCCGGTGACGGTGAGCCTCAGTATCGCCGTCGATCCGGCCCCCGCGGCGGCGCTCGGGACCGCGACGAGTCAGCTACAGGACGCCGGAAGCGCCCAAGACGGCGAACGGACCGAGGTTCTACGAGGAGAACCGCTCCCACCCGAACGCCGGACCGACGACGACGTTCAGATCGCGCACTTCGACGTCAACGACGCGACCGGCAAGTATACCGATCAGCTCAACGAGTTCGACTCGTTCATCAACATCGAACAGGGGTACGCCGAGCTGATGCGCTATATGCGGCGAGCGCACGACTCGCTCTCGTTTTTCGTCGGTGGTGACAACATCATCGTCGTCTGCGATGCGGTCGACGAAACCGGATATCTCGACGCGATCGAACACGTCCGCGAGGCCGTCGGCGTCGATCTGAAGGTCGGTGTCGGCACCGATCGGACCGCACAGGCAGCCGGGATGGCTGCCAAACACGCGCTCGAAACCTGTCGGGACGAGCGGACAGACGTCGAATTCGCCTGAGACTCGACCGGCGGTGATCCGTCAGGCGAGAGGCGTAGCACACGCTCCGCTGATGGGTGGACGTGCGTGTATATATTTCGGTTTTTGCAACTATTTCGGAGTATCTGAGATTTATTTCTCCCGTGGCTGCTCGGAATGTGAATACATTTATACCCACAGATATGGTAGGAGGCCACAGCATGGTCCGAAAGATCCAACGTCGAGACGTACTCAAGGGTGCGGGTGCTGCGGGAATCGCCACCATCGCCGGGTGTACGACCGACGACGGCAGCGGCAACGGGAATGGAAACGGAAACGGGAACGGAAACGGCGGGAACGGAAACGGAAGTGGCGGGAACGAAAATGGCAACGGCAACGGTGGTGCCAACGCGCCAGACGCCGTGATGGTCGTCGGGTTCCCGCAGTCCGGAATCCAACTGTTCCGCGATTTCTACTCTGATTTCGCCGACCAGGTGCCGGATCTCGATATCGTCGTCCCCGACGGACTCATCGACTCCGAACTCCCTGGTGAGGTCGACAACGACATGAACAACGTCATCGGGACCGCCCCCTCCGCGGCCGGTCCCGGTGCGGAGTTCTTCCAGTCCGAGTACGAAGCCACCTATGACTCTGAACCGGGCGTATTCACCGCGCAGGCGTACGACGCGATGGCGGTCAACGTCCTCGCGGCGACGGCTGCCGGCGAGAACGACGGCACGGCGATCCGTGATCGCGTTAGAACCGTCGCGAATCCCGACGGCGAGGAGTTCGGTCCTGAGAACCTCGTCGGCGCGGTCGAGGCCGTCGCTGCCGGCGACGACATCAATTACATCGGCGCGTCGTCGAGCGTCAACTTCGATGTCAACGGTGACATCGCTACCGCCGCCTACGACGTCATCGACTTCCAGGACGGCGAGTTGGAGACCCTCGAAACCCTCGAGTTCGGCGCGGGACTCACCGAAGAAGATCAGAACGCGACGGCCGAAGCCCCCGTCGGCGTCGACAGCTTCGAAGCGATGGTCGGCGTCCTGATGCCCGAGACCGGCGACCTCGGTCCGCTCGGCGGACCGATCCGCGACGGTGCGCTACTCGCAGCGGAGCAGGTCAACAACGCGGACATCAACGTCACCGTCGACACCCGTGTCGAGGACACGCAGACGGATCCGCAGGCCGGGATCTCCGGGGCGGAAGCGCTCGTCAACGCCGGCTACCCCGCCGTCGTCGGGCCCGCGGCGTCGAACGTCAACCTTCAGGTGGCCGATCAGGTGTTCATCCCGAACGCCGTCGTCGGTATCTCGCCGTCCTCGACGGACCCCGACGTGACCAACCTCGACGACAACGACTTCATCTACCGGACGTGTCCGTCCGACCTCCTGCAGGGTCCGGCGATGGCCCAACTCGCACGCGGGGACCGCGTCGGCGCGGAAAGCTCCGGCACCATGTACCTCAACGACGCCTACGGACAGGCGCTCGAGGAGCAGTACTCCGCCGCGTTCGAGGAGGAGGGCGGCGAGGTTCGAGAGCGCATCTCTTTCGAACCCGAGCAGCCGTCCTACTCGAGCCAGTGGACGAACGTGCTGGAACTGTAGAGGCGACTCGGACGAACGCGACCCGATTTTTTCGCTCTGTTGAAACCCTCAGCCGCTGTTAGTTTGGCGGAGCCCTGCTGGATACAGGGCGCGTATCTTGCACGGGAGTGAACGTCGATGGGAATTGTCGAAGCGCCCACGACAGACAGATCACACGTTGAGCGAAAACTACCTAGACCCACACGAGGAGCAGAAACCCGACGAGCATCGAGACGGTGAGCAGGACTTGTATCGCCGTTGACGCAAGCATCCCGATGGCTGTGACCGCCGCAGTCTGGGCCCCTCGACGGACATCTCCGTGTCGAAGATACTCTAAGGAGAACACCACCCCGACGACCCCGAGGAGCGCGCCAAGCGGACCCAGGACGAACAGGAGTCCGATCGCCGCGACAGCGGCGACAATGGTCGTTCGCATCGATGCCCCGCCGATCTGTGCCGAGAGTGCGCTTTCGAGGAGATCGACGGCGACGGTTAAGACGCCCACAATGACGAACCCGAGAAACGCGATGGTTCCGAGGTCCCCTGTTACCATCCAGTAGTATGCAACCCCGAGTGTCGACACCGCACCTCCCGGAATCAGCGGCGCGAAGCTCGCGACGATGCCGACGAGCAACAGTATGATCGCGACGACGATCGGATCGATCGGGAGCATCGACACAGACAACGATGAGGAACGACGAAACGGTGTCGGAGTGGTTCTCGCAAAAGCGACCGCCCCCCGGCAATGTCCTCATGATGATCGGCGGACGGATACGACGGCAGCGGCGCTTCTCTACCTGAGAAACAAACCATTGAATTGACGATATTATTACAAATCAGCAGGCGATCAGGTTCTCAGCCGCCGAGGAAGTCCTGTCGAACGTCGTCGTCGCCCAACAGTACGTCCCCGCGGTCGGTGTAGCGGTTCTCGCCGTCGACGAGGACGTAGCCGCGATCGCAGCGTCGAAGGGCCTCCTTCGCGTTCTGTTCGACCATCAGAATTGCCGTCCCCGAGTCGTTGATCCGATCGATACGGTCGAACATGTCGGCGACGAGATCGGGTGCGAGCCCGGCCGAGGGCTCGTCGAGGAGCAGCAAGTCAGGATCGAGCATCAGTGCCCGACCCATCGCGACCATCTGCTGTTGGCCGCCAGAAAGGGTGCCGGCCTTCTGCTGCTCACGCTCGCGCAGGATGGGGAACCGGTCGTAGATCGCCTCGATCTGATCCTCCGGAACGCTATCGAGGATGTACGCTCCCATCTCGAGGTTCTCCCGGACACTCAGTCCAGGAAAGACGTTGTCGTTCTGCGGGACAAACCCGATCCCCTTGCTGATGATCTGTTCGGGGGAAAGCCCGTGGATCGACTCACCGGCGAACTCGACCGTGCCGGCCATGTAGGTCGTGAGGCCGAACACCGTCTTCATCACCGTCGATTTTCCGGCACCGTTCGGGCCGACGATAGTTGCGTACTCGCCGTTCGCGACGTCGAGATCCACGTCTGAGAGAATTTGGAGGTCGCCGTATCCGGCGTCGAGGTCGCGGATCCGGAGGAGCGCGTCCTCGTCGATGGTGTGAGTCGTGCCGGCGACGATTTCGGAATCATCGGATCGTCCCGTCGATTCAGCGCTCATATGTCCTCCCCGAGGTACGCCTCGATGACCTGCTCGTTGTTTCGGATATCCTCGGCGGTTCCCTCGGCCAACACGCTTCCTTGATGCATAACGATGATGTGCCCGCAGTTGTTCATGATGACGTCCATGTCGTGTTCGACGAGGAGGAACGTGTATCCGTCCTCGCGCAACTCGTGAATCCGTTCGAGGAGTTTCTCCTCGAGCGTCGGGTTGACACCCGCGAGCGGCTCGTCGAGCAGCACCACCTCCGGATCGGTCATGAGCGCTCGAGCCATCTCGAGGAGTTTCCGCTGCCCGCCGGAGAGGTTTTCGGCGTGTTCGGTGGCGACGTGGTCGATCTCGAAGAACTCCAACATCTCCCACGCGCGCTCTCGAAGCGCGCGCTCCTCTTCGACGACGGCCCCTCGAAGCCACGGCGTCACCGACCGAATGGCCGACTCGCCGAGTTGGTTCTTCGGTGCCAACATCACGTTCTCGAGGACGGTCATCTCGCCGAGCTCGCGGGCGATTTGGAACGTACGGACCAGCCCCTTCCGAGCGATCTGGTAGGGATCGAGTCCCGTTATCTCTTCGTCCTTGAAGTAGATGTGGCCCGCCGTCGGTTCGTGAACGCCGGTGATGCAGTTGAACGTGGTCGACTTCCCAGCCCCGTTCGGACCAATAAGCCCGGTCAGAGAGCCCTCCTCGACCTCGAAGGTCGCTCCGTCGACGGCGGTGACGCCGCCGAACTTCTTGACGAGACCGTCCACGCGGAGCGGGAGTCCGGGCGGCGTCGTCTGGGCGGCCTCCTCGGTGAGTGAGTCCTCCGTTTCGGGGAGCTCGTCCGGGGATTTCGCCTCCGGGCTCGGATCACTCATCGCCGTCACCTCCGTTGGAACGCGACCGTTCGGAGAGATCGACCGCCGCCGCCGTCTCGATTCGGTGGCCGAGGAGCCCGTCGGGCCGGCGATGCATGATGAAGATCAAGACGATGCCGAGAAAGACGAACTGCAGCGGCGCGATGTTGTCAGTCGCGAACGCCAGAAACGCCACGGGGTCGAGCGAGGCGAGGGCGTCGGCGAACGAGTTCGGCGTCGGCGCATCGATCGTGTCCCGGACGACCGACCCGACGCGCCGCGGCCCTTCGAAGAGGACGGCCGCGAAGACGATCCCGCCGACAACGGCCCCCGTGTTCGAGCCGGAGCCGCCGATGATGACGGCGACGAAGATGTAGAACGTCAACAGCGGCATGAACTGCGGAGTCGGCGAGACGTTCCCCTGGCTGCCGAACCAGAGGATGCCGGCGAGTCCCATCAGCGCACAGCCGATCATGAACACCTTGATCTTGATCAGATCGACGTTCTTCCCGAGCGAGTCCGCGACGAGTTCGTCCTCCCGAATCGCCTTGAGAATCCGACCGAACGGCGATTTCCCGAGCCGTTCGAGAATGACGTAGAAGGCGACAACAAACGCGGCGAGGACGAAGATGTATCCCCAGCCGATGAGGATGTTGTTCGAGATACCGAGCCCGTCCTGACCGAGCGTCCCGAAGACGAGTTCTCCGAGCGCGGTCGGGGTTCCGGCCTGTCCGTCGACGAGAAACAGCTCGCGGACCGGATTCCTCGGCATTCCCATGCCGCCACCGCCCCCGGTTCCGACGTTGAACGTCTCTCGAAGGAAGGTGTCGAACGTGGCCGATTGCAGCGTCAGGCGGATGATCTCCGAGAGGCCGAGAGTCACGATCGCGAGGTAGTCCGCCCGCAGCCGAAGCGCCGGCAGAGCGGCGAAAAACCCGATGAGCGCCGCGACCGCCATGCCTGCGACGATCCCGACCGGCAACGGGAGCCCCAGACCCGGCGGACCGAACGCCGGATCGGGTGGTCGGACGACGATCCCCATCGTGTACACGCCGACGGCCATGAACCCGGCGACGCCGATGTTGAACAGGCCCGTGTAGCCCCAGTGGAGGTTGAGCGCGAGCGCCGAGAGTGCGTACACCAACCCGAGAAATGTGAGCGTCCGCATCAGCCCGACGACGCTGTTGAGGCCGTTCGTGAAGGTCAAAAGCGTCGCGGCGACGTAGATGAGTCCGAGCGTGAGGAGGACGACCCCAAGACTGCTCTCCTGTACAGCGTTCCACAGGGCGCGCGTCGCGCTCGTCGGTTCGTCCCGGTCGGTCATGCCGTCGAAACACCTCCGAAGATGCCCTGCGGACGGAACAGTAACACGAGGATCATCACCGCGAAGACGGCGGCGTCGTTGAAGTCCGAGGGGAGCCAGATCGTCGAGGTGGTGAAGACGATCCCGATAACGAGCCCGCCGGCGATCGCGCCGTAGATCGACCCGATCCCGCCGAGGATCACCGCCGCGAAGATGAGCAAGAGGAGCAGCCACCCGAAGTCGAACTGGATCGTCCCACGCAACATCACGTAGAGATACCCGGAGGCACCCGCGAGCCCGCCGCCGAGAATCCAGGTTGCCGTGACGACCCGTTCGGCCGGGATCCCGGTGATGAGCGCGAGGTCCTTGTTGTCCGCCATCGCCCGCATCGCGGTCCCGAGTTTCGTGTTCTGTAGCATGAAGTGCATCGCGAGCATCAACAGGACGGCTGAGACGGCGAGCGTCAACTGGTGGGCGTTGACCGACAGTCCGAGAGGGGCAAAGGCGAGGTTCGACGCCTCGACGCTCGCGGTGACCCCGCGGCTGCTGGCGCCGTAGACGAACTGGAGCAGGTATCTGACGATCAACGCGGCACCGATCGACGCGATGAGTATCGAGATGCCGCTCCGGTCTCGCATCGGCTTGTAGAACGCCCGATCAAGCGCGAGCGCGATGAGCGCGGTGGCGACGAACGCCACGAGCAAGCCGAGCAAGATCGCCAGGGGCGTGGTGAGAATGTGCGCGCCGATATCGCCCGGCGTCGCATCGCCCGCGCCGCGAACCGTCAAGAGCGCACGAAGCGGGATCTCGCTCCCGGCGGCGACGACGAACGCGACGCCCCAGCCGGTGAACGCGCCGGTCGTGATGAGGTCGCCGTGAGAAAAGTTCGCGAAGTTGAGAATGCTGTACGTCATCGAGAGCCCGATTCCGGCCAGTCCGATCACGAGCCCGATGACGATGCCGTTCCAGAGATTCGACCTGAGTCGCCCCGTCGAGAGCGCGCCGCCGATCGGCCCGACCTCGATTCCGGCGAGTTTCGCCACGAGATCGACGAGAAGGAGTGCGCCGAACAGCACAGCGACGACGAGCCCCGGCCGTTCCCGTATCGACCCGGTGACTGTTGATTCAGTTGTGCCCATGTATGCGCGTCACTTGCTGGTGGTGGGACACCCAAGAGTAAATAACTCTTTGTTCCGCTTCGACGGCGGAATCCGAACGGAAAGGACTTTGCTCGGTCCGTCGGGAACTCCGAGCATGATACGGTTGCTCGACGATCTCGATGCCGAGGGGGCCGCGGTTGGGGTCCGCGTTGACATCAACAGCCCGATCGGCGAAGACGGGGGGCTTGCCGACGATGCGCGGCTGCTCGCGCACGTCGATACGATCTCCGAACTGTGTCGGCGTGGGGCGCGCGTCGCGCTTCTCGCTCATCAGGGACGACCGGGCGGTGAGGATTTTACTGAACTACGCGCCCACGCGAAACGCCTCGACGAACTCGTCGATGCGCCGATCGAGTACTGCGATTCGACGTTCTCGTCGGACGCCCGAGCACGGATCGATGCGCTCGATTCTGGGACGGCGGTGCTGTTGGAGAACACTCGCTTTTATTCGGAGGAGTATATGTCGTTCACCCCCGACGACGCTGTGAACACCTACCTCGTCTGCAGACTCGCCCCCGCACTCGACGCGTACGTCAACGACGCCTTCGCGACGTCTCATCGTCGGCAGCCGTCGATCATCGGCTTCCCCCAGCGACTCCCGTCGTTCGCCGGTCGGGTGATGGAACGCGAGCTCGACGTGCTCGGGAACATTGCGAGGAGCCCCGAACCGCGGATCTACGTCCTCGGCGGTGCGAAGGTCGACGACTCGATCGACGTGGCGAGATCCGTGCTCGAACGCGGTCTCGCGGACGCGGTCCTGACGGCGGGGATCGTCGGTAACGCGTTCTTGCTCGCGGACGGCGTCTCACTCGGGGCGGCGTCGGCAGCGGTCGTCAATGAACGGAGTCACGATGCGGTCAAGAACGCCGGTGACCTCCTCGACGACTTCAGCCATCGCATCTACATGCCCCGCGATGTCGCCATCGAACGGGATGGCGAACGGTGCGAACTCGACCTCGAAGAACTGCCGAGCGACAGTTCGGCGATGGACATCGGCGCTCGAACCGTCGCCACGTACGCCGAAATTCTCGAGGACGCTGGCACCGCGATACTCAACGGCCCCGCGGGGGTGTTCGAGGACGACCGCTTCGAGACCGGAACGCTCGAACTGTACAAAGCGGCGACGCGGGCCGAAACGAGCATCGTCGGCGGTGGTGACACCGCCTCCGCGCTCCGAAAGCTCGGGCTCTTGGACGGGTTCGACCACGTTTCGACGGGGGGCGGCGCCGCGCTACAGATGCTGACCGGCGACACGCTGGTGGGCGTTGAAGCGCTCGACCGATAGCCGTATGCAGCACCCGACCGACGTGACGATCGAACCGGCGGACGCTTCGGATGTCGACACACTCGCCGAGCTGTGGGTCGAACTCGCGGCTGATCAGCGTCGATACGGCTCGCATCTGCTCGCGGCCGACAACGGATCACGGATTTTGGAGGCGATGCGGCATCACGTCGCCACCGACACGGCGATCGTCGCGCGGCGTGACGGCGACCTCGTCGGGTTCGTGACGTTCGGGGTGGAGACGGGACGCTACCGCCAAGATGCGGTCCGCGGGATCGTTCACAACATCTACGTGCGCGATCCCGACCGCAGCGAGGGGATCGGCAGCGGCCTGCTGGACGCGGCGGAGGACGCGCTACGTGATATGGGAGTCGACATCGTCGCGTTGCAGGCGATGGCCGACAACGCCGACGCACGGGCGTTTTACGACCGACACGGCTATGCGGCCCACCGGATCGAACTCGAAAAGCCCATCAACGACGACCTCGTCACGTCCGATAGCGGTTAATGCGCAGCGCCAGGGGAGCTTGGGTGGTTCAAGCACCCGACTTGTAATCGGGAGTTCGAGGGTTCAAATCCCTCCCCTGGCTTATTCTTCTGAGTCCCCGCGGTGGAGGGGCGAGCGAACCCTGACGCCAGTCGAGGCGAGCCACCAGCGGAGTTCGGCTCCGCCCCACGTGACTGTGCACGGATGGTAGCCCTTGCGGCGGCGAAAGTCGACAAAAGCGGCAGCGACCGACGACGCTGGGCTCGACGAGGAGTACCTCTGGGAACCACGTTCGCCGGACGAGCATGCTGTCGCTCGATCCTAGACTGACGATCACTCCGAAGAACGCCGCTATTCGTCGGCAAGTTCCAGATCCGCGCTCACCGTTGGGGCGTGGTCGGGCGACGAACGGACGCCGTCGTAGATCGACATGAGGTTCGACACCGTGTGGCGAATGTCGTAGGGGTCGATAGCCGCCCTCGGATCAGACGTCGAATCGAGGCACGCTCGGATCGCGTCGGCCATCGATTCGAGATTCCCGTACTCGAACCGCCGGCCGTTGGCAGATCCGATCGTTTGATCGAACGGCGCGACGTCGGCCGCCGCAACCGGGGTTCCACAGGCGTTCGCTTCCAAGGGCGACAACCCGAGCGTATCGGCCGTTGAGGCGGTCACGAACGCGTCGATGGACGAGTAGAACACCGGCAGGGATTCGCGGGGAAGAAAGTCGCGAACCTCGACGTTCGACGGTGCGTTCCCCTCGATCCAGGCTCGCCGGGGACCCTCTCCGACGATGACGAACTCGTGTTCCGGCAGCGTCTCCGCGACACGAAGGATCTCCTCGACGTTCTTCTCCATGCTGAGCCGCCCGCTGTAGCCGATCACCGTGCGGTCGGGATACCAGTCCTTTGCGGTCGGCGAAAAGAACTCCGTGTCGATCCCCACGGGGAGTCGAACGTGCGGTACGTCTCGGTCGATCCGATCCGTGGACGCCGTCACGACGTCGAAACTCCGGAGAAACGACGTTTCGACGGGGACGTAAAGCCGCTTGAGGGCGTTCGCGACCGCTTCGAACCTGACGTTCTGGTAGAAGTACTCCTCGATCGGAGTGTGGTGAGTGTAGATGGACGGCAGATCGCGTTTTTTCGCGTAGTATCGTCCGAGTCGACCGACAGTTGCCGGGCCGTGACAGTGGACGATATCCAGTTCGGGAAGCGTCGACGGACGCCGAACGAGCGGGATCCGATACCCCGGATAAAACGGGTTGGGAACCGACCGAACTGGGAGCTCTCGATCGCTGGGGGCGTAGTCGCCGTCGGGGTAGACGACGTACACCTCGTGGCCCTCGCCTTCGAGCGCCTCACGCCACAGTTTGATCGTGTACGTCACGCCGTCGATCTCGGGAAAGTAACTGTCAGTGAAAAAGCCGATCCTCATTCAGACCGCCTCCGAGTACAGCGTTCGATACTCCGCTGCGATCGATTCGAGCGAGAACGATTCGCTCCGAGCGGCGGCGTTCGAGCCGAGCCGACGGCGCAGCTCGGGGTCGTCGAGTCGCTCCAGTGCGTCCACGAACGGGTCGAGGTCTCCGAACGGGGCATCGACCTTGAGACACTCCTCGCCGTCGTCGAGCCACGAGAACGGTTCGATGTCGCGGACGACGATCGGTTTTCCGGCCGCCATCGCCTCCAACAGCGCGATGCCCTCGTTCTCCTCGTGGGTGGGAAAACAGAAGATGTCGCCCGCCGCGTACGCGCCGCGAACGTCGTCGACGTAGCCCGTGAACGTGCAGTTGTCCGGCGACTCGCGGATCAATCGGGTGGTGTCTCGACCTTTCATCTCCAAATCGAGCGGACCGAACCACGCGAAATCGATCTCCGGGCGGCGACGGGCGAGTTCGACGAAGGTTTCGAGCCCCTTGCGTTTGAGGACGTGGCCGACGAGGAAGACGACGGGCGGTTCGAGCCCGTATCGTCGACGATACTCGTCGGCAAGCGACTCGAAGCCGTCGAGTTTTTCCAGATCGACCCCGTTGGAGATGACAGTCGTCGGCGTATCGGTGTACGTTTCGATCAACCGACGGTTGTAGTCGGACGGACAGACCAACAGATCCGCCTGTCCGTACGCCCATTCGAGATAGGGTTTCAGCGGCTTCGAGATGGCGTTTGTGAACCGGAAGCTGTCTCCGAAGTCCTCCGCAGTGACGTGCGTGTGTGCGATGACTGGGATTCCGTTCGATCGGGCCCGTTTCGCGTACCACAGCGATCGGGGCCCCACGAGATTGCAGTGAAACACGTCGACATCGAGCGATGGATCGGTCGTGTAGTGAATGCCCAGTTCGTCGAGCATTTTCCGCTGGTGGGCGACCGATTCTCGGATACCGCCGGTGACGTGGGACTCGAACTCTAGATAATGGCTTACGACCGGTGCGTGATCGGGGGGTATCGACCCGGTGTCCGAGCGCTCCAAACTCATGGATGAATCCGATACTGGCGTCCGATCCGGGGCGTTGTCGTCGCGTGACTGTCACCGGCCGTCAATCGAGTTCGAGCCATGGCACCTCCATGAGCGGTGCGATGTGCGTCTCGATGTGATGTTCCCAAACACCCTGTTCGCCGAACGCTTCACCGTGGTCGGCGGTCACTACGACTCGCCCGTCGAGCTCCGAAGACAGATCTGCGATCGCATCGAGTGCGATTCGGAGATTCTCCTCGTACAGCTCCAGTGCGGCCTCTCGGGTGCCGTTTCGGAGCAGGTCGGTCGGGTCGAGTTCGAGCCAGAGGCCGATCTTCTGGGCGAGTTCGCTCGAATCGAGGGCGCTCTCGACGCTCTGCCGGATCGACGCTCCGATCGACGAGCGCTTCCCGCGGGCGGCGGCCGTCTCCGCCTCGTCCTGTCTTCGGATCCCCTTCTGGATCTGTTTCAGCTTCTTTCCCTTGCCACGAGAGAGATAGGGTGCGTGCGGTTGCATGTAGTGGAAGACGGTTCTGTCCGCGCGTTCGACGGCGTCCTGATTGGCACGATACGCCGCTTCGAGACTCTCTGGAGGGACGGTTCCGAGATCGTCGTCCCATCCGGTCTTCCACACGTCAAACACGTCGCTGATGTGATTCGTCGCCGTCCACTCGTAATCACAGCTTGCCCCCCACTTGAGCTCGTTCAGCGGGATTCCGAGGCTGTTGATGAACGGGTTTCCGGAGAAGTACGCGATGTCGTGGTCGCCGGTGAACGTTCGGTAGGCCCATTCTGGGGTCGACGAGCCGGTGCTCCGGCGCTTTTCCAGCGTCCCGTCGAGATACTCGTCGTACACGTCGCTGAAGGTGTCGTACCGACACGCATCCAACACGATGCAGTGATCCCAGTCCGAACCCAGAAAGTCCTGATCGTCCATCACTTGGGTCGCAGTTTGTGGCAGCGTATTTTATGTGTATTGATACTCCCTGCGACCCGTGAACACGGCCGCGTTCGATGTGGATTCAACGAGATGGCGTGGGCGAGTTGGACCGAATCGGACGGAGCGTTACTCGAGATACCCGAGTTCTCGGAGCCGGTCGCGCGTCCCCTCGTCGGCTTCGGCCAGCACGTCTTCCCCGTCCGACGGCGCGTCCGTCGGGCCGTCCCACGCGCCCCCGACGGCCGCTTCGAACCGTGAGAGGGAGCGTTCTGCGTCGGCGACGAGGTCGTCGTCCGCCGCGTCGATCGGGGAGGACTCGTCGGGATCCTCGTCGAGTCGATACCCCTCCTCGGGGATCCGATCCGCCCGAACGTACTTCGCGTCGAGGCTTCGAGCGGCGCGGAGGCGAGCGTACGCCCGATGGTCGTCGGGGAGTTCGATCCCCGCCTCGCTGGCCTTCTGCTCGAGGTGGTGGAGTTCGATGACCGGCTGGGCGTACTCGACGAACGCGTGATCGCGCTCGCCGCCGACGACCGCTCGCTGCCCCGGATCGAGGTCGGCCGACCCGGCGTCGTCGAACTCGCGGTACGACTTGGAGAGTAGCGAACGCGTCGGGTCGCGGTCGAGGGCGTCGCCGGCGATCTCGACAGCGTTCGCATCCACGCCGAGAGCGTCGAGGACGGTGTGGTAGCAATCGAGCAACTCGACGAGGTCGTCGCGTCGATCCCCCTCGATGTCGGGGTGTTTTATCAACAGCGGAACGTTGATCAGTTCGTCGTAGAGGGCGAACTCGTGGCCGTACAGCGAGTGCTCGCCGTGAAGTTCGCCGTGGTCCGCACAGACGACCACCGTCGTCTCCGACCACTGGCCCGTCTCGCGAAGCCACTCGAACAGCCGGCCGAGTTCGGCGTCCATGTGCGCGATTTCGGCGTCGTAGAGCCCGCGAATGGCGTCCCACTCCTCGTCGTCGATCCCTCTCGCTCCCGAGTTGTACTCCTTCGAATTCTGGCACACCTCATCGGGATCGACGCCGGGCGCGAAGCGCTCGCGATACGTCTCCGGCGGATAGTACGGGAGATGAGCGTCCATCAGGTTGACGAACGCGAACCACCCCTCCTCGCTCTCGCTCCCGTCGATGAACGCCTTGGTTCGGTCGATGACCGCCGGCGTCTTCGAGTCGGCACTCTCCCCGCTCGCGAGTTTGGCGTGGGCGACCGCCCCGAGTCGGACGAGTTTCGACGCCAGCGTTCGCAGGTACTCGTTGTCGTTGATCGTCTTCCAGACGCTCGCCAGCGGTCCCGAGAGGACGTCACCGGGGAGTGCCTCGAAGAACGAATCGTGATCGTCGAAGCCGTCGACGAGCCCGGTGTATGGCGTGATCCAGGCGTTCGAGGAGTAACACGCGGTATCGTACCCGGCCGCTGAGAGGATAGCGGCCAGCGTGGTGTGGCCATCGAGGTACGGACTCCCCTGATCGGCCCCGTGTTGGCTCGGATAGCGCCCGGTGAAAAGCGACGCGTGAACCGGAAGCGTCCACGGGGCGGGCGCGACCGCGGAGCCGAACACCGTCGCCTCCTCGGCGAACGCCGATAGCTCGGGCGTCGTGTCCCGGTCGTAGCCGTACGGCCCGAGGCGGTCCTTCCGAACCGTATCGAGGACGACGAAGAGTACGTTGGACTGACGAGAATCGTCCATCGCTAGGCATAGCCAGAGCCAGCCAGATAAAACGATTGGAGTCCGTGGCGAACGACCTCCCTAATGGACGGCAATCAGACGTTTCAAGCCCTGGAGTGCGATACACGTAGCATGGACGGACGAAAACGGCGGGCATTCGTCACCGGGCTCTTCGGCACGATTCTCATCTTCGTCGTGTTGGCCGCCGTTATCGGCGTTGATCGCGTTTTGAGTGCTTTGAACTCGGCAGAGCCGACGACGGTCGCGCTCACCTTCCTCTTGGCGCTCTGTTGGCTGGCGGCGTGGAGCCTCATGCTTCGGACGGTGCTGGCCACCCTCGATGCGGAGATCTCGATCCCGGAGTCGTTTTTCGTCTACACGGGCGCGGTCTTCGCCAACAATGTGACCCCGTTCGGGCAGGCCGGTGGCGAACCGGTCGCCGCGGCGCTCATCTCGAAGGTGTCAGGGACGCGCTACGAAACCGCGCTCGTCAGTATCGCGAGCGTCGACGTGCTCAACGTCGTGCCGTCCATCTCGCTCATCCTCGTCGGGGTCGGCTACTACGCGACGGCGTCCGCGGTGAGCGATCGAGTCGAAACCGCTGTCGGTTCAGCGATCGTACTCATCGGAGCCATCGCCCTCGCCATGGTGCTCGTGTGGCGATATCGCCACGTCCTGGTCGAGCGTCTACCGAGCAGACTGGCACCGTACATCCGGCGGATAAGGCGGGGGCGCGTTGAGACCGCGACCGTCGAAGCCGACATCACCAATCGGCTGCAGCGGTTCTTCGAGAACATCGAGCGGATCGCGACGAACCGGCGCAACGTCACCGTCGTCGTCGCGCTCTCGCTGGCCGGCTGGCTCTTTCAAGCGGCTGCGCTCATGGCGGCCTTCGACGCGGTCGGATACAGCGTCCCGCTTTCCGTGTTGGTGTTCGTCATTCCGCTCGCAAACCTCGCCGGAGCGGCGCCGCTTCCGGGGGGGTTGGGTGGGATCGAAGCCGCGTTCATAGCCCTCTTGATACCGACGACAGGTATCGGCGCAGCGTCGATCACCGCCGCCGTCCTCATCTTTCGGGGGGCGATCTACTGGATGCCGGTCGTGATCGGCGGCACGACTGTCTCGGTGCTCGGCATCAGGGCGGTGTGACGACGCGCAACCGTTCGAGCGCGGCCGTCGATTCCCATCGCCACGCTCCGCTCTCCACCACCAACTCTTATACTCGATAGCGTCTACCCTTCGGTGATGGTCCCGCTGCAAATCGGACGGATTCCGTCCTGGACGGAATCGTTCTTCGCCTCGGAGTTGGCGTTCGCCGTCCTGTTCGGGCTCTGCGTTCTCGAGGGGATCATGATGCTGCGGTTCATGCCGAGCGAACTCGTCGTCCCGAGCGCGCTGGCGCTGATCGGCACCTCGACCACGGAGGTGATCGCGATCGTCGTCATCGCAGTCGTCGGAACGACGATCGGACAGTTCCTCCTGTTCAGTCTCGTTCGGTGCGCTGGACGGGAGTACGTCCTGCAAAAGCGGTGGTTCCCGGCGACGGAGTCGCGGCTCGATCGGTTCGATGGCTGGTTCGATCGCTGGGGTGCGGTGGCCGTCGCCGGCAGCAACACGATGCTGTTCGTCCGCGGGCTGCTCACGATCCCCGCCGGCCTGTCCGAGATGAACGCTCGCTCGTTCGTCGTCCTCTCAGCGCTCGGCTCGCTGTCCTTTCAGTCGATCCTCGCCGGGCTCTATCTCGTCGGCGGACATCTGGTCGTGTGAA